>NZ_CAURYF010000023.1:0-38217 GCF_963529205.1 Streptococcus cristatus | reverse complement strand
CAAATTCCCGATGGCGGGCTACCGCATCCTTTAGTTCTTCCAGATTGTCCGAAGAAAACTTCTCTAGGACTTCAGTGGCTAAAATTGTTGCCACCACGCTTTCCATGACAACACCTGCCGCTGGCAGAGCCGTAGGATCGCTCCGCTCCACCGTTGCCTTATAAGGCTCGTGGGTCTCAATATCCACGCTCATCAGAGGCTTGTAAAGGGTTGGAATGGGCTTCATAACACCACGCACCACGATTGGCTGACCATTGGTCATACCGCCCTCAAAGCCACCTAGATTATTGGTCCTGCGAGTGAAGCCATCTTCCTCAGACCAAAGGATTTCATCCATGACTTGACTGCCCTTGAGACGGCCTGCTTCAAAGCCCACACCAAACTCAACTCCCTTGAAAGCATTAATGGAAACGACTCCCTGAGCAATTTTGGCATCCAGCTTCTTGTCCCATTGGACATAGGAGCCCAGACCAACCGGCACACCACCAACGACAGTCTCAATGACACCACCGATAGTATCCCCGTCTTTCTTAATCTGGTCAATGTAGGCCTTGATCTCTTCTTCGCGCTCGGGATTGACAATGGAAACCTCCGACTGGGCAGCTCTTTCCTTGATTTCTTCTACAGTCAGATCGTCCGGCACATCAATATCAATACCACCAAAGATCACAATATGGCTGGCTACCTCTACACCGATTTCTTCCAGCAAGCGCTTGGCTACCGCTCCGACTGCTACACGCATGGTCGTTTCGCGGGCAGAAGAGCGTTCCAGAGAATTTCGCAAATCGTCAAAGCGGTATTTCATACCACCAACCAAGTCTGCATGGCCAGGGCGTGGTTTGGTAATCTTACGCAGCCCTTTTTTCTTTTCATCCACATCTGCCGCACTCATAATCTCCAGCCATTTCTGATGGTCTAAATTAGTCACGTTGAGTGTAATCGGGCCGCCCATGGTCAAGCCATGACGAACCCCAGACGTAATCTCGACTTGATCGCTTTCAATCTTCATGCGGGCACCGCGACCGTAACCACCCTGGCGTCGCTTGAGCTCAGCATTGATATAGTCAGCGGTCAAAGGAAGACCAGCCGGCACCCCCTCAATAATAGCTGTCAAACGTGGTCCGTGGGATTCTCCTGCTGTTAAGTATCTCATACATTTTCTCCTATTTCTGGGATGGAAAGATATGGACAACCTGTCTATTTTTATCCAAACTGTCCAATCGTCTTAAACTCCATCTGGCACTTATTTCTTCAGAAATTCTTTCATCTCTTCCAACAGAATCTGGTGAATACTAGCCGAACCCAACTCAGGAACCAGTACTAGTTTAATAGAATTCCCTCTAGCCTTCTTATCATGGGTCAAAGCCTGATAGAGAGCAGCCTCATTCCATGGCTGGTAATCCACCGGCAAGCCAAACTTCTGACACATACGGATGATGTCTTCTGTGATTCCGGCTGGCATAAGGCCTTTCTTCTCAGCGACACGAGAAATCTGTACCATGCCAATCGCCACAGCTTCACCGTGCATGACTTTTCCATAGCCCGCTGTCGCTTCAATAGCGTGCCCAATAGTATGACCAAAATTCAGATAGAGGCGGACGCCATTATCCAGCTCGTCCTCGACCACAATCTTACGCTTGACATCGCAGGAATGGTAGATGATGCTCTCCGCATGCTCCAAAATCGACTCTGGGCTGCCATCCATTTCTGACAGCTCATCCCAGAGTTCCTTATCCTCAATCAAGCCGTACTTGACCACCTCACCCATACCTTCGATCAGTTCCCGCTGACCTAAAGTATGCAAGACTTCTGGATCAATCAGAACCCCGTCAGGCTGGGTAAAAGTTCCGACCATATTCTTGGCCCAAGGTGTATTGACGCCTGTCTTACCACCGATTGAGGAGTCCACTTGGGCTGTCAGACTGGTCGGAATCTGCACGAAATGAATGCCCCGCATGTAGGTCGAAGCAACAAAGCCTGCCAAATCACCAACAACGCCGCCACCCAAGGCCACGATACCATCACTGCGGGTCAGACCAACCTTGACCAAAAACTCATAGACTTTGTTGACCGTCTTTAAGTTCTTGCTAGCTTCACCCTCTAAAAAGTCAAAGACATAGGCCTCAAATCCAGCGGCTGCCAAGCTCAGCTTGACCTTCTCCGCATAGAGTCGAGCCACTCGATTGTCCGTGACGATGACTACCTTCTGAGGCTGCCAAAGCTGACGCAGCCAGCTGCCAGCCTGAGATAAAGTCCCCTTTTCAATTACAATGTCATAGGGATGGTGGGGGAGATTTACATTCAATTTCATAAGCGCCTCCTTGTTTTTCCTGTTCCAACCATAGAGGAGTTGAGTACGAGTAATTATTTATACAGAGCTTCCAACTGCTGCCAAATTTCCTGACAAGGCATGGGTTGTCCTGTCCAAAGCTCAAAAGCTTCTGCTGCCTGATAAAGCAACATACCTAGACCATTCACTGCCTCTACCTTCTGACTTCGAGCCCACTTTAAAAAAGGTGTTTCAAAAGGTTTATAAATCACATCCGCGACTAAAATCTGGCTCGGCAGCTGAACACTTTCAGCTAATGGCAAAGTTTTTCCATCCATACCCACACTTGTTCCATTGACCAGAAGGTCTGACTGGTTGATTTTATCCTGCAAGATAGCCAAGTCTTCTAAGTTCAATACATGAATCCTACTCTTAGTCTGGCGGCTGATAACTGCCATCTTGCTAACGGTCTTATCATAGGAAGTCTGCCGAGTAAAGACAAAGATTTCCTCTGCCTGATCCACAGCTGCTTGAGCGATAATAGCTGTCGCCGCTCCGCCGGCACCTAAAATGGTCATTTTTTTGCCCTGAATAGCAAAAGACGGCAAGCTCTTAAAAAATCCCTTGCCATCTGTATTGTATCCTATCAATGTACCATTTTCATTCACCACGGTATTCACAGCTCCGATAAGACGGGCGCTGGGATCCAATTCATCAAGATATTGGATAACCTCCTGCTTGTAGGGCATTGACAAATTTATCCCAAACATATCATACCTTCGGATATTAGCAACGGTCGCTTCTAAATCCTCTGCTTCAATTTCCCAAGCAAGGTAGACACCATTGACAGCAGTTTTCTCAAAGGCAGTATTATGAATAAATGGTGAAATGCTATGTTTAATCGGCTTAGCAACCACTGCAGCTAGACGAGTATGGCCATCAATTTTCATTTAAAATCTCCCGCACAACCTTCATGTTTGCTAGGGAAACCTGACCTGGTGCACTCGGCTGTTCAACGCTAGCAAAAGACCAGCTCGAACCTGTCAAATCTGCAGCTAAGCGAGAAATCTTTCCGACTTTTCCCATAGAAATCGTTACATACTCTTGCTCAGGATTCAAAATCTTAAATCCGCGAGTGTAGTTCATCAGATCCAACACATCCTGCTCATTATGCGCCATGACAGAAACTTTGACCACTTTTGGTGCCAAACTCGTCAATTCTGACAAAATTTCCATCATATTTTCAGGTGTTTCCTCGAAATTATGATAACTGAGAACTAAATTAGGAAACTCGAGCATTTCTTCGAATTTATCTTTATGCGAATAGTATTCAAAATCAACATAGTCTGGCGAATAAAAATTGGCTACTTCTTTGATAAGAGCAACATATTCATCATCTGACAGTTCAATTTCGCCACCTTCTCCGCGACTTCGCAGCGTGAAGAGCAATTCACGGCCAGCAAATTTCTCGAAAATAGCAGGAGCAACGTTCAGAATACTCTCTTTCGGCAAAAAGTCCGCGCGCCATTCGATAATGTCAGCATCATCATAACGACTCACATCAATTGCTTTAGCCTCTTCTAAACTTCTGGGCATGATTGAAACGACTAATTTCATTTGTCCACCTTAATTGTAAATACCTTGAGGTAGTTACTATTCTCATCTTTCTTATTGTATACAAAGTCTGCTGGTAGGCCATATTCCGCTAGATAGCGATGAGGAACTCCTGCAAATCCTTTTTCAATTTCTTTTTTAAACTTACTTCTAGAAACATTAGCTGCGTTGGTCGAAAGAATCAATGTTCCTTTTGGACTCAAGATTTCCAAGGCCTGAGCCACCAAACGATGATAATCTTTCGCAACAGAGAAAGTCTGTTTCTTATTGCGAGCAAAGCTCGGCGGATCAAGGACAATCACATCATATTTAAGCTCGTGACGCTTGGCGTATTTGAAATAGTCAAAGACATCCATGACCACGAAACGATGCGGCTCTAAATCCAAGCCATTGGCTTCAAAATGCGCTTGGGAAAGCTCGCGGCTACGTTTGGCCAAATCCACCGAAGTTGTTTGACTGGCACCGCCCATGGCAGCTGCCACCGAGAAAGCCGCTGTATAAGAAAACATATTGAGCAGGCTTTTTCCGCTAGCTAAGCCGTCAACCAGACTCCCCCGTACCTCGTGCTGGTCCAGAAAAATCCCAGTCATCAGGCCATCATTCATGAAAACTTGATAGCGAACGCCATTCTCCAAAACCGTAAAATAGGCTGGCGCTTCTGCTCCGTAGAGATGGGCAGACTCATAGTCCAAGCCCTTGAAGCGAATCTTCTCATAAGCTCCAGCGACCTCAGGAAAGACCTGCTGGAAAGCAGCCACTATCTGATCCTTGATTGAAAAAACAAAGGAATTGTACCAAGAGAAAACGGCGTAGTTCTCATATATATCAATCGTAAAACCGCCAAAACCGTCACCTTCTTGATTAAAGAGGCGATAGGCTGTCGTATCCTCTGCATGACGGTAATAGAAACGCTTGTCTTTAGCTTTTTCAAACAAATGCTGAAAGAAAGCTGAGTTCAGCTCTACCTTAGCATAGGAAATCAGCCAGCCAAGTCCCTTATTTTGTAAGGAGAGATAAGCCGTTCCCAAGAACTTCCCCTGCTGACTATGCAATTCCACACATTGATCAGTGAATGAAAGAGTTGGAAAATCATTCTTATCTAGAACTAAAATTCCTTTTCTCAACTTTTCCTCTGTCTGTTTATTAACAGTAAGTTTCTTCATAAGCATTATTATACCAAATATTGTGAAAATTCTCAAAGCATATTTATTATTTTCACATAATCTTGTTTTAGTAGAAGAAATTTTCAACATTTTATATATTAAGTATTTATTTCATCAGGCGAGCTTTTGAGCAAGCTTCCTCTACTACCACTTTCCACTATCTATCATGAAGCAAGGCCTGTTTAATTTTAGATATTCTTGCGAACAATCCTGAAGCTAGGAAATGATTGCCCTTATTCTAAATTACTTTACAAATAAAATAAACTAAACACTAAATCACCTCAATTTTTCCTCAACTTAAAAAATTGTGATATACTTAGAAGAAGAAAATTTTTAGGAAATAAGACAAGGAAGTATCTTTCTGTGAAAAAAATAACCAAGAATTTACTCAATTTTATGAGTACAAGGCTCGGTTTCGTCTTGAGCTTGCTCACGATTTATTGGTTAAAAACCATGTGGGCTTATACCGTTGATTTTAATTTAGATATTCAAGGAGCCTATCAAATTTTTCTGGCTCTGATTAACCCTTTCCCAATTGGACTTTTACTGATTGGACTCGCCCTTTATATCAAGCCGACTAAGCTTTTTTATTGTGTCAGCACGGCTATCTACATCATGCTCTTTGTCTGGTTGGTCTCAAACTCCATCTACTACCGTGAGTTTACCGACTTTGTGACAGTCAATACCATGTTGGCCTCTAGCAAGGTGTCTGCAGGTCTCGGAGCCGCAGCCATGGAGCTCTTCCGCCCTTGGGATGCTATCTATATCATTGATTTCCCGATTCTGGGCTGGCTTTTTTATAAAAAGTATATCCGCTTGGATCATCGTAGGTTTAATTTCCGCGCCAGCTTTGCCGTGACATCCCTATCAGCGATGCTCTTTTCGGCCAATCTTTTCTTAGCAGAAATTGATCGTCCTGAGCTCCTGACACGCGGATTTTCAAATTACTATGTCGTTCGCGCTCTTGGTCTTCCTGCCTTTCTCGGCTACAGTGCTAATCAAACCTATGCTGCTAATAAAGAGCGTTCCAAAGCCTCTGCTAAGGATCTAGAACCCGTTGAACAATATATCCAATCCCACTATGCCGAGCCGAACTCTGAATACTACGGCATTGCCAAAGGCCGTAATGTTATCTATGTCCATCTAGAGAGCTTCCAGCAGTTTCTGATTGATTATAAACTGCAGATGGAGGGCAAGGAATACGAGGTTACGCCTTTCCTCAACTCCCTTTACCACTCCAACTCAACTTTAGCTTTTTCAAATATCTTTAATCAGGTTAAGGCTGGAAAGACTTCTGATGCGGAGACCATGATTGAAACAGGTCTCTTTGGTCTCAACCAAGGCTCCTTCATGGTAAACTATGGCGGTACTAATACCCAACAAGCAGCACCTTTTATCCTATCAAAAAACGGAGATTATACATCTGCTGTTTTCCATGGAAATACAGGTAGTTTCTGGAACCGTAACACTGCCTACAAGCAATGGGGTTATAATTATTTCTTCGATGCGTCTTACTTTACCAAGCAAGACGAAACCAACTCCTTCCAGTACGGCTTGAACGATAAAATTATGTTCAAAGATTCCATCAAATATCTGGAACATTTGCAGCAGCCTTTCTATGCCAAATACATCACCGTCTCTAATCACTATCCTTATACGACCAGTCTGATTGGCGATGAGATTGGTTTCCCACTGGCAGATACCAAAGACGAAACCATCAATGGCTACTTTGCAACAGCAAACTACCTCGACTCAGCTGTCAAAGCTTTCTTTGACTACCTAAAAGAAGCTGGACTCTATGAAAATTCAATTATCGTCCTTTACGGTGACCACTATGGAATTTCCAATTCTCGTAATCCAGCTTTGGCACCTTTGATCAATAAAAATTCTGAGACATGGTCTAGCTATGACAACGCCATGTTACAGAGAGTGCCATACATGGTCGTGATACCTGGAATGGAAAAAGGAAAAATTATCGATACCTTTGGCGGACAAATCGATATGCTGCCAACCTTGGAGCATTTATTGGGGATTGACTCCAAAAATTACCTTCAAGTCGGGCAAGACCTCCTCTCACCTCAGCACCAGCAAATCGTGGCCTTCCGCTCAACCAATAACTTTGTAACACCAAAATACACAAGTTATAGTGGCCGCATTTACAACACACAAACTGGTGAGGAGATCACTCTGCCAGACGAGTCAACAACGGCTGAACTAGAAGCTATCCGAACAGCCGCAAATACACAGCTGAAAATGAGCGATGCTATTCAGACAGGGGACCTATTCCGCTTTTATACGGGCAATAACCTAGGAAAAGTCAATCCTGATGATTACAGCTATATCAACTCTTTGAAAGCCCTCAAGGCCATTGAGAAAGAAAAAGGTGACCAATCGACTAGCCTTTATTCAAAACGTGGCGGTGTGTCTTCTGTGGATCTCTTTAATTCACCAAGTTATCGAGTACTTCACCCAGAACAATTTCACTCTAGCACTAGCAGCGAAGAGGGAACTAGCGGAGAGTCCTCCAGCTCTTCTAGCTCCTCCAGTTCAAGTGCCAGTCCCTAATCTATGAGGCTACTCAACTCTTCCTAAAACATTGAAAAATGTTTTGGGGAGAGTTTTTATTTTTGAAGCACAAAAAAGATTGAAAACGTGAGCCACAAAGCCTGTCTTCAATCTTTTCTTATTTTTATTCATACTATGCAATCACTTCAAAAACGGAAGCGGTCAGATTCTCCACATAGAAGGGTCTCTTATGACGACTATTTCCGACCAATAAACGTAGATGATCCGCATTCTCAAGATAATAGGGCAGTCCACTTGCATTAAAAATGATTTCATAATGTTTTTCGTCTTTAATCTCAAAAATGACGATACCACTGCCGGTAAAAGCTTCCCTTACAAAGACATGTTTGTAAATCTCTTCATAGGTTTGATAAGAAAATTCCTTCTGACTTGTCTTTAAGTGAATGATCTGCTTGATATAGTCAATACTCTCCTGATGTTGGCTAATCAATTCCCAATTCACTTGGTTGACAGCATCGGGAGCATTGTAGCTATTCATTGCTCTGTCACGATCGCTAGGCAGGACTTGGCCCTCTTCGCCTGTTCCTACTAGTTTTGTGCGGGAAAATTCTTGGCCCAATTCCATAAATGCCATACCCTGCATAAGCAAGTTCATAGCTGTTGCCAGCTCAATTCTTTTGGTCCGAATGACCTCATCATCATCTGGGTGCAAGTCAACCAGCAAGTCATGCAGGTTGAAATTATCATGCGCCTCCACATAATTAAGAACCTGAGTCGGTGTCAAATAGGAGCCTAACTCACTGCTGCCCAGAATGGCTTTGGCTATGATATCCTCAGTCGCTTGTCCGCTCACATAACCAGCTTTCAGCCCACCATAGACTTCAGCACCCTTTATCGCATCGCGCTGAGTATCATTGAAAAAGCCAATTCGCGGCAGTTGATAAGCATTGTCTTTCTTAGCCTTGTCCTCTGGCATCAGGCCTGTTCCCATATCCCAACCTTCACCATAAAGCAAAATCCGTGGATCAATTTTATCCATTTCTTCTCGGATGATATTCATGGTGGTGACATCATGGATTCCCATCAGATCAAAACGGAAGCCATCCACATTGAATTCTTCTACCCAATAGCGAAGTGAATCAATCATGAATTTGCGGAACATTTCATGCTCACTGGCCGTCTCACTACCGACACCTGTACCATTCTGGAAAGAACCGTTGGGATTCATTCGGTAGTAATAATCGGGAACTGTTAACTGAAAGGCGGAGTCAAAGGTCGAATAAATATGATTGTAAACCACATCCAAGGTCACAGAAATCCCTGCATCGTGGTAAGCCTGAATCATGGTTTTCAAATCTCGGATGGCCTGACCCGGATCATCTGGATTAGAAGAAAAACTGGTTTCTGGCGCGTTGTAGTTCTGTGGATCATAGCCCCAGTTATAAGTAACTTGGCCATTTTGGTCATAGTCCTTATGTCGGTCAGAAACCGGCTGGAGCTGCACCACATTGATACCTAGATTGCGAATGTAATCAAAAGTCGTCTGGTCCCCCTGGCTATTTCTAGTGCCGCTTTGACATGCCCCCAAAAAAGTCCCTCGCAAATGTTCTGCGACACCGGAACTAGGCGATTTGCTAATATCACGGATATGCATCTCATAGATGACAGCCTGATTTGGGTTATCTAAACGCCAGGTTGCCTCCTTGCCTTGACATACCTTAAAAACAGCAACAGTCTTGTCCTGTTCGGCAACAATAGCTGAGCGCTTGCCATCTGGACTGGTAGCGATTGTATAAGGATCGCGCGTCAAAAAATGCTGGTTTTCAAAATGAACATGATACTGGTAGGCCTTGCCAGCTAAATCTTCTGGCACTTCCACCGACCAAACTCCGATTGTATTTTTAGCATGATCGTGCGAGTAAATCTCTCCCTTTTCCATAGGGAATTCTTTATAAACAGCTGCTTGATTATCGGAAGTTTCATAGACTAGCAATTCAACTTTTTTGGCTGTCGGAGCCCAAACTTTAAACTCATTTACCTGCCCCTGCAGACGATGCCCAAGCCAACCTTGGTAGCCCCAGCATTCGTCAAAATAATCTGAGCGCATAGCCACATCAAAATTATGAGGGCGTCGCCGCGAATATTGGTGGCTCGTCGTCGCCGCTTGCAAGGAATAGTAGACCTGATGATCTCCTTCAATCAACCAAACCTCTGTAGGCAAATGAACTGGCAATAAATCAATGTGATAATCGCAAGATTGGCTGGACCAGTCTGAACGCTTGACAATCACATGAGCCTGACTGAGAGGCTCCCAACTTTCAAAAGATAATTCTCCCTGAATACCAAAATAATCAAGTTTGGAAAAAGGTGCTTCTTTTCCCCACTGATCCGTCTGCCACTGCCACAAATCATAAGAAAAGTAATCTCCCTTAGGATTGTGATAATGGACAATGACTTTATAGTCTAGCATTTTCATTTATCTCTTCATTCTAATTTTTCTAAGGAAAGAGCGCTCTCATCGATTTCATCTATATTGGCGAAAAACTCCAGATGATTGTGCAACACTTCCAATTCTACTGGTGTATCTCCTCCGTACTCACCGTCCAGATTCAACATAAAGGGTGCTTTTTTATCTAATACTTCTAGCTTTAATTTGCTAGTTTTCAGGTATTCAACATTGGCATCCGTCACATGTTGGCCACCATTAATTGCCTGTATGATGAGACTAAGCATATCAAACAACTTGGCCGTTTTTACAAGAATCAAGGTGAAATTTCCATCATCCAGTTTGGTATCTGGTGCTAGCTTTTCAAAGCCTCCGATAGAATTGGTCAAGGCCGCAAAGACAAGTGAAATCTTGCCCTCGAAAACACCATGGTCATGCTCAATCCGTACCTTACGGGATTTGGAGCGCGGTAGCATCTTGGCTCCTTCGGCTACATAAGCCAGATAGCCTAAACGGGTCTTGACCTCACTAGGGACACTGTAAGTCAGCTCTGTCAGCGTGCCCGCCGCCGCAATATTGATAAAGTATTTGCTGCCATAAGCCCGACCGATATCCATCTGAATCGTCTGATTTTTCTCGATAATTCGAGCTGCAGCCACTGGATCTCCCATCGGAATTTTCAAGGCACGCGCATAATCATTGGTCGTACCAGTTGGGATGAAAGCCAGCTTGGGGCGCACTTCTAGACCCGCAACCCCATTCACTACTTCATTGATCGTACCGTCTCCACCGGCTGCTATGACCAAATCAAAACCTGCTCTTGCTGCCCTTTCAGCCTCTCGCTGAGCAGAGAAAGGCTCTGGAGTCGTCTGGTAGGCACTGGTTTCATAGCCAACATCTTCCAAAACATCCAAGACTTCGGCAATATTTTTTTTGATAATTTCCTGCCCAGAAGTTGGGTTATAAATCAATCTTGCTTTTTTTATCTTATTTTCCATTCTCAGCCTCACAAGCTATCTAGCCAGTCCTCATCTCGAATCTCGATCCCAAGTTCTTGGGCTTTGGTTAATTTGCTGCCGGCATCGGTACCTGCCACCACCAAATCTGTCTTTTTGGACACACTTCCAGCGACATTTGCACCCAAGCTCAGCAATTTTTCTTTAGCTTGATTCCGTGTTAATTTTTGTAATTTTCCGGTCAATACGACTGTTTTGCCAGCGAGAGCAGCATCAGCTGCCACTTTCTCCCCTAGATAGTCTAGGTTGACGCCAGCTTCCTGCAATTCCCGCAAGAGAAGTTGACTGCCTTCCTGCTCAAAGTAAGAATGCAGACTCTGAGCGATAACTGTCCCCAAGCTGTCAATAGAGGAAATTTCCTCTTGACTTGCCTGAGACAGCTTGATCATATCATGGAATTTCTCCAGCAAAATCCGACTAGCCTTGCTTCCCACGTGACGGATTCCCAGACCAAAGAGCAATTTCTCTGCTGAGTTTTCCTTGGAAGCTTGAATGGCATTATACAATTTATTCGCTGATTTTTCCTTAAAGCCGTCCAAGGTCAGCAAATCTTCTACAGAAAGTCGGTAAATTCCAGCCACATCCTTGACCAAGGCCTTATCAAAGACCTTCTCGACCACTGCTGGACCAAGACCCGTGATGTTCATGGCATCCCGACTGGCAAAGTGAATCAAGCCTTCCTTGATCTGGGCTGGACAGAGGGGATTGATGCAGCGCAGAGCCACTTCATCCTCGAAATGCACCAGCTCACTCTCACAGCTTGGACAGTGACTTGGTATTTCCAAAGGCTCTTCTGAAATGCGCTTGGACTCCACCACGCGCAAGACAGCAGGAATAATATCCCCCGCCTTATAGACGATAACGGTATCTTTCTGACGAATATCCTTCTCTGCAATATAGTCCACATTGTGCAAAGTCGCTCGGCTAACGGTCGTTCCCGCTAGCTGAACTGGTGTCAGATTAGCTGTAGGGGTCACAACTCCTGTCCGTCCGACTGTCCAGTCAACAGATAGAAGCTGGGCTTCCTTTTCCTCTGCCGGAAACTTATAGGCGATGGCCCACTTAGGTGCCTTGACAGTAAAGCCAAGCTCCTCTTGCACCGCCAAGTCATTAACCTTGATGACAATACCGTCAATCTCATAAGGCAGACTGTCCCGCTCCTGAGCAATCTTTTCAATAAATTCCCAAACGGCATCAATCGAATCCGCTAGGAAATGAATCGGATTAACTGAAAAGCCTAAATCTGCCAGCTTGTTTAGGACTGATTCCTGGCTGCTAGCCTCAGTCGGACTGGCTTCTTGGTAAAGGAAGGTTGCTAGATTACGCTTGGCTACAACCGCTGTATCCAACTGGCGCAAGGTTCCTGCTGCCGCATTGCGGGGATTGGCAAACTCAGGCTCGCCGTTCTCCTGCCGCAGCTGATTGACCGCATCAAAAGAAGCCTTAGGCATGTAGCACTCTCCGCGAACAGTAATGTCCAGCGGTTCTTTCAAGATCAGAGGAATATCCTTAACCCGCTTGAGGTTTTCCGTGATGTTTTCTCCAACAGAGCCATCTCCTCGAGTCGCTCCTGCTACCAAGATTCCCTTTTCATAGGTCAGGGAAATAGAAAGCCCATCAATCTTGAGTTCACAAATATAGGAAACTTGGGGAAATTCCTTGCGAATCCGCTGGTCAAAGGCTAGTAATTCTTCACGTGAAAAAGCATCCTGCAAACTAAAGAGAGGATACTGGTGTGGATATTTTTCAAATCCTTCTAAAATCTTCCCGCCCACCCGATGCGTTGGGCTATCAGGTAGGATATCAGTTGGGTACTTTTCTTCTAACTCCACTAACTCGCGATAGAGTCTGTCATACTCGCTGTCCGATACACTTGGCCTGTCTGCCGTATAGTATTCATGGGCGTATCGATTAAGCAATTTGACTAATTCTGACATTCTTTCTTTCATACTTCTATTTTATCACAAATACACAAAATCTTCCTCTATTTGTTCCGAATTCTCACTAAAAAAGAGGACATAAAAAGAGCGGAAATCCGCTCTCTGCTGTCTTATTTTGTCAAATCAATCCGTTTAGCAATCTGGTTAATAATGATAGCTCCAACAATCAAAGAAGCAAATTCTCCAATGGCTATTGTAAACCAAGTCAGGAAGAATGGCAAGCCCTGTAAGAAATACAACTCTGCCGCAATCGTCACCATCGAAATAGAGAAGAAAATGGCAAAATAGAAATGATCCAAACGAAGCAAATCTTTAATCAGGTATTGATCCTTATAGCGACTGAAAAGGTAGACACCTAATGATAGGAAGACTAGAGTTGACCAACCACCGACAAAGACATCAATGATTCCAAAGCTATAGAGATTGGCAATCATACAGCCAATAGTCACTCCCAGGATGTATTTACGATTGTAAAAGGCCATAAAGTTCATCATTTCAGAAATTCTGAACTGGTAAGCACCGTAACTAATCGCATTTAAGGGAGGCGTGACGGTTAGGGCTACATAAATGGCAGCAACAATGGCAATGTGTGTCAAATCACGAACTGATAAGTTTTCTTGTTTCATGTTTTCTCCTTTAGCGCATGAGCGCGTGTAATATGCTTGGCGAAAGAAGTTAAGCGCCAAGGGTTGCCTCAGACGGAAAAGCTATCTCCTTCAAATCGACAACCTCACTAGTATAGCATAAATCCTAGAAATGTGATAGACTATGCTTATGAAAACTTTGATTAAAAAATTCTTTGATAATGAAGTCCTATCCTACCTCTTCTTTGGTGTGGCAACCACTGTCGTATCCGTTGTCAGTCGGATGCTCTGCTATGAACTGACGGGAAATGAACTACTGGCTACGATAATAGGTGATATTCTGGGCATTCTCTTTGCCTTTGTGACCAACGATACTATCGTTTTCAAGCAAAAGAGACAGGGCTGGCCAGTGCGATTGGTCAAATTTTTCACAGCCCGCCTAGCTACTATGGCCTTGAATTTACTGCTAACCTTTATCTTTGTCACTAGCTTCCCACAGATTATCGGTCAATTCGTCCACAACTATATTAAGATGGTCAACACCATTGAAACTTTGATGGCTCAAGTGCTAATTATCGTCCTCAACTACGTCTTTAGTAAGATTTTTGTCTTTGAAAACAAGGCAAAATAAGATGAATCGACTTATTTCTCCTATAAAAACAAATCTGGACCAGATATTTCTGATCCAGATATTTTTATTTTTATACTTCCAAGATGGCATTGTCAGCTGTCAGGTGGGTAATATCACCCTTAACCCCAAAATAGTCCTCAATCAGAGTCTGAAGTTCTGTCATAGCTGCTTGGGCACGCGCAGCCTGCTCTCCATTGATGGCCTCGATAACCAAGATGGCGTCCTTGGTCTCTTCTGTCAGCATGGTTCGTTGTGCTTCTCGCCAGTTAAGACAACGGCAGACCGCTCCCTCTTCATCATAGTAGATGATTTCTTCTGCCAAAGCTGGTGCATCAGTCTCAGCTCCCAGTGGAAAGAATGCTTCACCACCCTTGGCTTTTCCTAGATAAAGACCACCGACAATCTTGTCCAAATCCTCACCGCCACAAGGAACAGCATAAGAAAGGGAAACACTATTATAAATATCTACCAAAGGATTGATGGGGTTGAATTCCCGTCCTTGACTGACCCGCTTGAGCAGGGCTTCGATAGAGGAACGCGCTCCTTTTTTGGTCTTAAATTGGCCGAAAGCCTGCCGCCACTCCTGAATGACATCGTTCTGAGTGAAATTCTCGTCTGGGATAAAGTCTGCTGCTCGCTTTGCTCCCTTATCCAGCAGGGATTTGAAATAAGGATCCTTACTTTCATCCACTTTATTATCCAGTCCCTTGACCACTAAAACACTAATCTGAGCTTCTGGAAACAAAGCCCAAAATTCATTTTCAACTGTAACTTTCATGTTCTACCTCAATAATTTCTTTTCTGGCCTTTTTTGACCAGCTCCCAGTCCTTGGTAATATTCTCTCGGACGCGAACCAGCAACTTCTCTAACTCTTTCCGCTCGTTTTCTGAAAAATTTTCCAACGAAACCTGCTCCGAATATTCGTTTTCCGCTATGATAAAAGGATAAAGTGTTGCCCCCTTCTCAGTGACGAACCATTCCTTGTTCTTGCGGTTATTGGCTGCTGGCCGCTGTTCCACTAAGCCTTTACTTTCTAGCTTCTTGACTGAACGAGCCACCGTTGAGCGATCCACCTTGAGCAAGTCTGACAGCTCCTCCTGAATAATCCCAGGATTCTCCGCAATCCGCACCAGATAGAGATACTGCCCCCGCGCCAAATCTATGTCACGAAACTCAATATTAGCGATGGAATTCAAAGCCCGAGCAATGATTCCAATCTCACGTAAAATTGACATACTTCCTCCTTCTGAAGATAGTATAGCAGATTTTTATTGCAAATACAATAAAAATTATTCAAAAATACTTATCTTAGAAAAATTCTATATAGAACTAAACCTCCGCACAGAACTATTTCCGCCTTTCCCTTATCTACACCATCAAAAAAGGGGCTAGGAAAAAGTCTTTGCCTCACTTTTTGTTAGAAATAGATACTAGGAAGGTTAGCTGATTGCTTGTTAAGGAACCTCTTGATATGTTTTGATAAAGGTCAGTACAATCACTAGCTAGATTCTCTCGAGTATAATCTTCACCTTTAAAATCCATTAGTGCAACCTTATTAGTCACATCATATAATACTACAATATCAAATCGGCTTGAGAAGAGCATAGAAAAACCACCTGAAGTCAAACCATGTGGAAATTTCGGATAGATATTTATTTACTAATGCCTCGTTGCTTCTTAACATATTCTTTGTACATTTTTGACTTCTTCCCATACCATTCCTCGATGGTATAACCATATTCCTCACGGTATTTCTCTTGGTTTTTATTGACTGCATTCAAGTTCTCTAGCGTTACTACATTGGATTTAAAAAATGATACTAAAAATAGTCCTAAGAGAATAGGTGCAATAGGTAATAAGGCAAGCAAGAGGTACGCTAGGAAATGATTGAGTCCGTTGGTGAAGAGATTGATTCCATACATCAACAACCATAAGAATAAAATCACATTTAAAAACTTTTTATAATATTCTGAGGAGAAATAATCCTTTCTAGCGCGTTGCTTAGTAACAAGGATATAGATAAGGTAAATCAGTGATAAGACAAAACCTATCCAGTAGACGATACGAACTGCTACTAGGGGGATTAGATACAAGGCGGCTATAAACCAACTATAATATAAAATTACGAGCAAAAATAATTGAAAAATCTGAGTCATTAAATAGGCTTTAATGCGATTTCTTTTAGAAATAATATAAAAACAAGTAAAATGACCGTAACAAAGCAAGAATAGAAAGACAAAGAAACTATCTGGGGGAATGAGCCCTTTTTCTACTGATGTCAGCTGGGTAACCATTGATGTCAATGGTATATCTGGGTCATACCCAGCTTCACTAGCCATTCGAAATAGGTTTATCGGTAAAGACGTCCCAATCATAACCATAAGAGAATATAGAGATAGTCCAAAAATCGCCTTTACTAAGTTTAATCTTCGTGCTGTTTCTAGTGCATCATTAATATCTTTTTGTATCTTATCCATTTATTTTCTCCTATTTTGTTCAGGTTACATTGTAAAAGGAGGCACCATCGCCATAAAAATCGAATGGGTAAACCAACATTGACTAAACTTCCTGATCCAGCGACTCTTTGTATCTTTTCGATTCTTTCCCATACCAGTCTTCTATGGAGTAGTCAGATAACTGGCGGTAATCTTCCAAATATTTTTTGAGATAGTAGCCTTGAAAATTGTTCACACTTAAAGCATACAGAAAGTAAAGGAAGGGGACAAATAATATTGGATTAATGGCTATAAAAATTGAACGAAGGGTACCATTTTGCTGAATAAAATCCGAGTTTGGGAAAAAGATACGGAAAATAACAATTAGGGACAGGATAATTCCTCCGTACTTTTTGGCAAACACAACAAAACGGTCGAGAAAATCCGCTCCCCTATTTGAGTAAGTAGACTCTTGATACAAAATTTCGAACGTGTTCTTCTGAAAATTTTGAAACAGTCTAACAAAGTACAAAATAAAAGCAATCGTATATAGTGCGCTAGATAAAATCGTTCCAACCATCGTTCCTGCTCCGGCTATACCTATTACTAAACACTGCAAGCAAAGAAGAAAAATCACAACTTAGACCATATATTGAAGTAATAATATGATAGTATTGACTGATTTTTATTTTGGTTAGATCAATTAAATAGCCAGCAAACCCTACAAATCCCAATCCAAATAAAGCCCCATTTATGAGGCTTACTTTCATAAATAAAAACTGCAAATTTTGAGAATCAATCCAAATACTCAAAAGAAAGATTAGAAATAGGATAGACTGCATTGTAACAAATCCTCAAATCTTTCCCTCATAACCTTTTTCCTTGAAATCCTCAAATGAAGTTTTGATATACTGATCTGTCACTAAATTCATACTTTCCTCTAACGAGGCATTAAAAATTGTTTGTTTCATATTTTACCTATTATATATCTGTATCCTTATCTGCTTGTCCTTCGTCATCAAATCTCAGAATAAGCTCACCACTACGGCTTTCAAAGTGCGATACGAAACGACTTTGGATGCTCGCATTGAGGACAGCTCCGACGATTAGCACCTTGGCAATTAGGATAAACCAAAACATGATAATCACAACCACCACTGAGCCGACAAAACGCACATCTAAAAAGCGATCTAGATAAGCTTCGATATAAACAGTAAAAAGGTTCATGAGGCTATAAATGATAGCAAGAACCAAGGTCGCACCTGGTAGCACATAGCGGATTTTAGGAATTTTCACATTGGGTAACGAAAAATAAAGCAGAATCAGCGAAAGAAAGAGCATCAGATAAATCGTAGGCTCTGTCATGGTCAGCAACTGCTGGTAGAGGCCACGGTCAAACTGCCAGAAATTATAAAGAATCCCAACCAGCATTCGACCAAATAGGGTCAAAACGAGCGACAAGCCTAGTAGGACTTGCAAGCCTAGACTCATGATAAAAGCAAAGATCCGCTCCCAGATAAGCCCCCGCCCTTGCTTCGTACCATAGCATTTATTAAAAGCCTTTTGCAAAAAAGTCATGCTCTGGGAAAAAGTCCAAAGGGCCGATAGGATAGAAATACTCAGCAAACCTGTCGAAGGCTTGGTTAGCACATCGCGGACAACCTTGGCGATCGTCAGATACAATGACTCTGGCAGTAAGTCTTTCAGTGCAACCAAGAGCTCATCTGGCCGAATTTGAAAATAGGGCAGAATATTTGCCGCAATCAATAACAAGGGGAAAATCGAAATCAGAAAATAGTAGGCCACAGCAATGCTGGTAATATCTGCCTCCGATGCCTGATAAAAATGGAAAAAAGCTCTGAGAAATTCATTTTCTCTCATCTTTTTGATGAATCCTGTCACATCTCTCTCCTATTCAAAAAGGCTGAGACAAGCCCAGCCCTCTATGCTTAATAAGTCCCTTCTTCTCCCTGGCTGGTTAGAATCACAGGACCATCTTTGGTAATGACAAATTGGTGCTCATATTGGCAAGAAAGACCGCCATCAAGCGTTTTATGCGCCCAACCTGTTTCAAAGTCCGTGTCAATTTCCCATGTACCTGTATTGATCATTGGCTCGACAGTCAGAACCATTCCCTCCCGCAGGCGCAAACCGCGTCCTGCACGGCCGTAATGCGGCACCATTGGCTCCTCATGCATGGTTGGGCCAACTCCGTGACCAACCAAATCACGCACCACTCCATAGCCATGGCTTTCAGCATATTCTTGAATGGCTGCACCAATATCTCCAATGCGATTGCCAACTTTTGCAGCTGCAATTCCTCGGTAGAGACATTCCTTGGTCACATCCATGAGCTGCTGCGCTTCTGAACTAATCTGACCAACTGCATAAGCCCAGCAAGAATCTGCAACACCACCACGGAAGTTTTCTGTGTATTGCTTCATCTGCTCAACATTGTCAAAGTCCAACTTAGAGACATCCAGCTCAGTCTTGTCGACTAAACCGACAACCATGTCCACACAGATGATATCACCCTCGACTAACTTTTGATGGCGAGGAAAAGCATGGGCCACCTCATCATTGAGAGAACAACAAGTCGCATAAGGATAATCCATGATACTGCCCTCTACGCCAATCTGAAGGGGCAAAGCATTGTCTTCTTTACAGCGCTTGCGGACATATTCTTCAATGTCCCACATGTCAATACCTGGCTTGATCAAGTCTCTCAAGCCGATATGAACAGAAGCTAAGAAATCTCCGCTCTTGTCCATTAAATCAATTTCACGTTGTGATTTTATAGTAATCATTATTAACCTCTTTACTAAGTAATTTTTACAGTAATCGTTGCTTTGGCAACGATGAGCGAATCTAAGTAGATATCATAGTCAATCACTGCTGTCCGCCGCGTCTGATGAATAATACGTGGCCGAATCTGCAGGACATCATCAATCTGAACAGCCTGAAAGAAATGAATCATCATCTGATCGACGATTAAGCTCTGACTATTCGTCGTCATCAACTGCTGCGTAATCCGAGTGATAATTTCCGTCAAGACGCCATTAGCCAAGACCCTGTTTTGCTCCAGCATGAAAGGCTCGACAGTGAAAGAAAAAATATCCTCTTGGCGATGAAGCTTCTGGCCCACCTGCTCGCTGAAAGTCGGCAAACTGGAAATCTGTGAGCGACTCATTTTCTCCATAATGTCCCGACGAGTAATCACCCCAAGGAGGGTCTGATTGCTGCGTACCACCGGAATCATTTCAAAATCCTCTGCAATCATGCGCTGACTGATATTGGCAATATTTGCTGAAAGACCAGTCATGAAGATTTTTCGGGTCATAACCTTATCCAAGGTAGTCAAAGGAGACTTATCTCCCGCATCCCGCATGGTCACGACACCAACCAGCATTTGATGCTGATTAACGACTGGAAAACGACTGGTCCGATTACGACGAACCAAGTCCAGATAGTCACGAACGGTATCTGTGTCATGTAAGAAACCATATTCGTGACTGGCTCTATAAACCTGCTCTACTGTCAAAATATCAGTTTTAATCTGGATATTGGACAGGGCGCGGTTAATCATGGTCGCCACGGTATAGGTATCGTGCTTGGTTCTTAGGACGGGAATTTCAATACGATTGGCCAGTTTTAAAACCTCTGGATCGACTTCAAAACCTCCCGTTACCAGCACGGCATTCTCATTTTCAAGAGCCAAAATCTGAATCTGCGTTCGATCCCCGACAATAAGAAGGCCGCCTTCGTTTAAGTAACGTAGGATATTTTGCTCGGTCATAGCTCCGATGGAGAACTTGTTAAATTCTTTTTCCAGTCCTTTTGCACCGGCAAGCACCTCTGATCCAGTAATATCCGCAATTTCCTTGTAAGTCAGGTGCTCTAAAACAACTTTTTTCGACTTGACTCGGATAGTCCCACTTCTGGGTCTGGTTTCGACAATTCCTCTATTTTCAGCTTCCTTGATCGCTCGGTAGGCAGTTCCGTCGCTGACCCCCAAGTAATTTGAAATACTCCGAACGCTGACCCGCTTGCCAATTGGAAGATTTTCAAGATAAGCTAAAATTTCCTGATGTTTACTCATTGAAATCTCCTTTTTCGTAGCGATATTCGGTGTAATCTCTCATCTTTCTCGTGTAGCGATCGCTCCCTTTGAACTGACGGAAGAGCTTAAAACCAGCTTTCTGTGCAACTTTCTGACTAGCTAGATTCTCTTCATGCGTGATGATTGTTAGACGCTTAAAGTCGAATGTCGTAAAGGAAAGAAAAACCAATTCACGGACAACTTCGGTCATCAAGCCCTGTCCCCAATAGTCCTTCCTCAAAAAATATCCTAGTTCAGCTTCTTTTTTTATCTCATCCATTTTCTCAAATTTAATGGAACCAATCATTTCATTCGTTTCTTTATCACAAATCGCCCAAATTCCCAAAGGATTTTTCATAAAATAATTGGCGATGACATATTCACTTTCCTGTAAGCTACTTTCAGTCGGAAAAATAAACTCGGTATTATCCGGATTGGAAGCAATTTTATAAAGGGATTTTGCATCTCCAAAAAGAATCGGGCGTAAAAACGAATGCTCCGTTTCAATAAAAGAAAAAGCTGCTAACTGTGTCCACAAATTCATATGCTTCCTCTATAAAAAATAAGCGATGAACGCTTATTCTTCGATGAGCTGGATATCAGCACCCAGACTTCTTAATTTTTCAATAATATTGGAATAACCGCGTAAAATAAATTCAATATTGGTAATCTCTGTTCGGCCTTGTGCCATCAAACCAGCAATCACCAAGGCTGCACCTGCACGCAAATCCGTTGCCTTCACAGAAGCACCTTGCAGTTGATTTGGTCCTTCATAGACGATTTGATTGCTAGCGGTTGAGATTTTACCAGCCATTTTTGCCAATTCAGCGACATGGTTGACCCGTTTCTCATAGATAGTATCAACGATCTTTCCGTGACCATGAGCTGTCAGCAAGAGCGGAGTGATCGGTTGCTGCAAATCAGTGGCAAAACCAGGATAAGGCGAAGTCTTGATGTTAATAGCCTTTAAATCCTTCTGTCCTTCTACAAAGATGCTGTCTTCTGAAATGGTCATGCGCACACCCATTTCCTCTAGCTTAGCAATGAAACTTTCCAAATGTTCATAAAGAACATTATTGATCTGGACACCTTGTCCAATTGCTGCCGCCAAAGAAATATAGGTTCCAGCTTCAATCCGATCTGGAATAACTTGATGGCGCGTTCCATGAAGGCTATCTACACCTTCAATCGTGATAATGTCAGTCCCAGCCCCACGAATATGAGCTCCCATATTATTAAGCAGGGTAGCTACATCGATGATTTCCGGCTCACGTGCCGCATTTTCAATCACCGTACGCCCCTCAGCCTTGACTGCTGCCAACATCGTATTAATTGTGGCACCGACACTAACGGTATCCATGTAGATACTAGCTCCAGCCAAGCGCTTACCACCCGTTGACAATTTCATATAATTGCCTTCCATGGTCATATGAGCGCCCATCGCTTCAAAAGCTTTGAGATGGAGATCAATCGGACGAGGACCAAGGTCACAGCCCCCAGGAAGGCCAACTGTCGCTTCTCCAAAACGGCCTAATAAACTTCCATAGAAATAGTAAGACGCTCGTAAACTATTGATTTTACCAGATGGCATCGGCATATTCTTGATGTTTCTAGGATCAACTTCTAAGCAATCGCCAGACCGCTTGACAGTCGCTCCCATGATTTCCATGATTTCGATGAGGCTATCAACATCCGAAATCGCCGGTACACCATCTAAAGTAACAATATTATCAGCTAAAATAATAGCTGGGATAAGGGCCACAACACTATTTTTAGCACCATTAATAGTCACCTCTCCTTTTAAGGGGCGACCACCATTAATTACAATTTTTTTCATGTTTTAAAATTTAGCTCTTTCACGGTATTACTCTTTATTATATCATAGTTTTATCCATTTTCCTAGACAAAAAAGCCCTCAGTTTAAACCGAGAGCTACTATTTTATTGCAAAGCCGCTTGGAGCGCAGCTACCTTATCTGTGCGTTCCCAAGGAAGATCAATGTCTGTTCGACCCATATGACCGTAAGCAGCTGTTTGGCGATAGATTGGGCGTTTCAAATCCAACATTTGGATAATACCTGCTGGACGCAAATCAAAGATTTGGCGGATAGCATTCTGAAGTCTGCTTTCAGAAACTACTCCTGTTCCAAAAGTATCAATGCGGACTGAAACGGGCTGAGCTACGCCAATAGCATAGGCCAACTGCACTTCTACTTTCTTAGCCAAACCAGCAGCTACGATATTTTTAGCGATATAACGAGCCGCATAAGATGCAGAGCGATCGACCTTGGTTGCATCCTTACCAGAGAAGGCACCACCGCCATGGCGAGAATAGCCACCATAGGTATCCACAATAATCTTACGCCCTGTCAAGCCAGAGTCTCCTTGCGGACCACCAATAACAAAGCGACCAGTAGGATTGATAAAGACCTTGGTCTGACCATCCAAGTATTCACTTGGAATCACCTGAGCAATGACCTTTTGGATAACATCCTGATGAATCTGTTCATTGCTGACTTCAGGATCATGTTGGGTAGAAATAACTACTGTATCCACACGCAATGGACGGTCATTTTCATCATATTCGACCGTAACCTGAGATTTGGCATCTGGTCGCAGATAAGACAATTCACCTGATTTGCGCAATTCTGCCAAACGACGCACCAGTTTGTGACTGAGAGAAATAGGCAATGGCATGAGCTCTGGCGTTTCATCCACCGCAAAGCCAAACATAAGGCCTTGGTCACCCGCCCCAATCAAATCCAGCGGATCTTTTTGAGCATTTCCTCGAACCTCAAATGCTTCATTGACCCCTTGAGCAATATCTGGTGACTGTTCCACCAAAGATGGATGGACGCCAACTGTCTCTGCAGAAAAGCCATACTCTGTATTGGTGTAGCCAATCTCTGCAATGGTATCACGAACCACCCGATTGATATCTACATAGGCTGTAGTCGAAATTTCACCAAAAACATGAACCGATCCTGTATAAACGGCTGTTTCAGCAGCCACATGGGCATCTGGATCCTGACTCAAGACAGCATCCAAAATAGCATCGGAAATTTGGTCTGCAATCTTATCAGGATGCCCCTCCGATACAGACTCAGACGTGAAAAGTTTACGTTCTGACATAAAAATGTCCCCCCTAATAAAATATTAAACAAATAAACAAACTCCAAAATGATTGCAAATCATCTCGCCCACGAGTTACGACGCGAAAGGAATAAAAACGATACCTTTTTATTTCTGAAGCTAGTAAGGCACATAGGGTGACCGTAATATAGCGGCAACCTTAGAATGACGAGTGACTTTGGAGCCGTCATTGTTTGCGAGTTACAAAGTACTGATAGAAGTTTCCTACCATCTTATCGGGACTATATAACCTCTCCATTATATCATGATTTTTAGAATTATGCTGAATCATTTTCAAAAGAAAAGCTATAGTTCAAAACTATAACTTTATCATTTAGATTTATTCGATCTAAGCGGATTATTAGTGCTAAATATTTCAAGCAAACTATACCAACTCCGTCTGAGCAATGGCCTCTTTCACATCTTCTATCGGCAAATGTACCAGTTCCACTTCTTTTTCCTTGTAAAGGTACTGAGCATAATCATCTATCCGATATTGGTTGATGTAGACCACGCGCTTGCAGCCGACCTGAAGCAGTTGCTTGGTACAGTTTAAACAAGGAAAATGAGTCACATAAGCCGTAAATCCCTTAGGAACGCCCCTCTCAGCTCCCTGCAAAATAGCATTGACCTCTGCATGCAAGGTTCGCACGCAATGACCATCGATGACCAAACACTCATGATCAATACAGTGCTCCGTTCCTGAAACAGAGCCATTGTAGCCAGTCGATATGACCTTATTATCTTTGACTAAGACCGCTCCAACCTTGGCGCGTTTGCAGGTCGAACGATTGGCAATCAAAAGAGCTTGTGCCGCAAAATATTCATCCCAAGCTAACCGATTTGACATTATCATTCAGTCCTCCATCCATTCTCACTATATTATACTAAAACACTTAGCGATTGTCATCCTGACAAGAAAAAAGTTGAAACGATGTTTCAACTTTTTGTATTCTTATTTAGCAAGTTTAGCCTTAGCTGCATCTGCAAGAGCTGTGAAAGCTGCTACATCGTTCACAGCCAAGTCAGCAAGCATTTTACGGTTTACTTCGATCTCAGCCAATTTCAAACCATGCATCAATTGTGAGTATGAAAGTCCGTTCATACGAGCTGCCGCATTGATACGAGTGATCCACAATTTACGGAAGTCACGTTTTTTCTGACGACGGTCACGGTATGCATAGTAGTAAGAGTTCATTACTTGCTCTTTTGCAGTACGGAACAAGATGTGCTTTGCTCCATAGTAACCTTTAGCTAATTTTAAAATACGTTTACGACGTTTGCGTGATACAACGCCACCTTTAACACGTGCCATGTTTTATTTCCTCCAATATTTCCTAGAATTGTTCAGTGATTAACTCGCTCTTATTTCAAGCGAGTAAGCATTGCTTTGATACGTTTGAAATCTCCTGAATGCACCATAGATGCTTTACGAAGATGACGACGTTGTTTCTTAGTTTTTCCGTGGAAACGGTGTGAAGTGTAAGCACGGAAACGTTTCAAGCCACCAGAACCTGTACGTTTGAAACGTTTAGCTGATGCGCGGTGTGTTTTTTGTTTTGGCATGATAAAATCTCCTTTTTCTAACTTTTTGACAGTTTATTTTTTGTCACTAATCGGTGCTATTTGCATGAACATTTGACGTCCATCCATCTTAGGCTTTTGCTCAATGATTGCAACATCTTGAGTCGCTTCAGCAAAGTCTGCCAAGACCTTAGCTCCAATTTCTTTATGGGTAATCATCCGGCCTTTAAAGCGAATGGATACCTTAACTTTATTTCCTTTTTCAAGGAACTTGCGTGCGTTACGAAGTTTTGTATCAAAGTCCCCTTTATCAATGGTAGGACTGAGACGTACTTCTTTCACAGTGACAACGCTTTGTTTTTTACGTTGTTCTTTCTGCTTTTTCTGATACTCAAACTTGAACTTGCCATAGTCCATAATTTTCGCAACAGGTGGTTTAGCTTGTGGCTGAATCAGGACCAAATCGACATTCGCTTCATCCGCAAGAGATTGCGCTTCACTAAGCGGTTTAATACCTAATTGTTCGCCGTCAAGACCGATCAACCGAACTTCACGCACACGAATTTCATCATTGATGAATAAGTCTTGTTTTGCTATGGTTTTCACCTCTTTTTTTATTTTTCGAGAAAAACAAGTGCGGACCTGCTAACGCAAACCCGCACTACATGATAGTATTTCATTACTGAAACTGAATCCTGTAGAGCCAGACAACGTTAGTCGCAAGGCGAGAAGTTCTCACTTCTGCTTTTCTCAACTCTACCATCATACCAAGTTTCTTTTTATTTGTCAATGATTTTTTTCGCTTTTTCTTCAATAAATTTGACAACTTCTGCAATTCCAATACCTGTCGTATCAAAATGGATGGAGTCAGCCGCTGGTTTCAAGGGTGATACTTCGCGATGACTATCCTTGTAGTCCCGCTCCGCTATTTCTTTTTTTAGAGTTTCCAAATCAGCTGGAATCCCCTTTTCGAGATTCTCTTTGTAGCGGCGCTCTGCTCTTTCCTCAACCGAAGCCACTAGAAAAATTTTCAGTTCCGCATTTGGTAAGACGACTGTTCCAATATCTCGTCCATCCATAACGATACCGCCTTGTGCGGCAATCAACTGCTGGAGGGCCACTAATTTTTCCCGAACCTGCGGAATAGCAGCAACCCAAGAAACATTGTTGGTCACTTCATTTTCTCGAATCGGATGAGTAACATCAACATCTCCTACAAACACTAGCTGCTCACCATTTTCAGAACGACCAAAACTAATCGAATAAGTCTCGAGCAAGGCTACGATCTCATCTACATCATTTTCAGTCAAATGATTTTGTAAAGCTAGGTAAGTGGCTGCACGGTACATGGCACCCGTATCCAAATAGGTATAATTAAAATCTTTGGCAATAATCTTTGCAACAGTGGATTTTCCACTTGAAGCAGGTCCATCAATCGCAATCTGAATCTGTTTCATAACCCGCTCCTACTGAATCTTAACAATATCACCTGGGTTGGCATACCAAGAACCAGTAGACATGTGCGACGGATTTAATTGCTCCAATTTTGCAATAGAGATACCTGCACGCGCTGCAATCGCAGCTTCTCCTTCACCGGGCTGAACAGTCAAGGTACCTTCCGAAGACTGAGTTGGCTTTTCTTCTGATTCACTTGGTTGCTCTGATGGAGCTGGTTGTTCCGCACTACTACTTGAAGATGCAGCTGCATTAGAAGTACCATAAAATCCATCCATAACGGTCTTTTTATTACTTCCGCCAGTAGAGAGGTAGGCGAAAAATAGTGCCATAGCAATGACCATCACTAGAAAAATAGCTGCTAATATGGTCAGCCAGCGATCAACTTTACTCGCCTGACTTTTCTTTCTGCGATTCAATTTCTCTGCTCCATTATCATATACATCTGCTTCCCATGGTTCTTTTTCCATGACTTCCTCCTTGAGTTTTTCTAAAAATCTTATTACAATATGAGTATGAAAGTTACACTCATTCCCGAACGTTGCATTGCTTGCGGACTCTGCCAGACCTACTCAGATCTTTTTGATTATCACGATAATGGCATTGTCAAATTTTATCAAGATGACCAGCTCTTAGAAAAAGAGGTTGCTAGTCAGCCTGAGATCCTCGAAGCTATTAAAAACTGTCCAACCCGAGCCCTACTAAAAGATTAATGTTTCTTGGCTTGGTCACCATAGTAGACTTCAAAATAATCTAGAAGGGTCAGATTATCCACTAGTTCAACCTCGCCCTTAAAATGCTCATTTAAAGCTAGGGCATTAACAAAATATTTTTTTGGCCACTTCCGCATACAGAAAGTTCTGCTGCGACTCTTCCCCGTAAAATGCAGGGTGATAGACGTCTTCGTCACTTCTAGCTTCTCAATCGTTGAAATGTCAATCTTGATTGGCGTGAAAGGATTTGCCGTAATAATGCGCAAAATACCGTCATCATAAATCGTGAAATATCTATGCACACCGATAGCCAGTAAGACCATAAACAAAAAGAATGAAAAGAGGACAAGAGTCGGAACACTGGAGCTTTCGTACATCAAGGCCAGTCCTATAAAAATTGGAATGACTGACAAAGACCAATAAATCACCAACACCGACATTTCTGGTTGCCAATGATAGCGTACTTTCCCAAAAATCTTTATCATATCTTCACCCCCTTACTACTAGTTTAGCATAAAATAATAAAAAATAGAATCGGTAAACCTATTCTATTTTTTATTTTGCTGGTATAGCAAAGAAATCCTTCGAAAGATATCCTTTGCCACCAACCATATCATATTCGATCAATTTCAAATCATCTGCAATTTCCTGAGCTGATGAATCCAGTGCCTTCTTGTCCACACTAGCTTTATGGAGAACCTCTGTCAATAAAGCGTAGTAAGGAGATACTTTCGAATTGGTCTGCTCAAGTAGCAAGGCTGAAAAATCACTAGAATTGACCAAAGGATAGTTCAACTTAGGTGTCTCGTAATTACTCCAGATAAAGTAATCCGTCAAATATTGATTTTCGGGATGATCCTTAAAAGCTGACTGAGGGTACAGACCTGGCAAATGATCACCATAAAAGACTACTGTTATTTTTTTATCAATTTTAGAAAGCTTATCTAGAAACTCCTTGGTCGCATTGTCTGTGTGGTAGAGCATCCTTACATAGCTGGATAAGGACTTGTTTCCTGCCTCCGTGAAACCTGGATAACTAGCAGACATGTAAATCGGATTAACTTCCGTCCAAGGCATGTGATTTTGCATCGTCATAACTGAGAAAAATTGACTTTGGTCTGTTTTTAGACGATCTAAGACTTGAGTATAGGTTGTTTTATCACTATAGTTTCCACCAATATGATCTCCCTGTAACCCTTGAGTTCCGTAATGAATAAAGGTATCGTATCCCAGATCTTTGTAAATGATATTTCTGGAATAATTACTTGGTGAAGCTAAATGGATCACTGTACGATTTTGAGAAGAATAGGAATCACTGATTGCCGGAAGCTTATTCATCTTCGGTACAACTTCCGTATAAATGACTGAGACAGAAGGCGATAGGTTATAAAACGGTAAACCAGTCAGCGTTTGGAACTCCATATTCGCAGTTCCACCACCATAGCCATCTGATTGCATCAACCCACTGGTAGTCTTAGACATGATTTCCTGAATATTTGGAATCGGATTCTGTGACATAGATACACCAGAAATCCGTGCTGGATCAGAAAAGCTCTCACTAAGAACATAAATGACTGTCTGTTCTTCTATTTTCTGCTTACGTTCCTGATTGATAGAATCAGCTAGTGTTCCATATTTCTTTTCTAATTCTTGAATTTTTTCTTTAGAATATCCCGTTGGCTGAATCATAGGCTTATCAGATAATTGAGTAAACCAAACAAAAGAGACCGACCGCATTTGCGAATTAACTGTATTTCCAAACCAAGTCAAATCATGATAATTATTCAAGATGGACACAACTAGAATATTGTCGGCAACTTTACCATTCTCTTTCGAAGAGAATATCTGTAAAACACCTAAGAAAAAAACAATAGGAATAACCAGTGAAATAAGTTGAATTTTTACCATGGCGATTATTTTTCCAGGTAAAATTTTCCTACGGAAAAACCAATAGAAAAGACCAATAGCTACCACACTAGCAATTGCATAGATTCCATAATTACCGCCAAGAAAATCAAATAAGAGCTTCGGATCTTTTAACCAAGTAATATCACTTGGTAGAATTGGTTCTTGTCGATATTGAAATTTCAAGCTGCTGGCAATTGTTGAACTAACACCTATCGCTAATATGATAATTGTGGGTAGAAAAATTTGATTAAAAGCAAGATAGATAAAAATAAATAGTGCAAAAAAGACTGCTATCTGAAAGAGACTTGCCCCAGTAAATAAATGAAGTTCTAAAACAGAAACATCCGCTCGAATACTATTTTGGATAGTATAGTTGAAGATGGCAGAAAAAGCTGCACTGCATAAGACTGCAACTGAAAGGCTTCCTTTATTTCTCGAAATATCTATCAACCCCTTTACCGCTAAAAAACTAGGAATTGAAAATAAGAAAAAGAGTAAAATAATAAAACCAATTAACTTAAAAATAGAATCTTGAGAAATTTCAAAGCCGCTATCTGAAAGATAATCCATTAACAAACTCTGTTGCTGAAAAATAGCGGTCATCTTACTATCTGTTAGCGATAAGATAAGAAAAGATTGGGACAAGAACAGTGTCTCTAGAAAACTGCTATTGAATTCATCAACAGTCAAAAAGCTTCGGGAATGATATTTTTGTAGAGAAGAAAAGCGGTTAATGAGATAAGCAAATAAAAATATTAGCAGCAAGTAAGGTAAACCGTTAACTTCTACAAAGTGATTACTGAAAATATTCTCTGCTTTAAAATCAAAATCATTCACATGCCGCGTCACAGTTAGCAAATAAGAAAACAAGGCGTAGATTCCATAAACGAGAAGAGACCAGACCAATAATTTTCGATTTAGCAGTTGGGCAACAATCTGACCTACACCAAATAAAACCGCTATTAAAACGAGAAAAACCAAACCGAGGCTGGCATAATTATCTAAACCCTTATTTACTTGAAATAAGAATAAAGTCGCAACAGATATGGTATCCAAAATTAAAAAACTGATAAGCAAATAGGAAATCTGCTTATAATAATTGACTAAAAATTTCATTATTCTTTCTACAGAAACTATTATCTAACTTTTTAAAAGGTTCGATAAATACTTTCTAACTTTTTTTGCTAGGCTCTTATGAGCCAGTTTTCCTTTCTGCTGGTTTAATCGCTCTGTTTCTCTTTGTAAATCTAATACAGAAGGCAATGGGGTTCCAGACATGATTTTAAAATCATAGTCCTGTTCCCAAGCCAAATAAACTAACAAATTTTCTAAAACTTGAGGTTCAGTTTGAGCTAATAACTGGTAGTCGTTTTGAAAAAGTCTAATCAGAGCAGAAGACTTAAACCAAAGAAAGCCTCCATACCCCCTAGTAAAAACAGGATATTGTTCAAAATCAAAAGTTTTCTGGCAATGGAGCTCCTGCCAAATTGCAGCCATTTCTTTCCGATATGTTTTTTGCTCAAACAAGCCATATCTGACTAAACTTGGAAGATCTGGGATAACGAGACCAAGCTTAGCATCTTGTTCCAATGCTTTAATACTAGCATTGGCATTTTCAAACATCATCTCCATCAGTTCTCTACGCATCGCACTATTAAGTTGAGGTATTCTATCTACTAAATTTACAGTAGAAATATGCCCAACGAAAGCAAATTGCTGCAACAATTCACTATGTTCAAGCATCGTCTGTATAGAATTTTCTTCTTTGCCTAGAAGAACTTGATAACGGTCTGATATAGTTTCTAGGAGCTGAACAAAGATTTCTTCGTCAGCTGTCGTCACCACAAATTGGTATTGTAGAGGAAGAACTTCCCATTTTTCTTTAAATTGCTCGAAGACTTGAAGGTCTGTCACATGAATATGAAGCGCTACTGGCTTTTCTGGCGAGTCATTCTTATCGTCTTTCGAAAGCTGCTTATCCTGCAACAGGCAGGGTACATCTGGACCAATATATTCAAATATATGCTCAGAAATTAAAGAAACCGGATAAGAAGTTATCTCTTTGATTTCTTCCAGCAGATAGCTCGCAGAAAAAGGATTGCCACTGATAGCTTTCACTTTCAAAAAGGGAACCTTTTTCTCAAGAATAGTAAAAGGCTTATAATAAGTAAAATCTGGATGGATTAAATCTGTTGCCTCTTCTATACGAGTATCAAATAAAGCTTGATAGCTAAAGCCTGCCTCTGTAAAATATTGGGTGAATTTCGTCTCGTAGTGGTCAATCACATCTTGAACATCAGTAAAATCTTTTACCTGTTCCCAAAATTCTTGAAAAGAAATTGCCCTCAATATCTGCTGCTTAAAGGTAACAAAGTAACTCTGAAGATGTTCTTCAAAATACTTTGTTTTTCGAAAGTTGGTCATACCCCAAAAATCAACCTGGGTATCGTCCTCAAACCTCTTATAAATAGGCTCCAAATCCCAGAGTGGACCAAAACAAGTATCATTCATCAAAGTCAGAGAGTCGTAGGTTTTGAGCTCCTCAAAACCTATGGCGCTCATTCCATCCCGCCAAGCTGCAAAATCATAACCTTGATTATCCCGCTCCAACACATTGCTTATCCCAAATTCGTCGTGCAACTTTTTCTTAATTGCTTCTTCGATATAACTATTTGAAATAAAAAGGATTTTGGAAAACAGGGGTTTGAGCTGTTCTAATTGGTAGAAGACATGATTACTCACGCGCTTATATTTATTAAAATGAACATAGAGTAATATTCGTTCCATGAAAACACCTTATCATTTTATTGAGAGATTTCCCAGACCCCATTACGCTGAATCAATCCCGTTGCTGAGTCTTTTGCAGAGGTATCGTCATCTTCAATATCCCGTCGGCTGATAATAAGGACAGGGGTATTCTTAGAATCTGCAAAGGCTAAAATCTGATTCTCTTCATCACGCACAGAAACCTGCAATTTCAATTTTGCATGATTGATTTGAGAAAGATGGCATTTGTATTTAAGTGTCTTCTTTCCTGTTCCTTCTGTCAAATTATCCATTGAATTATCATTATACAACCAAATGGTTCGGTCGATATCAGTCAGTGAAAAGGCTATGTAGGTTGGCATATCCTGATTGACTTGATAGCTAATTTCAAATTCAATTTCTTGATTTGGTGCTGTCTGAGGAGAGCTTAGTAGACGAACCTCTAAATCAGAAACTGCCTCAGATTCCTTTTCAGCGACATAATCTTCGTTCATGGCTTTTGTATCAGTTGCATTGTCTAAACTGTATTGGTTAGCTACATCATCTGGATTTCCGACAACTTTGACTAAACCATTTTCAATCAAAACAGCTTTATTACAATACTTTTTAACAGCATTCATGTCGTGAGTTACTAAAATAGTTGTCTTTCCCGAATGCTTCCGTTCCATGAAATAATCATTACACTTGCGCTGAAAAGCTTCATCCCCAACAGCCAGAACCTCATCCAAAATTAGAATGTCTCCCTGTGCCTTGATCGCAACTGAAAAGGCCAAGCGGACCTGCATCCCGCTAGAATAATTTTTGAGTTTTTGATTCATAAACTCACCCAGCTCAGCAAATTCAACGATATCGTCATACATGGCATCTACTTCTTCAGTTGAGAAGCCCAGCATGGCACCATTCATATAGACATTTTCGCGGCCGGTCAGCTCTGGATTGAATCCAACACCTAGCTCGATAAAGGAAACTAGCTTGCCATCAATGGTCACTGTTCCCTTTTCGGGAATATAAATCTCTGAAATAATTTTCAGAAGAGTGGACTTGCCAGAACCGTTTCGCCCAACAATTCCATAAAAATCTCCCTTTTCCACTTCAAAGGAAATATCCTTAAGAACGTTCTGCTCTTTGTAACCCTTGATACCTCGAAAGCGGTTAACCAGGCTTGTTCTTAAACTTTGTGTTGACTCTGTTGGCAGTTTAAAAAACTTACTGACATGGTCAACTTTTACTGCAATATTATTCGACATTATAGAATCTCCGCAAATCTCTTAGCATTTTTATTAAAGATATAATATCCAAGCCCAAATATCACTACTGGCAATAAATAAGGAATCAGAGCAATCCAGTAATGGTCCATCAAATCCCAGCCCCGAGTACTGCCTGAGAAAACGATAAAATGACGAAGATCTTGAATAATCTGAGCCATTGGATTAAGCATCATCAGTTTAGCGACCAAAACATGCCCACCCTTCAGAATAAAAGTCAGTGAATAAATAATCGGTGTCGCATACAAGCCTGCCTGCAAAACCACTTCCCAAATGGGGCCAATATCACGATATTTGACAAAAAGTGTTGCCAACATAAAGGCAAAGCCAGCCGAAATCAAAACTAATTCTAGAAAAAGCGGGATAATAACCAGCCATCCTAGGGTGATTGATACGCCATTAATCAGAGCAAAAACAAAAACAACCAACAAATTGATCGCATAGTTAATCGCTGCACCAGTAATAGCTGAAAAAACGATAATTGATTTGGAAAAATTCAGTTTTCGCAGTAAGTCCCCTCGCGCAACAATGGACATCATGCCCATATTGGTCGCTTCTGAGAAAAAATTCCACGTCACCATCCCTAAGAGAAGCGATACTGCATAATGAGGCGTCCCATCATCAAAACGCAGGAAACGAACGAAAACAAGATACATAATGGTAAAAAGCATTAAGGGTTTTAAAATCGACCACAAATGCCCAATAAAACTGCCTTGATAACGCAATTTGAAATCTGTTTTAACCAATTCTCTCAAGAGAATCCAGTTTTTTTGGCTAAAATAATCTAGCATGCATATTACTCCTTATAAGCAAATTTTGTGAGAATGAGCGTCGTGAAAACCAAAGTATGAAAGGCACGATTTTTTCTGTAACCATACTTTCGAATCCGTCGCAGTCGCTCTGCAAAAGGGGCTTCCATGATTGTCACAAAATTTTCAATAATTTCTCTATTTTCAGTTGTCAGAGGCTGGCTGAGAAGATTGCGAGCCTGAGTCTGACTGTCTTTTATCAATTTCCAATATTTAGCAAATAGACGGCTAGGATGAATCCAGTTCTTCATTCGCTTGCGTAAAGTCCGGGCTCCTAACACATTATTGGAATGTTGGCGGTAGAGTTCCCCTGGCTGATCTAGATAAACGAGTTGCCCAAAAGCCGAAGCCAACAAGCCCAGATACCAATCGTGCATAAGCAATTCATGCTCCTCCTGCCCTGTCCACAAATCAGCCAGAGCGCGGTTGATCATCGAAACGCCACCTGTCACCGTATTTTCCGTCAGTTCCTGAATCAATTTTGTATTAGCATGATCAGACTGCGTTCGAATCATACTTTCGTGAACAACATTTAGCTCCTGATCCACCACTTTTAAATCCATATAAACCAACAAAGGTACGGAAGCATCATAGTTTTCTGCTGCCGCCAACTGAATCGCCAACTTATCCGGCAACCAGACATCATCCTGATCGCTAAAAAAGTAAACATCCGAATCCTGATACTTAAGCAAGCTATGAAAACTCTTAATGACACCCAAATTTTGAACTTCTTCCGGATTGATAAAGAAAATTCGGTCATCCTGACGGCAAAAATCCTCAATAATCGCTCGCGTTCCATCACTAGAGCCATCATCTCGAATCAAGAGCTGCCAGTCCTTATAAGTTTGGGCTTGAATACTTTCAATCTGCTCTGCCAGAAACTGCTCACCATTATAGGTAGACAGAAGAATAATCACTTTCATGATAAAAATAGCTCCTCGTATTCACCTACAATTTTTTCCCAGGTGTAGTTTTCTTTCATATTTTCTTTGGCTGCCTGACCTAGCTCAGAAAAATCAAGCTGACCATCCACTTTGTCAATCAGCTGGGCCAACTGCCCCTCTTCTTTTTGCCAATACAAAGCTGTTTCTTGGGCTACTTGATGGTTGAAGTCCACATCCAAAACTAAATTGGCATCAGTCTGAGCCAGAGCTTCCAGAAGCCCGGGATTAGTTCCACCGACTTCGTGTCCATGCAAGTAGGCAAAAGCTTTATTGCGGATATATTTGAGCAGTTCCTGATCATAAACAGTCCCGACAAACTTAATCCGAGAATCCTTATCAAAACCCGTTTTTTGCTTAAGCTCTTCATAATAAGGATTTCCCTCATGATTGCAAATAATTAGCAAGTCACGTTGGGTCTTGGATTTCATAAATTCCCGAATGATGGTCTCGTAGTTGTTTTCTGGCACAAAACGTCCAACAATCAAATAATATTCCTTTTCTCTGCTCTGCCATTTCTCAAAAAAATCACGCACGCGAGCATCCTGAGAGTCAAGAGACGATAGCTGGAGATCTGTCCCATAAGCAATGAAAGCTGTCTTAGACCAAGGATAGGATTGTTTTATATAGCTCTCAATGCCTTGGTTGTCCGCAATGACCAGATCAGCATGCTTGGTCATCACCTTCTCAGAATATTTAAGATAAGCTTGAACCGGCTTAGGCCACTTGGCCCGCTTCCATTCAAGACCATCTGGATTAATAAAGAAAGTCCCGCCTGCTTTATGAATTTTATGTGCAAAAGGCGCTACAAAGGCTCCGATCGTATTGCCCAAAATATAAAAAATTGGACGCTCAATCTGCTGTTCTTGCACTAGCTTTAAAGAATAATTGATGGCCATCATATCATAGGCGATCACCCGAGCCGGCCCCAACTGAGGAGCCTTAACTGTGAAGCAATCCACTCCCTTATAATCAAAATGATGAAAAGCTTCATCATTCGACAAACAAGCTACATGATACTGGATTTGGGAAGAAACCTTATTTTCTACTAATTTTTCAACAAAAGTTTCAAAGCCGCCATATTTAGCAGGAAGTCCGCGACTCCCGATGATGAAGATATGTCTCATGCTTTTCCTCAATTCAAAGATTTACAATCTAGTCTATTATATCATTTTCTTGGTGATTTGTGTTGCAAAGAAAGAAACAGTAAATGCCATTTCTTTTTACCATTTACTGTTTCTTAATAATATTCACTATTTTATAATTCTTCTTATAATTTTTTTAAATAGATGGGTAATTTTTCTTTCAGATACTTTTTTGAATTCAAATAAACTATTAAAATAATACAATATTTTCTTATTTCTCACATTATCCTCTGTTATTGCACTTAGCAACTCAGCATAGTTGTTTTCTATTCGATAAACATTTTGAATCCTCTCTCTTTGTTTTACAACAAAGTCTTTTTGCTGTGAGAAGTTTTTTATAGAATCTTGCAAAATACCCGTCAACTGTTCAATATTTCCTAATTGGTAAATAGTACCGACTTCAAATAAATTGTAGGCTGTCATATATCCTTGATTATCTGATATAATTGTTGGAATCCCATTTAAAATAGCCTCTATGTATACTAAACCAAAAGTTTCAATTTTGGAAGTAAAAACACAGATATCTTCTGATGTTAACTCTTCCCAAGGATTATCTTTGTGCCCCAAAAAGAAAATATTGGTTAATCGGTTCTCTTGGATGTAATCATCACATTTCTTTTTATAAGTTTCATCCCAACCACCAATAAATACAAGCTCATAATCCGAAGCATTTTCTAAATTTTGATAAGCTTGAATCAGTTCAATCTGATTCTTATTATCATTTACTCGACCAACAGAAACAAATCTTTTCTTGCTTCCTTGTTTTAGTTTTATTGATACGACTTCATTATGCGAAATAAACGATTTAATTTCACGCTGAGGCAAGAGAAAAGATAGCGATTTTTGAAGGTTTCCTGTAACAGTGAATATCTCATCTGCTAAAGAGTCTATAACACCAATTTTCTCTTTATAATAACTAAATTCTCCCTCAGGAAATTCATGAATCAGCCAGAAATGCGGAATATCCTCACAAGCTGCTGCTACTGCTCCTTGAAACATATTAACTGTATTTGTAATAACCAAGTCAATATGGCTATCTACCATTAACTTTCTCAGCGCAGCAATATTTTCTTGGTAAGAATTCACCCTCTCTTCATGAGTTCCAGGAAGACCACCTGGTGCATCCTCCCACCACCATTTAACCGATGGCAGAGCAATGGTTCTAATTCCTTCTTTTGCAAGAGTAGAAATATAGTCTTGCTGGACTTGGACATGATAATCTGGTATCGCATTGATAACGTCGTAGCCATCTTGAACCAAATACTTCATCAGATGGAAAATAGAAATCTCTGCCCCATTATCCAAGGTTCCAGTCGGCGAAATGAATAAAATATTTTTCTTCATAGCTTATCCTTACCAATTCCAATAGAATGGAATCATTAAATAGATTGAAATTAAAAAGTTAGCTGACAAAGTGCCTATAAGCAAGTTTTTAACTGTCCGCTCCTGAATCTCCAGCTTGCCCATATTCGCAAGTACGGGTAAGAAGAGAATTAGGAAAGGCGTGAAATAGCGGCCCTGAGTTCCAACGGATATCTGAGCACCTTTTCCTAAAACAATCGGAGTCCACTCTAGATACATGATGGTGACAACAGCAATGACCTGCAAAAGGAAAAGATAAGCGGAGACAGTTGCATAGGACTTCGTCATAAAATCTTTCTTGGACTGCAAGAAAATGATAGTCAGTACCGCTACATCAAGAAAGATTAGCCACAGGGGCAACTGAAGGGTGAAATTACCCAAAAATCCAAAGAGACCAATGGTCAATATGGTATTGAGGTCACCGTTCATGCTCTGTTTAAACAAGGTGTTAAGCAGAACCCTACTGTAGTGGAA
>NZ_CAURYF010000022.1:0-38349 GCF_963529205.1 Streptococcus cristatus | reverse complement strand
TTCCGGGGCCTTACAAATGGGGTAAACAATACCGCCTACTATCATACCAAATTTTCTAACCAAAAGTCAATATATTTGATGCAATTATTTATAAAATAACGATTTCATTTCTATTTAGTCTGAAAGTTCACTGCCAATGCTAAAGAGTCCTAGGGTACCTGGACCAGTATGCGTCGAAATAACCGGACCAAGAGGCAGGATAAGGACTTCTGTGACCTGTCCAGAAGCCAAAAGCTGCTCCTTGACAGTTTCAGCGACTTCTTTTTCGCCTGCATAGGCAATCACTACAAGTGGCTCAGAAATGGTCTCTAGAGTCATCCGAACCACCTCAGCCTGCGCCTTCTTCTTGCCTCGTACCTTAGCGACCGAATCCAGACTTCCGTCAGCTGTGACTGCGATAATGGGCTTAATATTGACCAAACTTCCCATGAGAGCCGCTGCCTTGGAAATACGGCCACCCCGCATGAGGTGGTTGAGGTCATCTACTAAGAAATAGGTCTTTACTCTAGGCACTAGACTTTGAAGCAAAGCTGCCGTCTGTTCTAACCCTTGACCTGCCGCTCTAGCTTCTACAGCCTTCATGACCAAGAGCCCTTCACCCATCGAAGCTGCCTTGGTGTCAAGGATTGTGATGATTGCCTCAGGATAATCCTCTAAGACCATCTCCCGCGCCATGACTGCACTTTGGTAGGTACCAGACAGGGCGGAAGCAAAAGCCACATAGAGAACTGCTGTGCCCTCCTGAGCATACTGACGGAAAACATCTTCAAATTGGCCGACATTGATCTGGCTGGTAGTTGGCTTGCTGCCAGACTCCATCTTGGCTAAAAGCTGCTCACTGGTCAGCTTATCCGGTCCGACAGTCTCGTAGGTTTGAGCATCCAGCTGAATGGTTAAGCCCAGAACCTGCACATCATGTTCTTGAGTCCAGCTTTCTGGCAGGTCTGCCGTCGAATCCGTTAAAATTTTAAAGGTCATCTTTTTCTCCATCATTTTTTAGTTGCCACAGAGAAGGCTTCTCCATGGACATAAGCGGGTTATTCCTGGTGATTTGCCTACCAACATGCCGGGACTAGCTATTAGAAATTTCTTGCTTTTTATGAAAGCTATTTCGCTCGGTCAGTCTAGAACAGGACTGGCACCTTGAAAACCTTTCAAATCAAAAATATATTGGAAATATTCATCGTGTGAAGCTTTTAAAATCAAGTTTGCCTTACCATCAAGTAATTCAATACAGGTCCATTCCCCATCTAAACACTCAACATCATATTTTTTATCTTCTAAAAATAAATTTGATAATTGCACCTCTGGATATTTATTTTGAAAAGAAACCATCCCAGAGTTATCACTTCGGAAAGCAAGCACAGGAACTTCCACTTTTTGGTTCCCCATATAAAAGGAACTTATATGCCTCTTTTCAGCAAGGCACTCATATTTTCCTTTTACATAATTCACAATCTCTTTATTTAAAATTGTAGAAAAATTGAGAATACTGATGAAATCCGCCTTATCAATAGATAAGGTTTCTACCTCAATGAGGTATTTCAAAGCGCCATTTACCTGACTTCCTTGACCGTATAAATCCGTGCAATTCAAGGAATATTGGGTCAACAAATCCTCTAAGGGATACTGATCTGCTTCCTCAGTGATTTCAAAGCAATAGCAATAATTATCTTCTCTTTTATTATGGTAAATATCATAAATGATCGGCTCAAACTTTTCTGTTTGATATTTTTCTAACGCATAAGCTTCTAGTACTTGCATTAGCCCACCCGATTTCTAAAGACTTCATACATGAGAATGGCTGCTGCGACGCTGGCGTTGAGGCTTTGGACATGACCATTCATGGGAATGGTCAGCATTTCGTCCACCTGCTTCTTGATGTTGCTGGAAATCCCCTTGCCTTCGTTGCCGATGATGAGGGCCAACTTTCCTGCCGTATTCCACTTATGAACAGGCGTCCCCTGCATATCCGTCCCAAAAATCCAGAAGCCAGCTTCCTTGAGCTTGTCCAGAGTCTGGCTGAGATTGGTCACACGGGCAATAGGAATGTGCTCGATAGCACCCGTAGAGGTCTTGGCTACAACTGGTGTCACGCCGACTGCTCGGTGCTTGGGAATGATAACCCCCGTGACATTGGTAGCGTCAGCCGTGCGCAAGATAGAGCCCAGATTATGCGGGTCTGTCAAGCCATCCAAAATCAACAGCAGTGGATTCTCTTCCTGCTCCGCTTTTTTCAAAACATCCGCCAAATCTGCATAGGCAAACTCCGATACCCGCAAGACAAAGCCTTGGTGAACGGCTCCATCCGTCATCTCCTGTAAGGTTTTCTTAGGGGTCCAAGAGATAGAGACCTTCTTTTCTGCCGCCAAATCTTTCAGCTTGCTCACGTTTTTGCCACGCAAGTCGTCCTGAATGTAAAGTTTATTTCCCGTATTGGCCATCAAGGCCTCGGTCACAGCATGCACGCCGTAAACAATATCATTTTTTTCCATACTAACAGTATATCACAAGCTCCCCAAAAAAATCTGTCTAAAAGCTAAATATCTCTCTATGACAGCCTAGCATTTCTCAGCAATCAGCTAAAAACTGCTTTTCGTTATCCTATTTGTTTTTGAAATAATTCCTTATTTGAAACTTAGAAACCAGCTAGACTAGCCAGTCCTGCTAGCCGTTTTCCAAACAAGAGACATCTCCTCTCGTCAGACACTTACTTTTGACCAACGGCTATCTCAAGTATCATTTACCTTAAAAACTAAAGAAAAGTGGCCGGCCGAGGCCTAGGTTACCAATAATCTATAGGAAAAGTGGACAGCCGAGACCTAAGTTGCCATGAATCTATAGGAAAAGTGACCAGCCGAGACCTAGATTGACAGGAATCTATAGGAAAAGTGACCAGCCGAGATCTAGATTGCCATGAATCTATAGGAAAAGTAATCAGCCGAGGCCTAGATTGCCACAAAACTATAGGAAAGGTGATCAGCCGACGCCTAGATTGCCATGAATCTATAGGAAAAGTGACCAGCCGAGGCCTAGGCTAGACTCACTTTCTCTAAGCAGTCACACCAAGAGATTAAAGTTCTTATCCTAGAGCCGAATAACTAAACACGAGACAAGAAGAGTTTGGGACAAAAAGATTTCAATTTTTAAAAATCTTAATTATTAAGCCCTTCAAATCTATAATTAAATGCGAAAAGCGAACAAAGCAGAATTCTGATTAGCAGAAAACTAGTTTTGTTCGCTTTTTATATTTGAGGTCGGACTTTTGTCCCACTCTCTTTCTCTCTAATTCAACAACTAGCAAGTAACATCAGCAAGTTGTATGATTTAGTTATTCTTAAGTGCTTCTTTGATTTCACCAACTGTTGCAGCAACACTTTTATCTTGGAAATATTTTAATTCTTTATTGCCATTCTCATCGATTGTCTCTACGGGATTACTGTAGTCATCTGTAGAGCTAGTTGTAAAACCACCTGATTTGTCTGCAATGATCAGTTTACTGTCTGATAAACCTGAAAAGTAGTCATTAATTTCTTTTTCAGATTTACCTTTTAGTAGATTCTTATAAATTGAAATCGTCTGATTTTCGTTTGTTTTACCGATTGTTGTTTCTGCAATAACAGGTTTCAGCAAAGCATATGAACCAATTCCTAATGCTACGACTGATAAAGTTAACAGCATCTTTTTCTTAGCCATTTTTTGACCTACTTTCTTATTTCTAAGTTCTATATTCTACACAGTTCCCTAGCCTAACATAGAGTTTGTTAAGAATATATAAGAAAATGACAGAACATAATTTACGACTTGAAATTTTTTATATTTCTTTGCATTCCTCCTTACTAAATTATATAATGTAGTCAGAATCACGTAGTATTGTTTTAACTATTTTCAAGTTTTTTTGGAGATTATGATATGAGATATGATTTTGGAAAAGTTTATCAAGAAATTAGAAAGTCTAAAAACCTCACTCAGTCAGATGTGTGTGGCAATGTACTGTCTCCTACAACACTCTCTAAAATAGAGAATGGACTTGTCGTTCCAAAGTATGAGAACATGGCTTTTTTACTTCAGCAAATTAATATGAGCTTTGATGAATTTGATTATATTTGTAATCTTTACCATCCTAGCGAGCATATCGAACTCTTCAATAAAATCAGCAATATTCATTCAATTAGTGGAGTAAGAGAACTTGAAGCTATTCATAAGAAATGCGAATCTTATTTAAAAACTCATTATGATATCTCTATCCAAAAATTGCACCAATCTTTGACCGTTGTACTTCAAATTAGAAAGAATGGAATTTTAATCATAGATAAAGTGACACAAGATATAGTTGACGTTCTATGGAACGATTTGAGATATCATGATACATGGTACGCATCAGATTTCAACATTTTAAACTCCATTCTTTTTGTCCTTCCTACTGAGACCATTATAGATACCACTCAATTAATTCTTCACAGACTAGAAAAATACTCTGATTTTCAAAATATCCTTCCTATAAAGCTAGCCATCCTATCAAATTTGTCCACCTTTTATTTTTATTATAAACACTATTCCATGTGTAGTCATATTTGTTCGATCGTTATTAAAACAGCAAAATTACTTAAACGGTATGATGCAATTGCATTTCATTCGGCTAGAATCGGAATTTGTGATGCTAATGAGGAACTGACACAAAAGAATCTTAAAATATTACATTTACTTGAGGAAGATGAGTTATTAAAAATTATTGAAAATGAAATAGCTGCATTTCATGCTGCTAAAACAGTTGACGAAATGGATATTCCATGGATGTTGTGATATTAGCTCTATAATTTCTACAGAGATTAACTCCCTGTAGGAATTGTAGAGCTTATTTTAATCTAGAGATTAGCTTTCCCATTTTAAACCATCCCTCCAACATCAAAAAAGAGAGAACAAATCGTTCTCTCCTGTGCTTGCATTTGTCGTCCACTAGGGTCGACTAGAAGCTATTATTTTACTTTAGCAGTGCTTGTGATGACTTCAACTGCTTTTTTAACAGCGATATCATGTTTAAGCATTTCTTCTGAAAGCAATTGGCGGACGCGGTCTACTTCCATGTTGTAGTCTGTTGCCAATGAAGTGATTTCTGCTTCAACTTCTTCAGCGCTAGCTTCAAAGCCTTCTGCTTTCGCAACTGCTTCTACAACAAGGTTAGTCTTGGTGCGTGCTGCAGCATCTGCTTCATATTGTTTGTGAAGGTCTTCTTGAGTTGTACCAGTGATTTGGAAGTACATATCAGGAGAGATACCTTGACGTTGCATGTTGCCGAGGAATTCGTTCACAGCGCGATGAACTTCTTCGTGAATCATTTCTTCTGGAAGGTCAACGATTTCTGCATTTTCTACTGCAAGATCAATCGCTGCTGCTTCAACTGCATCGTTGTAAGCTGCTTCTTTCGCTTCTGCTAATTCTTTACGGTATTTTTCTTTCAATTCAGCAAGAGTTTCAACTTCTTCGTCGATGTCTTTTGCAAGTTCATCATCAAGAGCTGGAACTTCTTTTTCTTTAACTTCATGGATTGTTGTAACGAATTTTGCTTCTTTACCAGCAAGGTCAGCTGCTTGGTAGTCTTCTGGGAAGGTTACAACAACGTCTACTGTTTCACCAGCTGAGTGACCAACCAATTGGTCTTCGAAACCTGGGATGAATTGACCTGAACCAAGTCCAAGTGAGAAGTTATCGCCTTTTCCGCCGTCAAATTCAACACCGTCAACAGAACCAACAAAGTCGATGACAACTGTATCGCCTTCAGCTGCTGCTCCATCTTTCAGAACCAACTCAGCCAAGTTGTTGCGTTCACGCTCAATGCGCTCGTCAACTTCAGCATCAGTCACTTCCTTAGAAACTTCTACAGATACTTCAAGGTCTTTGTAAGCACCTAATTTCACTTCAGGTTTTGTCACAACATCAGCAGTGATGACCCAGTCTTGGCCTTTTTCCATTGAAGTCACATCAATTTTTGGTTGTGCAACCACTTCAAGACCAGCTTCTTTTACAGCTGCTTCATAAGCTGCTGGAAGCAATGCATTCAAGACGTCTTGATAAAGTGATTCTTCACCAAAACGTTGGTTGAAGACTGGACGAGGAATATGACCTTTACGGAAACCTGGTACAGCAATATTTTTCTTTACTGCATTAAAAGCGCGATCCAAAGCAGGTTTGATTTGGTCTTGACCGATAGTAAAAGTCAATACTCCACGATTTGTTTCTTTGTTTTCAAATGATACAGACATTCTGTCAGTTCTCCTTCAAATTTTTTACATACAATCCATTATAACATAAGTAGCATTTTTTTCAAGCGACACCTTTTATTTTTCCCCTTTTTCCCCTTTCATACGCTGGAATCTTAGCCACTTTTTACTCTTTTTTGACCATTTATCCAGCTCTTAGCAGACAATATTCACATATCACTGTGGGTTTACCTTTCTCGCCAGCACGAGAATCGACAGGCAAAGTCTGCCATTTGGGAAAAGAGAGTGGGACAGAAATCGGTAATTCGTTAGAATTCGATTTCGTCGTCCCACCTCCGCACAGTTGAGTAGGGCTGTAAAAGCTGATGAAATCAGCGTAGTAGAGCCCACTCAACCACTGCGTCTTGCTCGACAATCCAAAGACAATTGAGAGGCTAGGACTTTTGTCCCAGCCTCCCTTCTCCTATTTCTACTAGGATTTTCGAATTCTATCCTCAATATAAGACGCTCTAGCTCCGCCAATCAACTTGGGACGACTGGCAAGGGCGGTAACGTGAGCCTGACCCAAACTGCGTAGTTGAGGGCGAATAGGAACCTGAACATGCTTGACATGCATTCCGATTGATGTATCTCCCACATCCAAGCCAGCATGGGCTGTGATGAACTCAACCTCCACAGGATCTTCCATATAGTCAAAAGCTGCTAACTGGCCACTTCCGCCTGCATGGAGGCTGGGCAGGACATTGACAATTTCTAGGTCTTTCTTTTCTGCCAATTCTCGCTCCACGACCAAGGCACGGTTGAGGTGCTCACAGCCTTGAACGGCCAAGTAAATCCCCCGAGCTTGCAGAATATCTAACAAGGTCTTGACAATGACCTGACCGACTTCCCTACTGGAGTACTGGCCGATGTCTCCCCCCATGACTTCACTAGAAGATAGACCTAGGACAAAAATATTTCCCTTGACCAAACCCGCCTTGTCCAGGACATCTGTGGCAATCTGTCTGGTTTCCTTTTCAAGTTTCTCTAAATCCATCTTTGACCTCACTTACTCTGGCTGAAGGGCTCTTTTCAAGACAAGGGGAAAGGCTCTGTAAAGGGCATAGCCGACCACCAAACCAAAAATATTTTGCATGACATTGCCCCAAATCGCTGCGATAGCTGCACCAGGTCCACTCAAAATGCTACCAAAGAGAGCATAACCGCCGACCATGGCAAGTCCAGCCAAGAGTAGACCGATATAACGCTGCTTGCCAGTGAAACCAGCAAAGTAGCCCTGAAGTCCGTGACAGATGAGGCTAAAGACCATCCACTGAGGATAGCCGGCCACTAGGTCAATCAAGAGACCGGACAGACCACCAACCAAAGCTCCTTCCTTACGACCAAAATAAAATGCGGTAAAGTAAATCCCAGCATCTAACAGGGTTAGAAAGCCAGTTGGCGTCGGGATTTTGAAAAAATTCCCCAAAACAATAGATAGGGCTGTAATGACAGCCAGCAAAGCGATTTTTCGTGTCTGATTATTTTTCATATTGAATAACTCCATACTGATCTGAGCGCTGGATAGCGCGGTAAACAAAATCTTTTGAATAGTTGACGGCTTCAAGAGGGGATTGACCTGCCAAAAGATGACTAGCTATGCTCGAAGCGAAGGTACAACCTGCTCCTGTATTATTATTTGGCAAAACAGGGCTTTCTAGTAACTGAAAGTCTTTGCCATCGTAAAATAAATCAAGGGCCTGATCTTGGCTAAAACGATTTCCTCCCTTGATCACGACATTTTGAGCTCCCAATTCATGGAGAGTCACAGCCGCAGCCTTGAGGTCATCCAATGTCTTGATATCCGACTGGGTAAGGATCTCTGCTTCTGGTAGATTGGGCGTGATAATGGTTGTATAAGGGAAAAATTTGATCAATTCATCACGAAGAGCTGACACTTCCACATCGTGGGTTTCCTTACAGACTAGGACAGGGTCTAGCACGACTGGTATGTCCGCTTGCTTTTTGATGAAGTCCAGAGCCTGATCTGCAATGGCAACCGTTGGTAACAAGCCCAACTTGATAGCTGAAAAAGGCACATCTTTGAGCGAAGAGAGTTGCTGCGAGAAGACCTGCTCATCGGTCGGAAGGACTTCAAATCCCTTGTCTGTCATAGCGGTCAAGCAAGTCACCGCTACAAAGCCATGCAGGCCATGGACCGTATAAGTAGCTAGATCCGCATGAAGACCACCACCACTAAAAATGTCATTGCCAGAGAGGGCTAAAATTAGCTTATTCTTCATAGATAATCTCCTTTAGATAAAGACCATTAGGCGCTGCGGTTGGTCCAGCTAGCTGCCGATCTTTTTCTTCTAAAATCCGTTCGATTTGATTGACTGGCATCCGCTTGTTTCCAATCTTGAGCAGGGTTCCCACCATATTGCGGATTTGTTTATAGAGAAAGCCATTGCCCGAAAAAGTAAAGACTAAAAAATTACGCTGCGCATCAAAAGTCATACTAGCCTTTGTAATTGTACGAACCTTATTTTCCACACTGGTACCCGAGGCTGTAAAACCTGTAAAATCGTGCGTTCCCTCCAAGGCTTTAATGGCCTGCTCCATCAGAGAAATCTCCAAAGGATAGGGATAGTGGGTCGCATAGTGGCGCATCATCGGATTTTTTGGTCGACCAATATCCACCAGAAACTCATAGGTCTTACTGTGCGGCTGGTAACGGGCATGAAAATCCTCCGTCACTTCCTCCACAGAAATGACATCAATATCTTCTGGCGTCTGGGTATCCAAGGCAAAACGCAGCTTTTCTTCATCTCTAGCTGACGGGAGGTCAAAGTGAATGACCTGCCCAAGCGCATGAACGCCGCTGTCGGTCCGACCAGCTCCGTGGATGACAATGGGCTGACCTTTGTTGATACGAGTTAAGGTTTTTTCGATTTCTTCCTGAACGCTCCGAGCATGAGGCTGGCGCTGAAAGCCAGCAAAGTCATGTCCGTCGTAGGAAATAAGGGCTTTATAACGAGTCATGCCCTTATTTTAACAGGAAAAAAAGCCTGTCGCAAGAGAGAAAGAATACAACTGTCTGGGTACAGAAAGCATTGACAGAAAGAGCGAAATCAAGTAAACTAAAAAACGCAAGGAGGATACTATGGCAAAGGATATTTCTTATAGGCAAGGACAGGAGCGCTTTCGCTATCGGGCTGCTGCACTCATCATTGAGGAGGAAGCCCTCTGTGTCATATCTTCTCCTAGCGAGGACTATTTCTATTCAGTGGGAGGGGCGGTCAGATTTGGAGAGACCTCCGAAGAAGCTGTCCAGCGAGAAGTTTTCGAAGAAACTGGACAAAAGTATGAGATTGAGAAGCTGGCTTTTGTTCATGAAAATTTATTTTCAAACTCAACAGGCATCCTCAAAGGGCTAGATTGTCATGAGATTTGCTTCTATTACCTGATGAAGCCTCACGGCAAGCAATTTGACTACCAACATAAGCAAGAACAAGTCTATTGGATTCCCCTGACAGACTTGGAAAACTATAAAGTTTTTCCAAAGGAAATCACACACATCCTCAAGCACCTCCAGATAGGTATTCAGCATATCATCAGCAAAAAAGAGAGTGGGACAGAAATCGGTCATTCGTTAGAATTCGATTTCGTCGTCCCACCTCCGCACAGTTGAGTAGGGCTGTAAAAGCTGATGAAATCAGCGTAGTAGAGCCCACTCAACCACTGCGTCTTGCTCGACATTCCAAAGACAATTGAGAGGCTAGGACTTTTGTCCCAGCCTCTTTTATTCTCCCAACATGACCTGCTTAATAGTCAGTTGATCTATCCTTCTACTGGATAAATAGATTAAACTTTCATAGACTAAGACAAAGACTAGCAAAGTCATCAGGCAGACTCCAAAATCAAAATCATAGTCAACTTTCTGAGCTATTGATTTTTCCATCAATCTGAGTAAAAGCTGCATAATCCCGTATTGATAGCCCGTTCCTAAGACGAAGCCCAAAAAAGCAAGAAAGCGGTAGGGAGCAAACAAACTCTTATGGCACTCATTTCTGCTATAACCAAAAACCTTCATAATAGCCAGTGTTTCTTGATTTTCCTGCAGGAGTACTCCCAACGACAGATAGAGGATTGCTACTGATAGGACAGTACCGATTGACATCATCATGCTCTGAATGGTCTCATCTGTCAATTCTTTCATACCAAATGATAGCTGAATCATAGCTGAAAAGCACATCGAACCGAAAATGACAAAGAAAATTAATAACTTTCTAGACCAGAGCAGGCTGGCAGAAAGGTCTTTTAAAAAGGGACGGTTTTTCCTTATTTTCTTTCCTGCTTTCCTTTTTGGTGACTTTTGACTAGAGATGACCCGCTTGAGCAAGTCTAGAGCAGGCAAACGTAGATAATAACTAGCGTAGAGAACGGCTAAAGCAGCAAAGGCTAGAGTTGGCAAGACAACGAGAAACAAGAAGAGGGACCAATGTTGCATAATGGTGATTTCAGGCAAAACCCCGCTTTGATTACGCAACTGATAAAAATGCGGCATCATAGCAAAAGAAGATAAATAGCCAATGCTCGTTCCCAAACCAACTGGAAGACTAAAAATCCAAAACTTTCGGGTAATTTCCCAGTTTTTATAGCCCATAGCCTTTAAAATTCCTAATTCTGGTTTATGCTGGTCAATAAATTGCCGAATGTAAAAGAAGAGGAGGAGCATCGATGTCAGGGATAAAACAGCTCCGCTAATTGATGCAATTAACCAAGAGATAGCAACTTGAGCATCATAAGCAGCTTGAATCTCAGGCAACCAATTGGCTTGATCTAGTAAACTGATATCCAGATAAAAATTTAAAAAGAGATTGGTCACAAATACCGCACAAAAGCTAATAACTGATACAACGACTAATCTATACAAATCTTTTATTGAAAACATAGTTTACCATCCAATCTCATAGGCCGTTTTGGGCTGGTTATTTGTCTCTATGCTTTGGATCTGGCCGCTATTGATATGGACAACAGTCTTAGCCATCTGAGCAATATTTGCATTGTGGGTCACCATGACCAGCGTAAAACCTAGCTCTTCTTGAAGACTTGAAATATAGTCTAGAATCTGACGACCTGTTGCCTCGTCCAAAGCTCCAGTCGGCTCGTCCAAAAAGAGGACACGAGGTCTTTTGGCTAGGGCCCGTGCAATAGCCACTCGCTGTTGCTCACCTCCTGAAAGCTGGCTTGGATAATGTTGGAGTTTATCACCTAAACCTAAAGCCTCCAAAATACGGACATAATCTTGATTGCCTGCTAGATTAGCACCCATTTTGACATTTTGCTCCACTGTGAGATTTGGAAGTAAGAAATACTGCTGAAAAATAAAAGCAATCTGCGCTCGGCGAAAAGCCGTCAATTGAGCTTCTGTCAGCCGGGATAGATCTCCCTCACCGTAGTATACATGGCCACTGTCTGGCTTTTCTAGGCCTGATAAAACGTTGAGCAAGGTTGACTTTCCAGATCCAGAAGCTCCCAAAATGACCAAGTAATCTTGTTCAACAATCTCTAAGTCGATCCCTTTTAAAACTTCTCTTCCATTGTAGGATTTGCGAATTCCCTTTAATCTAATCATTCTTGCTTTCCTTTCATTTCCTTTAAGAGGGCAGTAAATACTTGCGTTAAACGTTGTGTTATTTCCTCTTGACTAAAAGAATAAATACCTGATGCTATCATGCTAGCCAAACCATGAGAATAGATAAATAAATGCTGATAGACAAACTCTGCACTCTCTATGGACATAGGATAATCCTCCACAATCGACTCTAATATCTGCTGATAACTATGGTCTTTCTGAGGTAAAAAGTCCTTGAAAGACTCAATGGGGTGCTTGTGAGGATTTAGATAGAGAATTTTAAAAAGCTGAGGTTCCTGACTAGCAAAAAGGATATAAGCCATACCAACTGCTCTGAAAGATTTGGCCCGCTCCAAAGCCGAACGAATATATTGGACTAGGACAAACTCAGCTGCCCGAACAACCGAATGACCCAGATCCTCCATATTTTCAAACTGACCGAAAATAACCTTGGAACTAGACTGTAAACGTTCAGCCAGAGAACGAGCGGTCAAACCAGCTAAGCCGGCTTCTCTGACAATCCCTAGAGCTGCTTGAATAATCTCATCACGAGTAAATTTATTTTTAGGTGGCATAGAAACTCCTTTTGAGAACAACCGTTGCGCAACAATTGTTTCTTTAACTATAATACCAGATGAAATATAAAAAAACAAGTATAAAAAAGCCTTTCGGCTTCGATTTTTTTATATTTTCTAAAGTATTGATAAAACTCTTCTGGAAGTTGAACCAGAGAAAGTCTCTCCAGCTCGGAACTAGTTTTTACTTGGCTATAGCTAATGATAAAGAAGGGGCTAAAACCCCTTCTCACCCCATCCAAGACTAAGCATAAGGCTGCAATTCTGGATTAATTGGCGTGTTGGCCAGATTATTGGCATAATTGCAGAGGGTCGCAAGGCTAACACCCAAAACTACATCCAGAGCATTCTCATGTGTATAGCCCGCTTCTAGAAAGTCTGCCAAAGCCTCATCTCCGACCCGTCCCTTGGTATTGATGACAGCAATGGTAAACTTAGCAAGTGTATCTAGCTTCGGATCTGTATCAATCGGAGTGCGATTGCGCAGAGCCTCCAAAAGATCGTCATTCATTTGAATCTGCTTGATTGAAAAGGCTGTATGGCCCGCCACACAGAAAGCGCAGCCGTTGGTAACCGCAGCCGTAATCTGCACCACTTCACGCTCAGTCGGTGTCAGGCTGTTACGGCGATTGATGGCTCCAACCGTCCGATAAGTTTCCAAAGCCGTTGGCGCATTGGCCAAAAGACCGATAAGATTGGGAATGTAGCCACCGTTATCTTTTTGAACCGTTTCTAAAACCTCTTTCACCTCAGCTGGCGCGGACTCAATCGTATGGATAGTAAATTCTGACATATGAAACCTCTTTTCTTTTGATTAGCAACTATCTTAACATAGGTTCTACAGCTTGTATAATATATATTTTATATGACCTCTATAAAGAGAATATAATGCTACATGTCAAACCAAAATATATTACCTACCTTAACTGCCTCCATACCTCTCTCAAGCAAGAAAAAGAAGCCCTAAGGCTTCTGGCTAATATTTTCTAAAACGCTGATAGCGATCTTCCAAAAGTTGCTCGAGAGAAAGTTTAGAAAGTTCCGCTAATTCAGTACTGATTTCTTGCTTGACTGCAGCTAGGAGCTCATTTTTATTAAAGCCACGTTCAGGGATGACCTTATCAACGACACCCATCTGCAAGAGCTCGTGCGAGGTGATTTTCATCATCTCAGCCGCCTCCATTGCTCGGCTGCCATCCTTCCATAAAATCGAAGCAAAGCCTTCAGGACTGAGAATGGCATACATAGAGTTTTCCAACATCCAGACCTTGTCAGCAACTGCCAAGGCTAGCGCCCCACCAGAGCCACCCTCGCCGATGATAATGGCAATAATGGGCACTTTCAAATCACTCATTTCCATGAGATTACGGGCAATGGCTTCACCCTGTCCGCGCTCCTCAGCACCGACACCAGGATAGGCACCAGCCGTATTGATAAAGGTCACGACTGGACGGCCAAATTTTTCAGCTTGTTTCATGAGACGTAGAGCCTTGCGATAGCCCTCAGGATGAGGTTGACCAAAGTTCCGCCGCAAATTGTCTTGTAAATTGCGACCTTTTTGAATACCGACCACTGTAACCGGCTGACCATTTAAGGTTCCGATACCACCAATGACAGCACCATCATCACGGAAACCACGATCTCCGTGCAATTCCACAAAATCATCAAAAATGCCTTGGGCAAAATCCAGAGCTGTCAAACGGGACTGATCACGCGCTGCTTTGATAATCTGACTGATTTTTGTCATTGGTCACCTCCATGAAAGCTCAAGAGAGTAGCAATCCGATCCCGCAATTCACCACGTTTGACTATCGCATCAACGAAGCCATGCTCCAGCAAAAACTCTGCCTTTTGAAAATCATCTGGCAATTTTTCCCGTACAGTAGACTCAATAACTCGACGACCGGCAAAGCCTACCAAAGCCTGCGCTTCTGCCAAGATAATATCCCCTTCCATAGCGAAGGAAGCTGTGACACCACCTGTTGTCGGATCTGTCAAAACTGTCAGGTAAAAAAGACCAGCCTTTGAATGACGTTGTACAGCAGCAGAAGTCTTAGCCATTTGCATCAGGCTCATGATCCCCTCCTGCATGCGGGCACCGCCAGAAGCCGTAAAGAGGACGACTGGCAACTTATGCTCTGTCGCATACTCAAAGAGGCGGGTAATCTTTTCACCGACAACCGTTCCCATGGAAGCCATGATAAAGTTGGAATCCATAATCCCAAGGGCTGTTTTTTGTCCCTTGATACTAGCTGTCCCCGTCAAAACAGCCTCATCTAGGCCAGTCTTTGCCCGTGTCTCCGCCAGTTTTTCTCGATAATTTGGAAAACGCAAGGGATCTGTCGTCTCAATACCAGTGAACAATTCCTCAAAGCTTTCTTGATCCACCGTCAAACTCAGGCGCTCAAAAGCTGAAATCCGAAAAGTATAGCCACAGCTTGGACAGACACGCTCTGCCCCCAAATCCTTTTGATAAATGGTATGCTTACAACCTGGACACTTGGAAAAAAGCTCATCTGGAACTTCTGGTTTGGGCTGAGGCAAGGCACGTGAGGAACGATTAGGATTGATCCGAATATATTTATCCTTTTTTGAAAACAAAGGCATTGCTTACTCCTTCATCAAATTGTAGAGTGATTCTGCTTCTTTCAAACAGAATCACTCCTTGTCATCTATTTTTTCTCTTGATAAGCCGGAAGGAACTTCTCCATGAGAAAGGCTGTATCATAATCACCAGCAATCACATTAGGATCTGAAATCAAATCCAGCTGGAAACTGCTATTGGTCACAACACCGTCGATTTCTAGCTCATAGAGAGCCCGTTGCATCTTCATCAAGGCATCAAAGCGATTTTCCCCGTGAACGATGATTTTGGCAATCATGCTGTCATAGTAAGGAGGAATGGTGTAGCCAGGATAGACCGCCGAATCCACACGCAGTCCCACTCCGCCACTCGGCAGATAAAGATTGGAAATCTTACCTGGGCTCGGTGCAAAGTTAAAGGCTGGATTTTCAGCGTTGATCCGACATTCAATTGCATGCCCTCGGATTTCAACATCATCCTGACTGAAGGACAGCTCTTGGCCATCTGCAATCTTAATCTGCTCTTTAACAATATCCACACCAGTAACAAACTCAGTCACTGGATGCTCTACCTGCACCCGAGTGTTCATCTCCATAAAGTAGAATTCACCCTTGGCTTCATCCAGCAGAAACTCAATCGTTCCAGCATTTTCATAGCCGACAGACTCAGCTGCTCGAACAGCCGCTTCCCCAATCTGCTGACGCATGGTTTTCCCAGTCGCTACAGATGGACTTTCTTCCAGCACCTTCTGATTATTCCGCTGCAAAGAGCAATCCCGCTCGCCCAAGTGGACTACATGCCCCTGCTGATCTGCTAAAATCTGCACTTCAATATGGCGCGCTGGATAGATAACTCGCTCCATATACATAGCGCCATTCCCAAAAGCCGCTTTGGCTTCACTAGAAGCAGACTCAAAGGCCGCTACTAAATCCTCAGCCTTTTCAACCTTACGAATGCCCTTACCGCCGCCGCCAGCAGAAGCTTTGAGCATGACTGGATAGCCAATCTTTTCGGCGACTTCCAAGGCTTCTTCAGAGGTATGGACTTCCCCATCAGAACCTGGGATAACCGGCACTTTGGCCTTAATCATCTGAGCCCGAGCATTGATCTTGTCCCCCATCAAGTCCATGACAGCACCTGAAGGTCCAATAAACTTAATGCCAACTTCTTCGCACATAGTCGCAAATTTAGAGTTTTCGCTCAAAAAACCAAAACCAGGATGAATGGCTTCTGCACCTGTCAGAACAGCAGCAGACAGGACAGCGTTCATATTCAGATAAGAATCTGTAGACTTGGCTGGCCCGATGCAGACTGCTTCATCAGCCAGTAAAGTATGGAGCGCTTCCTTATCAGCCGTTGAATAAACAGCGACAGTATCAATTCCCAGTTCGCGGGCTGCACGAATAATTCTGACCGCAATTTCCCCACGGTTAGCAATTAAAATTTTACGAAACATGGTGAAATCTCCTCTTTCTTATTGACCAATCGCAAAAGTCAAGGTTCCGCTAGCTGCAAGTTTTCCGTCAACTTCTGCCTTGGCCTCTACCACTGCAATGGTGCCACGGCGCTTGACAAACTTAGCCGTAATAATCAGCTGGTCACCTGGTACAACTTGCTTCTTGAACTTGACCTTGTCCATACCAGCATAGAAGACCAGCTTGCCCTTATTTTCTTCTTTAGACAATTCCAGAACACCAGCCGTTTGAGCCAAAGCTTCCATAATCAAAACACCTGGCATAACTGGATACTGGGGAAAATGACCGTTAAAGAATGGCTCGTTGATTGTCACATTTTTCAGAGCGACAATCTCATCTTCGCTGACTTCCAAAACTCGGTCTACCAACAGCATGGGATAACGGTGCGGAAGTGCTTCTTTTATTGCATTGATATCAATCATTTGATGCGTACCAGACCTTTCCCAAACTCAACCATTTCTTCATTCTGAACCAGAATTTCCGTCACCAGACCATCTTTAGGTGCCGGTACTTCATTCATGACCTTCATGGCTTCAATAATCATCAGAGTTTGACCTTTTTTAACTTGGTCTCCTACACTGACAAAAGCTGGTTTATCTGGACCTGCTGCTAAGTAAGCCACGCCAACCAAGGGACTTTCCACAACATCACCTTCAGCAGCTGGAGCCTCTGGAGCCACCTCAGGTGCTGAAGTTGGAGCTGCTTGGGGAATAGTCTCAGCTACAGGTACACTCGCTGGCTGCACATGAGCTGCACTAACTGCTGGAGTTGCTGCGACTGCTGCTTGCCCTTCATTCTTGCTGAAAGTCAATTCATCACTTTGATTTTTATAAGAAAATTCACGCAGGCTTGATTGGTCAAACTGAGCCATCAAGTCTTTGATTTCATTGATATTCATCTAGTCCTCCCAACGCTTGAATGCTAGAACAGCATTGTGGCCGCCGAAGCCAAATGTATTGGAAATCGCATAAGGAATCTCTTGCTCCTTGCCTTGTCCATAAACGACATTCGCTTCAATATAGTCTGACAATTCACTTGTTCCAGCTGTTTTTGGTACAAAGTTATGGCGCATTGCTTCGATTGTAGCGATTGCTTCTACCGCTCCTGCAGCCCCAAGCAAGTGTCCTGTGAATGACTTGGTTGAAGATACAGGTACTTCTTTACCAAGAACAGCAACGATAGCTCCACTTTCTCCCTTTTCATTAGCAGGAGTTGAGGTACCGTGGGCATTGACATAAGCCACTTGCTCTGGAGAAATTTCTGCTTCTTCCAATGCCAATTTAATAGCCTTAATAGCACCCTGACCTTCTGGATGAGGTGAAGTCATATGATAAGCATCACAAGTATTGCCATAACCAACTACTTCAGCCAAGATAGTCGCTCCACGTTTTTCAGCGTGTTCCAGACTTTCAAGCACCAACATACCAGATCCTTCTCCCATCACAAAGCCATTACGGTCTTTATCAAATGGAATGGAAGCGCGGCTAGGATCTTCTGTCGTAGAAAGAGCTGTCAAGGCTTGGAAACCAGCAATGGCAAATGGAGTGATAGAGGCTTCTGAACCACCCACCAACATGACATCTTGGAAACCAAACTTGATAGAACGGAAGGCATCCCCAATAGCATCATTGGATGAGGCACAAGCTGTATTGATTGACTTACAGATACCATTTGCACCGAAGCGCATAGCCACATTCCCAGCTGCCATATTTGGCAAAGCTTTTGGAAGAGTCATTGGCTTAACGCGTTTTGGACCTTTTTCATGCAAACGGATAACTTGATCTTCGATTTCCTTGATACCACCGATACCAGAAGCAACGATGACACCGAAGCGATCTTTATCGATTGCTTCTACATCAAGATTCGCATTTGTTACCGCTTCTTGAGCTGCATACAAGGAATACAAGGAATAATTGTCAAAACGATTGGTATCTTTCTTGATAAAGTATTTATCAAAAGGAAAGTCTTGGACTTCAGCCGCATTATGAACAGCAAAATCGCTGTGATCAAACTTGGTGATGGGACCAATTCCAATCTTACCTTCTTTTAAACTATTCCAAAATTCTTCTGGTGTGTTTCCGATGGGAGAGGTTAAGCCATAACCTGTTACAACAACTCGATTTAGTTTCATAGTGAACTCCTTTATGATAATTGGTGAACTGTCAAATCCAAATGCATTGCACTTACTGCATGGTCAGTCCGCCATCAATCGCGATGACCTGACCAGTAAGATATTCCTGTTCTGCTAAGAACAAAGCAACACCAGCCACTTCTTCGGTATTGCCGAACCGTTTCATTGGGATTTGAGCCAGAGAAGCTTCTTTGATTTTTTCAGAAAGCCCGTCTGTCATATCCGATTCGATAAAGCCTGGGGCAATCACATTGACACGGATATTGCGCCCAGCTACCTCACGAGCAACCGACTTAGAAAATCCAATCAATCCAGCTTTAGACGCTGCATAGTTGGCCTGACCGACATTACCAGTCAAACCGACAACACTTGATAGGTTGATGATTGCTCCCTGACGAGCCTTGGTCATTGGTTTCAAGACAGCTTGGGTCATATTGAAGGCTCCAGTCAGATTGACCTTCAGCACTTGCTCGAAGTCTTCCTCTGTCATCTTGAGCATAATCTTATCGCGAGTAATTCCAGCATTATTGACCAAGACATCTACAGAACCCAAAGCCACAATCGCCTCCTCAACCATTCGCTTGGCATCAGCGCCATCAGACACATCGCCTGAAATAGCCACGACCTTGACCGGATAGCCAGCAAACTCAGCCAAAACTTGGTCTGAAATTTGACCGCGACCGTTCAAGACAATATTGGCACCTGCACTTGCAAACTTATGGGCAATAGCCAGACCAATCCCACGGCTAGAGCCAGTAATAAAAACATTTTTATTCTTTAATTCCATTGGTATTCCCCATTATTTTTCCAGTAGGGCTGTCAAAGTCTCCACACTTTCAACATGATAAACAACTGCTGATTTATCAATTTTTTTCAGAAAGCCAGACAATACTTTCCCTGGACCAATCTCGATAAACTCAGTCACACCAGCTTCCTGCATTTTAGCAATACTATCGTAGAAACGAACCGGCTCCATGACCTGACGAGTTAATAATTCCTTAATTCTGCAAGCTTCCATAATATCCGCTTCTGTATTGCCTACCAGCGGAAGCTTAAAATCAGCAAATTCCGTTTCAGCCAAGACCTGAGCTAATTGCTCACTAGCTGGTTTCAAGAGTGCTGTATGGAAAGGACCTGAAACATTCAGCGGAATCAAGCGTTTCACACCTGCTTCCTTGAGGAGTTCCACCGCTTTATCCACCGCTGCCACATCTCCCCCAATGACAATTTGACCTGGAGTATTGTAGTTGGCAGGAGAGACCACTCCTAGCTGACTGGCTGTCTGGCAGGCTTCCTCAATAAGAGCCACGTCCGCATTCAGGACCGCAACCATCTTTCCAGAGCCAGCAGGAGCTGCTTCTTCCATGAAAGCTCCACGTTTGGCTACTAGAGCTACCGCTGTTTGAAAGTCCAGCGCACCAGCAGCCACCAAGGCAGAGTATTCTCCCAGAGAAAGACCAGCTACCATATCAGGCTGGACTCCTTTTTCAGCCAACAGGCGATAAATAGCAAGAGAAGTTGTCAAAATTGCTGGTTGAGTATAGCGAGTTTGGTTGAGTTTTTCTTCATCTTGGTCAATCAATGCCCGAACATCATAGCCCAGAACTTGACTCGCTTCCTCAAAAGTCGCCTTAACCACATCATACTGCTCATAGAGGTCACGAGCCATTCCCAGATATTGGGCTCCCTGACCAGCAAATAGAAAGGCTGTCTTAGTCATTTCTAGTTACTCCTGCCCAACGTTTTGCTTCTTGCTGAATCTTCTCAGCAGCGCCATAATAGATATCCTTGAGGATTTCTTCGACTGTTTCTTCCTTGCTGACCAAGCCGGCAATCTGACCGGACATGACGGATCCGTTTTCCACATCGCCACGGACAACTGCATTGGCCAAGGCACCAGCACCTAGATTTTCAAAAACAGTCAAGTCTGGATTTTCTTGCTTGAAGGCTTCTTTTTCAGCCTTTTCAAAATCGCGAGTCAGCTTATTCTTGAGTGCACGAACCGCATGTCCGAAATGCTGAGCAGAAATTGTCGTATCAATATCACGAGCCTTCAAAATCATATCTTTATAATTTTGGTGGGCATTGGATTCCTTAGCTACAACAAAGCGTGTTCCGACCTGAACCGCTTCTGCTCCTAACATAAAGCCAGCCGCAGCACCAGATCCATCCGCAATACCACCAGCCGCAATAACTGGAATGTTAACTGCTTCTACAACCTGACGAACCAAGGTCATCGTTGTTAACTTACCGATGTGACCACCGGCTTCCATCCCTTCAGCAATGACGGCATCCGCTCCGATTTTTTCCATCCGTTTAGCCAAAGCCACACTTGGTACAACAGGAATCACAGTAATACCTGCTTCATGGAAACGAGCCATGTACTTGCTTGGATTGCCCGCACCAGTCGTCACCACTTTTACACCCTCTTCGATCACCAAATCCACTATGTCATCTACAAAAGGCGACAAAAGCATGATATTGACACCGAAAGGACGATCCGTCAAAGACTTAATCTTGTCAATATTGGCTTTAACTACTTCCTTAGGAGCATTTCCGCCACCGATGATCCCAAGACCACCAGCTTTTGAAACAGCACCAGCCAAGTCACCATCTGCGACCCAGGCCATACCACCTTGGAAAATAGGATATTTAATATCTAATAATTCTGTAATTCGTGTTTGCATAATACCTTCCTCTAATCATTGCTTAAGTAATAGCTTGAGCCCAAACCGCTAGATAGCAGCCTTTTTACTTTGAAATTCAAACTATTACCTAAACAAGAGAGAATATCTTGCGATACTCTCAAATCTTTATTATTTTGTTTTTTCTTCTACGTAGGCAACCAAGTCACCAACTGTTTTCAAGCCTTCTTCAGTCTCAATTTGGATGTCAAATGCATCTTCGATTTCTGAAATTACTTGGAACAAATCCAATGAATCCGCTTCAAGATCATCGAAAGTTGACTCAAGTGTAACTTCTGATGGCTCTTTACCAAGTTCCTCAACGATAATTTCTTGTACTTTTTCAAATACTGCCATGGATAGACTCCTTTAAAAAATATATTTTTTATCTATGTGTTTCCACATGATTAACTAAATTGTAACAATAAGCGTGCCCCATGTCAAACCTCCACCGAAACCTGACAATAAAATAGTCTGATCTCCGTTCAGCTTAATCAAGTTCTGTTGGACACACTCAGATAATAAAATCGGGATGCTAGCTGCACTAGTATTGCCATATTCCATCATATTAGCAGGTAGTTTTTCCCGAGAGACTCCGAGTTTCTTAGCCATTTTATCTAAAATTCGGATATTGGCCTGATGCAAGAGCAGATAATCAAGCTCCTCCACTGAAAATGGACTCTCTTCAATGGTATTTTTGATAGACTGTGCCACATCACGAATGGCGAAATCAAAGATTGCTCGGCCTTCCATTTTCAAATAGCGGTCATCAACTTGCTTTTCCGAAAACGGAGAAGACAAACCAAGTCCACCACAAGTCAGACTCTGACCTCTCAAGCCATCAGTAAACTGACTTTCAGCCCAAAAATGCTGCTTTTCTGCCGCTTCAAGCAAGACTCCCCCAGCCCCATCACCAAATAAGACTGACGTCGCACGATCCGACCAATCAACGACTTTCGAAAGCGTTTCGCTACCGATCACCAAACCTCTTTGATAGCGACCAGAGGAAATGAACTTTTCTCCAGTTGATAAGGCAAAGATAAATCCACTGCATGCTGCCGTCAAGTCAAAAGCAAAAGCCTTGGCAGCTCCAATATTGGCCTGCACTCTAGCTGCAGTTGACGGCATCATAGAATCCGGAGTGATCGTCGCAACAATGATAAAATCAAGCTGATCAGCAGACAGTTGAGCCTTTTCTAGCAATTGCTCAGCAACCTTTGTAGCTAAATCACTTGTTGACTCAGTCCGAGATAAATGTCGCTGTTTGATACCTGTTCGACTTGAGATCCATTCATCACTTGTATCCATAATTTTGGCTAGATCATCATTTGTGACAATCTGCTCTGGAGCATAATGAGCTACTTGAGTAATTCTTGCATAGTTCATTATTTCAACTCCTCTAAAAAATTATACAAGTTCTGCAAACCTTTTTGCATTGCATTTTTTTCTTCTGAGGACATTCCTTCCACTACTTGCATGACCATGCGATTGTGGAATCGTTTATGAAGGCGATACAAGAGCCTCCCCTTCTTAGTCAAACTCAGATGAACTACACGACGGTCAATGGATGAACGGCGACGCTCGATATACCCTTTACGCTCCAAGTTATTCAAGCTGGTTGTGACAGTCCCCAAAGTGACTAACAATTCCTTTGAAATATCGCTTGGAGTCGCATTAGGCATGGTACCAATAACATCAATAGTGTGCATTTCTTTAATAGAGACGTCTTTAAATTGACTGCCTCGGAGGCTGGACTCTTCAATAACCAAAACATTATTAAAAATGGATGTTAAATAATCATTGACTAATTGATAATTCAAACCAACACCTCCTTCATAAATACTTTGACATTCAAATTTTATCAGATCTCAAAATAATTTGCAAGTCCTTTTGAAAATTTATTTGATTTTCAAACAATTTTCTTATCCTACAAATCCTTACTTACCTGTAAATTGTGGACGACGCTTCTCAGTATAAGCTTGGACACCTTCTTTGAAGTCCTCAGTGAAAGCAAGGGACTTCTGTAAAGATAACTCCAACTCCGCATATTCTTTCCAACCGCTGAACAGGCTCTTCCAGACCATTTCTTTCATAGCTCTGTAAGAATTCAGCGAACCGCGTTTTAGCTTCTTCAGCAACTGTTCCGTTGTTTTTTCTAGCTTCTCTGCTTCACAGACCTTATAGAGTAAACCATAATCCAGAGCCTTCTCTGCAGTCAGAGCCTCTCCAGTCATAACCAAATGGGTTGCCCGAGTCACACCAATTGCCCGAGTCAGAAGATAAAGCCCACCGGCGTCTGGCGCTAAGCCCACTCCCACAAAAGCTTGAATGAAGCGAGATTTTTCCGTCGCAATGCAGAAATCTGCAGCCACGACCATATTGGCAGCTGCACCAGCAACAGGGCCATCCACACTCATGATAACTGGCTTGGGTAGTCGTTTCATGGCAAAAGAAATGTCATTGACCAGCTCTGCAATTTTTACCAAGGATTGAATATCGTCAGCACTGACAGCTCTTTGCATCTCAGCTAGGTCGCCACCGACAGAAAAGACCTTCCCATTGGCATTGATCACTAAAAACTTCACTGCCTCATCATTTGCGGCCAGCTCAATCGCTTCTAAAATCTCCTCACACATGGGAATATTGAAACCATTTGAAACTTCAGGACGATTGAAAGTAATGGTTGCCACTTCATCAACTACCTTATAAAGAATACCATTAAAAGTCATTCTAACTCCATTCCAGACTGGGTACTTACAGTCATTTTATTTTATAATTAAATAATTTGATGATCAAATTATAGTTATTCTAGCACAAAAATTTTAAGAAAGAAAACAAAAACTGGAAAATTTGATTTTATATTCGTTTTTTGCTTATTTTTTGAAAAGAAGCTTGGATGAAAAAGCGCTTCTGATAGATTTGCAAAATTTTCAGAATTTTGTTATAATTTTCCTAAATTATGTTTAGGAGTCTCCATGAAAGTTGTTAAATTCGGTGGAAGTTCACTCGCTTCTGCTTCACAATTAGAAAAAGTCTTACATATTGTAAAGTCTGATGCTGAGCGTCGCTTCGTTGTCGTTTCTGCACCAGGAAAAAGAGATGACCAGGATACAAAAGTCACCGATGCCCTGATTAAGTATTATCGCCAGTACATTGCAGGAAATGATGTCTCCAAGGAGCAAAATTGGATTATTAAGCGCTACTCCGATATGGTCTCTGAGCTAGGTCTAAAATCTGCAATTATTGAAAAAATCTCTAAGAGCATCATCTCCCTAGCTACTCTGCCAATTGAAAATAATGAATTTCTTTACGATACTTTCCTAGCAGCTGGTGAAAACAACAATGCTAAGCTCATCGCAGCTTACTTCAACCACAATGGCATTCCGGCTCGCTACGTCCATCCTAGAGAAGCCGGACTAGTGGTTTCAAGCGAACCAGGAAATGCTCGGATCCTTCCTTCAAGCTATGATAAATTGGAAGAACTAATTCATTCCGATGAAGTCCTTGTCATCCCTGGCTTCTTTGGTGTCACTCAAGATGGACAAATCTGTACTTTTTCTCGTGGCGGGTCAGATATTACAGGATCAATTATTGCAGCTGGTGTCAAAGCTGATGTCTATGAAAACTTCACTGATGTAGACGGCATCTTTGCTGCTCACCCTGGGATTATTCATAAGCCACGCTCCATCGCTGAGCTTACTTACCGTGAAATGCGGGAATTAGCCTATGCAGGTTTTACCGTCCTTCACGATGAAGCTCTGCTTCCAGCCTATCGCGGAAAAATTCCACTCGTTATCAAAAATACCAACAATCCAGAACACCCCGGTACACGCATCGTCCATAAACATAGCGAAGATCATCCCCCTGTTGTAGGAATCGCTGGTGACTCTGGCTTCGTAAGTATTAACATGTCCAAGTATCTCATGAACCGAGAAGTTGGATTTGGCCGAAAGGCGCTTCAGATTTTGGAAGATCTAAATATCGGTTGGGAGCATATGCCAACAGGAATTGATGATCTTTCCATCATTCTTCGTGAACGTGAATTAACTCCAATCAAAGAAGAAGAAATTCTGCGCCAACTTATACAAAAAGCAGAAGTAGACTACGCTGAGATTGAGCATGACCTCTCTATTATCATGATTGTCGGCGAAAAAATGAAAAGTCATATCGGGGTGACGGCTACTGCGACTAGAGCTCTTTCTGACAACAAAATCAATATCCAAATGATGTCACAAGGTTCCAGTGAAGTTTCTATCATGTTTGTTGTCAATAAGAACCAAGAAAAAGAGGCCATCCGTGCTCTGTACAAAGCATTCTTTGGCAGCTCAGAAAGCAATGAATAAACCGAATAAGTAAACAACAAAGACCTAGCTCTGTATGGAGCCAGGTCTTTCCTTATTCTTTCTTGCTTATAATAAACCTTTTTTCTTTTCCAAGATCAAGTCCTTGACAGATATCAACAGGACAGCTAGCAAAATCATGCCCATACCTACAAAATCAAGCAGATAAAAGCGTTCATTCATAATGACAAAGGCAAAGAAGACCGCTGAAATAGGCTCAATAGAGGCTAAGAGGCTAGATTTGACAGGACCGACCAAGCTTGTTCCCTTCAAAAAGACGGTGTAAGCAAAGATTGTTCCAATGACAATGATGCCGACCAAGGCCAGAAGGATATCCGAACGGACTTGCCACTGATGCTGGAAAATACCGCTAAAAGGAAGGAGCAAGATACCTGCAATGGTCATGCCAATCCCGATAACCAGCATGCTCCCCCACTTTTTAATGAGTCCAATCGGCAACAGAATATATAACGCGTATGTAAAGGCTGAGAAAATACCTAAAAATAAGCCTTTTGGCGTCATCGAGAGCTGATTGACCTGACCGTGGGTCGCAATCAGAAAGGTCCCACCTATGGCTAGAATCATTGAACAAATCTGAGCCACAGTCGGTGCTACTCTATCTTTGACACAAGTGTAAGCCAAGACTCCCACTGGACAGAGATACTGTAAAACTGTTGCCGTACCTGCATTTGTCTCATGAATAGCTGCCAGATAGGCATATTGATTGATGAACAAGCCTAGAATTGCAAAAATTAAAATGTGTAACAGAGAGCTCTTATCTTTCCAAATCTCTTTAAAAGAGTCTTTATTTGTCGCATAAGCCAACATCATCAAAACCAAACCCGCTAGCAACAAGCGCACATTGGTCAAGCTCAGTGCCGAAAAACCATGCTCCATCAGATATTGACCACTCGTTCCCGATAAGCCCCAAGCAATCCCCGCAGCCAAGGTATAAAGGGTTCCCCTTAAAACTTTTGACATCCCCAACCTCTTTCTTTTAGTTTTGATCATTGTAACATAAACCATAAAGAAGAGAGTGGGACAGAAATCGGTAATTCGTTAGAATTCGATTTCGTCGTCCCACCTCCGCACAGTTGAGTAGGGCTATAAAAGCTGATTAAATCAGCGTAATAGAGCCCACCCAACCACTGCGTCTTGCTCAACAATCCAAAAACAATTGAGAGGCTAGGACTTTTGTCCCAGACTCTTTATGATTCAACATAGCTCAAAGACGGCTAAGCCTCTATCTCAAGAAGTAAATAAGGCAAGTCTAAGATCAAGCCAACAATTCCTAGCATAGCTCGCATTCCAGAAGCTGTGACAAGTACCTTCTGGCCATCTTTTACCTGAATCTTATGCGATTTCATAAAACTTTGTCCAACCTGTAGTTTAGCACTGTCTCCCTCAAAAGTCAGCGTTTTACTTTCATCATTCGTAAGTTTATCTACAAGTTCGCCATTTAGATATACTGCAATATTTTGAGCTATTCCAACCATACCCGTAGAACGCGTAATGGTAAATTTTGACATCAAAAACTCCTTTATTTCAATCCAGCCTATCAAGAAAAACTTTTCAGTTTATTCTTCAATCCTAGCTGAGTAAAAAGGTAGAAGAAACATTAAAGCCATAGCAAGAAGCAATAAAATTGCACGCACTAGGCCACCAAAGAACAGGCCCAGCAACAAAACTCCTAGACAGATAGAAAAATTAGTAAAATTTGTTTCAACCAACAAGGTTTGCCCTGCTTTAACTGTCACTGGCTTGGTTCTCATAGGGGCAGCTCCCACACGAACAACAGCTTCTTCTCCCTCAATAGGAAAGACAGCCTCGTCACCATTCTGGATTGTACCAACCTTTTGACCATTGATTAAAATTGGAAAATTCCCAATAATCCCTACAAAACCTGTTCCACGTTTCACTTTAATTTCTGACATAAGGACTCCTTTATTTTTTATCTATTTTACCATAAGTTCCCTTCAAATAAAAGGCGAAAACCAGCCTCACGACTGGTTTTCTACTCATTTCTAAAGTTTTTCCAACTCTTCGTTCAGCAGTTTTTGTGCTACTTGTGGGTTGGCTTGGCCCTTGGTAGCCTTCATGAGCTGACCGATCAGGGACTTGGCCGCATTCTTGTTGCCGCCCTTATAGTCATTGATGGCTTTTTCATTATCCGCAAAGACTTGCTGGATAATAGGAAGAAGTTGAGCAGGGTCTGAGATTTGGATCAAGCCTGCTTTTTGTACATATTCCTTAGCAGAGCCACCATTTTTAGCCAGATGGACAAAGACCTTCTTAGCAATCTTAGAAGAAATCGTTCCGTCCGCAATCAGAGCAATCATCTCAGTCAGGTTCTCAGGCGTCAGCTCAATCTCAGAAATGGTCTTACCTTCGGCATTGAGGTATTGCGCCACTTCTCCTTGGAGCCAGTTGGAAACAGCCTTGGCGTCACCACCTGCCGCAACAGCCGCTTCAAAGAAATCTGACACAGCCTTTGTAGCTGTCAGCTGCTTGGCATCGTAGTCAGACAGACCGTAGTCGCCTACATACTTGGCACGGCGCTCTTTTGGAAAGGCTGGCAGACTGTCGCGCACTTGCTCAATCCAAGCATCTTCAATCTCAAAGATCGGCAGATCAGGCTCTGGGAAGTAACGGTAGTCAGCCGAACCTTCCTTCACCCGCATGAGCAATGTTTCGCCAGTTGCTTCATCATAACGACGGGTTTCCTGACGGATTTGACCACCGCTGCGTAAGATTTCAGCTTGGCGTTTTTCCTCAAAGGCTAGACCCTTGCGGACAAAGTTGAAGGAGTTAAGGTTTTTCAGCTCAGTCTTGGTACCAAACTCTTCCTGACCGTAAGGACGGATAGAAATATTGGCGTCGACCCGCATGGAGCCCTCTTCCATCTTGACATCAGAAATGCCCGTGTACTGGATGATTTCCTTGAGGGCAGTCAGATAGGCATAAGCTTCTTCTGGACTGCGCATATCCGCTTCGGATACAATTTCAATCAGAGGTACCCCTTGGCGATTGAGGTCCACATAAGAGTAGCCATCGCTGCCGTGGGTATTCTTTCCGGCATCTTCTTCCAAGTGAGCCCGCTCGATACGGATTTTCTTGGTCGTGCCATCTTCTAGCTCAATCTCAATCCAGCCATTGTAGCCAATCGGCTCATCAAACTGAGAAATTTGATAGGCTTTTGGATTGTCCGGATAGAAGTAATTCTTGCGGTCAAAGTGCATCTTCTGGTGAATATCCATGTTCAAAGCCAGAGCTGCCTTGATCCCATAGTCAATGACACCCTTGTTCATAACAGGCAGAACACCAGGGAAAGACCAGTCAATGATATTGGTGTTGGCATTGGGATCTTCACCGAAGTGAGCTGGAGCCGGTGAGAAAATTTTTGAATTGGTCTTCAATTCAACATGGACTTCCAGTCCGATAACTGTTTCAAAGTTCATTATTTTTCACCTCCAAAGATAACTGGCTGCTGTTTGTGGTAGTCAGTCGTTGCTTCAAATGCTGCGGCTGCCTGATAGATAGTCGCTTCATCGAAGTGGTTACCAATCAACTGCAGGCCGACAGGAAGACCATCTGCAAAGCCAGCTGGGATTGAAATGCCCGGTAGGCCAGCCAGATTGACTGGAATGGTCAAAAGGTCAGCCAGATACATAGCCACTGGATCCTGGTTTTGACTGCCCAAGTCATAAGCTACAGTTGGTGCAGTTGGACCTAAGATCAAGTCGTATTTTTCAAATACCTTAGCAAAATCTTGCATAATCAAGGTCCGAACCTGACCAGCTTTCTTGAAATAAGCATCGTAGTAACCAGATGACAAACTGAAAGTTCCCAGCATGATGCGGCGTTTCACCTCTTCACCAAAGCCTTCACTACGAGATTTAACATAGACATCTTCTAGATTTTCAATACCTTCTGCGCGGTAGCCATAGCGAATACCGTCAAAACGTTGCAGGTTAGAGCTGGCTTCAGAAGAAGCAATGATATAGTAGACTGCTACGCCATACTTACTGTGGGGCAGGCTGACTTCTTCAACAATGGCTCCTAGACTTTCCAAGTGCTTCGCCGCTGCTAAAATAGTTTCCTTGACCTTGCTGTCAATTCCCTCACCCATGTATTCCTTAGGTAGGGCAATCTTCATGCCCTTGATGTCTTGGCCAATCTTGCTGGTAAAGTCTGGCACTGCCTCTTGTGATGATGTCGAATCCTTAGGATCATTACCAGCAATAACATTCAAGAGCTGAGCATTTTCCTTAACCGTCTGAGAGAAAGGTCCAATCTGGTCTAAAGAAGAACCAAAAGCAATGAGACCAAAACGAGAAACCCGTCCATAGGTTGGCTTGAGGCCGACTACACCGTTAAAGGAAGCAGGCTGACGAATGGAACCGCCCGTATCTGACCCCAGTGACAGACGAACCTGACCAGAAGCAACAGCTGTCGCTGAACCACCAGATGATCCACCGGGAACCTTGCTGCTGTCCCAAGCATTCTTAGTCGTCTTAAAGTAAGAGTTTTCGCTGGAACCACCCATGGCGAACTCGTCCATGTTGGTCTTCCCGACGATAATCATGTCCTTACCGTAGAGCTTCTCTACGCTGGTTGCATCGAAAATCGGCTTGTAGTTGTAGAGCATTTTAGAAGCAGCTGTTGTCAAAATTCCCTTGGTTGAGATATTGTCCTTAACCGCCAGCGGAATTCCGCTCATAAGATTATCAGCATCAATGCCCTTGGCATCCAGAGCTGCTGCCTGAGCCAATGCCTCCTCTTCGCTGACAGTAATAAAACTGTCCACGGCAGCTTCACGTTCTTTGATGTCTGCCAAAGTCGCCTGAGTTAACTCTACTGCAGAAATTTCTTTTTTGACCAGCAAATCATGCAGCTCTTCAATGGTCTTGTGATTAAAAGTCATTAGGCATCTCCTCCGTCATCTAGGATGGCAGGCACTTTGATGTAGCCCCGCTCTTTTTCAGGTACATTTTGGAAAAGCTCTTCTCGGTTCCAGCCTGGCTGAGCCACATCTTCTCGCATATAGTTGATGTTAGCTGCCACATTGGAAGTGAAAGGCACACCCTCCGTGTCCACTTCATTGAGCAATTCGACCATGTCGACAATTTTAGACAAGGTTGTCGCAAACTCAGCTGTCTCTTCTGGTGAAAAAGCCAGTTTAGACAGTTTTGCAACGTGACTTACTTCTTCTTGAGTAATCTTCATCTCTGATTCCTTTCATAAGATAGGCGAGCATGAATACCAATCGAAAACGATAAATCTAAGAAAAATCTTTGTTTTCGAGGTTAAACTCGCATTGTTTTGCTAAGATAGGGGTGCCAAGCTCTCGTAGCTGCGACCTCTTTCTTTGGCTTCTTCCTAATTTCTTCAGGAATTCGCATCATTTCATTTTACCATATTTCAGGCTAATTCTTCAATTCCAAATGCAGTTCTTTGAGCTGTCTTTGGTCCACCAAACTTGGACTTTCCAGCATAGGGTCAAAACCAGTACCATTTTTCGGAAAAGCGATGACTTGGCGGATATTTTCTTCTCCAGCCAAAATCATAACCAGGCGATCTAAGCCAAGAGCCAAGCCACCGTGTGGTGGGAAGCCGTACTCCAAGGCTTCTAGGAAGAAACCAAAGTCCCGCTCATAGTCTTCTCGGCTCATGCCCAACAGCTCAAACATCGCTTCCTGAGCCTTCCGATCATGAATCCGCAGACTCCCTCCGCCAATCTCATAGCCGTTCAAGACGATGTCGTAAGCGTGACTGCGGAATTGATCTGGCTCTTGGCCATCTTCAAAAATCCCCTGTGTGAAAGGATGGTGCATGGCTTGATAACGGTTTTTGTCTTCATTCCACTCCAGCAGCGGCCAATCCACAACCCAGAGGAAATAAAGCAGACTCGGGTCAATCAAATCTAAAGCTTTTGCGACTTCTAGACGCAGATGTCCCAAAGCTTCCTGAGCTCGACGCTTCTTGGCCATGACTAGCAGAATCAAGTCTCCATCCTTGGCCTCAAAACGTGCTAGTAAATCCTGACTCTCAGCCTCAAAGGTGCTAGCCAAATCTCCAACTAACTGGCCATTTTCAACCTTGAGGCTGGCAAAGCGGCTACAACCAAATTCCTTCATTTCTTGATAAAAATGACTCAGCTGTTTCTTGCTAAAAGCGCTAGCCGCATCTGGCACACAGATTCCCATCACTTTCTCTTGATTATCCAAGGCTTTCTTGATGAGAAGCGAGTCATTTTCTTGGCACAAATCTGTCAAGCTCTTTAGCTCTAAACCAAAGCGTGTATCTGGCTTATCAGAGCCGAAGCGACTCATAGCCTCTTCATAGCTAATAGTTGGAAAAGCTTCTGTCAACTCTAACCCATGGGTTTTCTTGACAACTGCTTTAAGCATAGCTTCAACCAGAGCTCGGATTTCTTCTTCGCTGGCAAAACTCAGCTCCAAGTCCACCTGGGTAAACTCTGGCTGACGGTCTCCCCGCAGGTCTTCGTCACGGAAACAACGAACAATCTGATAATAGCGCTCAAGTCCTGCTCCCATCAGCAATTGCTTGAGCATCTGTGGGCTCTGAGGCAGCGCATAGAATTGATTTTTAAAGACCCGACTAGGAACCAAGAAGTCTCTAGCCCCCTCAGGAGTTGACTTGGTCAGATAGGGTGTCTCCACTTCCAAAAAGTCCAAACCGTTCAAATATTCCCGAATGGTTGAGGTGACCTGATGACGTAGTTTAAGGTTATGTGTCATCTTCTCACGACGCAAGTCCAGGTAGCGGTATTTCTGACGCAGGTCTTCCCCTGTATGGGCATGCTGGTCCAGTTCAAAAGGCAGGGCCTTGCTACTAGCAATGACTTCAATCTTTTCAGCCCTCAGCTCAACCTGACCAGACTTGATGGCCTTGTTGACAAAGCGGTCTTCCCGCTGAACGACTTGCCCTGTCACTGCGATGACATCCTCTTTGCCAATTTCTTCCAGCTTAGCAAAATCTTCAATATCACCTCCAACGAAGACCTGAAGCAAGCCCTCGCGGTCCCGCAATTCAATAAAAGCTAGCTTGCCGTGATTACGGATATTGGCCACCCAGCCAGTTGCGGTCATGGTCTGTCCGACCTGCTCTAAACCGTAGTTTCCGATAAAAATTTCTTTCATATTCTTTCCCTTTCAAATCCATTTGCAAGCTGCCCTGTCCTTAGGCATATTAGCAACTTTCTTCCAGCATCCCCACTTTTCCTTTTGCAAAATAAAAAGCTTTCGTCTCTAAAACAGACGAAAGCCGTGGTACCACTGTTATTCGCTGCCCTAAAAGGCAGCCTCTGAGCTCGTAACGTGAGCGACGTTTGTGCTTAATCACACAAAAGATTACGAAACATGTTCTTCGGTTTTTGCTTTCTTGGTGCTGCTCTCAGCTATCAGCACTCTCTGTGCAAGTCAGCAAGCCTACTCTGCTTCTCTCTTACTCTTAAATTGTATTTATTATAGTCGAACCTAGAACATTTTGCAAGTGATTTAAGGCAAATTTGTGATTTTCCTCTGACAAAGAAGCCACAGCCGGCTCTACCACCTGAATCTGGTAACCAAGATTATAGGCATCGATCGCCGTATGCAGGACGCAGATATCTGTCAAGACTCCAGTCAAAATGACCGTATCCACCTTTCTTTCCCGCAGGCGGATATCTAAATCCGTGCCGGAAAAGGCAGAATAATGGCGCTTATCCATCCAAAAGACCCGAGAGTCTGCTTGATGCTTGTCATAAAAATCAGCCAAAGGGCCATAAAGATTGCGACCGCTAGTTCCTTTGATATTATGAGGCGGAAACAGCTTGCTTTCTGGGTGAAAGGCATCATTTTCATCATGGGCATCAATAGTAAAGAAGATATAGTCGCCTCGATCAAATGCCGCCTCGGTCACTTGAGCAATAGCTTCAGAAATCGCCTGAGCCGGCGCTCCTGCTGTTAACTTACCCTCATCTGCAACAAAATCAACTGTATAATCAATGGAAATCAGTGCTTTAGCCATTAGTAGTCCCTCTTTTTAATTTCCTCAAAAACATCTGGGATCAGCACTTTCAGATAAGTCCCTTTCATTCCCAGCGAGCGGCTTTCAATAATCCCAGCGCTTTCCAGTTTGCGCAGAGCATTGACAATCACTGAACGGGTAATCCCGATGCGGTCAGCAATGACAGAAGCCGTCAGTTGACCTTCATTGCCATTGAGCTCACCCAGAATAGCTGAAACAGCTCTCAGCTCTGAGTAAGATAGGGTATTAACCGCCATGGTCACTGCCGTCCGGCGGCGGATATTTTTCTCATCCTCTTCCCGCTGGAAGTTAAGCAGCTGGATCCCAACCACTGTGCTGGCAATCTCGACCAAAATCAAATCGTCATCCAAAAATTCTTTATCATTGCGCCAGATAATCAGCGAGCCCAAGCGAATTCCTGAAACATGAATCGGTGCGATAGTAGTCAAACCATCTGGAAATTCATCCTTGGTTTCCACTGGGAAAATCGTCAAATCGTGAGTTACAGGCAGATTGGCCTCTGTCTCATACACCATGTTTGCTTCTTGGACATATTCTTTGGGGAAAGTCTTGTCTTGGAAAAAGGCTTCTACACGATCATTATTTGTCTTGTAGCGCATGAAATAGCCCAAGAGACGGCCCTTGCTGTTGATGATGCAGGCATTGCAATGAATAATATCAGCAAGCTGGCGAGTGATCGCATTGTAAGGAAGTTCCTCCTGAAGTTGCTCTTCTGAACGTTTCAAGATAGAAGTAATCTTCCTTGTTTTTTCTAATAGTTTTGCCATACATTTACCTCGTATTTAGTCTCCTTGATTGTACCATAATCGACCGAAATTTTCAATAATTATCTGAAAATTGTGTATTGAAAAAAAATTCGCTACAATTCTGAAAGATTCAGAATTTAATGATTGCGAAAAAAATCACTTCATCAAAAAAACCATTTAAAACAATTCTTAAACGAATTTATTTTAAACGGTTTATGACTTGTATTTTATGCTTATCTGCGGTATTGGCGCAGGAAGCGCGTCATTTTTTCTTGGATCTGAGCTAGCTCATCTACTCGAGGCAGATAAACAATTCGGAAATGATCTGGATCCTTCCAATTAAAGCCTCGTCCATGGACAAGGAGGACTTTTTCCTGCTTGAGGAAATCCAAGACAAACTGCTCATCATCATCGATACGGTACATTTCTCGATCAATCTTCGGGAAGATGTAAAGACCCGCCTTAGGTTTGACTGCAGACAAACCTGGAATATCTTGAATGGCATTGTAAATGAAGTTCCTTTGTTCATAGATACGACCGCCTGGCAAAAGCAATTCATCCACCGACTGGTGACCTCCAAGCGATGTTTGCACAACCTGCTGGGCCAAGACGTTGGAGCACAAGCGCATATTGGAAAGCATATTAAGGCCTTCGATATAGCCTTTAACATGCCGTTTAGGACCAGATAGCACCATCCAGCCAACTCGGAAGCCAGCGATACGGTGGGACTTAGACAGGCCATTCATACTAACACAGAAAACATCAGGAGCCAGACTAGCTACAGGCGTATGCACATGTCCATCCATCACCATGCGGTCATAAATTTCATCCGCAAAGATGATAAGATTGTTCTGGCGAGCAATTTCTACGATCTCTAGCAAAAGTTCCTTAGGATAAAGTGCTCCCGTTGGATTGTTAGGATTGATGATAATGATAGCCTTAGTATTAGAAGTGATTTTTGACTTGATGTCGTCAATATCTGGATACCATTCTGCCTGCTCATCACAGACATAATGAACCGCATTCCCACCAGCCAGACTAACTGCAGCCGTCCAGAGCGGATAGTCCGGCATTGGTACTAAAACCTCATCTCCATCATCCAATAGTCCCTGCATAGACATAACAATCAGCTCGCTGACTCCATTTCCAAGATAAATATCATCGATATCAACATTAGGGAAATTTCGGAGCTGGCAATACTGCATAATGGCCTTACGGGCTGAGAAAATCCCCTTAGAATCAGAGTAACCCTCACTATCACGCGCATTCATAATCAAATCATGAATGACCTCGTCTGGAGCGGTAAAGCCAAATTCAGCTGGATTTCCCGTGTTCAGGCGGAGAATTTTCTCTCCATTGGCCCGCATCCGCATCGCTTCATCCAAAACCGGTCCACGAATATCATAGGCTACATGCTCCAGTTTGCTGGACTTATTAAATTCTTTCATCCTATTTTCCTCAATTCATCTGAATGATTTTATTATACCATCAGAAAAAAAGATTGACAATCAGGAAGAATTTGGGAAAGCTCGTTTGAATTAAAATATATCTTATAATTCAGGAAAATACACTTATCCATCAAAACAATTTCACTTGATTTCTGAATTTCATTTGCAGCTTTACTTTTTTTCTGAAAAGGTTTACAATATAAGTGAAGATATAAGAAACTCGAATCTAGTATTCGACAAAAGATGGAGGTAGCTTTATGACTCAACAAAAATATGAAAATATCATGGTCGCTGTTGACGGCTCTCGCGAAGCAGAACTCGCTTTTGAAAAAGGTGTTAATGTAGCGCTGAGAAATGCTTCTCGCCTGACGATTGCTCATGTGATTGATACACGGGCTCTCCAAAGCGTCTCAACCTTTGACGCCGAGGTCTACGAAGATCTCCAAGAAGAGGCACAAAAATTGATGACAGAGTACAAGGAAAAGGCGCAAAAAGCAGGGGTCAAATACGTTGATGTCGTCATTGAATTGGGCAATCCCAAAACCCTCCTGTCAACTGACATTCCTGACGAACACAAGGTTGATTTGATTATGGTCGGGGCTACTGGTCTCAATGCCTTTGAACGCCTCCTAGTCGGCTCATCATCTGAATATATCCTCCGCCACGCTAAAGTGGACTTACTGGTCGTTCGTGACAAAGAAAAAACATTCTAAACCCATCAGGTAAGCAGTTCTAATGCCCTGCTTCACCCATAAATGCAAGTTAAAATCCCTCATTAGGTTAGCCTAGTGAGGGATTTGTGTTTTAGAACGATAAAAATCTTATTTCAGCTTGCCTTTTAAATACTGGCCAGTATAGCTGGCTGGATTGGCTGCGACTTCCTCTGGTGTACCTGTCGCAATGATCGTTCCACCACCGACACCGCCTTCCGGTCCTAGGTCGATGATATGGTCTGCCGTTTTGATAACGTCCAGATTGTGCTCAATGACGAGGACTGTATTGCCATCGTCCACGAAGCGGGCTAAAACCTTGAGCAAACGAGCAATGTCCTCTGTATGAAGCCCTGTCGTCGGCTCATCCAAGATATAGAAGGACTTGCCAGTCGAGCGCTTGTGAAGCTCGCTGGCCAGCTTCATCCGCTGGGCTTCACCACCTGACAAGGTCGTGGCTGGCTGCCCCAGAGTCACATATCCTAGTCCCACATCCTTGATTGTCTGGAGTTTGCGGGCAATCTTGGGAATATGCTGGAAGAATTCTACCGCATCATTGACCGTCATGTCCAGAACCTGAGCGATATTCTTCTCCTTGTAGTGGACTTCCAGAGTTTCACTATTATAGCGGGTGCCGTGGCAGACCTCACAGGCCACATAGACGTCAGGCAGGAAGTGCATCTCAATCTTGATAATTCCATCACCCGAGCAGGCCTCACAGCGGCCGCCCTTGACGTTAAAGCTGAAACGGCCCTTCTTGTAGCCGCGAATCTTGGCTTCATTGGTCTTGGCAAACAGATCGCGAATGTCGTCAAAGACTCCAGTATAGGTAGCTGGATTAGAGCGCGGTGTCCGGCCAATCGGACTTTGGTCAATATCAATCAGTCGATCCACATGCTCAATGCCGCTGATTTTCTTGAACTTACCTGGCTTAGCAGAATTGCGGTTGAGTTTTTGAGCAATAGCCTTTTTAAGGATAGAATTGACCAGCGTTGACTTACCGGATCCAGAAACTCCTGTCACAGCGATGAATTTGCCCAAGGGGAATCTAGCTGTGATATTCTGCAAGTTATTTTCCTGAGCCCCTGTCACTTCGATAAAGCGTCCATTGCCTACACGGCGTTCCAATGGTACTGGGATTTCGCGCTTACCTGACAAGTATTGGCCTGTGATGGATTTCTTGTTCTTAGCCACCTGTGCAGGAGTACCCGCTGCGACGATTTCACCGCCGAAAACACCGGCTCCTGGTCCGACATCAATCAGCCAGTCAGCCTCCTGCATGGTGTCCTCATCGTGCTCAACCACGATGAGGGTATTACCCAAGTCGCGCATCTTCTTGAGGCTGGCAATTAGGCGGTCATTGTCACGCTGGTGCAAGCCAATAGAGGGCTCGTCTAAGATATAGAGGACACCACTCAAGTTCGAGCCGATCTGAGTCGCCAAGCGAATCCGCTGACTCTCACCGCCTGATAAGGTTCCAGCCGAGCGAGACAGGGTCAGGTAATTGAGACCAACGTTATTCAGAAAGGTCAGGCGATCATGAATTTCTTTGAGAATAGGCCGCGCAATAGTAGCTTCATTGTCAGTCAAGTGAAGCTTGTCCAACTGAAGCAAATGATCTGCAATGGACAAGTCTGAAATATCACCGATGTGCAAGCCATCTTCGCCGCCAACCTTGACAGACAAGGCCTGAGGACTGAGTCGATAACCGTGGCAAGCCGCACAAGTCAGCTCATTCATATAAGCCCGCATCTGCGTCCGAGTAAAAT
>NZ_CAURYF010000021.1:0-38583 GCF_963529205.1 Streptococcus cristatus | reverse complement strand
AAGTAGTTGCGGACGGGGAAGCTTGGGAATCAGTGCTTGATGCCAGAGTCTCATTCTAACCTCCTTTTAGTAAAAACAAAGCAATCTTTTATTGCTCCAAATCGCTATTGAGCTCCAGAGAACTCCCTTTTAATAATCGCTGAAACGTCTATGTTTGATTTCAAAGTCGAAATAATTCTCTTCCTGAAGTCGGTGGAATATGTCCCGATAGGCCTCTTCGTCAAAAGACTCCCCTCGATACAGAATTTCAAAGCTAAGATCCTCATATTCCAGAAAGGCATTGGCTGAACGGAAGCCCTTGCTGTGATAAAAATCCCAGCGAGCTTGACGCTGCTCCAGATTGTCACATGGCTCATCTAGACGCTCGATTTCTAAAATCATGGTTCGCTGATAGAAATTGACCAGCTTTTCAATGATTTCACCGCCATAGCCATGGCTACGCAGGTGAGGCATAATCGCAAAGAAACTAACATAAAAGGCTTGCGCGTTGGAAATGGCAAAGGCAAAACCAACAAACTCCTTTTCATGATAAAAGGCGAAAAAATTAGCATCTTCCTGTTCCTCATATCGTAAAAATTCACTGAGCGGTATCCTTTCCTCTTCTGGAAAAGCTTCATTATTCAAGGCTTCTACTTTATCCAAATCTGGAAAATCTGCTGTAATGATCTGGCTGGTTAAGCTCATAAAATCACTCCTTTTCTAGTGATAGTATAACAAATTTTACAACTGGTTTCAAAAAAGAGCCCTAAAAGAGCTCTTATGTATCTATTTTTTATGAAATGATGGTAAGGTGCCGAGTTCCTAAGAACTACTGATAGTTGGTCCCGATTGGACTCCCAGCCGCTACTTCACTATTTCACGTAATTTATCCAAATGCTGGTTATCAGTCACAGCCATAATGCTGACGCCTGCTGGCCAGACAAAGTCTGGAGTAAACTGGCTTTCCAAAGGCTGATCTTTTGTCAGACGGTAGCCGATAATATTGAGATGATACAGCCTACGAGCATCTACTTCACGGACCATTTTCCCGACCCAGCTAGCAGGCAACTCAAACTCAGCCACCACTACATCGTCATCCAGCTGGAAAACCTCAATCGAATGGTTAAAGAGAATGGTCTTAGCCAATGAAATACCAGCCTCCACTTCAGGCAGGATAACCAAATCAGCTCCCACCTTTTCCAGTACCTGCTGGGTTACTTCATCCTTGACTTTGGCAATGACATTTTTAACGCCCAATGCCTTACAGTGCATGACCGCTAGAACACTGGATTCCAGACTTTCTCCAGTCGCCACGACGACCGTATCACAGGAACCAACGTCTGCCGCCTCCAAAAGTTCCATATCAGTAATGTCCCCGATCACACCGACGGCAATCATGTCTTCATACTGATTGATTGTCTCTTCGTGATTATCAATTGCAATGATTTCTACATCCTGAGAAATCAAGGCCTCAATGATACTCTGTCCAAAAATCCCCAAGCCGAGAATTCCAACTGTTTGATTTGCCATTTCTTTTCTCCTATCCAATCATAATGTCCGCCTTGCTGTAGTGCAAGGTAGTCGCCTTCTTCGGTTGATAATGGTTAAGACTGACCATAAGAGTCAGCGGCCCCACCCGTCCAATAAACATCAGCAACATAATCACAACCATACCAGCTGTATTGAGGCTGGTAGTGATATTGGCTGTCACACCAACTGTAGCCAGTGCCGACACAGTCTCAAATATCAGGTAAATAAAACGATGACTGCTATCGGTCACTAGCCCAAGAGCCAAAAGACCAAGCAGAAATGTCAGCTGAAAAATCACTGTCACACCAAAAGCCTTCTGCACTAGCTGAGGAACCAGCGTTCTCCGACCAAGATTGGTATGTGGCAAGCTCAAAATCTCCTTACGAGCGAAAAGCAAAAGAACTAAGAAGGTGGTAATTTTCAGACCGCCCGCTGTACCACCCGGAGCTCCTCCTAAAAACATCTGGAGCAGATAGATAAACAGGGTTACTGGACGAGCAGCCGTATAATCTATGGAAGCAAAGCCAGCTGTCCTCATGCTGACTGTCTGGAAAAAGCTGACCAGTAGCTTATCACCAAAGGAAAGATTGCCAATCGTTCCAGGATTATTATACTCCGTCCAGAGACTCGTGACCGTCCCAAAAACGAGAAGACCAGCAGTCAGCAGCAAGACTACCTTGGTATGAAAGTGAAGCCCCTTCTGTTTTCCTCCCAATTTAGTCGCCAAGTCAAACCAGACCATAAAGCCAAGTCCTCCAGTGATGATGAGGAGAGCCAAGGTGATATTGACCAAAACATCTGTCTGCAAGCCTAGTAGGCTATCATTACCAAAATTATCAAAGCCCGCATTACAAAATGCAGAAACAGCTAAAAAGATAGAATTAAAAATCCCTTTTCTCAGACCAAACTTGGGAATGAAGCGAATCATGAGAAGGAGAGCGCCCAGTCCTTCGATAGTAAAAGTCGTGATAAAAATCGAACGGACAAATTGACCTAAGGTACGATTGTGACCATAACTAAAACTATCTCGCAGAATGCGGCGATCCTTGAGGCTGAGCTTTTTCCGACTTTCCATGGTGAAAAATCCGATAAAAGTCAGGATTCCCAAACCACCAATCTGAATCAGCAGCATACAAAGGAGCTGCCCCCAGACATTGTATGTATCTACAACCGATCGTGTAAAAAGCCCTGTCACACAGACCATGGAGACAGCTGTAAAAAGATGATCCAGATAGCCCGCTTGGGAACTTGCCGTCTGCACCCAAGGCAGACTGAGTAGCAAGGAGCCACAGAATATCACCAGAAGAAAAGACAAGATAATCTTTTGCGCTGGTGACAAGCGTGAAAATAAATGCTTCATAAAGTTTCCTTTCCTGATCTAATAAAAGCAGAGGCCAGCTTTATCTGTCTCTCTCTTTCCCTGACAGCCCGCTGCAAATCATCTGGACTCTGCAAGTTTCTGACTTTGATGGTATAATCCGCTGCGACAATGGCATGTCCCCTCATATGAGCCGTCGCAACTGCTTGGGCAAAGACACGCGCAGCATATTTACCGATTTGTGATTGGGCTTGCTGCGACAGTTTGTTAGCCAAGAAACCAGCCTGCCTTAGTTCATAGGCAGATGCCCTCCCATCAAGTCGAGCCTGAAAAATCGCTCTTACCTGAGTCAAAATCTTCTGCTTCTCAAACTCATCTTCCACATCTATCAGCGGTATAAAGCTTGACGCCATTTTCATAGCCCATCGAGCCAGTTGCTTCTGAGGAAGCTGCTCCAAAACAAGCTCCAATTCCAATCTCTTTTCACTATCATCCAGAATTTTTAGCTTATAAGGGATCGGTAAAATCACTTGATCATTCTCATAAGACTTGCGCTCATGAGCGTTCCAAGCATAATCTTCTGACTTCATATGTCCTCCGGTTTCGAATTTCTCTAAACTCGCCCCTGCATTTCGTTTTTATCTTAAATGAAGTACCTAGTTCTCGCGAAGCTCGAACTGCATCAATGATCCTAAATTCAACTGAGCCTAATAACTTGTTTCTGCAAGGAAATTAAGGAACGTAGTTCTCGCTGAGCTCGAACTGCATCAATGGCCCTAAATTCAACTACGCCTAACGGCTTGTTTCGGCAAGGAAATTAAGGAGCGTAGTTCTCGCAAAGCTCGAACTGCATCAATGGCCCTAAATTCAACTACACCTAACGGCTTGTTTCATTAAGGGCCATAGAAAAAGCGGGACACATAGCCCCGCTGCTTCTTATTTCTCATCAATGACGATGCGAACTTTTTTGTACTCGGTTGGGACAGAGTAAACAATCGTCCTTATAGCGGAGATAGTACGACCTTTACGACCGATCACACGTCCAACATCGCTTGGATCAAGATCAAGATGATACTCTAAAAACTCAGGCGTATCTTCAATCTTGATGGTTAAGGCATCTGGCTGTGAAATCAAAGGTTTCACTATCGCAATAATGAGATTTTCAATCGTGTCCATATATCAACCTGCACTTCTATTATTTAGAGTATTTTGAATCGTGGAATTTCTTCAAAACACCTGCTTTTGAAAGGATGTTGCGAACTGTATCAGAAGGTTGAGCTCCATCAGCCAACCATGCAAGAACGCGATCTTCTTTCAAAGTCACTTGGTTTTCTTCAACAAGTGGGTTGTAAGTTCCAACTGTTTCGATGAAACGTCCGTCACGTGGTGAACGTGAGTCTGCAACGTTGATACGGTAGAAAGGTTTTTTCTTAGAACCCATACGAGTCAAACGGATTTTTACTGCCATTTTTAAAATTTCTCTCTTTTCTTATTTTTTATTTCGGTGAAATAGCTGAGCTATTTGGCACATGTTCTATTATAGCAGATTAAAAACAGCTGTCAAGTTTTTTTCTTGACAGGCTCAAAAATTTTTTTCAAAGCAGTAATTTTTTAATTTCTTCATAGGAAGATACCGTATAAGTCGGCCGCGCACTGCTATTGTTAATCAGCTTTTTGGGATTGTACCAGATAGAGTCCAGTCCTGCATTATTAGCGCCTGCAATATCTGCAGTCAAGGAATCTCCAATCATCAAAGCCTGAGACAGGTCAAAATCCGGTATCTGCTCTGCTATTTTTTCATAAAACAAAGCCTCAGGCTTCTGAGTTCCCATCTTTTCCGAAATGAAAATGTGATTAAAATAGGGCACAATATCAGAATGAGCCATGCGACCGGTCTGAATAGCTGTGATACCATTGGTCGCTCCGTAAATCTCATAATCAGCTGCTGTCAGACTGTCCAAAAGCTCGCTAGCACCAGCGTAGGTTTGTCCTTGCTGAGCAATGTGCTGCTGATAGAGAAGGGCCAACTCGGCCCCATCCTTCTCAATGCCAAAATGAGCAAAAAGACGAGAAAAGCGCGTATTGACCAGCTCTGGCTTGGTGATTTTCCCCTGCTCCAAATCCCGCCAAAGCCCCTTGTTCATGGGAATATAATAGTCTTTGTAGGTCTGGATCTCCGTTACTCCCTGCTCCTCCAAAAACTGAGTCAAGGCGATGTCTTCTGCCGTATCAAAATCCAGTAGCGTATGATCAAGGTCGAAAAGTAGAAATTTGTATGACAAAGTCGAGATCCTTTCTATAATAAAATCTTTTCTGCAAAACTATTACTTTACAAATCTCTCTGTCATTCAGTTAGACTTATTTTGAGCAGTTTTATTTCCATTTTGTGAAATTCCCAACAGTGCATTTGATTTATGTTCAATATCAGGGTAAACAAATCCTTCGGTAATACCCAAGAGTTTCAATTGACTTCGAATTTTCTTTTTGTTATTACCATCAATTCTTATTACTGATAACAAACATGTTTTATCTTCTTTTTGAATTTTCAGAGTTGCATTAAAGTGATTGATTGATTCCGATATTTCCTTCTTGACTTCTTCATGTGTCTTATCAGAAGTATCTGTAAATTTTGGATAGATAAATGCTCCCTGTTGTTGTCTTATTCTATCTGTTGTTTTAGATGGAATAACTATATGAGCTTTCCCTAAATCCATGGCTATCTTGAATGGTAAATTCAATCTCTCCCTAACGCGAGCTCTTTGATTTAGTAATTCCATAAGTTTAACTATAGGGGCTTCTAATTCCCTTATTTTTACTTTATATAATTCCTGATTTCTTTCTCTAAGCTTTTCTCCTAATAGATAATTTAGATTTTCAAGCGGTACATTTTCCAGCTTTTCCAACTCACTTTCATCCTTGCAGATAAAGTTTACAGCTTTTAAAAAGTTATTAATAATCTTTTGGGGTATTAAATTTAAAGCGGACTTAATAGCTATTGTATGACCAGTATCAAACTTTTCATTCTCCTCATCAGATTTATAGATAAATACATATCCTGACTTATCATCTTTTTTTTCAACTGCAAAATATAATGCTATTAATGGATTACTAGTAATATCTAACACCCTTGTTTTTGCACCATAATGTTGCAATTCAGATATTAACCTAACTAACGAACTATTTTCTTGATAGTCATCTCTACCTAGTTCACTTAATAGCATCCTATAGTAATATTCACTCCCCTCCAGTGTTAATCCCTCTTGAAGATAAAGTGAAGGAGTCCTTAATTCATGGTTGGAGTCTTCTCCCCTAAAAAAAAGGTTTTTTCTGACTCTATTCGCAGAGTCATTATCAGTTTCATTCCGTTCCTGATTTAAAATAAGTTCTAATATAGAGTTTACCGAATCGCATTCAATTTCATTTTCAAATTTTATCTCTGTTTCTCCAGACATAATTATCTCCTTTTATTATTATACATATAATTTTACCATAAAGTCCTTGTTATCACTATATTATTAAAAATATTTTACCAATAAGTTCACTGTAATAATTCATTATTGTGCAAATATTTCTAAAAATTCAGAATTGTGGATAATTTTTTTCATTATACCACAAGCCACAAAAAAATCAGCCGTTCAAAAATAAACGGCTGATTTCTAATCTATTTCACCACTGGTATCCAGAGAATTATTTGATAGTCTGGTGGCTCTTGTTTTGATCCTGCTACATTACCAAACAGCATCTTCGTTTTTCTCACTTCTTCTACTCTTCTTTATAGCGAATACACAAATCTCTAAATTTATTATCTAGCGCTGCAATATTATACAAGACTTTTGATAATTTCTGATAATCTTCCTTGATACAAAATAGATGAGCTTGGCCGAACAACTTTGCTAAATTTGCTTTTAGTTCAGATCTGACCGTATCGTGGTCTTTTAAGTAGTTGCTCATGTATAGATTTCTGATAGAAGCTAATTTGAAACTAAAGTATTGATGAAGATGCTTTTGTTTTTCATTCAAGCCATTGTCCGCTACCGACTTAGCATATCTTACTATCACGTTCTCCTCGCCATCTTCATATTGTTGCTTCATCAACATAGATGTTTTTTGATAAATCTCTTTAGAAGTTGGAGATTTGATTTTTTGGAAGTTTCCCCACATGGAGAAAGAACCTCTTTTATAGTCAATATTTTTAGCTTCCCAGGCTTTAAAAAATTCTGAGAGACATATTTTCATACAAGCAAAGCCTGCTGGATCATGGAAATAGATAAAATCATCATTTAAATCATAAACTGAAACAAAATGGTCCACCCCATACAAATGGATATGATTGGGATTATAAGTGAGATAACCCATGTCCAAAGGGCCAAGAACAACTGGCCCACTAAGTAAGAACTTACTTAACATTTCTCTGATAGAGAGAAGATTCACCTCATTTGAATCCTTTATATAGTATTCATCATATGTAAAGCCCAGAATGTTTAAAGAATGACTGATAGAACTATCTGGCATCCCATTATCAAAGAAGACTAAGGGGTGTTTTTCATCTTCCTTTACAATACTAGCGCCATTTCCCATTACCATAATGGCTTCCAAAAACTCAGGGCGAACATCATAACCATACGAATGCAGCGCCATCGCAAGTGAATATGTATAACAAAGAGAAACGTCCCCAAAATACATCTGCATAACATCATCCTCCTCTGTAATCAACGTCTAAAAAATGACTTGAAATCACCATTCTATTTCACCACTGGAATCCAGAGTTCCATTTGATAGTCTGGCGAGGACATGTCTCCCTCGGTGTAAACTTCAAAATCTGGCGCTCCTGAGTGGCGATAGCCAGTTTCTGGAAAAAAGACTTCCAAGACATATTTCCAAGCATGGTGGATACTGGCTGGTATAGCCCCTTTGACCGGTACGATGGCATACTCGGCTTCTGCGATTTCTTTGATCGAGAGTCCTAGTTCTTCTGCTTTGACTTTATCCGTCACATCATAAGCCGCCATGTAGTTAATGATTTCACCCTCTTTGACATCAGAGCAGAGGCCAAAGGATTGGCCACTGCCCATACTTTCTAAGCTTTCAAAGCTGTGATTTGCATAGAGCTGCTCCCAAGCAGATGGGCACTGGCTATTGTCGATAGCTTCCAATAGGACGCCTGCTACAGTAAAAGCAGGTTTCTTTTGAATCTTGATATCCATATTCTTTCCTCCTGTAATCTTTAAGGATAATTGAAGTCTAGGAAAGACCCGATAAGGTTTTCCATTCCTAACTTCTGAGGGGGTTGCACCATGGAATTTCTTAAAGGCTGCGCTGAAGGCATCCGCAGACTCATAGCCGTATTTCATCGCTATGTCAATGACTTTCTCAGAGCTTTCCCGCAAGTCCGTCACAGCTTCTGACAGCCTGCGATTGCGCAAGTATTCTGCTAAAGTCATATCTGCTAGGATAGAAAAGAGCCTGCTAAAAATAGCATAAGAATAGCCAGATAGCTGCTGAAATTGCTGCAAATCTACTTCTGCATCCAACTTGCTTTCCAGATATTCCATGGTTCGATTGAATTGATGCATCATATTCTTTTTCACCTCTTGACTATAGTCTAACAGATATAAGATACTTCCGCCCTAGAATTTTTGTACAAGATTTAGAGGGCGATTCTACAACCTATCCCGCAGCTTCTCCACAAAGAGATAGGCCGCTGGACAGGTCAGGGTATTTTTGATTGTCAGATGATTAATTTGATGAATCTTCTTGCGGTCTGTATGTGGAAACTCGCGGCAAGCCTTAGGACGGACATCGTAGATCGAGCAGAGATTATCTCCACCTAAAAAAGGACAAGGCATGGCCTTGAAGACCTTGTCACCGTCTTCGTCCACCTGAAGAAACTCCTCTTCAAAAGCCGGCAGCTTCATCTTGAAATACTTGGCAATACGGACAATATCGGCTTCCTTAAAGTCTGGTCCTAGAGTCTTACAGCAATTGGCGCAGGCTGTACAGTCAATCTCCTCAAAGACCTCATCATGGATTTGCTGGGCAATCTTATCTAGGTTTTTTGGTGGCTTTTTCTTGAGACTGGCTAAAAATTTTCGATGCTCTTTCTGCTTTTGCAGAGCTAACTGATGGTACTTTTCAAGGTCGATTTCTTGGGTCATAAACTACTTTCTAATCAGTTGATTTTCGTTAGCATTATATCATAAATCTCAAAAAAATGAGACTAGGACAAAAGTCCTAGCCTCTCAATTGTCTTTGGATTATCGAGCAAGACGCAGTGGTTGAGTGGGCTCTACTACGCTGATTTCATCAGCTTTTACAGCCCTACTCAACTGTGCGGAGGTGAGACGACGAAATCGAATTCTAACGAATTACCGATTTCTGTCCCACTCTCATTTACTTTGTTTTAAAGATTGTTAGTTGGCCCTTTTTTCGTCAAGGCTCCACGTTTCTTCTATGTAGGAAATAACAGAAGCCAAAGTTTCCCGATCGCCTTCAAAAGAGATTAAATAGACCTTGTCGTCTTTTTGGAAAACCCAAGAAACAACTAACTGCCCTGATTTCATAATTACATTCAGTTGGAAAGCTTCATTGCCAGAAACAGCGGATTTTGCTCCCCACATTTTTTCTACATCTTTATTATCATTCCAACTATAGGCCAGTCGCTGGGCAATTAACTCAGCATTGAAAGTTTCCCCATCTTGGACATGAGCTTTTTCTCTAGTATAGCCATTCATGGTAACGATATTATAAGCTGAGCCATCTGTGAACTGAACGCTGTCGCCACCATCTAAGTCGGTGAACTTAATCCAATTACTTGGAATATCGATATAGCCATAGTCAGCCGAGCCAATGCGTTTGGTTTTGGTCGTAGTAGAAACATCTTTGTCACTAGCTTTATCAGATTTGCTGCTATCTTTCTGGGAAACTTGACTAGATGTACTGGTAGAAGTTGGCGATTTCCGATTACTATAATTTTTAATAAGGCCACAAGAAGCCAGAGACAAACCAACCAGAACTGTCAAAAAACTAAGAAAATATTTTTTTGCCATAAGAAATCTCCTTTTTAGACTACATGGACCCGAACTATCTAGATTTCCATACTATTCGAAACATTATAGATAACATCGAACTTTTCAAGATTACTTCCCTATCTTATTTTTAGGAACAGATCGACTTTTTTACCTTCGCTTTGTAACGCTGAACTCAAGCCATTAAAGTCAACTTTAATCCTCATCCATACTCAGGACGCTGAGGAAGGCTTCTTGTGGGACTTCGACAGATCCGATCGCTTTCATCCGTTTTTTACCGGCTTTTTGTTTTTCTAGGAGTTTGCGTTTCCGAGACACGTCACCACCGTAACACTTGGCCAAGACATTCTTACGCAATGCCTTGATGTCTGTCCGAGCTACAATCTTGTGGCCAATGGCTGCCTGAATGGGTACTTCAAACTGCTGACGAGGAATGATTTTCTTGAGCTTGTCTACAATCAGCTTACCGCGCTCATAGGCAAATTCCTTGTGAACGATAAAGCTAAGGGCATCAACCTTGTCGCCATTGAGGAGGATATCCATCTTAACCAGCTTGGATGAGCGATACTCAGAGATTTCATAGTCAAAGCTAGCATAGCCACGAGTAGAGGACTTGAGCTTGTCGAAGAAGTCAAAGACGATTTCAGCAAGTGGGATTTGATAGATGACATTGACCCGATTATCGTCGATATAGTCCATGGTCACAAAGTCACCGCGCTTGCGCTGAGCCAACTCCATCACCGCTCCGACAAATTCCTGGGGCACCATAATCTGCGCCTTGACATAAGGCTCCTCAATCGAATCAATCTTGGTCGGGTCTGGAAATTCGCTCGGATTGGACACATCAATTGAAGCACCATCCGTCATATTGACCTTATAGATAACTGACGGCGCCGTCATAATCAGATCAATATTAAATTCACGCTCCAAACGCTCCTGAATGACGTCCATGTGCAGCAAGCCCAAGAAACCGCAACGGAAACCAAATCCTAGTGCTTGCGACGTTTCTGGTTCAAATTGCAGACTGGCATCGTTTAGCTGGAGCTTTTCAAGCGCCTCACGCAGGTCATTGTATTTATTGGACTCAATTGGGTAGAGACCAGCAAATACCATCGGATTCATCTGCTTATAGCCGTCTAGGGGCTCAGATGCTGGATTGTTCGCCAAGGTCACTGTATCTCCGACCCGAGTATCCTGTACCGTCTTGATAGAAGCTGCAATATAACCAACATCCCCTGTCGCTAAGAAATCACGTCCAACGGCCTTAGGTGTAAAGATGCCGACCTCAGTTACATCAAAGGTCTTACCATTGCTCATGAGCTGAATAGTGTCGCCCGGCTTGACCACACCGTCCATCACCCGCACTTGCAGGATTACCCCACGATAAGCATCATAGACCGAGTCAAAAATCAAGGCTTTGAGCGGTGCTTCAACATTTCCAGTCGGAGCTGGAACTTTTTCCACAATCTGCTCTAAAATATCTTCAATTCCGATGCCAGCCTTGGCAGAAGCCAATACGGCTTCGCTAGCATCCAGACCAATCACATCTTCAATCTCTGCCCGCACCCGCTCTGGATCCGCAGCTGGCAGGTCAATCTTATTGATAACTGGCAGGATTTCCAAGTCATTGTCCAGCGCTAGATAAACATTAGCAAGAGTCTGAGCTTCAATCCCCTGAGCAGCATCCACAACCAGAATGGCTCCTTCACAGGCCGCCAATGATCGTGACACCTCATAGGTAAAGTCCACGTGTCCCGGTGTATCAATCAAGTGGAAGATATAGGTTTCGCCGTCCTTAGCAGTATAATTGAGCTCGATGGCATTAAGCTTAATGGTGATACCGCGCTCCCGCTCCAAGTCCATGCTGTCCAAGAGTTGAGCCTGCATTTCCCGGCTGGAAACCGTTTCTGTCGCCTCCAAAATCCGGTCAGCCAAGGTTGATTTCCCGTGGTCAATATGGGCAATGATGGAGAAATTGCGAATCTTCTCCTGACGTTTTTTCAAATCTTCTAACTTCATTTTTCTCTTCCTTTTAGGGTATTCTATTTATTATATCATGATTTGTCGAAAATAAAAACGACTGTAACCAAGACAGTCGACTTAATTTTCCATTTATCTAGAGTCTCATAAATACGGAGACGATTAGTCATGGACTTTTCTGAGTTTTTCAAGAGTTTCTAGGAAAATAGCTGGCGCTTCAGCCGTAAATTCCAGCACTTCGCCAGTCCGAGGATGGGTGAAGCCCAGTGTTCGCGCATGCAAAAATTGACCATGGCCCTTCAGGGTCTTACGAGGTCCATAGGCCTCATCTCCAGCGACTGGATGGCCGATATAAGCCATGTGGACACGGATTTGATGCGTCCGCCCCGTCTCCAGCTGCAGCTCCACCAAGGTATAGTCCCCAAAACGTTCCAAAACTTGGAAACGTGTCAGAGCGGGTTTCCCCTTGGCTGTAACCGCCTGCTTCTTGCGGTCTTTTTCACTACGGCCAATCGGCGCCTCAATCACTCCGCGGTCGTTAGGCAGATTTCCATGGACAATCGCCCAATATTTACGCAGGGATTTCTTATCCTTGAGTTCGTCTGCAAGTGCCAGATGGGCTTGATCATTCTTGGCAATCATCAAAAGTCCAGAAGTGTCCTTATCAATCCGATGGACAATTCCCGGGCGCAACACACCATTGATGCCAGAAAGGTCTTTGATGTGATACATGAGAGCATTGACCAGAGTACCGCTGGTATGGCCAGCTGAAGGATGAACCACCATGCCTTGCGGCTTGTTGACGACGGCAACATCCTCATCCTGATAGACGATTTCTAGCGGAAGATCCTCTGCCACATACTCAACTACCTCTGGCTCAGGTACTTCATAGGAAATGACATCGCCCTCTTTGACAGCATACTTGGCTTTTTTTGCCTCTCCATTAACCAAAATCTGGCCATTTTTTATCTGTTCATTGGCTAAACCACGGGATAGCTCAGTCAGGTCCGCCACTGCCTTATCCAAACGCAGGCCTGCGGCTACTGCATCAATTTTCAATTCCATTTGTTTCTTCCTTCAACATCACCAGTAATAAAATCGCTACTCCAACAGTCAGGTACATATCCGCTACGTTAAAAATAGCAAAATTGACAAAATCTAGCTGGAACATATCCACTACAAATCCTTGCTGAATTCGGTCAATGAAATTGCCCAAGCCACCAGCAATAATTAGAATGAGTCCCGTCAGCAACCATTTGGAGCCCTGAATATTTTTAATCAAATACCAAACGGCAACTCCAATCACGGTACAAGTAATTAAGGCGAAAAACCACTGCTGATTTTCCAAGATAGAAAAGGCTGCACCAGTATTTCTCAGATAGGTCAAACTGACAATCTTAGGAATAAACTTTCTGACCTGCCCCAAAGAAAAATTGGAAACAATATAATACTTGACTGCCTGATCAAGAGCAATCAAAAGAATAACTAAAAAAGGAATGGTAAGCTTTCGTTTCATACTTCTCTTTTCTGTGCAAAATATTCTTTCATAACAGCTACAAAGGCTTCTCCAACCTGACTCAACTCTACATCTTCCCTCTTGACATAAACCATGCGATTGTCCAAGTTGTCTCGGAGTTTGATGACAGTGATTCCATTTACACTGTTGCTATCCAAAAAGCCAGATCCAGTCGCATAAGCATCCGTCCGCTCCAAAATCCCATTCAGCGTTGCTCGATCCGTTACATTAAACATCTGGGAGCTGGCACTGGTATCAACAAAATTCTCAGAATAATAGAGGTACTCATCCTTTTCCTGTGTGAAGCGAACAGTTGGTAAAGTGGCCAAATCTTCCATGACCAGTTCCTCCTTTTGAGTCAGAGGATGGTCTTCCCGCAAATAAATGTGGGTCTGGAAAGGAATTAGCTCAATGACCTCCAAGCCGAGCTTCTCCACCCGCTGCATAATGCCCTTGCTATTCTGATTATTGAGGTAAATGATCCCAATCTCGCTGTGGCCTTGGGCCACTTCGTCCAAAATCTGCACAGTTGTTGATTCAAAAATCCGGAAATTCTTATATTCTGGATACTTTTGGGAAAACTCCGTAATCAACGGCGGCAAAAAGTCATAGTGCTGGCTGGCAATGGAAAATTCATCTTTTTCCTCTTCAGGATTGGCATACTGATTTTGAAAGACATCAAACCCTTTGACCAATTCCTGAGCTCTCTCGTAAAATTCCATACCCCGTCTGGTCAAGAAGGTTCCACTACTAGTTCGACGAAAAACTTTAAATCCCAGCTCCTTTTCCAAATCTCGCACCGCGATAGATAGACTAGGCTGGCTGACATACATCTTTTCTGCTGCTTCGCGGAAAGTTCCACTGTTGGCAATGGCTACTACATAACGCAATTGTTGAATATTCATATCTTTTTCCTTTTACAAATACTCCTAATTATACCATAAACTCAGCCTTCCTCAAAGGCAGGCAGTGACTTTCCTCTTGGAAATACATCTCTGAAATCTGCCTCATTTGCCCAAAATATCCTTTGCATACAAGAAGGTAACATAAAGAACAACGAGCAGGGTTATTAAGACCTCAAAAACAAGCAGAATTTGCCCTGCTAGACCGAAATTTAATATAGTTAAAGACTGCTTCAAGGCCACAGCCGAAATAACCAAAGGGAAGGTAAAGGCCGAAAATCCTGCTGAAAAAGGACGATTGATCAAACGAGGCAATTGCCACAAAATAAAGACATAAAAGCATTGTCCTGAAATCAAGAGCAAGCTCAACAAGACCGGATTGGGCAGAGAAAAGGTAGCCACATAAGCTGCTGTCATCAAGGAAATAGGGGCACAAATCGTTGTCGTATTCGGGCGTACATTCTCTGCTAAGCCAATTTTATAGGTCTTATAAAGGACGATTGGCAAGACCAAGATGGTCGCTAAAAGGCCGTACCAAAAGATCAGCTGCCCCAAAGCTAACTGCTGAGGAATTGCAATTGTCAGAGGAGCGACACCAATCCCGACAAATAAGACCGTCCAAGCAGGAAAAACATTCTCCCACTTGAAAGGGAAGACAAAGGTCAGGATATAATAGACCATCAAGAAAACCAACCCGCCAAAGCTTAGCCACCACAGCACTTGTGCACTAATTCGGGCAAAATTTCCCAAAAAAGTCCAGCTCGCTAGATAGGTCGAAGCCACCATTCCCTGCATAAAAAAGGTCGGGAAGACCGAGGCCACTAGCGCTTGCCTTAGTTGCTCTTTGACTTGCTTGGTATGCGTCAGCATTCCCACCACTAGATGAAGGAAAAACAAGAGTGCCAGACTTGCTAAAAGATACCGCAAGAACTGACTGACATCGCCAACTAAATTTCCCAAAGCTAGTAGGCCTAGCACCAAGCCAGCCTGGACGAATAGTGGCTCTTTTCTCTTTATCATCAACAGATCTCCTAACCTTAAAAGCTCTTTTCTTCGAAAGATAATTCTTCTATTTTCTCTTTAAATAAACTGCTTCCGATTTTCGTTTAAAGCCTAATCTTTCATATAGCCTCAGGGCACCTGTATTTTGAGCTTCTACTACGATTTGACAGACTTGTCCATTTCGGCTAGCAAGGTCATTCAGTATAGATCTGACTAGGTGACTCCCTAAGCCCTGTCCCTGAAAGGTCTGATCCACAGCTAAGGCAAACAGATAATTACTTCCAAAACTTGTATCCACCGAGCAAGACGCCACAATTTGACCGTCTTTTTTTAGGACATAGAGCAGGCTATCTGTGCTCTCCAGCGCTTGACTGGCATAGTGAAGTGCAGTATCCATCGGCATTTCAAAAATCTGCGACTGAAACGCTGCAATCTCCGCAATCATTTCCTTTCTCCCCAGTAAAACTTCCACGCCTTCCTTGTCTTCTTCAGGTAAAGTTCCTGCAGCCTGCTCCAGCCAGATTTCCGTTTCTTTCAGATCACAGTCAAACTTCTCAGCAAAGGTCGGATGGTCTGCTAAAAACTTGACTTCACTGATGTATTCGATTTGGGATAAATCGTATTTCTCTGCAATTTTGGAAAATTCCTGCAAAAGAGCGCTCGCTATGCCTTGTCTGCGATAGTCGGGCAATACATAGACAGATACCTCTGCTTGCCCCGGCTCATCCGCATAAACCGATAAAAAACCGACCGTTTGATGATCTAGATTGGCCAGAAAAAAGGCTGGCATATCAACATCAAAATTATAGGCATTATCCAGATAAGGAAGACGATAGGTCCCATCTGTAACGTGGCAGTTTTGAACCAGCTCAAAGAGCTGATCCTTGATTTCCTGACTAGGCTTGCTATAAATCTGTATTTCCATCATTCTCCCTCACAAACTTTTATCAACAACACATGTAATTGTATCTGTGCTACTCCAACTCACTCAGATACTCATAGCGCTCATACTTTTCAAGAAGCTGCTCATTCTTGTCATCCAGCTCCTTCTGAAGTTCCGATAGCTTGGTAAAGTCCGAGCCGTTCTGCTCCATTTCCGTCTCAATGGCGGCGATACGTGTCTCCAGCTCCTCGATATCCGCCTCGATGGTCTCCCACTCTTGCTTTTCAAAGTAGCTCATCCGCTTCTTCTGTTCCCGCGCCTTGACTGGCTTTTCCTTTTCTTTCTTTTGGGAAATAGCTGCGCTGGATTGTCTAAAAGCCTTTTCATCCAGATAGTCCGTGTAGTTGCCAAAGAACTCTCTGACCTGTCCATCTTCAAAAGCTAAAATCTTGCTGGCTACCTTATCTAGGAAATAGCGATCGTGGCTAACTGTGATCACTGGCCCTGCAAAGCCCTGTAAGAAATTTTCTAAGACCGTCAAGGTTGCGATATCCAAATCATTGGTTGGCTCGTCCAGAAGCAGGACATTGGGCTTTTCTAGTAAAAGCTTGAGCAGGTAAAGCCGCTTCTTTTCACCGCCAGACAATTTCTCAATCAAAGTACCGTGGCTTGAGCGAGGAAAGAGAAATTGCTCCAAGAGCTCAGCAATGGATGTTGTGCCACTCCCCGTCTTAACTTCTTCCGCCACTTCTTGCAAGTAATTGATGACCCGCTTGGACTCATCCAGCCCTTCAATCTGCTGAGAAAAGTAAGCTACTCGGACTGTCTCGCCGATTATGACCTGACCAGACTGAGGCTGCAACTGACCAGCAATTAGGTTAAGCAGGGTAGACTTACCCACTCCATTATCTCCGACAATGCCCAGTCGATCTTTATTTTGCAGCAAGAGATTGAAATGCGACAAAATCTGCTTGTCTCCGTATGCAAAATCCACATCCTGAAACTCGATAACCTTCTTTCCAATACGGCTGGTTTCAAAGTTCATCTCTAAGTCCGTCTGATTGGTCTGGCCAGCCAAGTCACTTTTAAGGTCATGGAAACGATTGATACGTGCCTGCTGCTTGGTCGCCCGCGCTTGAGGCTGACGGCGCATCCAAGATAACTCCTGCTTGTAAAGCTGCTGTTTCTTGTGGAGCAGGGCAGCATCGCGCTCATTCTGCTCAGCCTTGAGCCGGACATAGTCCTGATAGTTGCCCTGATACTCTATCAAGTTTCCACCGTCCAATTCAAAAATCCGCGTGGAAATATTGTCCAAAAAATAGCGGTCGTGAGTGATAAAGAAGACCGTCTTCTTTGAATTTTTCAGGAAATTTGTCAGCCATTCAATCGTATCAATGTCCAGATGGTTGGTCGGCTCATCCAGCAGCAGCAAGTCTGCTTCAGAAAGCAAAACCTGCGCCAACTGAACCCGCCGGCGTAGACCACCAGAAAGCTGGCTGATTTTTGCTGCCAAATCCGAGATACCGAGCTTGGATAGGACGGTTTTTACCTGACTCTCAATCTCCCAAGCATGCAGCGAATCCATTTCTGCCATGACCTTGTCCAGACGAGCTTGCTTGGCTTCATCATAAGCTGCCATGAGCAGTTCGTATTCTCGAATGAGCTGCATTTCTCGCAAATCACTGGACAAAACAGTATCCAAAACCGTCTTTTCTTCATCGAAGTCTGGTTCCTGAGTCAAATAGGAGATTTTATAGTCAGATTTTGCTGAAAAAGGATGGACATCACCATCAAAGCCTGATTTGCCAGACAAGACATCTAAAAGGGTGGTCTTTCCTGTCCCATTGACTCCAATCAGTCCAATCCGATCTAAGTCGTGAATGATAAAAGAAATCTCTTGAAAGACTGTCTTATCCCCGACAGACTTAGTCAGCTTTTCAACGATAAAGTCACTCATCCAACTTGCTCCTTAATAAAGTTCATTATCTCTTCCTTGCTATTTAGCAATTCTCCGTCGACAATGGCCAATTCAATTTTAGTCAGGATTTGTCCCAATTCTGGTCCGGGTATAAAGCCATAATCTCGAATCAAATGACTACCCGTCACCACAATCTCATGTTTATCATGAATGGTCAGAGCAGCATGTGTCGCTTCAATAGCCTCAAACTCAACTGGCAAGCCTGCTGCCTGTCTTAACCTCTCTGCCTGCAGAATCAAATCCAAATCATACTGATAGCAATCACGCTTAGAAAGACTCCGTTCCTGCCGAATCTCATAAACAGCTACCAACTGGTTCACTCGCTTTTGAAAGTCATTGGACGTTTTCCAATGCTTCAAGAACTTACGAACATCTTTTACCTTCAAAGCTAGCAAAAGCGCAGCCCAAGCCTGCTCGGAACTAGAAAATTGAAAATCTTCTTCTAAACCGTCTAATAATTCCTGCAAAGCCTCTGCTGAATGTTTCATATCAGGCAGAAAGTCGTAGGCAGCAGCCTTGATCAAGCTCTCCAGACCTTTTCGCCAGAAAGGTGCCATCAGGAGCTTGTCAAACTCAATAAAAATCCGTTCTACCGATATCTTCTCCAAAAGCGGCGCACAGTCTGCCATAGCCTGAAAGGTCAATTCTTCCAAATCAAAGTCTAAACCAGCCTGAAAACGAAAGCCCCGCATGATACGAAGGGCATCTTCATTAAAACGCTCTGCAGCCACTCCGACTGCCCGAAGAGTGCGATTTTCCATATCTGCCAGACCGTTAAAGAGGTCCACAATCTCCCCCTCTTGGTCTAAGGCAAGGGCATTGATAGTGAAGTCCCTACGCTTCAAATCCTCTTCCAAAGAGCGCACAAAAGAGACATGACTAGGTCGGCGATAGTCCACATAGACATCCTCAGTCCGAAAGGTCGTTATTTCGTATTCTCCCTGGCCTTCCAAGACCAGCACCGTTCCATGCTCAATACCGACATCAACAGTCCTAGGAAAGATTGTTTTGATTTCCTCAGGATAGGCCGAACTGGCAATATCCACATCGTGAATCGGCCGATTCAACAGAGCGTCTCGTACAGAACCACCGACAAAATAAGCCTCAAAACCAGCCGCTTTAATCTTCTCTAATACTGGCAAAGCCTCCTGAAACTCAGAAGGCATCTTCTCTAATCTCATAGTAAATGTTCCAATCCATAGACCAATTCAGAGCGCTTGACTACCTCTTTGATACCCAGATTTACCCCAGTCATAAAGGAAACCCGATCATAGGAGTCATGCCGCAAAGTCAGTCCCTCTCCTTGACTACCAAAGATAACTTCCTGATGGGCCACCAAGCCAGGCAAACGTACTGAGTGAATCCGCATGCCGTCAAAGGCTGCCCCACGGGCACCAGCTAATGATTCTTCTTCATCAGCCGCTCCCTGCTGCTTGCTCGTCCGAACTTTGCTGATCAATTCAGCTGTCTTGATAGCCGTGCCACTCGGTGCATCCTTCTTGTTGTCATGATGCAGTTCGATAATTTCCACATCTGGGAAATACTTGGCTGCTTGGGCTGCAAATTGCATAAGCAAAACGGCTCCCAGAGCAAAATTCGGGGCAATCAATCCACCAAGACTCTTTTGACGCGATAGTTGGGTCAAGTCTTCAATCTGCTCAGACGTGAAACCAGTCGTTCCGACCACCGGAGCAAAGCCATTCTCAAGAGCAAAGCGAGTATTTTCATAAGCCACTTTGGGAGTCGTAAAGTCAATCCAGACATCCGCCTGAAGACCAGCTAGTTCTTCTTTAGTATTGAAAACTGGAACTCCCGCTACTTCCTTTTCATCCGTAAAAGGATCTAGTAGACCGGCCAAGGTCAACTCAGGATCTTCTGTTACCATCTTATAGGCTGCTTGTCCCATCTTTCCCTTGAAACCAGCGATAATGACTTTTATACTCATCTAGAACCTCTCTCTATTCTTGACTAACCGCTCTGCAAAACTCTAGACCATCAGAATGTAGGCCAAAGCGACACTACCCTCGCCCAAGTGAGTTCCAATCACACTACCGAAGGTAGCAAGAGGAATATCGTCCGCTATGCCAGCCTCTATCAGCTGCTGGCGTAAGCTTTCCGCCTTCTCTTCAGCATTCCCATGAATCACCATGACCTGATAAGAAGCAGAGACAGTTTTTTCCTCCACCACTTCAATCAATCTCTTAATCGCTTTCTTTTCTGTCCGAATCTTTTCAAAGACTTCAATGACACCTGCATCGTTAAAATACAGAATCGGCTTGATACTTAGGAGATTTCCTAAAATAGCTGCGCCATTGGACAAGCGACCGCCCTTAACCAGATGATTGAGATCGTCAACCATGATAAAGGCGCTGGTTCCATCAATTTGCTGCTGAATCTTGATCAAAATCTCTTCAAAATCCTGTCCTTCAGCAGCCCAAGTCAAAGCATTTTCAACCATAACCCCCAGCGGAGCACTGGTGATTTTTGAATCAGGAAAAGCGATTTTCAAATCAGGAAACTCGTCCTTGAGATACTGGATATTTTGATAAAATCCTGAAATTCCACTGGATAAAAAGAGCCCTAGTACATGCGTGTAATCCTCACTGGCAAGACGCATCAACGTCTCCTCCAATTCTGCCACACTAGGCTGACTTGTCTTTGGCAATTCATCTGCAGCAGCCATTTTTTCATAAAACTCACTGGCTGTCAGATTTTTTCCTTCCACATAAGTTTCTCCAGCAATCACTACTGGAATATCGAGCACAAAAAGATGGTCATTTCCACGAAGGCTATCCGGTAAAAAAGCGGACGAATCCGTTATAACCGCTAATTTCATCATTAGAACTCCAAATTAATACCTGGTAAATCTAGCGCAATCTCCGTCACTTCATAAGTCAAGCGATTGAGCATGGTCAAGCAAGGACGCGCCAATTCTTCCACTTCTTCATGTTCAAACTCACTAGGTTCCTCTACCAAACGTCCTTGAATATGATTTGTCTGCGTAATCGTTCCACTGATCACAAAACGATCAAACACAATCATGAAAGTCAAAATCACAATCATGGATGTTGAATTCTTTTCTTCATTTCTTTCAATCAGCTGAAAATTCACGTCAACTTTTGTTTCTGGTGTTCCATTTTCTTTTTCCCATTCAAAATTGCGTGCATCAAAATGATACTGGCTGACAAATTCTTGTTCACGTTGTAATTCCATTACTATTCTCCTAAAAATATACGATAGTCCATTATAACATAATTTGATGTATCTTTCTAGCGATAATTATATTCAGAACTTTATTCACTAGGAGATGGTAACGGATTCTCGCAAAGTCTGAAACTGATTCTGGGCGTAATTCCTCCATACTTCCAAATACTCGCTCGTCTCGCCTGCTTCTCTACGCTTAAAGAATAGATTAAATAAAAATCCAACAAAGCCTGGATAAGATTGTATCCTTACCAATTGGCAACTCGAAGAAGTCAAAGGAATCACTTGACAATTTAAAATCGAATGCAGAAGAGAGTGTCTCGCATGTATCTCAATCCAAAAGGCCTCTTCATTGACCTCGCTTATTTCGCAAGACATTTTTACCCCTTCTTTTGTCACAATATCGTATTTTCTTCCTTCGTAGAAAAAGTCGTCTCCGCTTTCAAAGTAAATGGCTTGATTTGTTGACAAACTAGGGAGCCATCTATCCATCATTTTCAATGCTTCCCAAGCAATCTCTGCTTTCATATTCACAACTAACTTATCTGTATATGTTTTCATGATCTTATCCCATCTATTCAAATTATGGCAAAAAGAGGCTGGTACAAAAGTCCTAGCCTCTCAATTGTCTTTGGATTGTCGAGCAAGACGCAGTGGTTGAGTGGGCCCTACTACGCTGATTTCATCAGCCTTTGCAGCCCTACTCAACTGTGCGGAGGTGGGACGACCAAATCGAATTCTAACCAATTACCGATTTCTGTCCCACTCTCTTTCACCTATGTTTTATTTTTCCAGTGGTTTACGCAAATATCCGAAAAGAATACCACTGACAACTGCACCAATCAAGACATACACAAGGTAAAGTATTGGGTTGTTAGTCAAACCGATGACAAAGATTCCTCCGTGAGGAGCCATAAGTTTGATGCCAGATAGACCGACAAGTGCACCTGTAAGAGCTGAACCTACGATAAAGCTTGGGATTGCACGGGCTGGGTCAGCAGCTCCAAAAGGAATCGCACCTTCTGTGATGAAGGAAAGCCCCATGACGATATTTGTCAAACCTGAATCACGTTCTTCAGTAGTAAATTTATCTTTGAAAAGTAGAGTTGCAACAAATACTGCAAGCGGTGGAACCATACCAGCTGCCATAACCGCTGCCATGACTGGAGAACCACCAGTTGAGACAGTGCTTGCCAGCGTACTTGTACCAAATACATAGGCTGCTTTGTTCACTGGTCCACCCATATCGACTGCCATCATACCACCGACCAAGAGACCGAGAAGGACAGCAGAGCTTCCGCTCAGACTTGCCAAGAAATCGTTGAGGGCTGTATTGATTGCTGACATAGGGATATTGACTGCCAGCATAAGGAATCCAGTCACAAGAACACCAAGAAGAGGCAAGAGCAAGATGGAGCGAATACCTTCAAGTGAGCGAGGCAGACTTGCAAGTAATTTGCGAAGGACTAAAATCACACCACCAGCTAAGAATCCACCGACCAGAGCTCCAAGGAAACCAGATGATACACCCGCTAGAGAGAGTGTCTTCTCACCACCCGCAGCATAGGCAACACCACCAAATGATGCGCCACTGCTAGCAATTGCACCGGCTACGAAACCAGAAACCAAACCAGGCTTTTCAGCGATTGAATAAGCGATATAACCAGCCAATACTGGCAACATGAAGCCAAAGGCTGCACCACCAATTGCCTTAAATTGAGCCGCAATTTCATGATAGCTTCCCAGATTAGAAAGCTGATCCTTTGGCACACCTAAGATCTGATCCAACAAGAAGGCAATGGCAATCATGATTCCGCCGCCAATAACGAATGGCAACATTTGAGAAACACCGCTCATTAAGTGCTTGTAAAAAGCTCCACCCAAGCTAAGTTTTTCATTGCTGCTAGCTACTGCAGCACCACCGTTAGCAGCCTTGTAGACTTCGGCATTGCCAGAAAGAGCCAGATTGATCAATTCTTCTGTCTTGCGGATACCGTCTGCAACTGGGCGACTGATTAAAGGTTTGCCATCAAAACGATCCATTTCAACAGCCTTGTCTGCTGCGATGATGACTGCTTTAGCTTTTTTGATGTCTTCTGCTGTCAGTTTGTTGCCAACACCGCTAGCACCATTAGTTTCAACCTTGATACCAACGCCCATTTCAGCAGCCACTTTTTGAAGAGCTTCTTGGGCCATGTAAGTGTGAGCAATTCCTGTTGTACAAGCTGTAACAGCTACGAGGAAGTCTCCTCCCTCAGTTGCAGGAGCAACAGTTGCTGGTTCAGCTGCCTTTTCAGACGCTTGGTCAAAAAGAGCAATAACTTCGTCTGGTGAAGATACTTTGCGCAATTTGTCTGCAAAACCGTCTTTCATCAAGTATTGAGACAATTCTGCCAAGGCTGCCAAGTGAGTATCATTGGCACCTTCTGGAGCTGCAATCATGAAGAAGAGGTCTGTTGGTTGCCCATCCAAACTTTCATAGTCAACACCCTTGTTTGACTTGGCAAAGAGAACTGTTGCTTCTTTGACAGCAGAGTTTTTGCTGTGAGGCATAGCAATTCCCTCACCCAAACCAGTTGAGGTCAAGGCTTCACGCGCCAAAATGCCTTCTTTAAATGTTTCAAAATCCGTCACATAACCGTGATCCACTAAGCTTTTAATCATCTCTTCAATGGCAGCTGTTTTTTCATTTGCCTGCAAATCCAGCAACATGACATCTTTTCTCAATATGTCTTGAATTTTCATCGTTTTTCTACCTCAACTTTTTCATATGTTTCTTTAATAAATTCCGCTGTTGCCAAGTCATCCGAGAAGGTAGTTGCCGTTCCGCAAGCCACTCCCCATTTGAAAGCTTCTACTGCGTCTTTCGATTTGACAAATTCACCGGTAAATCCAGCGACCATAGAGTCACCAGCACCAACTGAATTTTTTACTGTCCCTTTGATTGGTTTAGCGAAGTAAGCTCCTTCAGATGTGACAAGGAGGGCACCGTCCCCAGCCATAGAGATGATGACACTTTGAGCACCTTTAGCCAACAATTCTCGAGCATATTTCTCGATTTCATCTAAACTTTCAAGTTTCACTCCAAAGATAGCTCCAAGTTCGTGATTGTTTGGCTTGACCAAAAGTGGCTGGTAATCCAAACTATCAATCAAGGTCTGTCCTTCAAAGTCACAAACCACTTGTGCCCCTGTCTGACGAGTCAAGGCAATCAGGTCCTTGTAGATGACATTTCCTAGATTCTTGGCACTTGAACCAGCAAATACAACTGTGTCTTCTGCTGTCAAACTAGATAAAATAGCTTTCAATTCTTCTAACTGAGCTGGTTCGACAGTTGGACCCGTTCCGTTGATTTCTGTTTCTTGGTCTGCTTTGATTTTAACATTGATACGAGTATCTTCTGCCACTTGAACAAAACGAGTTTCGATTTCTTCTTTTGCCAAGGCATCTGTGATAAATTTACCAGTAAAGCCACCGATAAATCCAGTCGCTGTATTTGGAATATCCAAGCGTTTCAAGACACGACTGACATTGATCCCTTTCCCACCAGCAAACTTATCATCACTGTCCATACGATTGACACTACCGACTTGAACTTGGTCCAAGCGAACGATATAGTCAATGGATGGATTGAGTGTGACTGTATAAATCATGCTTCTATTACCTCCGTTTTTTCTTTAATCTTTTGAATCACTTCAGATTCAGTTTGGTTTGTAATGAGCTTTGCGCGCGATATTGGGGCCACTTTTGCAAAAGATGTATTGCCCAACTTTGAGGCATCAGCCAAAACATAAGTTCTCTTAGCATTTTCAAGAATAGCGCGTTTCACTGCTCCTTCTTCCATGTCTGGAGTTGTGAAAAATCCACTGTCAATTCCATTCATTCCGATAAAAGCCTTGTCAAAATTCAGCTGGCCGATTTGATTTAGAGCGACACCACCAATACTAGCATCCGTCGAGCGTTTTACCACTCCACCAATAATCACTGTGGGAATGTTGCGCTCCACCAACTTAGTCGCATGATGGATAGAGTTGGTCACCACCGTCACGCTCGGATCGTGCAATTCATTGACTAAGAGTTCATTGGTCGTCCCTGCATCAATAAAAATAACATCGTATTCTTGAATCAAGCTGGCTGCTTTTTGAGCGATCCTGGTTTTTTCTTGAATGTTTTTGATAGATTTTTCTTGGTTGCTTTCTTCCTCCTGCAAAAAGTGAAGACTCTCGGCACCACCATGCACACGCCTCAACTTCCGCTCGCTTTCAAGCTCATCCAAATCTCTTCTAACAGTTGATTCTGAAGTGTTTAAAGCTTGTACCAGATACTCTAAAGACACAAATTTATCTTTGGTAACTTTTTCGAGAATCAGCTGCTTTCTTTTCGACTTCAGCATAGAATACCTCCTCTGCAATCGATTACAGTTCTATTATACAAGATTAAATTTCAAAGTCAAGTATTTTCTATCATTTTCTGTCATTTTCTATCAAAAAAATCATTTGTTTGGATATAGAAAAAAGAAGCCTGTTAGACTTCTTTTAATTCCTCTATTACATTGAACTGATATAGACAAGAAGGATCGGTAAAAAGGCAGCAAGCACACATAAGATTGAAAATACCCAGAACCAGACTGATTTAAGAGCTTGCCTATATGTACCTGGCTGAGATCTATTTTCAGCAATATAAGCTTTAATTTTCGACCTATTTAAGATGAGTACAATCAATACTACCGTTGTTCCTGAAGTCATTAATCCATAATTTATGAGATTCACGATACTTTCTGGGATATAGTTGGTCAGAAAATCAAGTCCTTCTGCGATGACCAAATTATTGAAAATATGGAAGAAGATCACCCAGAAAATGGAATATTCAAAAGCGATGTAACCAAATCCCAGACCAATCATAGCAGCAAAATAAAGCTGATAGAGATTTTCATGAAACAGTCCAAAAAGGAGAGCCGTCATGACAATGGCAAATACTTTTCCGTGCTTTTCCAAAGCTCGCAAGCCTGCTCCTCGAAAAATAATCTCCTCCGTAATCGGTGCCATGATCGTTGTATAGATAAACATGGTGATTGAATGAGAGCTAAAATCTTGTGATAAAATCTCAGAAAGATCCAAACCAAAGAGCGACAAAATAGCATTCATGATTTGACTTGTCACAGTGCTAAACAGCTGAGAGAAAAACAAGAAGCAAATCATGAAGAAGAAGACTTTGGCTGTCATTTTTTTATTTTTCTTGCGCAAATCTCGCGTGAAAAGCTGCTTGCCCCTGAAAATAGTGAAAATAAGCACTCCCACACAAGAAGCGATAATGTAGGAACCGCCATCTTTATCCATAAAACTTTTTACAAATTCCTCAGTCTTACCTATATCAAATCCCTGCTGAAAAAGAACAAAGAAATAGGAAAAGACAGTATAAAGTATTACAACCACTAGCATCACGATAGAGTAAGTGAAGCAGCTTGCTGAAAATCTCCCCAAATCTTTCTTCGGATTTAAAGGCTCAGGTAACGTATTCATAAATTCTCCTTTGTTATTATTAGCTACGAGTCTTTCTACTGAAAAAATACAAACTTAAAAAGATTCCCTCGTAAAGAAGAGCAAAAAGAATAAAGGCATGCATGAAAAATTCTTCTGGTAGAATCCAAATGACTGGATCCTTAGCTGGGTCAAACAACCAGGTGCTATCACCAACAAAAAGAACTTGATGAAAGAGAGTGAAAAAATTGTTAAAACCAATCAGGAAGACCAGTCCTGCTAGAATAAGTGGTAAAAGACAAATTAACAGAAATACTCGTTTGTAGAGACCTAAAAATCCCTTTTTAACTACATTTTTGACAAAGAAAATCAAAGCTGGCACAGTTATTAGAAAAATAGCTTGCGCCAAGTGAAAAAGATACTTGACCGCTTGAAAATGATGCAGTCCTGCTTCTGACGAGCGAAAATCTGGCATCGCCAACTTTTGATTAAAAGGATTGGTCAGGTAATCCATCAAAATATTAAAATTATACTGGATGGTCTCTGCTTTCAAATACACCTTATCCGGCAAGTTAAAATAAGAAATCTCTATTGGGTATAAGAGACAAGCCAGGTAAATAGTTAGCAGGATAGCTACCGCCAGCAAGCACAAAACGCTAGCTGAAAATCTTACTTTATCACGCATCAAAGTCCCACTCCGCTAGACTAGACAAGACATGTGTCGGTTGGATAGGAAGGTTTTGCACCTCTTCTGGCAGGGTAAATCCCGTCGTAACCAAGAGAGTAGGAATGCCATTGTCGATTCCCGCTCGAATATCTGTCAAATAGTTATCGCCCACCATGACCACTTCCTCACGCGCCAGTCCTAGATGCTCAATCGCTTTTTCCATGATAATGGCGTTAGGCTTGCCAATAAAGGTGGGCTCAATCCGAGTAGCTGCTTCCAAGAGGGCATTGATAGCACCAGCTCCCGGCTGCAGACCTCTCTCCGTTGGAATATTGAGATCAGGATTGGTCCCAATAAAGTGGGCACCTTTTTGAATGGCCAGAGTCGCTATTGTCAGCTTCTCATAGTCCACTTCCCAGTCAAGGCCCACTACTACATAGTCAGGATTTTCTGTATCCTCTATATATCCAGCTTCTTCAATGGCCTGTTTAAGTCCGACATCACCGATGACATAGACTTTTTTGCCCAGATTTTTCTCCTGCATATAGTCAATAGTCGCTAAAGTTGCTGTGTAAATAGTCTCAAGCGGCGTCTCAATGTTGAAATTCTCAGCCAACATAGTCTGAACAGCTTCTGGCGTGCGCGTAGTGTTATTGGTCACGAAAAGATAGGGAATGCTACGCTTCTGCAGCTCGTGTACAAAGGCCTCCCCTGCTGGAATCCGACTCTTTCCCTTATAAATCGTCCCGTCTAAATCAATCAAATATCCTTTATAAGTCATACATACTTTCTAATCTTTTTCAATCTCTTGCCAAGTGATTATAGCTTGCGCATTGACATCGCCATCACTAGAAATCTGGTGCGTGCTCTGCAGACCATCTAGTTCATAGCTAGAAGCAATCATGCCGCCTGGTCGAACTTCCTTGACATACTTCAGGTTGATTTTCTGAGGAATATGCTGGGTAAGGAAATCTGCCCCCATGACCTCAAAAATCCAGTCCAGATACTTGCTATTGTTGACATGCCCATTCATATCCAAGTCGTAAAAACGCACATGATAGTCCTTGCTGACAGGATTTTCCAAGTTTGGATACTTGGGACCGCGCAGCAATTTCTTAGAAAAGTCAGACTGGTAAGGTGCAACAATTTCAGGCTCGACAGCGTGAACCTTGCGGCTATCTCGATCCATAAGGACAAAGGTCGCCATCATTTGGATAATGGCTTTACCCGCCTCATCAAAAATCGTGAAGCGCCGGTAGCAAAAGAGCCGATTGTAAGTCAATGCTTCTGTCTCAATGGTGATTTCCTCTGCAAATCGTGGTAGTCGTGTCACATCAATATCATAGTCCGTGATAATCCAGACTAGATTATACTGCTCCAGCATGTCCTTGTCGCTGACGCCGAGCTCAATCGACTGCATGCCTGATACCTGCAAAGACAGTAAGATGACATCAGGCAGCTTGATATGGCCGTTCATATCCGCCATATCAAAGGGAATTTTCATTTTCATTTGATAAGTTAAGCCCATGATTTACTCCAATATAAATTTCTCAGCAACCGTATCGCCCAAAAAGAGGCCCTTCTTAGTCATGCGCACGATGTCTCTGTCTGGCACTAGCAAGCCCTGCTCAGTCAACTCAGCCACAACAGCACCGTACTGGTCCTCAAAGGAAAGACCGAATTTTTCCTCAAAGCGTTTTTTGGAAATACCTGACTTCTTTCGAAGCCCCAGAAACATCTCTTCTTCCATCTTTTCATGCAGCGTCAGCACTTCTTCTTGCACACGGGCATTGCCTGCTTCCACCGCCTGCAGATAATGACGAATGGGGCCGTGGTTTTTATAGCGAACACCATTGACATAGCCAGATGCTCCAGCTCCGATACCATAATATTCAGCATTGTCCCAGTACATGAGGTTGTGACGACTCTCAAAGCCTGGCTTGGAAAAGTTGGAAATCTCATAATGCTCAAAGCCGGCCTTTTCCAGCTCAGCTATAATGTATTCAAACATCTCCGCTTCCAAGTCTTCCTTGGGTAGAGGCAACTTTCCTCGCCGCATCCGATTCATGAAGACCGTATGATTTTCCAAAATCAAGCTGTAAAGGCTCATGTGAGGAATGTCCAGAGCAATGGCCTTGGCTACATTGGTTTTTACATCTTCCATGGTCTGCTTGGGTAGGGCATAAATCAGATCAATCGAGATATTGTCAAAACCCGCTTTTTTGAGATTGGCAATATTCTCGTAAATGTCCTTTTCCGAGTGACTGCGACCAATTTGCTTAAGCATGCGGTCATTAAAAGTCTGGACGCCCAGCGAAACCCGATTGACAGGCGAGTCTTTTAGTACAGCAATCTTCTCCTCATCCAAGTCCCCAGGATTGGCTTCAATGGTCAGCTCCTCAAGATAAGACAAGTCTAGCTTGTCCGTCAGCTTCTCCAGCAAAAAAGCCAACTGAGGCGCCGATAGAGCTGTCGGGGTCCCTCCTCCAATATAGAGGGTACGGAGCTTTTTGATATCGTAAGAATGATATTCCTCAATCAAATGCTCCAGATAAGAATCCACTGGCTGATTCTTTATAAAAACCTTGGAAAAATCACAGTAATAACAAATCTGAGTACAAAAAGGAATATGCACATAGGCAGAAGTTGGTTTAGTTTGCATAGTATTTATTATAGCATAAAATTAGCGACAAAGCCCTCTTGGAAAATAGAATAAAAAAACTCAAGAAATAGAAAAATTCCTTGAGTTAATGTTGAAAGAGCATCTGTTCAAGTAGATCAGGGATAAAGCAACTGCTGAATCACTAAAACATGGCTCTCTTCCACACCATATAAACTATGAAGTTCATTCGGCTCCATTGTCAGAAAACTTCCCGGTACCAATTGTACAGTTTCTCCCAGAGCAGTAAAATCCACTTTTCCTTCTAGACAGACAACTGTAACAAGAGCATCTGCGCTATGTTCAGGAATTTGTTTTCCTTTAGCAAGGTGCAAATGGCGGATGAGACGTCCTTGCTCTTCAACCGGAGTTTCAACCACATCAACATTTGGATCTATTGAGTAAAATTTCATCGTTTCCCCTCCTTTTCTTCATTTTAGCATAATTTTAAAGAATTCTCAGAATTTTTTAATATTCCTAATTGATACCTACAAAGTTAAAAAAATGTGGTATTTTCATCATGCTCTATTCGATCAATTTTCTTAGATATAAAAAGATTGAAGAACGTCATCTAAAATAGATCTTTTCTTCAATCTAGAAATTTGGTTTAAATTAAATTTCAAAATCATTGAATTCCATAAGCTATACTGATCTGGATTTTAGCAACTCCATTCTGCAGGCTGATTTTGTCAATGCTAAACGGACTCTGCGGCAGAGAAAGAAGGAAACTATCTCCTTCCGTCGTGATAGTCGAATTAGAGGTCTGCAGTTGCTGCTTCAGCATGCCAGTCACCCAAGATTTAGGGATAGGAAGGATGCCTAGCTTGGCACTATCGATTGTGATGTATAAGGCACTCCCCTTCACTGTCACATCCACCTCTAGATCCAGTTTACTGTCAATAAAAAATAGCTTAACCGGATACTGAATGCGCAGCTTATTGCCTTCAATACTGTAAGCACTGTTCAGCAGCTCCTGATTATCGCTATCAGTCAGCGAAGACTTGAGAAGCTGATTAAGCTGGACACTGTTTAGAGAGACTTCTGTGCTGACTCCCTGAGCCGTTACATTGGCATTACTCAAAGTCGGCTCAATCATACTTTCCCACGAAGTATTAGCTTGAATGTTTTTTAATTGCTCACTTGGATTGATGGAGGAAGAAACTAGAAACAGCACTGCTGCAAGCAACAGCACCAAGACAATTCCTACCAATCTTTTGATCAATTTCATTTTTGTCTTCCTTTACCTTGAGAAATCTCCTTAGCTGAAAATACAGAAAGGATTTATCTCATTTTACACTATTTTTACATTATTTTCTGTAACAAACAGATTAAAAGGCTAACAATCCTATAAAAAAGACTGGGACAAATAATCCCAGCCTCTTAGTCGCATATTGCCTGTATAACAAGAGAGTGGGACAAAAATCGGTAATTCGTTAGAATTCGATTTCGTCGTCCCACCTCCGCACAGTTGAGTAGGGCTGTAAAAGCTGATGAAATCAGCGTAGTAGAGCCCACTCAACCACTGCGTCTTGCTCGACAATCCAAAGACAATTGAGAGGCTAGGACTTTTGTCCCAACCTCTATTTTTACTTAATCACTTGTTGCGTTTTAGCATAGTTAGCTTCGACCGCTTCTTTTTCTGGTTTCCACCAGTCTTGATTGTCTGTGTACCACTTGATGGTCTCTTTGAGACCCGCTTCAAAGTTGGTGAACTCTGGCTTCCAGCCTAGCTCATCACGAAGTTTGCTGGCATCAATAGCATAACGCAAGTCGTGGCCAGCACGGTCGGTCACATGATCATAAGCGTCAGCTGGCTGTCCCATTTCCTTAAGGATGAGCTCTAACACTTCCTTGTTGTTCTTCTCACCATCAGCACCGATCAAGTAAGTTTCACCGATTTGGCCTTTGGTCAGAATTGTCCAAACACCTGATGAATGGTCATTAGTATGAATCCAGTCACGAACGTTTTTACCTTCGCCATAAAGTTTTGGCTTGATACCGCTCAGGATATTGGTAATCTGGCGCGGAATGAACTTCTCAATGTGCTGGTAAGGACCATAGTTATTTGAACAGTTAGAAATAGTCGCTTTGACACCAAATGAACGAACCCAAGCTTTGACAATCAAGTCTGAAGCTGCCTTAGTTGATGAGTAAGGCGAACTTGGATTGTACTTGGTTTCAGCTGTAAATTTCTCACCTGGTCCTTCCCCATGACCTGGCAAATCTTCACGCAGAGGCAGATCCCCATAGACTTCGTCAGTTGACACATGGTGGAAACGAATGTCGTATTTACGTGCTGCTTCCAAGAGTGTGTAAGTTCCGATAAAGTTGGTGTGGATAAATGGACTCGGGTCATTGAGCGAGTTGTCATTGTGGCTTTCTGCCGCATAGTGAACGATGGCATCAGCTTCAGCTGCCAGTTTATCTACCAAGGCTGCATCAGCAATATCTCCAACAACCAACTCAACGCGGTCGCCTAAAATTTCTTCAATATTAGCACGATTACCTGCGTAAGTTAGCTTGTCCAGCACTGTCACATGGACATCTGGAAAGTTATTGTAAACATAGTGGACAAAGTTAGAACCGATAAATCCAGCTCCACCTGTCACGATAATTTTTTTGTATTCAGTCATTGATTTTCTTGTCTCCAAAATAAAATTAGAATCAGGATAAATTTTTGCAACATTAAAAGAGCAACAGCAATTAAAAAAGCAGAAAATAGAATTCCCAAAAAGTTAAAGAAGGAAATGATAAAAATAAACATTCACTCTTCTTATAAATCTTCTTTTCTTAGAGGTTTGACATCCTTGAGTAACGGATGGTTCTTGTCTGCTTCTGAGACTTCTGCTGCTTCTAGGTTTTCCCACTGGATGCCTAGAGCTGAGTCTGCATAGTTGACAAAGGCATACTTCGGTTTGAGTTCCAAAGCCCAATAGTCATTCACCAGATAGCTATAGGAAACCGTGTCAGAAAGGACTTGGAAGCCGTTGGCTACGCCACGTGGCACAAAAATCCCCTTGCTGGCATCAATCACTGTCTGGTAGGTGTTGCCAAAGGTCTCGCCCTCACGCAGGTCTACCCAAGATCCCAGCACCTTGCCGTCATCTGCAACAGAGATGTACTTGTCCCAAGGCTCAGCATGAAGACCACGCAGGACATTTTTACGAGAAAAGCTGACATTATTTTGCAGTTTCCCTTCTGCAAAGAAGCTTTCAGGGAAGCCTAGCGGCAGCATTTTTTCCTTTTGGAAATTTTCCTTAAACCAACCTCGGTTGTCCCCACGCACGGGAATATCAAATTCTAACATTCCAGGGATTCCAGGAACCTCACGCGCTGCTAATTCCTTATCAAAAAATTGTTCTGTCATCTTCTTATGCTTCTCCAATCAAACGGAGCAAGTATTGTCCGTATTCATTCTTCTTCAACGGCTGCGCCAATTCGTGCACTTGCTCTTTAGTGATATAGCCCATACGATAGGCAATTTCTTCTAGATTTGCCACCTGAACGTTCTGCATACGCTGAACTGTTTCAATATATTGCGCTGCCTCTAGGAGACTTTCGTGGGTACCTGTATCCAACCAAGCAAAACCACGTCCCATGAGCTCAACAGACAAATCACCACGATCCAAGTAAGCCTTGTTAACATCTGTGATTTCCAATTCTCCGCGAGGACTTGGCTTGATGTTCTTGGCAATTTCTACGACATCGTTATCGTAGAAATAGAGTCCAGTTACTGCATAGTTAGATCGCGGCTGTTCTGGTTTTTCTTCGATGGAGATAGCATTCATATTTTCATCAAATTCTACGACACCAAAGCGTTCTGGATCCTTGACATGGTAGCCAAAAACAGTTGCTCCTTTTTCCTTAGCAGCAGCATTTTGGAGCATTTTACTCAGACCTGGTCCATGGTAAATATTATCCCCAAGAATCAGCGCTACATTGTCATCTCCAATAAAATCAGCCCCAATGATAAAGGCTTGTGCCAGTCCGTCCGGACTTGGCTGCTCAGCATAAGAGAGCTTGATGCCAAACTCAGAGCCATCACCCAGCAGATCCTCAAAACGAGGAAGATCTGTCGGAGTGGAGATAATCAAGATGTCCTTGATACCAGCCAACATAAGAGTTGACAATGGATAATAGATCATGGGTTTGTCATAAACCGGCATGAGCTGTTTTGACGCAGCGCGAGTCAATGGATACAAACGAGTACCAGAACCACCTGCAAGAATAATACCTTTCATATGAGTTTCCTCTCTTAATGTATTCCCTTTATTCTACCATTTTTGAAAGCGGATGTCATCCTTTTCACTATCTTTAAATAATGGTACATCCCCATGTAAAAAGCCCAGCCAAGAATGCCTGCATAACCACAGGCTGCGACCGTAACCAGTCCATAATTTCTCCTTATCCTCTAAAATCAATCATACAAAATCGTCTTGGTTTCCCCGATACAGTGTTTTTCCTCATTCCAGTAATGAATCCGCTCGAAAGAGCCTTTCCGCCAGTAGAGAGGCAAACGTTCACGTATGTCGTCCTGTATATCTATTTGGTCAAGTTCCGAAATCTTCCACCATTTGGGCTCCCCTTCATGATCGTTTCCCCTGACTTGTCCTTCAAAGGCAGTACAAAGAAAATCGTAATACACATACCGTTCTTTTTTACTCGGATTAGTGAAGCCTGAAATTCCCTTCAATTCCAAGTTTAGAGCAGTCAGTCCCGTTTCTTCTTTTAACTCGCGCATTGCAGCTTCAAAAAAAGATTCTGGAAACTCCACCTTCCCACCTGGTTGTATCCACCCTTTAAAGTTATCATGCTGGCGATTGAGCAATAGGATTTCATCATCTTTTTTTACACAAATATTGACCCAATTCAAAATAGTTTCTGTCATATCAAACCTTCTCCACATGGAACTAGTAACTCTAGGAAAACCGCGTTCATGATGCTTATACAACCACAAGCTGTAATTAAAAGCAAGCACCCCAAAAAACTTATTTCAACTCAGTATTGTTCATTTTGGATAGAAAATCGAACGATCTGATGATTTTGAACAATGACTTCGTATTTACCAAATCCAGAATACTTACTATGTTTACCGACACTAATGATCATAAGATAACGTGCATTTGGTAGCTTCGTTAAATCTAGCTGCTTTTGTAAAATCTGCTTGATTTTATCATCATTCTTCTGGTCTTGGCCAATACCAATGATAGATCCATCGTCTTGCTCCACGTTCAAAATTACCTTCATTTCAATGGCAAGAGCCTCTTTTTCCAACATGTCAGAAGTAGGGATTGGGTACAAGCCCTGCAAAGGCTGGCCTTCTGCCCGATTCTTTTTTATAAGAGCCTCGTATTTATCAATATTTGGTGCATCCTTATCTATCATAAAATCAAGGGATTCAAGATATAGTTTCTTCTTATCTGCCTTTGTAAAACTATCTTTTACAGTCTCTAAAGTTTCACTATAACCCGGACTCAGCTCAAGTCCCCTATAAGCGATACTAGGGAAAGCTTGATAAATTGCGTCTCCCTTTTCAAGCTGTAGGTCAATATCTGTTTTTCCATATTTCTCATCCCGCGAGGTGTAATACTCAATTCGGTCACCGATCTTAACCGTTTGCCCCTCAATTTCCTCAGAATATTCAGCTCTGATTAAATAACCAGCGAAAGAGGTATAGTTTTTATTGGCATCTAAAACTCTGACCGTTCCTTCAAAACCACTCTGCTTATAAGAGCGCTGAACAGCCTGTACCATTTCATATTTCGGCACTCGTACAAAAATCCCCCACATATCTATGAAACTCAGAAACATAGAGACGAGTGATATGGAAATAATGATCACCACACTAGATAGGAAACAGCCCAAAATACCGAAACCTATTTTCTTTTTTGGATTCTTTGCTAGTTCCTGATCTCCTCCATTATTTTGAGCAATAAGAGGATGTTGAGAACGACTTTTGTGTCTGGTAAATAGAATAAGTGAGATTGATATTAAGATTGATATTACTAGTAAAAGTAAAATGAAAAATATTATAATCATTTGTTTTCCTTAAGTGCCTTCTTCTCCACATAGCGCTCAATAGGATAGTCAGCTGGATTCAGCAGCCCTGCTTCTCCTAAAACCATCTGAGCCAATTGGCGTCCGATGAGCGGACCAGTTGTCAGACCAGAGGAGCCTAGGCCGCTGGCTGCGTAGACATGCGGTAAGTCTGACACAGCTCCAAAGAAAGGAGAAAAGTCGCTGGTATAGGCCCGCGTTCCCACGCGCTCGCCTAAAATCTCTGTAGTAGCCAACCTTGGCAAATAAGTTTCCGCTTCTTGCTGCAACTGATCCAGCATTTTTTTATCTACCGTCAAATCAAAGCCCTGATCATTTTCATGGCTAGCACCGACGCTGACCTTGCCCGCTAGAAAAGGAATGATATCCAGCTCGCCCTCAGGCATAACAACTGGGTAGTCGTCAGTCTGCTCAGACAGCTTGAAATCACGTAGCTGACCTTTTTGCGGCCGAATATCTGTCTCATAACCCAGTGGCTGCAAGATTTCTCCCAACCAAGCCCCCACAGCTAAGATGACACAGTCAAAGCTACGTCCGTCCACCAGAAGTTGCTCTCCTTCTACTGTCAAGCTTACCTTTTTCTCAACCAACTCTGCCTTGCTGGTTTTCAGAAGCGTCTCCGTCAAGAGTGCTCCCTCTACACGAGCACCACCGGAAGCATAGAGAAGTTGCTCAAAGCCTTGCAGGTCTGGAAATTTCTCCTGCGCTTCCTGAAGGCTGAGAAGACTCAAGTCCCCTATTAAGGGCGACTCTTCACGACGATTAGCAGCCAGATCATAAAGCTCCTTCAGCTTTCTCTCATCCTTTTTAAGCAGATAAACACCTGTCTGTTGGTAAAAGTCTGTCTGGATTCCAGCCGATTTCAGTTCCGTAATTAATTCCTGATAAAAATCAGCGCCCAGACGCGCCATCCTGTACCAAGCTTTGTTGCGACGCTTTGAAAACCAAGGACTGATAATGCCAGCGGCTGCCTTGGTTGCCTGCCCCTTGCCGTCATCAAAGACAGTCACTTCCACATCTGGGGATTTGGACAGATAGTAAGCCGCTGTTGATCCGACAATTCCAGCTCCAATCACTGCTACTTTTTTCATGTCGCTCCCTCTCAAATATGTCGGAAAGGATTGGTCGAAGCCTGACTAGCCAGAATCTCAATCTCCCAGCCCTCTTCTGCCTTCCAGGTATCAAGCTTTTCTTTTAATTTCTCCGTAAAAAGAACCTCGATATGGTGTCCAGGGTCCAGCGCCAAAAGTCCTTCTGTCAGCATTTCCTGAGCAGTGTGATAGTAAATATCACCAGTTATGTAGACTTGCGCTCCCTTGGCAATGGCCTCCGGATAAAAGGACTGACCGCTGCCGCCACAAATAGCTACACGCTCAATCACACGATTGAGATCCGCTTCTTCATAAGCGACCAGACGCACACTATCCAGTCCAAAAGTTGCCTTGACCTTAGCTGCAAAGTCCCCAAAAGTCTGAGGAGCAATCCTCCCCACACGGCCAATACCATGTTCTGGGCTTGTCTGACTGAGAAAACTTGTCTCCTCAATGTCCAATAGCTGGCAGAACCAGTCGTTGAGCCCGTCCTCCACGACATCAATATTGGTATGGCTGACATAGACAGCAATATCATGCTTGATGAGGTCTAGAATGATTTGATTTCGCGCCTTATCCGCCACTAGATCCTTGAGTGGCCGAAAGATAGGAGCATGTTTAACGATAATCAGTCCAGCACCTGCCTCAATAGCCTCCGCCACCGTTTGCTCATGAATATCCAATGCCACTAGAACCTTGTCCACTTCTTTGTCCAAGGTCCCGATTTGCAGGCCTGAAATGTCGCCCTCCATGGACAGTTCTTGCGGGCAGTAGGCTTCATAACGAGCGATGATTTCACTTGCTAACATAGAGTACCTCCTTGATAATTTCGATTTTTTGGGACATAGCAGAGCGTTCTAACTCATTTTTTTCTGGGATGTGGGCTAGAGCTCCTTCAAGTTTCTTCAGTTCTTTTTGCCATCTTAGCCGAAAAACAGGCGATTGCTGCTCTAGCAGAAAAGGTCCAAAGCGCTTTTCTTGCTCTGTCAAAGTTTGCTGGCCTGCTTCTGCCACTAGGATTTCATAAAACTTTCCAGCCTCTTCTAAGATATCCTCAGCCAGCAAACGAAAGCCGTTGGATACCAGCCAGCTGCGGAGCTCATCCTCTCGGTTATTGGGCTGTAAAATCAAGCGAGAAATAGACTCAAGCTTAGCTCTGCCATTTTCCAAAATCTCTGAAATCAAGCGACCACCCATGCCAGCGATAACGATGGTGTCAATCTGATCCTCCGCTTCCAAAGCTGCCAGACCATTGGCCAGGCGAACCTCAATCTGCTCCGTCAGTCCATGCTCTGCCACATTTTTCTGGGCAGAC
>NZ_CAURYF010000020.1:0-38663 GCF_963529205.1 Streptococcus cristatus | reverse complement strand
GTGAAGTGAAGGCAAGGGCGTGGCTAAGGTCAAGCGCATCACCTACAGCTTTTTCATGTAATTGTGGAATTTCGATAATTCCAAGCTCTTGTGCAATTCCTTGGTTAACAAGCGCGAAAGCGTAAGATGAACCTACGGCACCGTCACCGACAAGGATGACTTTTTTATGTTGTTTAGTAGCAGTCATTTCTAAACATCTCCTTATTATTTTTGGGGTTTTCCCCATACAATTACATTCTACCACTTTTGATACAGTTTGTCACGGCTCACCGTGGAATTTTGACCTCTAAAAGGCTATGTAAACGTTTTTATATTTGGTTTTAAATACTGAAAATATAGCTAAAATGTGGTATAATGAGATAGTGATTTAATATTGAAACGAGGCATTTTTTAATGCAAGATAGAAACTTAGTAAATGTCAATTTGACCAGTGAAATGAAGACCAGTTTCATCGATTACGCAATGAGTGTTATCGTGGCTCGGGCCCTTCCAGATGTTCGCGATGGTCTTAAGCCGGTTCATCGCCGGATTCTTTATGGCATGAATGAGCTGGGTGTTACGCCTGATAAGCCTCATAAGAAATCAGCTCGTATCACAGGGGATGTCATGGGTAAGTATCACCCGCATGGAGACTCCTCTATTTATGAAGCGATGGTGCGGATGGCTCAATGGTGGAGCTATCGTTACATGCTGGTAGACGGTCATGGAAACTTCGGTTCGATGGACGGAGACGGGGCCGCTGCCCAGCGTTATACAGAAGCACGTATGAGCAAGATTGCTCTGGAGATGCTTCGTGATATTAACAAGAATACTGTTGATTATATTGATAACTATGATGCCAGCGAGAGAGAGCCTGTCGTTCTTCCTGCTCGCTTCCCTAACTTGCTTGTAAACGGTGCGACAGGGATTGCAGTTGGGATGGCGACTAATATCCCACCTCATAATCTTGGTGAGTCTATTGATGCAGTTAAGCTTGTTATGGACAATCCCGAAGCAACGACTCGTGACATTATGGAAGTCCTGCCTGGTCCAGACTTTCCGACTGGAGCACTGGTGATGGGTAAGTCTGGTATTCACCGGGCTTATGAAACAGGGAAGGGTTCGATTGTTCTTCGTTCTCGCACTGAAATCGAAGAGATGAAAAATGGCCGTGAGCGAATTGTCGTAACCGAGTTTCCTTACATGGTTAATAAGACTAAGGTTCATGAGCATATTGTTCGTCTGGTGCAGGAAAAACGCATTGACGGTATCACAGCTGTTCGCGATGAGTCCAACCGAGAAGGAGTGCGTTTTGTTATTGAGGTTCGTCGTGATGCCTCTGCTCATGTCATTCTAAATAACCTTTTCAAGCTGACTCAGATGCAGACCAATTTCAGCTTCAATATGCTGGCTATTCAAAATGGTGTGCCGAAGATTCTATCTTTGCGTGAGATTTTGTTGGCTTATATTGAGCACCAAAAGGAAGTGGTGACTCGACGGACGGCTTTCGATAAAGAAAAGGCGGAAGCGCGAGCTCACATCTTGGCTGGTTTGCTGATTGCTCTTGATCATATCGATGAAGTGATTCGCATTATCCGTAATAGCGAAACGGACGCAGAAGCACAGGCTGAATTGATGGCTAAGTTTGAGCTGTCTGAGCGCCAGAGTCAGGCTATCCTTGACATGCGTCTGCGCCGTCTGACTGGTTTGGAACGTGATAAGATTCAGTCAGAATATGACGAACTGATTGCTTTGATTGCGGACTTAGCTGATATCTTGGCTAAGCCAGAGCGCGTTGTCGCGATTATCAAGGAAGAGTTAGACGAGGTCAAGCGTAAATATGCTGATGACCGCCGAACTGAGCTGATGGTGGGAGAAGTTCTTTCTCTTGAAGATGAAGATTTGATTGAGGAAGCGGATGTTTTGATTACCTTGTCTAATAAAGGTTATATCAAACGTCTGAATCAGGCTGAATTTACCGCTCAGAAACGTGGTGGCCGCGGTGTCCAAGGAACTGGTGTTAAAGACGATGACTTCGTCAAAGAGCTGGTTTCAACGAGCACCCACGACAGATTGCTCTTCTTCACTAATAAAGGCCGAGTCTATCGTCTCAAAGGATATGAAATCCCTGAGTATGGCCGAACAGCCAAGGGCTTGCCTGTTGTTAATCTCTTGAAGCTGGAAGAAGGAGAGACCATTCAGACCATTATCAATGTCCAGCAGGACAGTAGTGATGACTCCTACCTCTTCTTTACGACCCGTCTAGGTGTGGTTAAACGAACCAGCGTAACAGAGTTTGCTAATATCCGTCAAAATGGTCTCAAGGCCTTGAATTTGAAGGATGAAGACGAGCTTATCAACGTCTTTCTGACGGATGGTGCTGCAGATGTTATCATTGGTACTAGGTTTGGTTATTCGGTCCGTTTCAATGAGACAGCTGTTCGGAGCATGAGCCGTAGTGCGACTGGTGTTCGCGGAGTCAATCTGCGTGACGGCGACCAGGTCGTTGGAGCAGGTGTGATTACTGAGGGTGATGAAGTGCTTGTTATCACTGAAAAAGGCTACGGTAAGAGAACTCTTGCCAGTGAATATCCAACTAAGGGCCGTGGCGGTAAAGGTATTAAAACTGCCAATATCACTGATAAGAACGGGCCTCTTGCTGGTCTGATGACCGTTACTGGTGAAGAAGATTTGATGATTATCACCAACACAGGTGTCATTATCCGAACCAGCGTAGCTAATATTTCTCAGACAGGTCGTTCAACCATGGGAGTTAAGGTTATGCGTCTGGATCAAAATGCCCAGATTGTCACCTTTACAACGGTTGCGCCTGACGCAAAAGATGATGAGGAAGAAGTAGAGTAAGAGGAGGATGAATGTGAAGAACTCTAAGAAGAAATTTAAGCTCAGAAATTTCATCATTAACTGTGCAGTTTTCCTTTTATTTCTGGTTGCCTTAGCGCTGATTTTTAACTCCTCTATCCGAAATATGATCATGGTTTGGCACACAAACCAATATCAGGTTAGTAAGGTTTCCAAGGAAGAAATCAAGCAAAATAAGGCAGTCGAGTCGAGTTTTGAGTTTAGCGAAGTTCAATCTCTTTCGACAGAAGCGGTGATCAATGCTCAGTGGCAGGCTCAAAAACTACCAGTTATCGGTGGTATTTCGATTCCTGAAGTTTCGATGAATCTGCCAATTTTCAAGGGATTAGATAATGTTGGACTCTACTATGGTGCTGGAACCATGAAAGAAGATCAACAGATGGGACAAGGGAATTACGCCTTAGCTAGCCATCACGTCTTTGGAATTACTGGAGCCAGTGACATGCTCTTTTCACCGCTAGATCGGGCCAAAATAGGGATGAAAATCTATATAACGGATAAGGAAAAGATTTATACCTATACGATTTCTAGTATAGAAAGTGTCGCACCAGAGCGAGTGGATGTCATCAATGATACAGAGGGAGTCGCTGAAATTACTTTAGTCACATGTGAAGATGCAGCTGCAACCAGTCGAACCATTGTCAAAGGTACGCTTGAAAGTACGATTGACTATGACAAGGCACCAAAAGACATTTTAGATGCTTTCAGTCAATCTTACAATCAAATGCAGCTATAATGCAAATATTATCAAAACGAAGTAACAAGAGTTACTTCGTTTTTGGATTGATAAGAGCTGCAAATTTCTTTCATAAAATTTAATGTTTGAGATACTGTGCAAGAATTTAATCTTTTTTTACTTAATCTCGAATTAATAAGTAAGGAGGTTGATATGTATCGTATTTCATTGCAGGATGACATAAGCATGATGCCACGTGAACGGCTAATAAGAGAAGGAGCGGATAAACTTAGTAATCAGGAATTGCTATCTATATTTTTGCGAACAGGCAGCAAAAAAGAAACTGTTTTTCAAGTTTCTCAAAGGATTTTATCATCGATTTCTAGTTTGAATGATCTGAAATATTTGACTTTACAGGAATTACAGACAATTTCAGGAATTGGGCCTGTGAAGGCTGTTGAGTTGCAAGCCATTATTGAGCTTGGCTGTCGTATCAACAAAGCTGAAGTGCTGGAGAGGGAGCAAATTCTTGGAAGTCAAAAACTAGCTCGCAAAATGCAGGTCGAATTGGGAGATAAAAAGCAGGAATGTTTGGTTGCTATTTATCTCAATAGTCAGAACCAGATCATCCATCAGCAGACAATCTTTGTAGGAACGGTAACTAGAAGTATTGCTGAACCACGCGAGATTTTGCATTATGCTCTCAAACACTTGGCGACATCTATTATACTAGTGCACAATCATCCTTCTGGAGTGACTTTACCAAGTAAGAATGACGACGAGGTCACCAAACACATGAAAGAAGCTTGTGAGCTAATGGGGTTGGTTCTTTTAGATCATTTAATTGTTTCAAAAAATAATTATTATAGCTATCGTGAAAAAACGGATTTGATCTAAAGTTTGTGAACCACATAATCAAACAAGGCTAAATCCCCTGTTCTTGTGGGAAATAGAAATTCTGGATGCCACTGCACACCAAGAAATGGACTTCCATCAGTCGAGGTAACAGCCTCAATGACCTTGTCACGAGGATCGTAAGCTACGACTTCTAGATTTTTCGCTAGGACCTTGATACTTTGGTGATGGAATGAGTTGATTTGGCAAGTAGGTCCGTATAATTCATGGAGGATGGAGCCGTTTTTAGTGACCATAGTCTGTGTAGTGTATTGAGCAGTACTATCTTGCCAGTGATTCTCGATGTCTTGATGAAGTGTGCCACCCATGGCGACATTGTAAAGTTGAGTACCGCGACAGACACCAAAAATAGGCTTGTTTTGTTTTTGTGCTTCTCGGATGAGAGCCAGTTCAAAGAGATCCCTTTGAAGCAGATAATCATCACTTTCGATAGTCTGTTCTTCGTCGTAGAAATGAGGCTGGACATTTTGTCCACCGGTAAGGATCAGTTTATCGATCATAGTGATATAGGTGTGAGCTAAGGTTTCATCACCAATTGGCAAGATAATTGGTATTCCTCCAACTTGTTTGACTCCCTCGATAAAGCCAGTTGAAGTATAACTGATATGGATAAATTGATCGTTGGGAATATCCCTTTGGTTTCCTGTTATACCGATAATCGGTTTTTTCATAAAGTGTCTGTTTCCTTTCTTACCTTACTCATCATCTTTTCTCATGAAGTAGAGTAAGGTTTGGAGTTCGCTGGTTAGGTCTACATATTGTACAACCACATCTTTGGGGACAGATAGATGCACTGGGGAGAAGCAAAGAATTCCCTTGATACCAGCATCAACCAAGACGGATGCGACTTCTTGTGCCTTAACGCTCGGCACTGTTAGAATGGCAGTCTTTACGTTTCCTTCTTGGACCTTTTCTTTAATTTGAGAAATTCCATAAATAGGAATTCCATCATTTGTGGTGGTCCCGACGTCAGAATAATCATCTGTATCAAAGGCCATTACAATCTTCATTTTATTCCGTTCATGAAAGCGGTAGTGTAAAAGAGCACGGCCCATATTTCCGACACCAACGATCATGACATTTGTAATCGAGTTGTCGTTGAGAAGATTAGCAAAGAAATTCATTAGTTTCTTGACATCATAGCCAAAACCTCTACGACCTAACTCACCGAAGTAAGAAAAGTCACGCCGAACAGTCGCAGAGTCGATTCCAATCGCCTCTGCGATTTGTTTTGAATTGGCCTTTTCAATATTTTCCGCGTTAAATCGCTTGAAAATCCGGTAGTAGAGGGAGAGCCGTTTAGCAGTAGCACGTGGAATAGAATTGCTTTTTTCAGTTTTCACAAAATCACGACCTTTCTATCTTCTATTCTATAGAAAGCTTGTGAAAAAATCAACTAATTTGATGAACAAAATATTATTATACTAATAAAGATAGATAAAATAATAGAAATAAGCAAAATTCTTAGAATTTCGCTTATTGAGGTGTTTTTTCAAAAATGTCTCTTTCAACTAAACTATCCATCAAGAAATAAAATTTTTGCTGAATAATATGGTGTTTTTCTGATTTGAAGATATTAACTAATCTTAAACCAGACTTGTCCGTAATATTGATTTTAACTCCGCTTAGATCTTTATTGATGATAATCTTAAGCAAGAATCCATCGCCACTATTGGGAACAGCTTCGAGTAAACGAGAAAGCTCGTAATTACCAACTTTTGTTTCAGCAAATGTGTTGTCCCGCAAGGTAAATTTCTTAACATTTGGATGGAGTGAATAGGTGAAGTCGCAGTTTGCTAAGCTAACAGATGTTTGAAAAGCCATCTTATCCTCCTAGTATTTCTTTTAGTTTTTGGCTGAATAGCTTGATTTCTTGGATGCTAGTTTGGTCTGACACACTGATGCGAATGGATTCTTTTAAGCGTTCAGAGTTTGGACCATATAAGGCTTGAAGGACATGACTGGGCTGAACAGCACCAGCAGTACAAGCAGAGCCAGTCGAGATTGAAAAGCCATTAAGGTCCATTTGAAGCAAGATAAGATCATTCTTTTGGTTTGGAAATCCGATATTGATAACATAAGGCAGGCTAGGCTGACTTTCGTTTAGGTAGTAGTCTATATCCGCTAGGTTGTTCAGTAAAGTATCTTTTAGCTGCTGGGCATGCTCAAGATTTTCCTCTAAATGGGCAAAATTTTCAGAAAGTGCAGTTGCCATCCCGACAATGGAAACGAGGTTTTCTGTGCCCGCCCGATGCTTGTTTTCTTGATCGCCGCCATGCATGAAATTATCAAAATCCATCTGGTCAGCATAGAGAAATCCAACTCCTTTTGGGCCGTGGAATTTATGAGCTGATGCACTCAGGAAATTGATTCCCCATTCTTCAGGATAGATGGGGAGCTTGCCGACGGCTTGGACTGCGTCAACGTGAAAAGCAGCAGGATGATCTTTTAGCAGTTGACCAATTTCTTGAATCGGCAAAATGTAGCCTGTTTCATTATTGATAGCCATGACTGAGACGAGGATAGTATCCGGTCTGAGAGCATTCTTGATATCTTCAGTTCGGATTTGCCCATCCACTGGCTGAATAATAGTCGCTTCAAAGCCAAAGTGCTCCACCAAGTATTCAACAGGCTCTAAAACAGCATGGTGTTCAATGGCCGTAGTGATAATATGCTTGCCTTGATTCTGATGGCGCAGAGCATATCCTTTGATTGCAGTGTTATTACTTTCAGTACCACCTGATGTAAAGAGGATATTTTTGCTCTGTGTATGTAGAACTTTAGCAATATCTTCGCGAGCTTGTCGGAGCAGTTTTTTAGCTTCTCGACCGTGGCTGTGGGTACTGGATGGATTGCCGAAGACTGTCATTGCCTGAGTCATGGACTCAATCGCAGCGGGCGATAAAGCAGTTGTAGCAGCATTATCTAAATAAATCACAAATTTATCCCTTATTTCTTTTGAAAAGCAAAAAGTGGGCTGACTGGTTTTCTTTCTTGAATACGCACGATAGCATCGCCAATCAACTCGCTAGCAGTGATATAGTGAACATTCTTCGGAGTCTTTTCTTTGGTATCAACAGAGTCAGTCACCAAGATTTCTCGGATAGGAACACTGTCTAGTAAGTCTGCAGCTTCATCTGCAAATAAACCATGACTTGAGACAGCATAAATTTCGACAGCTCCTTCACGTTCAACGATTTTAGCAGCTTCTGAGAAGGTACGACCGGTATTTAAGATATCGTCAATCAAAATTGCTTTTTTGCCTTCAACCTCACCGATGATATATCCTTCGGAGCGTCCCGCTTCATCTTCACCATAGTCGATGATGGCGATTGGAGCGTCAAGATATTCTGCCAAGCTACGAGCACGTTTCACGCCAGAATTTTTCGGGCTAACGACGACAACATCCTCGCCAGTTAATCCCATATTGCAATAATGTTCGGCAAACAACGGAATGGTGAAGAGATTGTCAACAGGAATATCAAAGAATCCTTGTACTTGGACAGCGTGAAGGTCAAGTGAGATGACTCTATCTACGCCAGCCCCAACAAGCATGTTGGCCACGAGTTTTGCAGTGATTGGCTCGCGAGGAGCTGCTGTCCGATCTTGGCGAGCATAACCAAAATAGGGCATAACCACAGTTACTGTATTGGCACTTGCTCGTTTACAAGCATCAACCATAATCAATAACTCCATCAAGTGATTATTGACTGGGAAGCTGGTAGACTGGATGATATAGATATCATAGCCACGAACACTCTCCTCAATGTTGATTTGAATCTCGCCATCAGAAAATTGGCGGGAAGAAAGCTTGCCTAAAGGTACTCCAGCAGCTTCAGCAATCTTCTCGGCAATTGAGTGATTGGAATTGAGGGAGAAAAGCTTCATATTTTTTTTGTCTGACATTAGAATGACCATCCTCTTTTTGTCTCTTTAGATTTATAAATATTATTTTACCAAAAAAATGAGATTATTTCAGCATTTTTACAAGTTTTCGGCAAATCTGGCAATCTTACTTTTACCAGGCTTGTATTGGATTTGATTTTCGTTTAAAAAGTCTTTGAACTTTTGCTCCCCCTTTTCAATATCGTTGATCTCTAATTCTAACTCGAAATCTTTTTTACCAAAGTAACGACTTTCGTCTAAGGCAAAAAGGCCGATTGCATCTTGTTTTTCGTATCGAATATTTTCAAGGGTTCCGAGTATTGTTAGTTTGTCAACTGGGATTTTTTTCTCTTGAAGTTTGTCTAGGATTTCTCCCTGAGGGAATTGCAATTTTTCTGTAATTTTCTTAAATTCATCTTTGGACAAGGCTTGGTTATACTCGAAATTTCCGAGTTTTTGAGGAATTTTCAGAGTGAACTCAGCAGCGTCAGGAGTGGTTCGGACTCGCAAGGCCATGCGAGCTTCACGAAGAGCAAAGTCAGCCGAATCAATATAATAGTTGACTTGGAAAATTGGCTGGACATGATCAAAGAAGGTCAGAAGTCGTTTATGTTCGTCTTCTGTTAACATTGTTTTGTATTCTATTTCTAAATGGTTCATTTTTAAATCCTTTTCTTTATCTGAAAGCGATTTTATGTTATAATAACAACTGTGTTTATTTTATACAAAAAACGAATAGATGACAAGGTATGTATATGACAATAGATTGGGAAGATTTTCTGGATCCATATATTCAGGCGGTTGGTGAGTTGAAAATCAAGCTTCGTGGTATTCGCAAACAGTATCGCAAACAGCAACGCCATTCACCGATCGAGTTTGTAACTGGTCGCGTAAAGCATATTGAAAGTATCAAGGAGAAAATGGAGCTTCGAGGGATTACTGAGGAAAACTTAGCCCAAGAGATGCAGGATATTGCTGGTTTGCGTGTCATGGTTCAATTTGTAGACGATGTGGATGAAGTTTTAGAAGTTTTGCGAAATCGGACAGATATGCGTATCGTTCAGGAGCGTGATTACATCAAAAACAAAAAAGCCAGTGGATATCGTAGCTACCATGCCATCGTTGAATATCCGGTAGATACGATTAACGGAAACAAAGTTATCTTAGCAGAAATTCAGATTCGTACCTTGTCCATGAACTTTTGGGCAACGATTGAGCACTCTTTAAACTATAAGTATAAAGGAGAATTCCCGGAGGAGATCAAGAAACGCTTGGAGATAACGGCCAATCTGGCCTACCAGCTAGACGAAGAGATGGGAGCCATTCGTGATGCCATCCAAGAAGCACAGGCGCTCTTTGATCCTCTGCACCGTAAGCTAAATGACGGTGTTGGAAATAGTGACGATACAGATGAAGAATACAGGTAAAAAAATTGCGATTATCCGCAATCGCAAAAGGCAGAGTGAGGAAGTATTTCAAACTCTGATGCAAAAATTGCGGAAAGCAGGCTTTATCTTGACACCCAAAAATCCAGATATCGTGATTTCTGTTGGTGGTGATGGGATGCTGCTATCAGCCTTCCACAAGTATGAAGATCAGCTGGATAAGGTTCGCTTTGTTGGTGTCCATACAGGACATTTAGGATTTTATACGGATTATCGAGACTTTGAGATCGACAAATTAGTGGAAAATCTGAAATTGGACACAGGTGCCAAGGTCTCTTATCCGATTTTAAATGTCAAGCTAACCTTTGAAAATGGCGAAACGCGGACCATTCGAGCGCTTAATGAAGCAACCATTAAACGCTCCGACAGAACCATGGTTGTTGATGTGGTCATCAATAATGTTCACTTTGAGCGATTCAGAGGCGACGGGATTTCTGTCTCAACGCCTACTGGAAGCACAGCCTACAATAAATCATTGGGAGGAGCAGTCCTACACCCAACGATTGAAGCCTTGCAAGTGACAGAGATTGCGAGTCTCAATAACCGTGTGTATCGTACTTTGGGTTCTTCAGTTATCGTTCCTAAAAAAGATAAGATTGAGCTCTTGCCGACTCGTAATGATTACTATACCATAGCGGTCGATAATCAAACATTTTCTAATAAAAATATTGTCCGTATTGAGTACCAAATCGATAATCATAAAATTAACTTTGTAGCTTCGCCTAGCCATACCAGCTTTTGGAATCGCGTGAGAGACTCCTTTATCGAGGAGTGCCAAGAATGAGATTTGAATTTATTGCGGATGAGCATGTCAAAGTCAAAACTTTTTTGAAAAAGCATGAAATTTCAAAAGCCCTTTTGGCCAAGGTCAAGTTTGCAGGTGGCAATATTCTTGTCAATGATCAGCCGCAAAACGCTATTTATTTACTGGATATTGGTGATAAGGTTACGGTAGATATTCCCTATGAGAAGGGATTTGAAAGCCTAGAAGCTGTGGACCGTGATTTGTCAATCGTGTATGAAGATGAGCATTTTCTGGTTTTAGATAAACCCGCTGGGGTGGCCAGTATCCCCAGTGTCAATCATTCGAATACGATGGCAAATTTTGTCAAGGCTTACTATATTCGGCAAGATTATGAAAGTCAGCAGGTTCACATCGTGACGAGATTGGATCGCGATACCAGTGGACTCATGCTCTTTGCAAAACATGGCTATGCCCATGCAAGACTGGATAAGCAACTGCAGAAAAAAATGATTGAGAAGCGCTATTACGCGCTCGTTCAGGGGAGCGGTGAGCTTAAACCAGAGGGGGACATTATTGCGCCAATTGGGCGCGACCCTGATAGCATCATCACCAGATGTGTGACAAAGGATGGTAAGTATGCTCATACCAGCTACAAGGTTGTAGAGCAGTTTGGCGATATCTATTTGGTAGATATTCGCTTGCACACTGGACGAACCCATCAAATTCGTGTGCACTTTGCCCATCTTGGCTTTCCTCTTCTTGGGGATGATCTCTATGGTGGGACTTTGGAAGCGGGAATTACACGTCAGGCTTTGCATTGTCACTCTTTATCTTTTTATAATCCATTTTTGGAAAAGCAGCTCCAATTGGAATCCCAGTTGCCGATTGATTTCCAAAACACCATTACATCGTTAACAAAAAATAATTAAAATTTTAAAGGAGAAACTCATGGAAGTTTTTGAAAATCTAAGAGACTCAGTTGTTGGTAAAAATGTTCGCATCGTCTTGCCAGAAGGACAAGAACCACGTATTCTTCAAGCGGTTAAACGCATAGTAAAAGAATCAGAAGTTACACCAGTTCTTTTGGGAAATCCAGATAAGATCCGTATTTACTTGGAAATCGAAAACATTATGGATGGATATGAAATCATAGATCCTAAAAACTATGACAGAATGGAAGAAATGGTAACTGCTCTTGTGGAACGTCGTAAGGGTAAAATCAGTGATGAAGAAGCTCTTGAGCTTTTAAGAACAGATGTTAACTATTTTGGGGTGATGCTGGTCTACCTCGGTATCGTAGATGGTATGGTTTCTGGCTCTATCCACTCTACAGCTGCCACAGTGCGTCCAGCCTTGCAAATCATTAAAACGCGTCCAAATGTAACAAGAACTTCAGGTGCCTTCCTCATGGTGCGTGGTTCAGAACGTTATCTTTTCAGTGACTGTGCTATTAACATCAATCCTGACTCAGAAGCTTTGGCAGAAATCGCGATCAACTCAGCTGTGACAGCTAAAATGTTTGGTATTGATCCTAAGATTGCTATGCTGAGCTATTCGACTAAAGGTTCTGGCTTTGGAGAAAGCGTTGATAAAGTGGTTCATGCGACTAAATTGGTTCATGATTTGCGTCCAGACTTAGAAGTTGACGGGGAATTGCAATTTGACGCTGCCTTTGTACCAAGCACAGCAGCCCTGAAAGCTCCAGGAAGCAAGGTTGCAGGTAAAGCGACTGTCTTTGTCTTCCCAAGCATTGAAGCAGGAAATATCGGTTATAAAATGGCAGAGCGGTTAGGTGGATTCTCAGCAGTAGGTCCAGTTCTTCAAGGATTGAATAAGCCAGTAAACGACCTTTCTCGCGGATGTAATTCAGATGACGTTTATAACTTAACATTGATTACAGCTGCACAAAGTGTTGACCAATAAAATAATTAAAAAGAGTCTGGGACAAAACTCCTAGCCTCTCAATTGTCTTTGGAGTGTCGAGCAAGACGCAGTGGTTGAGTGGGCTCTACTACGCTGATTTCATCAACTTTTACAGCCCTACTCAACTGTGCGGAGGTGGGACGACGAAATCGAATTTTAACGAATTACCGATTTCTGTCCCACTCTCTTTTTTGTCTGCTTAAGTATAAGAAAAATGTTAGATTTAAAAAAATTTGGAATTGAAATGTGGGAAGAGGAGAAAATTGCCTCTTTCCGCAAGAAATTATTGACTTGGTATGATGAACATAAACGTGATTTGCCTTGGCGCCGAACAAAAAATCCTTATCATATCTGGGTTTCTGAGATTATGTTGCAGCAAACACGTGTGGATACGGTGATTCCTTACTATGAGCGTTTTCTTGATTGGTTTCCAACTGTAGCTGACTTAGCGCAGGCTCCAGAGGATAGATTGCTCAAAGCTTGGGAAGGTTTGGGCTATTATTCGCGGGTGCGAAATATGCAAAAAGCAGCTCAGCAGATAATGACGGATTTCGCTGGAAAATTTCCTGATAGCTATGAAGGAATTGCTAGCCTCAAAGGGATTGGACCTTATACGGCTGGTGCCATTGCTAGCATTGCCTTTGGTCTTCCTGAACCCGCGGTAGATGGAAATGTCATGCGGGTGCTGAGTCGATTGTTTGAGGTTGATTTAGATATTGGGCAACCTAGCAATCGTAAGGTATTTCAGGCTATGATGGAGATTCTGATTGATCCAGACAGACCCGGAGATTTCAATCAAGCACTGATGGATCTGGGGTCAGATATCGAAGCTCCTGTTAATCCCCATCCAGAAGACAGTCCTGTAAAGGATTTCAGCGCAGCCTATTTGCACGGCACAATGGATAAATATCCCATTAAAGCACCTAAAAAGAAGCCTGTTCCGGTCTATCTTCAGGGCTTGATTATCGAAAACGAGCAAGGACAGTTCTTGCTTGAAAAGAATGAAGCTGCTGGCTTGTTATCAGGTTTTTGGCATTTCCCCTTGATTGAAGTCGAGGAATTTCAAACCGAAAATCAGATCTCTCTATTTGAAGTGGCTGAAAATCAGCCCAGTCTGGATCTGTCTCCTCAAGAAAGCTTTGAGCAGGATTATGATTTGATTGTCGATTGGCAGCAACAGTCCTTTCCGAAGGTGCAGCATGTCTTCAGTCATCGCAAGTGGCATATCCAGCTAGCTTATGGACGAGTCAAAGATAGCCAACACGCAGCTGAGGGAGAGGTCTTGTGGCTACATCCAGAGGAATTTGAGAAGTACCCTTTTGCTAAGCCCCAGCAGAAGATGTGGGAGGCTTTTCAGGAAGCTAGAAATCAGTAAAAAAATCTGAGACTCATTCGGTCTCAGATTTTTAAATTTAATTAATTTTTACAAGTTTGCAAAAGCTTTAATTTCATCAGCAGTCATTGAAGAATCACAGCGAACAGCAACTTGGCCGTCTTGAACATGCACAAAACCAGGAACCGTCGGGATGCTGTATTCAGAGCGGAAGGCTTGCAAATTCTCTAATTCGCTAGCTTCTTCGCTATTGATAAAGAAAATATGCGCCTTGGTATCAGCGACAACGCCAGCAAGAGTAGCAGCGAATTTACGGCAGTAAGGGCAAGTTTTGCGACCAATGAAGAAAGTTGCTGTCTCTTTGTCGGCAATCGCTTGACGAGCACGGTCAACAGTTGTGACTTCCAAGTCTTTAATATTTTGAGCAAATTGTTCCATAAATAATCCTCATTTCTTTTGATAAAACTAGTATGCCATAAAGTTTCTAAAATTGCTTAGATTTGATACGAAAAAAAGATGAGATTGGTTGGTCTCATCTTTTATAAGTCTTTATTTTACAAAAGCATTGATTTCCGCTTCGATATTTGCAATCTTAGCTTGAGAATCCTCATTGCTATCACCGACAACGGCAATGTAGAACTTGATCTTTGGTTCTGTTCCGGATGGACGGACAGCAATCCATGAACCATCAGCCAAGGTGTATTTCAGCACATCGCTTGGAGGAGTCGTAAGAGCTGTAACAGTACCATCTGCAGCAGTAGCAGTTTGAGCCTTAAAGTCTTCTACGACAGTAATAGCTGTTTGGTTCCATTCTTTCGGACCATTGTCACGGAATTTAGCCATGATAGCCTTGATTTGCTCAGCACCGTCAACACCAGACAAGGTTACAGAGATAGTCTTTTCAGCAAAGTAACCATACTCTTTGTAGATTTCTTCAATACCATCAGCCAGAGTTAAGCCACGTGAACGGTAGTAGGCAGCAAGCTCAGCCACGACCAAAACAGCTTGGATAGCGTCTTTATCACGTACGAATGGTTTGATCAAGTAACCGAAACTTTCTTCAAATCCCATCATGTAGGTGTGGTTGTGTTTTTCTTCGAATTCTTGGATCTTCTCAGCGATAAATTTGAAACCAGTCAAGACGTTGAACATAGTTGCGCCGTAACTTTCAGCAATCTTAGTCACCAAGTCAGTAGAAACGATAGACTTACAGAGAGCAGCGTTAGCTGGCAGAGTTCCTGCACTCTTGTGAGCTTCCAAGATGTATTTAGCCATGATAGCACCGATTTGGTTACCTGAAAGGTTGAGGTAGCTACCATCTTTTTGAAGAACTTCCACACCAACACGGTCAGCGTCAGGGTCAGTTGCAACCAAGACATCTGCACCAACCTTGCGACCCAATTCCTCAGCTAAAGCAAAGGCTGCTTGGCTTTCAGGGTTTGGAGACTTAACAGTAGAGAAGTCAGGATCAGCTACAGCTTGAGCTTCAACAACTTCAACAGAATCAAATCCGGCTTGAGCCAAAGCGCGACGAGCCAGCATTTCACCAGTACCGTGAAGAGGAGTATAGACAATCTTCATGTCCTTACCGTATTCATCAATCAGTTTTTGGTTGATATTGACATCTTTAACTTCCTTGAGGTATTCAGCATCAATAGCTTCGCCAATCACTTCAATCAAGCCAGAAGCTTTTTCAGCTTCAACATCAGCGACCTCAATAGCAAAAGGATTTTCAATAGCACGGATGTAGTCAGTCAATGCATCTGCATCATGCGGAGGCATTTGTCCGCCGTCTTCACCATATACCTTGTAGCCGTTAAATGGAGCAGGGTTGTGGCTGGCCGTAATCATGATACCAGCAAAAGTTCCTAAATGACGTACCGCAAATGAAAGTTCTGGAGTTGGGCGCAGGCTTTCAAAGACATAGGACTTGATGCCGTGCTTAGCCAAAACAGCAGCAGATTCAAAAGCAAATTCTGGTGAGAAATGACGAGAGTCGTAAGCAATCGCAACACCGCGTTTTTTGAACTCATCTCCTTTTTCGTCAATCAAACGAGCCAAACCTTCCGTTGCCTGACGGACAACATAAATATTGATACGGTTAGTACCAGCACCGATCAGACCGCGCATACCAGCAGTACCAAACTCAAGGTTTGTATAAAAGGCATCTTCCTTAGTTTTTTCGTCCATACCTTCTAACTCTTTCCGAAGATAGTCAGGAAGTTCAGCGAAGTCAAGCCATTTTTTGAAGTTTTCTTGATAGGTCATAGATGGAGTCTCCTTTATATTTAAGATAGAAAATCACTGTGTGGTTTTAAGAAAGGGCACAAGATTTTCTTGTTTGTTCAATCGCTTTCATTGTAACATATTTTCATATTTTTTGAAAGTACTGACCTAAAAAATAGTGAAATACTTTGAAAAAATGAGCATGCTTGGATCAAAAAAAATAATCACGCTAGGTGATTATTTTTTAAGTTTTTCAAGTGCTGGAACGATTGCAACTGTAAGGATAGCAGAAATAATCATTTCTGAGATTGCATTAGCTGAAAAAATCAATGCAAGCATGGCTTTGATATCTCCATTGTAAACAGATGAAAATAGAATGAAAATTCCTCCGAGAACGAAGATTGTGTTGGTCATTGAGCCTACAGCACCAGCTAAAACTAAACCTGGCTTAGTTTTCATCCATTTGTAGACAAAATACGGAGTGATTCCGATTAGAATACGTGGAACCATAGCGATCATCAATGAATTGATGCTACCGTTTTCTACAAAAGGACTGAAGAGGTAGCTAGTTGGCAGCAGGACAACGGTGTTGGTCACCACACTGATTACCCCCATCAGGGCTCCAAGAACAGCTCCAATTCGCGGTCCGTAGATAATACTAGCAATAATGACTGGAATATGAATAATGGTCGGTTTAATCGGAACCGGTAGTAGGTTGAAAATAACAGAGCTCAGCAGATGGAGCACTAACATAATAGCAAAAAAGATAGCAATTTGCGCGATACTAGATTGTTTTCTCATTTATAATTTCCTTTACTTTTTCTATAATAATATTGACATCAGCTAGAGCGCCAGTCCCATGATCTCCGCAAGCTAGAACAGCTTCACGCGGTTCGATAATCTCCCAGCCAAATTTTTTTAATCTTTCCAAATTGTGCTGAGTGAGTGGATTTTCATACATCTTGGTATTCATGGCTGGTGCGATGGTTTTTTTGACATGAGATGGGAGAGCAAGGGCTGTAGCGGTTACCATATTATCCGCTAGACCATTAGCCAGTTTGGCGATGGTATTAGCTGTTGCAGGAGCGACTAAGAAAAGATTTGTTTCTTTGCCAATCTCAATATGGTTGACCTTGTCTGGCCTCGGCTCGTCCATAAGGTCAAGGGAAACAGGATTCTTTGATAAAACCTGTAAAGTCAGCGGGGTGATAAAGTGACTGGCAGCTTCCGTCATGAGAACAGACACACCATAGCCTAGCTTACCCAGCTGGCTCGTAATATCTGCTGCCTTATAGGCTGAAATACTGCCCGTGACAGCGAGAGTAACATGGATCATGAACTGTCTCCTTTCTGGATATGCCTTAACAATTGTTCAGCAATTTCTGCCTTGGAGAAAGCTTCTGTGATAGTGTCTGCTCCTAGGAGATAAGCGTGGTGTTGCCCGCTAGCAATTTCAGTCAAATCGTTGGCTACAATTAATTCAGCTTGATTTTTTTCAAGACTAGCTCTAGCAGTAGCTAGTAACTCTTCTTTAGAGACACCTACCAGGAGCTTAAAGCCAATCAATCGAATATTGGGCTTCCATTCCTTAACCTTGCTGATGATTTTAGGATTTTTCTTGAGGAAAAGTACCTGATAGTCATCAGCAGATGAAATCTTACTTTCAAAATTACTTTTTTCCAGAAATTCTGCCAAATCTGAACTGGCAAGAACCTCCTCAAATCCTGCCATATAAACTGGTTTATAGTCAGAAACAGCCATTGAATGAATGAGTACATCATGAGCTGGCACCAGCCCTTCCATAGCTGTCAGGAGCTGCTCCGTATCTTCAATGATCTTAATCGTTAGGTTTTCATGCGGGTCCGGTTTAACAGCTTTTGCCGTTGTCAGCAGAGTCACCGAAGCACCCTCTGCCAAGCAATGCTCAGCTATCATTTTCCCAAGTTGACCCGTCGAATGATTAGTGATAGAGCGGACTTGGTCGATTCTTTCACTCGTTCCGCCAGAGGTAATCAATATATTCATAGCTTTATTCTACAAGAAAAAACGAATTTAGTAAAATAAAATTAACTTAAGGTTCAATTTAGTTAAACTTATTTTTTCACTAAAGAAGATGTATTGTATGAAAAAAATGAAGTAATTACCGAACATTATGTTGCTATTGGAGTTTAAATGTGCAGTTTTATATCATATTTGTTATAATAGTTTCATCAAATTAGAGGAGTTCCTAATGAAAACAGATATCGAAATTGCTCAGAGTATTGAATTACAGCCTATTGTGGATGTAGTAAAAAAGGTTGGTATTGATTACGAGGACTTGGAGCTGTATGGAAAGTACAAGGCCAAGCTCAGTTTTGACAAGATTCGTGAAGTAGCAGAAAATCCTGTCGGCAAGCTGATTTTAGTAACGGCAATCAATCCGACACCTGCTGGAGAAGGTAAGTCCACCATTACCATTGGACTGGCTGACGCGCTTAACAAGATTGGCAAGAAAACTATGATTGCTATCCGCGAACCTTCCCTAGGGCCTGTTATGGGAATCAAAGGAGGCGCAGCTGGTGGTGGTCACGCGCAAGTTTTACCGATGGAAGACATCAACCTGCATTTCACTGGTGACATGCACGCCATTACGACTGCTAATAATGCTCTGTCTGCTCTCATCGATAATCATTTGCATCAGGGAAATGAGCTAGGTATCGACCAACGTCGTATTATCTGGAAACGTGTTGTGGACCTAAATGACCGAGCACTGCGCCACGTGACGGTTGGCTTAGGCAGCCCGCTCAACGGTATTCCGCGCGAAGATGGTTTTGATATCACGGTTGCTTCTGAAATCATGGCGATTCTTTGCTTGGCAACGGATATTGAAGATTTGAAAAATCGCTTGGCTAACATCGTTATCGGCTATCGCTATGACCGCACACCAGTCTATGTTCGTGACCTTGAGGTAGAAGGGGCTCTGGCTTTAGTCTTGAAAGATGCAATTAAGCCAAATCTAGTTCAGACTATTTACGGTACACCAGCCTTTGTTCATGGCGGACCGTTTGCCAATATCGCCCATGGCTGTAACTCAGTCTTGGCGACTAGTACAGCGCTGCGCTTGGCTGATTATACGGTGACAGAAGCCGGATTCGGTGCGGACCTTGGTGCAGAGAAATTCTTGGATATTAAAACTCCTAACTTGCCAACTTCTCCAGATGCAGTCGTAATCGTTGCAACCTTGCGTGCGCTCAAGATGAATGGTGGTGTGGCTAAGGATGCACTTACTGAAGAAAATGTTGGGGCGGTCCGAGCTGGCTTTGCCAATCTCAAACGTCACGTTGAAAATATCCGCAAGTTCGGTATTCCAGCAGTAGTAGCCATCAATGAATTTGTTTCAGATACGGAAGCTGAAATTGCTACTCTTAAGGAACTCTGTGCAGAAATCGGGGTAGCGGTTGAGCTTGCTAGTGTCTGGGCTGATGGCGCTGATGGCGGTGTGGCTCTGGCTGAAACTGTTGTCAAAACCATTGACGCAAATCCAGCAAACTACACTCGTCTTTATGACAACGACTCAACAATTGAAGCGAAAATCGAGAAGATTGTCACAGAAATCTATCGTGGTTCAAAAGTGAACTTTGAGAAAAAAGCACAGACTCAGATTCGGGAAATCGTCAAGAACGGCTGGGACAAGCTGCCAGTCTGTATGGCCAAAACCCAATATAGCTTCTCAGACAATCCTGCTGCTCTGGGCGCACCAGAAAACTTTGAAATTACCATTCGTGAATTGGTACCAAAACTTGGGGCAGGCTTTATCGTGGCTTTGACAGGAGATGTCATGACAATGCCAGGTCTACCAAAACGTCCTGCAGCACTTAATATGGATGTGGCGGCAGACGGTACAGCGATTGGTCTGTTCTAATTGAATTTAAGATATAAGAAGAGGTTGGGCTAAACAGAGCCTGGCCTCTCTCTTTTAGACTTAAATTCCAGATATTTTGATATAATAAAGCCATATTCCCATCACCTAGTTTTTGCTCATAGGAGGATGAACATTGAAAAAAAGAAGTCTCAAACAGGAATTAATTTACCTTGCCTCAGGGGAATCAATAAGTGTTGTGTTATTTTGTATCGTGTATGTCCTGTATACGAAATCAGAGACCCGATTTGCCACATCTAGTGCAGTCCTTTATTTTCCATTGTTAATTCTTAATCTGATATTGGTTCAAGGGTCCCTCTATTGGCTTAACTGTTTAAGACGAATCCAAAAGAAGAAGGCCCTGAAAGCTCAACTACTTGTACCTCTTTATAAAGGATTAAAAGTGCTAGATTTAATGATGCTGCTTGCATATATACCGATTTGGATCTGGTCTTTTAGAGTGAGTAGTAGCAGTAATATCATTATTGGAGTTTTACTTTGGTTGTTTGCCATCATTGAATTTGTTAATTATTTTTACTATCGCCTATCTTACTATACAATGGGTGGCCTAGGACTGCAAGTGATGAGGCCTATCAAATTATTGTTGATGGGAAAAGCTGCCAAATCGCAAATTGCAAAAGAAATTTCCTTATACGAAAAAAATATGGAGCATAAATAATGAAAAAGAGATACCTAATAACTCTTCTTATAAGCATTGCCCTTTTGAGCTTGACCGGTTGTCAGTCCGTTGAAAAGTGGTTTAAAAATGCCAAGGAGGAATGGCTGGGGCTGGAGATGACAGTTCGCACTTATGATGAAAATTCTCAGCTTATTGACCAGATGTCGGGCAAGTCCCTATCCATCTCGCGTAATGAGGAGTTTGACTCAGTTGATGCGGAAGGGAATTCCAAAGAAGACTCATCTGTTCTCAAAATCACCTTGGGTAAGTACGAGATTGACCATGTAGGTTCTTCCTTGATTGCAGAAGAAAAGGGCTTGAAAGACGTATTTTCCCAGTATCAAAAGACTGCAGATGTTGAGGAGAATAGCCATGCAGTTCCCGTTTTGAATCGCATGATTTCAGCCTTCAAAAACGAATTTACTGGCAAGAAGAAGGTCATTCTGATTCGCTCGCAAAACGGGACTCCGCTGGCAGCTTATGCTGGCGACCGTGTCTCTCTCGATAAATCTGATGCTCCCAAAACCTCTGAGTTGCTGATTGACGGCAAGCGCCTCGTGATTTATCGCTGTGACTACACTATTTATGACCGTGAATTGCTGGAGTAGGATATGAATGTAGAAGAATTGGTAAAAGAGTTAAAAGCAGTAGCTAGCCTTGATGATGCAGTAGCTATGAAAGCCTATATGAAAAATAAATTTGACTTTATAGGAGTCAAGACTCCAGCTAGGCGGAAACTCGCAAAGGCTTTTTTCAAACAGCAGACTGACTCCGTCATTGATTGGGTTTTTATAAATGAATCTTGGGACAATTCCTATCGAGAATTGCAGTATGCCGCGCTAGATTATCTGGAAAGTCGCAAGAAGCTCTTGACCCCATCTGACTTGCCACGTTTGAAGAAACTAGCTCAAACTAAGTCTTGGTGGGATACCATTGACTTTTTGGACCGCTTGGTCGGATCTATCATTGCCCGATTTCCAGAAACCAAAGAGATTATTTTATCCTGGAGTTGCGATAAAGATTTTTGGTTGCGGCGATTAGCCATTGATCATCAGCTATTGCGAAAAGAGAAAACAGACACAGAGTTGCTCGAGAAAATTTTAGTGAATAATCTAAGCCAAACAGAATTTTTTATTAACAAGGCCATCGGATGGGCGCTGAGAGATTATTCAAAAACCAATCCAGACTGGGTCAGAGATTTTATAGAACGGCATCGAGCAGAAATGGCTGCACTTAGTCTTCGAGAAGGAAGTAAGTATCTGTGATGGTTGACTAATCTTTATAGCTTGACATTTTCTACGCTATAGCTTATGATAAATAGGTGCGATGAGTCGATATGCAGATTTTCTGCAAATTGAAGCATGGGAGGTCATAAACGCAGGAGCGGACCTTGATCAGTTGTGTGAACCTGCTGATCACACGAAAGTGCCCTTATCCCCAGTCTACGGATTGGGGATTTTTCTATGTCTCTTAGATTGGCGAGACCATTGGTCGAAGTTGATCTAAGAGACATTGATACTGAGACGGTCAGTATTGTGAGCGCTGAGCATTGCAACAAAATAAGTCCATAATTCTTTAGAAATATTTGCATTTTTCCTTAAAAATAGTATAATACTAGAATATACAAAATTTTTAGAAAATTCAGAGGTGGATTGTATGGGATATACAGTTGCTGTAGTCGGCGCGACAGGTGCTGTTGGCGCTCAAATGATTAAAATGCTGGAAGAATCAACACTTCCAATTGATAAGATCCGTTATTTGGCTTCTGCTCGTTCAGCTGGTAAGGTTCTTCAGTTCAAGGGACAAGATGTTACGATCGAAGAAACAACAGAAACTGCCTTTGAAGGTGTAGACATCGCTCTTTTCTCAGCTGGTGGCTCTACTTCAGCAAAATATGCTCCCTATGCAGTTAAAGCTGGTGCAGTCGTAGTGGACAACACCTCATATTTCCGCCAAAATCCTGATGTGCCTCTGGTTGTTCCAGAAGTAAACGCTCATGCACTAGATCAGCATAAAGGGATTATCGCTTGTCCTAATTGCTCAACTATTCAGATGATGGTGGCCTTGGAGCCAGTCCGTCAGCAATGGGGCTTGGAGCGTATCATTGTTTCAACTTATCAGGCGGTTTCTGGTGCAGGTATGGGAGCCATTCTTGAAACGCAACGCGAGCTTCGTGAAGTGTTGAATGATGGTGTTAATCCACGTGATTTGCATGCGGAAATCTTACCTTCAGGCGGTGACAAGAAACACTATCCTATCGCTTTTAACGCTCTTCCACAAATCGATGTCTTTACTGACAACGACTACACTTATGAAGAGATGAAGATGACCAAGGAAACTAAGAAAATCATGGAAGATGACAGCATTGCAGTATCTGCAACATGTGTGCGTATTCCCGTCTTGTCAGCTCACTCTGAGTCTGTTTACATCGAAACAAAAGAAGTAGCACCAATTGAAGAAGTGAAAGCAGCTATTGCAGCCTTTCCAGGTGCAGTTCTTGAAGATGATGTAGCTCACCAAATCTATCCTCAAGCAATTAACGCAGTTGGTTCACGCGATACTTTTGTAGGTCGTATCCGTAAAGACTTGGATGCAGAAAAAGGAATCCATATGTGGGTTGTTTCAGACAATCTCTTGAAGGGAGCAGCATGGAATTCTGTTCAAATCGCAGAGACATTGCATGAGCGTGGTTTGGTCCGTCCGACGGAAGAAGTTGTTTTTGAATTAAAATAAACTGTCTGAAAATATGTGACAGGTCGAGGATTGAATATCTGTCATTCAATCCTCTTTTCATACAAAGAGAGGTAAGTCTATGGCATACGCAGATTTGAAGAATTGTAAAATCATCACAGCTTTCATTACGCCTTTTCATGAAGATGGCTCCATCAATTTTGAGGCCATTCCAGACTTAATTGAGCATTTGTTGGCTCACCATACGGATGGGATTTTGCTAGCTGGAACGACTGCTGAGAGTCCAACCCTGACCCACGATGAAGAGTTGGAATTATTTGCGGCTGTACAAGAAGTTGTCAAGGGGCGTGTTCCTTTGATAGCTGGTGTCGGTACCAACGAAACGCGTGACTCCATCGAATTTGTCAAAGAAGTAGATGCGGTTGGTGGTTTTGCGGCTGGTTTGGCCATTGTTCCCTATTACAATAAACCGTCTCAAGAAGGCATGTATCAGCATTTTAAAGCCATTGCGGATGCTTCAAACCTGCCTATCATTATCTATAATATCCCAGGACGGGTAGTAGTTGAGATGACACCTGAGACTATGTTGAGGCTGGCAGAGCACCCAAATATTATTGGCGTGAAGGAATGTACGAGTCTGGCTAATATGGCTTATTTGATTGAGCATCGTCCAGAGGAGTTCCTGATTTATACGGGTGAGGATGGCGATGCCTTTCATGCTATGAATCTAGGTGCTGATGGGGTTATTTCCGTTGCTTCTCACACAAATGGTGATGAAATGTTTGAAATGCTGGATGCTATTGAGCACAATGATATCAAAAAAGCAGCAGCTATCCAACGGAAATTCATCCCTAAAGTCAATGCCCTGTTCTCTTATCCAAGCCCAGCCCCAGTCAAGGCCGTTCTCAATTACATGGGCTTTGCAGCAGGTCCAACCCGCTTACCGCTTGTGCCAGCTCCTGAAGAAGATGCTAAGCGTATTATCAAGGTTGTAGTTGATGGCGACTATGAAGCGACTAAAGAGACTGTTAAAGGGGTTCTAAGACCAGATTATTGATCGGCAATTTTGGTTTAGATTTTATATAGATAAGTAAGGTGTGATTAAATAGTATGACAGAAAAGCATAGTCAACGAATTGAAGAGTACAAGGCAAAGCGCAGTCTGGAAAAACTTGAGGGGAAGAGAGTTTACGACAAGCCAATTATTCGAACTGGTGATAAGGCAAGTTTTTATGGCGCAGGTCTAATTTTGTTAGGGTTCGGTTTGGGGGCTCTTTATCTACTTCTTAACCTTATAACAGATTGGGATTTAAAACTTTTCTCTCTTATCTGGGAAACACTTGCTGGATTAGGGATTGTTGTCAGTCTGTTCGGGGCTTTTAAAATCGGTCGGTTAGAGTTGCATACTGTATCAATGATAGCCGACAAAGAGAAGAATTTTGACATTAAAAGGGCTTTTAATCTTTATAATGTCATCCACAAACCGACTAAGAAAGTTTTACTTCAATACGATAGTGAGGATGATAGTTTAATTTCTCTAAACGCTGGGGGTGATTTATTAGTTGAGCTCCTAAAGAAAGTTGAGGAAGAGAAACTGCCTTTTAATAAGATTAACAAAACTCTGAAATTAGAAGAAGTATCTGAAAATCATTGGAAAATGCAATATCGTTACAAGAAACAAGACATTGTATTAGAGTAAAATGGTATATAGTATATGCCTGATTAGTTAGTCCTATCTTTTTGAAAAAAACAAGAAAAAATTGTATAATGATAGGGTAAGTTCTAGCTTGAGAGGTGATGAAATGCGGGTTCGTAAGGCAAGCAAGGATGATTGGCAACTAATCCAAAAAATATGTAGAGAAACTTGGCTGACTACCTATAAAGATATTTATTCCTCTTCCTACATAGAACGAGTGTTTGACATTTTTTATAGCCAGGAACGTTTGTATAAGGACTTGACTGAACTTTCTACCGAATGGAACGGCTATTGGCTGGCAGAAGTGAATGGGCAGGTGCTTGGTTGTATTGGTGGTGGAATGAGTGAGGACGGCAGAGCCAATGTCTACGTTCTCTATGTCTTGCCGCAGGCTCAACGTTTGGGAATCGGTCATGAGTTACTGGCGACCTTGACAACTTATCAAAAATCACAATATCAGGCTAGAGAACAAGCTGTCACAGTAACGGAAGGAAATGCTATTGGTCTTCCTTTTTATGAAAAAGAGGGCTTTGTCTTTGAGTCTGCTACTGAAAATTGGATTGATAGCAGCCAAGCCAGAGATTTACACTATATCAGAAATATATAAATAAAGGAGTATTTTATGAAAGTTATTAAACGCAGTGGGGAAGTCGTTGACTTTGACCCAGATAAAATCTATCAAGCGGTATTAAAAGCAGCTCAAACCGTTTATGTCTTGACAGACGATCTCCGTCAAAATCTAGCCTTGGTGACAAAAAAAGTCGTGTTAGATTTGGAAGAAGCCAAGGTTGAGCGTGCGACTATCAGTATGATTCAGTCTATGGTTGAGAACCGTCTCTTGGGAGCGGGCTATATCACTATTGCTGAGCATTATATTTCCTATCGCTTGCAGCGTGATTTGGAGCGCAGTGGTTACGGTGATCATATCGCTGTCCATTTGCATTTTGAGCAAATCCGATAACAATGCTGAAAAGCCCACATGGGCTTTTTCTTTTGCAAAACTCAATTTATAAAGTCACTTCAAAGTAGATTTTTCTTTAAAATTTGTAACCGTATTCAAAGATTTTTCCTAGTTTTTATTAGAAAAAGACCTTTCAAAGCCAGTAAAATCAATATGTATAATCTAAACTTATGGTCTTATTAATCTTTCTTAAGTAGACATCATAACATATTAGATATAAAATGAAAGCGTCAACAAATACTGAGCTGCAAAATGAAAGCGCTATTATTACAAATAAAAACTATACAAAAGGAGTCAATAAAATGGCAACTAAAGAAGAAATTTTGCGTGAACTATACCCTGAGGATCTTTTCCACTATGCAGATGGCTTGACATTGGGAGAAGCGGAAGTATTGCAAGAAACTCGTCGTTTGATTGAAAAACATCTTCGTCCAGTCATTAATGAATATTGGGAAGCACCTGATTTCCCATTTGAAGAATTCTATGCAGTTGCTAAAGGCGCTCAAATCATGAACAACCCTAAATTGTTCGAAGGACGCGAAGGCAACTACAAACCATCAGAACTTTACATCGCATTCTTGTATTTGGAATTAGGCCGTTTCGATGCGTCTATAGCGACTTTCTTCACAGTTCATGGTGGACTTTGCTACAACACAGTCTTGCTTGGTGGTGACGAGCGTCAACAAAAAGAGTTCCTTCCTAAGTTAGCTGCATTTGACTGGCAAGGATGTTTCGCTTTGACTGAGCCGTTGTCAGGTTCTGACATTGCTGGAGGGCTTGCAACAACAGCTGAGCGTGTTGGCGATAAATGGATCTTGAACGGAGAAAAACGTTGGATCGGTGGATCAGACACAGCTGATGTTGTTCCAGTATTCGCTCGTGACGTTGAAGATGGAAAAGTGAAATGTTTCATCGTTCGTAAAGGTGCTCCTGGATATCATGCAGAACCAATCCCTCACAAAACTGCTCTTCGTTGTGTACGTAATGGTCACATTACTATGAAGAACGTGGAAGTTCCAGATTCAGACCGTTTGGTAAACATCAATGGATTTGGCGATGTAGCTCGTATCTTGACATTCACTCGTGCTGACGTTGCTCACATTGCAACTGCTATCACTTGTGGTTCATACGTAGCAGCTCTTAAATATGCTAAAGATCGTCAACAATTCAAACGTCCAATTGCTGCATTCCAAATCGTACAAGAAAAATTGGCTAGAATGCAAGCTAACGCAGTGGCAGTACTTTCATATTCAGCTCGTATTGCAGAAATGCAAGAAGCAGGTAACGAATTGATGCTGAACTCTGCACTTGCTAAGATGCACAACTCATTGGTAATGCGCGAAACAGTTGCACTTGCTCGTGAAACATGTGGTGGTAACGGAATCACTCTTGAAACTGATGTAGCTCGCTTCTTTGCAGATGCTGAAGCAATCTACACATATGAAGGTTCTCATGAAGTGAATGCTTTGATCGTAGGCCGTGAAATTACTGGTATTGGAGCATTTGTATAATAATGAATTTGGAACGATTGCTCAGCATTTGCTAGTAATCGTTCCGATTCTTTCTTTTTGAAGTTTATATTTTGATAGTAAATAGGAGAAAAAAATGAGTATTTCAAAAGTGATGATCATCGGATCAGGTCAAATGGGAAGCGGTATTGCACAAGTCTTTGCTCAATCAGGTTTCACAGTTTATCTCAATGATATCAAGGAAGAATTTGTTCAAAGAGGACTGGATGGTATTACTAAGCAATTGTCTCGTTCTGTTGAGAAAGGTCGTTTGTCGGAAGAAGATAAAGATAGCATTTTGGCAAATCTGATTCCTTCTACATCTTATGAAGATGCTAAACATGCTCAATTGGTTATTGAAGCGGCTACTGAAAATCGCGACATCAAATTGAGCATCTTTAAACAGTTGGATGAGTTGACTGATCCTCAAACTATTTTGGCTTCAAACACTTCATCTCTATCTATTACTGATATTGCAGCTGCGACAGTTCATCAAGAACGCGTTATTGGTATGCACTTCTTCAACCCAGCACCAGTTATGAAATTGGTTGAAGTTATTCGTGCGCTTCAAACATCAGATGAAGTTGTGAAAGCTGTTCGTGAATTGACTGAAAAAATCGGTAAAACAGCTGTAGATGTGAAAGATTCTTATGGTTTTGTTGTGAACCGTGTCTTGATTCCAATGATCAATGAGGCTATTTTCATCTTAGGAGAAGGAATTGCTTCAGCAGAAGAAATTGACGAAGCAATGAAACTAGGCGCTAATCACCCAATTGGCCCATTGGCATTGGCTGACTTGATCGGTCTTGATGTCTGCTTGGCTATCATGGGAGTATTAAACAATGGATTTGGAGATCCTAAGTATCGTCCTGCTCCACTTCTGAAGAAGATGGTTGAAGCTGGTAAGCTTGGTCGCAAGACTAAAGAAGGATTCTTTAAATATTAAGATATAAGGAGCGAGAAATGAAAGAAGCAGTTATTGTAGCAGCAGTCCGCACACCTTTAGGTTCTTTTGGTGGAACTTTAAAAAATGTTTCGGCTGTTGATCTAGGTAGTTTGGTTATTAAAAGTGCTATTGAACGAGCAAATTTGAAACCCGAACAAGTTGATGAAGTTATCATGGGGAATGTTCTGGGTGCAAGTCTTGGTCAAAACGTAGCTCGTCAAATGAGTGTTAACGCAGGTGTCCCAGTAGCTTCTCCAGCTTTCACTATTAACAAAGTTTGTGGCTCTGGTTTGAAAGCAGTTCAATTGGCGGCTCAAGCTGTATTGTGTGGAGATGCTGATATCGTTGTAGCTGGTGGGGCTGAAAACATGAGCCAAGCTCCTTATGTCCTTCAAAACCAACGTTGGGGCGCTCGTATGGGAGACTCTCAAGTGGTAGACACTATGCTTCGCGATGGCTTGACAGATGCCTTTGAATCCTTCCATATGGGAATTACAGCTGAAAACGTTGCTGAACAATATGGCATTACACGTGAAGACCAAGATAACTTTGCTGTGCAATCTCAAAAACGTGCAGTTGCAGCGATCGAAGCTGGTCGTTTCAAAGAAGAAATTGTTCCTGTTGAAATTCCGCAACGTAAGGGTGATCCTATCGTATTTGATACAGATGAATTTCCAAGAAAAGATGCTTCTCTTGAAGGATTGGGAAAATTGCGTCCAGTGTTCAAGAAAGATGGTACTGTAACTGCTGGTAATGCTTCAGGTATTAACGACGGTGCAGCAGCAGTTGTTGTTATGAGTGCTGATAAGGCTAAAGAATTGGGCGTTCCAGTTTTAGCAACGATCAAATCTTACGCAAGCGCTGGACTAGATCCAAAAGTTATGGGTTGTGGTCCGATTTACGCATCTCGCAAAGCCCTTGAAAAAGGCGGATTTACAGTGGAAGATTTAGATTTGGTTGAATCCAATGAAGCATTTGCAGCGCAAGCATGTGCCGTTGGAAAAGAACTGAATCTTGATCCTGAAAAAGTCAATGTAAATGGTGGTGCGATTGCTCTTGGTCACCCAATCGGTGCTTCAGGCTGCCGTATTTTGGTAACACTTTTGCATGAAATGCAAAAACGTGATGTTAAGCGTGGCCTTGCTACCCTTTGTATAGGTGGCGGAATGGGTACAGCGGTCATCGTAGAACGCTAAACCCTAGTTCATTTTTGAAGTTTTCCATTTGCTTCTACTATATAAACAAGTCCTATCGATGAGCTGTTTTTTCAAACAAGCCTTGATAGGACTTGTTTTATTTTTCGAAAAATTAATTTGAATATCAAAACTATAAGCTTAGCTTATCGATGTATAAATGATGATTAAGTAGACGAAGTGTGAGAAATGGTATATTATAAGAATGTAAGCTCTTACATTTGTGGTTTAAGTATTTGTTGACACCATACTTAGTCATTCAATTTTTATAAGTAGGAGCATAAAAATGAGTAAAACTGTTTTATTAGAAGTTAAAAATGGGATTGGATATATTACTATCAACCGTCCTGAAGCTTTGAACGCCTTGAGTTCTCAAGTTTTAGCTGATTTGAATGAAGTTCTTGATCAAGTTGAGAAAAGCGAAGAAATTCGCGTTGTCATCGTAACTGGAGCAGGAGAAAAAGCATTCGTCGCTGGAGCAGACATCAAGGAAATGGATTTGATGTCACCTATTCAAGCATTTGAATACATGACATTTGCAAATGATACATTTACTCGCCTTTCAGATTTACGCCAACCAACGATTGCAGTCATCAATGGTTATGCACTCGGTGGTGGTATGGAACTAGCACTTTCAACAGATATCCGTATTGGATTTGAAAAAACAGTGGTTGGCTTCCCAGAAGTTGGCTTGGGTATTATTCCAGGATTTGCTGGTACTCAACGGATGTCTCGCTTGATTGGAACTAGCCGTGCCAAAGAACTTATCTTCACTGCTCGTACAGTGAAAGGTCAAGAAGCCTATGACTTAGGTATTCTTAACAAACTGGTTCCTGCTGAAGAATTGTTGTCTTCAGCTGAAGAATTAGCCGCAGCCATCATGAAGAATGCACCGTTAGCTGTTGAAAAAGCAAAACATGTCATTCAAGTTGGTGCGGAACTTCCTCTTAAAAATGCAATCCGTCTGGAAACAGAAGCAGAAGCATTGCTCTTCTCTACAGAAGACAAACTAGAAGGAATGCGTGCTTTTGTTGAAAAACGCAAAGCTGTTTTCAATCGTAAGTAAAAGAGGAGGTATCAGCATGAAATCAGTTGTATCATTATCAGAAGCTATTTCTAAAGTCAAATCGGGCGATATCGTTGGAATTTCTGGATTCCTCGGAGTCGGTGAACCTTTTGAATTGATTGAAGAATTAGTAAAACAAAACCAGCAAGACTTGACTTTGGTATCGGTGGTAACATCTCATCCTGGTAAAGAAGTTGGGGTTGGACGACTCTGTGAAAATCACCAAGTAAAAAAATATATTGCAGCCCACGTAGGAACATCTGCAGCAGCTCAACGTGAGTATTTTGAAAAGAAGATGGAAGTCGAATTTACACCGATGGGAACTGTTGTCGAGCGTCTCCATGCAGCTGGAGCTGGCTTAGGAGCTGTCTTGACCCCGACAGGAGTCGGAACAATCTTAGAAAAAGATTATGAAAAAGTAGAGCGTAATGGCCGTGAATACTTGGTCTATGATCCACTTAAAATCGATGTTGCCTTAATCAAAGCGACTAAAGCTGACAAATACGGCAACTTGTATATCGATGGTACTACGAAAAACATTTCCTTGCAATTAGCACTCGCAGCAGATACTGTTATCGTTGAAGCGAATGAAATTGTTGAAGCTGGCGAAATTCATCCGAATGATATTTATGTTCCGGGCATCCTTGTTGACTATGTCGTCCAAAGCTTGACTCCAGAAGAACACCATAAGATGATGGGTGATCTTTGGACAGAGACTAAAAAATTGGCGGGGGTGAACTAATATGAAAGCAAAAGAAATTATTGCAAGACGTGTTGCACAAGAATTTAAAGATGGAGATGTTGTCAATCTAGGATTTGGTATTCCAAACGCATCTGCTGACTATATTCCTGACGGAGTAAACGTTATTCTTCAGGCTGAAAATGGAGCTCTTCGCTTTGGTGAAACACCAACGAAAGATACTTACAATCCAAACTTAGCAAACTCTGGTGGAGCGCCAATTACTCTCTTACCTGGAGCAGCATTGTTTGACTTGCAGACTTCCTTCGCGATCATCCGTGGTGGACACGTTGATGCGACCGTGCTAGGAGCTTTGGAAGTAAGTCAAGATGGTAGTATTGCTAACTGGATTATTCCAGGGAAGTTTGCCCCAGGAATGGGTGGAGCGATGGACTTGTTGGTTGGAGCGAAACGTGTTATCGGTGCAATCCAGCATACTACTTCAGATGGTGAATCTAAACTCTTGCCAGAGTGCACTTTGCCACTTTCTGCTAAAGGAGTTCTTGATCTAGTCATTACAGAGTTGGCTGTCTTTGGTTTCCAAGATGGTAAGTTCCTCTTGAAAGAACTTGCACCTGGCGTTACCTTAGAGGAAGTGCTTGAAAAGACAGCAGGAGAAGTAATTGTTTCAGAAGACTTGAAAACGATGTCAATCTAATAAGGTTAGTAAGCAATTAATCTCCTCTTTCTCTGAAAGTGTGTTACTATGTGTTTATGACAACTTGAGTGATGATTAGTTTTTAATCAGAATACTAGCAACTGGTCATCATGGTTTCGAGGGCCAGTTGCTGTTTTATTTATGGCAAATTACCTCGTGAAATTTGAAAGATGGGAGACGAAAAGTGGATATAATTCAAATGACTTACTTTATCAATATCGTCGAATGTGGATGCAATCTTTCTATCGCAGCTAAGAAAATTCATATCAGCCAGTCAGCCTTGAGTCAGTTTGTCACAAATTTTGAATCAACGGAAGGAATCCAGCTCTTCAATCGTAGAAATGGAAGATTAGAGAGTCTGACGGAAGCTGGTGGTAAGATTTACCGCTTTGCCACAGAGATTGTCAACCGGCATGAAGAGATGCAATCAATGATTCATATGGAAGCTCTCAAACAAAAAGGGACCTTTAACTTGGGCATTCCATCATTGATTTTACGTGTATATTTTTCTAGTATTTTACCAAAGTTCTTACAAGACAATCCGCAAGTTAACATTCAGGTTACTGAGGATGGAAGTAATGAATTGCGCCAAAAGTTGGTTACGGGTGATTTGAATTTTGCGGTAGTGATTGAACCTACCAATCTGGATCCAAAGAAATATGAACAGTATATCATCCAAGTTGATGAATACGTAGCTTATATGGATAAGAATCATCCTTTGGCGGACAAAGAATTATTGGAATGGAAAGATATAGCTCAGTACGGTTTAGCGACCTTTAATAAATCATTTACAACCTACGATTTAATCACTGAAAAATTAAAGAGTAAAAAGATAAAAGCAAATTTTGCCTATTTATCATCGACATGGGATTTCTTGATAGAGTCAACTTATCAAAACGATATGATTGCACTTTTACCTCGTCCTTTGGAGTATTTTGTTGATAAGAATAAATTTAAGGTTGTACGCTTTAAGGATCCGGTGCCTTTCAATATTTGGTTCTGCCGTCCTTATAAAGCAAACTATAATGAGGTAGAAGCATACGTATATGAAGAGCTTTTAAAAGGTTATTATCAGCCTCTTTCTGAGCCACATTCATAGAGGGAGAATTGATGATGAAGTCCAGTACTAAAACAGCAGCATTGAGTTCATATGTAAATACAGCTATTAGAGACTACATGAAAAATCATGATGAGTCAGTCGACTTTCCTCAGGAGATTTGGGAAGAATTGACGACGGATTTTGATATTTTTTCACCGATTTTATCAGAAGACCATCAGGCCTTGGCTTCTGATTTTATCAGCTCTATTCGAATGATTTCGAATGAGTTTCCAGCTCTTTCAACTATATTGCTGACCCAAGGTTGTTATGGTGTTTATCCGATTTTGAATTTTGGTACGGGGCAACAGAAAGAACGTTATCTGGACAAGTTGGTAAAGGGAACTTGTAAAGCAGGTCTTGGATTTTCTGAGTCTAAGCATCTAAATACTTTGGCAGATTTGGAGACCTATGCGATTAAGACAGAGACAGGTTGGCAACTTTCGGGAGAAAAAGCTAAGGTGTCAAATAGCAGCATTGCGGACCTTCTCTTGATCTTAGCCAAAGTAAGAGAGGCTGGAAAGCCCGATTCCTACGGATTCTTCATTGTGGAGACGAGTGCTTCGGGTGTGCTCATTGGTGAGCAGATAGAAAAGCAAGGTTTACTAGCACTTCCACTAAGTTCTGTTATCTTGGACAAGGTAAACCTGCCAGAAACTGCCTTATTAGGCGGAGTCTTGGCTGGAAATGAACAATTTAATGATATCATAAAGAATATGCAACTTGGCTTGAGTGCGGTTGCTTTAGGAGTTGCCGAAGGTGCTTTTCATAAGGGGCTTGAGTTTGCACGTGTAAAAAGAGGATTCGGCAAGCGGCTGATGGATGTTGAGTTGCATCAGTACAAGTTCGCAGATCTATACAATAAAATTTGTGCTGCAGATGCTTATTTCTCATCCTATCCTAATCAAATAGAAGAAGATTCCAAGTTTGTTGCACGGATAAAGCTCTATATGACTAAGGTAGCGCTAGAGGTTACAGATGAAATCCTCCGTCTTATCGGACCTTTACAAAAATTTGATCATGTGAACATCAAACGCTATTTTAAAGATGCTGAGATTATTGAGAATTATGGACGGTCAGGAAATTCGATCAGAAAAGAAATCGCAGAAAGATGGTTAAAGGAGTAAAAAATGACAGAACTCAAATTACAAGAGTATCAGTTTGGGGAAATGAAGCTGACTTGGTTGCGTGGAGCGGATAAGCTCACAGATGCAGGCACCTTGTTTGGCCCGGTACCAAAGGTTGTTTGGTCACGTTATTATCCAACAACAGAAGAAAATATGATGGCTGAACTGACAGATCCGATTTTGATTCAATACAAGGGGCAGAATTATTTAATTGATGCGAGTTTTGATACGGCTAAGCTTTCTGATAAACAACGCCGTAATCTCGGTATTCTTTCTGAGAGCCGCGTTGAAGAAAGCTTGGCACTTTTGGGATTAAAGCCAGAAGATATTTCCCATATTTTAATGACGCACATGCACCATGATCACTCTGGCGGTTTGACTAGACTAGATGAGAACAATCAGCTTGTTTCAAAATTCCCAAATGCAAAGATTTTTGTAAATGAGATGGAATGGTACGAAATGCGAAATCCCAATAGTCGGACAAGGGGAACTTATCTAAAGGAAAATTGGGAGCCAATCCAGGATCAGGTTGAAACTTTTACTGAATATCTAAATGTCATTCCAGAAATTCAAATGGTTCATACAGGCGGTCACAGTAACGGTCATAGCATCATCTTACTCAAACAGGGCGAGGAAACCATGATTCATATGGCTGATTTGGTGCTGACTCATGCTCATCGCAAACCTCTATGGGTTGCTGCGGTAGATGATTACCCGATGCGTTCAATCGTTGCCAAAGACAAATGGCTCAAAGAAGCTTTTGAAAACCACTATAAGTTTTTCTTTTACCACGATCAATTTTTCGCAGTTGCTGAGTTTGACCAGACTGGCGAGGAGTTTGTTGATTATGTGACTAGGATTCGTGAACCACGAGTTCCATTCACGGATAAACAGGATCGCAAACCGTCATTTTTATAAGAATAGTGAATCGCTTCTGTCAGTTTGAGAGAGCGATTTTACTATTTTATTCTCTATTTTTTTGGTATAATGAGATACTAGAATATTGTAAGAAAGAGGTTTTTAATGGCAACGATTCAATGGTTTCCAGGGCACATGTCCAAGGCTCGGAGACAGGTTCAAGAAAGTATTAAATTTGTAGATTTTGTGACGATTTTGGTGGATGCGAGGTTGCCCTTGTCCAGTCAAAATCCTATGTTGACCAAAATTGTTGGGGATAAGCCCAAATTATTGATTTTAAATAAGGCCGACTTAGCGGATCCAAACTTAACCAAGGAATGGCAGGCCTATTTTGAAAGTCAGGGAATCAAAACCTTGGCCATTAACTCTAAGGAGCAATCTGCAGTCAAAAAAGTGACCGAAGCAGCTAAGAAATTGATGGCTGATAAGCTCGCTCGCCAGCGAGAAAGAGGAATTCAAATCGAGACTCTGCGGACCATGATTATCGGGATTCCCAATGCTGGAAAGTCAACGCTGATGAACCGACTGGCTGGTAAGAAAATCGCGATAGTCGGCAATAAACCAGGGGTCACCAAAGGTCAGCAGTGGCTCAAGTCCAATAAGGATTTGGAAATTCTAGACACACCGGGGATTCTTTGGCCAAAATTTGAAGATGAAATGGTGGCTTTGAAACTCGCTTTGACGGGTGCTATCAAGGACAATTTGCTGCCCATGGACGAAGTTACTATTTTTGGACTCAATTATTTCAAAGAGCATTATCCTAAGGCACTGCAGGAGCGCTTTAAGCAGCTGGATTTAGAGCTGGAAGCGCCAGACATGATTATGGATATGACCCAGAAATTGGGTTTCAGAGAGGACTATGATCGCTTTTACAGCCTCTTTGTCAAGGAAGTGCGTGATGGGCGCTTAGGTCGCTATACACTGGATACATTGGAGGAATTGGATGGCCACGATTAAGGAAATCCAAGAGCAGCTGGCTCAAGTATTTGACTTGCAGGATCCACTTTTTCAGGCTTTAAAGCAGGATGAGCGAAGCGGTGTTCAAAAACTCTTACTCAAGCGCCAAAAAGAAATCCAAGCAGAGCTAGATGAAGACCTACGTCTAGAGTACATGCTGCGCTATGAAAAAGAACTCTATAGTCAAAGATTTCAGGCGATTGCTGGCATTGATGAAGTCGGACGAGGTCCCTTAGCTGGTCCAGTAGTCGCAGCGGCAGTCATTCTGCCTCCTAACTGCAAAATCAAAGGTCTGAATGACAGTAAAAAGATTCCCAAGAAAAAACATGAGGAAATTTATCAAGCGGTGCTAGATCAGGCCTTAGCCGTTGGTTTGGGCATTATGGACAATCAAATGATTGACCGAGTCAATATCTATGAAGCAACCAAGCTAGCCATGGCAGAAGCTGTAGCCCAGCTCAAGATAAAGCCAGATTGCCTCTTGATTGATGCGATGAAGTTAGACCTACCCTTGCCTCAGCAGTCCATTATTAAGGGCGATGCCAATTCCTTGTCCATCGCTGCGGCTTCTATCGTAGCCAAGGTGACGAGGGACAAGATGATGGCGGATTTTGACCAGATTTATCCAGGCTATGACTTTGCTCAGAATGCTGGTTATGGCACTAAGAGCCATTTACAGGGATTGGAACGAAACGGCGTAACTCCTATTCATCGCAAAACATTTGAGCCCGTAAAATCAATGTGTGAATAAGCATGAAAAGGAGGATGCCATGCGAAGCGAATACGAAAAAATGATTGCTGGAGAGATTTACCGACCACAAGATGAAGATTTAAGAAAAATTAGAGCCCGCTCCAAAGAATTTCAATATCGTTTTAACCAAGAACGAGATATTGAAAAACGTAGCGCTATCGCCAAGGAGTGGTTTGGCAGCACAGGGGAGAATCTTGCTATGAAGCCAGATTTGGTTTGCGACTACGGAATTAACATTCATTTAGGAGAAAATTTTTGTTCTAACTGGAACCTGACTATGCTGGATGTCTGTCCTATTACCATTGGAAAGAATGCCATGCTGGGTCCCAATTGCCAGTTTCTGACGCCGCTACATCCGCTTGACCCAGTGGAAAGAAATTCCGGCATTGAATACGGGGCACCCATTAAGATTGGTGACAATTTCTGGGCTGGCGGTGGTGTAACCATTCTACCAGGCGTGACGCTGGGAGATAATGTCGTAGTTGGAGCTGGTGCAGTGGTAACTAAATCATTTGGCGATAATCTAGTCCTAGCTGGCAATCCTGCTAAGATTATTAAGGAAATTCCTGTTCATAAAGAATAGAAGAACTCAACCATTTTCTCAATAATTAATCGAATAAGAAACAGAGAGTGGGATAGAAATCGGTAATTCGTTAGAATTCGATTTCGTCGTCCCACCTCCGCACAGTTGAGTAGGGCTATAAAAGCTGATGAAATCAGCGTAGTAGAGCCCACTCAACCACTGCGTCTTGCTCGACAATCCAAAGACAATTGAGAGGCTAGGACTTTTGTCCCAGCCTCTTTTTTTGAACTTTTTTACGAATAAGAAAGTGAGGTGATAAAAATGAATAATTTTGAAATTTATAAAATGAAAAAAGCTGGCTTGACCAATCAACAGGTCTTAAATATTTTGAGATATGCAGAAAATAAAGAGGGAGAGTTATCTTTGCGAGACAAGGCAGTCGTTTCTGAGTGCCGCAATCCCGCTCTCTTTATGGAAAAGTACAGACGATTAGACTTAACATTGTTGAAAGAAGAGTTTGAACGTTTTCCCTCCTTTTCAATCTTGGATGATGTTTACCCTTGGGATTTATGCGAGATTTACGATGCACCGACTTTGTTATTTTATCAAGGAAATTTAAATTTGCTAGAAATGCCCAAGATAGCTATTGTCGGTAGTCGAGATAGCAGTAAGCAGGGAAATGCTGCTGTGCAGAAAATCATTAAGGAGTTGAATAATGAGCTGGTTATCGTCAGCGGGCTGGCTCGTGGAATTGATACCGTGGCCCACATGGCTGCCCTGCAAAATGGTGGCCAAACTATTGCTGTCATTGGAACGGGGCTAGATGTCTTCTATCCCAAGGCCAATCAAAAACTGCAGGCTTATATTGGCAAAAATCATTTATTGCTGACGGAGTATGGGCCGGGTGAGCAACCCTTGAAATTTCATTTTCCAGAGCGAAATCGTATCATCGCTGGTCTCTGTCGAGGAGTCATTGTGGCGGAAGCCAAGATTCGCTCAGGCAGTCTGATTACTTGTGAGCGGGCAATGGAAGAGGGGCGGGATGTCTTTGCCATTCCAGGGTCAATTTTGGATGGGAAATCTGACGGTTGCCATCATTTGATTCAAGAGGGTGCAAAGTGCATCACAGCAGGATCTGACGTCCTTTCTGAGTTCAAATTTTAAAATAAGTTTTCCTATAGAAATAGTTACGAGTTGACATCTATCAAAAAATAGTTTAAACTCTATGAGATTTATTTCTTATAGAA
>NZ_CAURYF010000019.1:0-40190 GCF_963529205.1 Streptococcus cristatus | reverse complement strand
GGCTTCCCTTTCTCAATAAGTCCGATGAGTTTGTTCATTATTTTACTCCTCTTTTATATAGTTCAATCATGTGTTTCATCAAATCCTTGAGCAACAAGGTTGTCATCAGGTGGTCTTGACCGTGCATCATCGTCACGCTATAAGCCAAGTCCTCACCAGCAGCTTCTTTGGTCAAAAGGCTGGTCTGAGCATGGTGCGCTTCAACAATACAAGCATTGGCTTCTTCCACCAAACTTTCTGCGCGATCAAATTCTCCAGCCTGAGCTGCATTTAGTGCTTCCAGCAACTTGGAACGAGCGTCACCTGCGTAGGCTACGATTTCAAAACCAAGTAATGTTACTTCTTCTCTATTCATGATAGATCCTCCTTTTAATGTTCCTTATAATAATCGTTGAATATGTAAGACCAGATAAACTCGCTCACTATGATACAAATCTATTCCAGTTTTCTGGGCAATAATCTCATATAGACTACTTCCGATTTGATAAGCTCGAGGATAGGTCAGTTTAATCTGACTTTCCATTTCTAAGAGTGAAACATTATCATCTCGGCTTCTGTCTAAGTAATCTAAGAAGTAATTAAGATGAATCATAAACCGATCATAGAAGTTGCTATTATCCGATGTTCTTTTTATTCCCTGTTTTCTTAGCTCTTCTTCTACAGCAGCTAAAATTTCCTTCCGCTGATCTAAATGACTCTGCCCTGCTGGACTGGAAGATCCTTCTGCATTGATAAAGTGATAGGCAATTCTATTTATTTCATCGTCTGGAAAAGCTTCTAAGAGTCGTTCCCGATAAATAGCTACTGCTTCTTGCGCGATTTGATAAGGAGTGGGATATTTATCTGAAGCATCTGGTAGGTCACTGCTCTTGTACCGCCCCTGCTGGACCGCTTGATAAGAACAGTAGATATGGTCCGTCAGTGTGACATAGATATACTCCTGGACTGGGTAATGGTATTTCTTGGAAAGCGTGTCAATCACATCATAGGTCACTGTGATAAAGTCTAGTGGAACATCTTTGAGCAAGGCCACAAAGTTTTCCTTGGACTCTTCCGTTCTCATACGAAAGACTTTCTCAATCTTACTTTCCAGAACAGGATCACCCTTTTTCTTATTGAATGCTATCCCACTACCAATCAGAACAACCTCTTCACCATTTTCATGTTTGGCTAGAGCAACATTGTTATTCATAGGAAGTATGATTCGATACATAGTTCCCTCCTTATCATTTTCTTGGGTTTTCGTGAAATAAAAATGACCGCAAATAAACGGAAAATACAAGAGCACTTGCCTCTTCCAATTCATTTGCGGTCACGCCTAATCCAACTTAGTAACGCTCACCCTATTCAATTTATAGTTTCATTATAGCACATCAAAATGTGAATGTAAACCCTTTCTTTTGCTTTTTTTAAAATATTTTTTAGAAGCCTTTTTTACTAAGCATGACCAACGCTCATCAAGCTTTTTCAAGCTTGAATCCTCGATTTTAGATAACAGTAAGAGCCAAGAGCAGACAGTGAAAGACTTCCTAAAAACTTCTCGGAAAGCTTGCTCTGAACTTGCCATGAAAGACTTGCTCTCACTCGATTAAGGCTCTTCATGTCATAAATTTTTTTCTTCTATAAATTGCTTGTAGTTTACAGAAAACTTGCTAAAACTTCTTGATTTTGCATGACCAAGTAAATGCCCAGCAAAATAATCAAAACAAAGAGACTCAGCTTTATCATCCCTTTGACAAAACGAACAATCCAAAGAATAATCATGGAACCAATCAGCCACATAATGGCCGAATGCTGGAAAAATCCTTGAACGGTCTCAACATTCTCTCCAAAGAAGGCCTGAATGGGCGCTGGAACATGAGTTTCCCAAGCTGCTGTCACACCCAGCTGGTTAGCAATGTCGCTTCCGCTTTTCCACAGCCAAGCAAAAATTCCTGAGTTAAAAATAAAGAGGAAAACTTGCTCTGGGAAGCGTCTAATAAAATTAAAAATCGTTTTTAGCATACCTTTATGATTGATACAAGTCTTTTACAGCCTGAATATCTGCTGGCTGAATACTATAAAATGAGCCTGCCGACTGCATCACTGATTCCTCCTCATTATGGTCTAATCCGATAGCATGGCCCAATTCGTGCGCTGCTGTATTGACAATCCGCTCATGAGAATAACCATAGCGTCTGTCCAACAAGTAGTAACTATTAAGGCGAACAGTCACATGGGTGAAACGATTGGTCAGCAGGTTGGTCTTGGACTCTGCCTCACCAGCTGCACTGACACTGCCGTCATTCATCTCCGTCGCAACAATATCCGCTTCTCCTTTATCATTGATGATTTGAAAGGTGAAAGCTCCTGTCTGGTTCCAGGAATTAATAGCCTCCTGATAGGCTGAACGTAAAGTTGCATTCGTGGTATCGATATACACCGTAGCACTAGCCTTCTCCCAGCGAGCTCCCGTCCCTTTATGCTCATCTGTCAGCTGATGGGGCTGAATTCCCTCACTAGTCTGAAGACCAGTGGAAAGTCCTTGATGAGCTAAAAAATGATCCACTTGAGTAACAGTAGTTCGAAGAGCCTGCGATAATCCCTCTGCCCCTGTCTCTGTCGAAGTAGTAAAATAAAAAACACCTACAAGAACAAGAAAACTGAGTGCCACAGACCAAATAAGGCCCCAGATGAGCCGCCAAAGCAAGCGAACTATAAATCTAATAGAATTGAAAATAAACTTCACGGCAAGCTCCTTTCTCATAGAATGCACGAGAGATTTAGTCTAGCATCTTTCGCTTAAATAAAACTGAATATGCATAAAGAGCAAGTATCGCAATAAATGACTCGAATGCAAACTCCCACTTGAAAAGACGAAAAAAGAAGCTGAGAAACTCAGCCTCTTCTTAAGTAAATTACAATTCGATATCACCGAAAAGATCAGCCATTGAGAAACCAGTTTGAGTTTCTGGAAGCTCGAAGTCACGTTTTTCTTGACGACGTGGACGACGCGGACGAGATTGACGTTTTTCTTCTTTTTGGCCTTCTTCTTGAGCTGGACGCTCTTCAAGAGCCTTGATAGAAAGTGATACACGCTCAGCAGCAGCATTCACTTCAAGAACTTTAACAGTTACTTCTTGACCAACTTTAAGAGCATCTTTTGGATTTTCAACACGTTTGTGTGAAATTTGTGAGATGTGAACAAGTCCGTCGATACCTGGCAATACTTCAACGAAAGCACCGAAGTCAGTCAAACGTTTTACTGTACCTTCAACTACATCGCCAGCAGCAAGTTTTTGTTCAACACCATCCCATGGTCCAGGGGTTGTAGCTTTAAGTGAAAGAGACACGCGGCCTTCTTCTTCGTTCAAATCAAGAACCTTCACTTCGATTTCGTCACCAACTGAAACAACAGATTTTGGTGAAACGTTACGCTCGTGAGAAAGTTCAGTCAAGTGAACCAAACCATCAACACCACCAAGGTCAATGAAAGCACCGAAGCTTGTGATACGAGCAACTTTACCAGTTACAACATCACCAACATTCAATTTACCAAATACTTCTGCACGCGCTGCAGCAGCTTCTGCTTCTACAACTTCACGACGTGAAAGGATGAAGCGGTTTTCTTTTGGATCTACTTCTTTAATCTTAGCGTCAAATTCTTGACCTACAAAACGTTCAGTGTTGCGAACGAAACGAGTATCGAGCATTGAAGCTGGAATAAATCCACGAAGTCCTTCAAACTCAACAGAAAGTCCACCTTTAACAGCACGAGTGCCCTTAACAGTAACAACTTCTTCTTCACGACCAACCAATTTGTCCCATGCTTTGCGAGCTTCTAAACGTTTTTTAGATACTAGGTAAGTAACTGTATCTGTATCTTTACCTACTACTTGACGAAGAACAAGCAATTCAAGTGTGTCACCTGGTTTTACAAAGTCATTGATGTCAGCATCACGATCATTTGTCAACTCACGCAGAGTCAAAACCCCTTCAACACCAGTACCAGCAATGGCAACATTAGCTTGGTTAGCATCCACTGTCAATACTTCAGCAGTAACGACATCACCTGGCTCGACTTGGCTAACACTGTTTAGCAAATCTTCAAATTCATTCATCTAAAAAAATCCTCCAACAATCAAGTGTACTACTTGACATACTTATAATTATTTTCCTAAGCACCCGCAAACGACATTGATTTATCTTTACCGTTTTCCACCCTATAAAGAAATAAAATATCCGACGATATTTTATCCTTTATCTGATATATTACCTAAGAACTGGGGTAGCTGGATTCGAACCAACGCATGAGGGAGTCAAAGTCCCTTGCCTTACCGCTTGGCTATACCCCAATGATGAAATGGAGAGAGAGGGATTCGAACCCCCGAACCCGAAGGAGCGGATTTACAGTCCGCCGCGTTTAGCCTCTTCGCTATCTCTCCGACAATCAACGATATCAATTATATCATTAATCTAATAAAAGCGCAAGCCCTTATTTTCCTAAATTGTAGGTTTCAATCAAAGTTTCCACTGCTTTTTCAAGCTTTTTATATAAACTTTCAACATTTCCATTTTTGATAATAGCAAATTGGCCGTCAAACTCAGCAATCTCGCCAATGACTTTTTTCCCAATAGAAAGGGTGTAGCCATCAAATTGATCAGCGCCAAGCTTCACCTTACTATCCGCAATCTGAATCTCAATTTTTTTATCTTTTTTACTCATTCTTCTACCTCTTTCAAGTTTCTATTTTACACAAAAATAGCAAAGCTGGCAAGTGATTTCCTCAATAAAAAGAGCCTCGAAGGGCTCTTACGTTATTCGTCTACTTTGACAATCCAACCTTCTGGGGCTTCCACATCACCAAATTGGATACCAGTCAGCTCATCGTAGAGTCTGCGGGTCACTGGCCCGACTTCTGTCTCGCTATAGAATACATGGAAGTCATCGCCGTGCTGGATTCCTCCAATTGGTGAGATAACTGCTGCCGTACCACAAGCTCCTGCTTCGACAAAGCGATCCAAGTTGTCAATTGGAACATCGCCTTCAACTGGCGTCAAGCCCAAGCGATGCTCTGCCAAGTAAAGCAAAGAATATTTGGTAATGGATGGCAGAATAGACGGGCTAAGCGGAGTCACAAATTCATTGTCCTTGGTGATTCCAAAGAAATTGGCTGACCCGACTTCTTCAATTTTGGTATGAGTTGACGGATCTAGGTAGATAACATCTGAAAAGTTACGAGACTTAGCCATCTTACCTGGTAGGAGACTAGCTGCGTAGTTACCACCCACCTTGGCCGCACCCGTACCATGTGGAGCTGCACGGTCATATTCGTCTTGGATCAAGAAGTTGGTTGGAACCAAACCACCCTTGAAGTAGTTTCCAACTGGCATAGCAAAAATCGTAAAAATATACTCCTCCGCTGGTTTTACCCCGATGATATCTCCGATACCAATCAAAAGCGGACGAAGGTAAAGAGTTCCCCCTGTTCCATATGGCGGTACATATTCTTCATTGGCGCGGACAACAGCCTTACAAGCTTCCACAAACATTTCAGTTGAAACTTGTGGCATCAAGAGACGATCGCATGTGCGTTGCAGGCGCTTAGCATTCTCATCTGGACGGAAAAGCTGAACACTACCATCCTTGGTACGATAAGCCTTTAGACCTTCGAAAGCCTGCTGACCATAGTGAAGACTTGGTGAAGACTCAGAAATATGCAGGGTCGCATCTTCTGTCAGCTGTCCTTCCTCCCACTGACTATTCCGATAATAAGCGATATAGCGATAGGGCAATTTCATATATGAAAAGCCAAGATTTTCCCAATCAAGATTTACTGTCATAGTCTTTTCCTCTTTTCCTTATCTTTCAATTTATAGATACTCCCTATTGTACACCTTTTTCTGAAAAATTCAATCATTATTTTCAATTTTCTGAAAATTTATTTTTTAAAAAACCAGTTCGTATGAACTGGCTTGTTGATTACTTGATATAGGCCGAGAAAACTTCTTCGTCTGAAATGGTATCAGAAATGAAGCTGCCATTGCTAGTTCTCTCAGACAGGCTGAGGTCAGCTAGATTAATCTCATAGGCCGTTCCTTTATTAGAATGCACCTGCAAAATCTGATCCTCACTAGCTTCTGCTTCAGTAGTAAAGAGGTCAAAGTCTGCTGCTTCGCCATAGACAGGACCAGCTGCGAAGACACGATGCGGCTTGGTCTTAAGCTCTCTCAGAACTTGAAGACCGCGATTTGCCCGACTAGTAACAGGAATATCTGCGACTGCCATACGCTTCAGTGAACCGCGCTGAGTCAGGATGTAAAGCGAGTCTGTGTTAGCGATAAAGGTTGCTGCTAAGACATCGTCCTTCTTGAGGTTGATGGCTTTAACCCCAGCCGCCTTAGCTCCGATAACTGGTACTTCCTCAATATTAAAGCGCAGGGCATAGCCATTCTTGGTTACGAGCATAACATCATCCAGCTTAATCGGCGCCAGAGCAATAACCTGGTCGTCTTCATTTTTAAGTTTGGCAAACTTGAGCGACTTGGACTTGTAGGTCCGCCAAGGACTGAACTCCTTGCGCTCCACACGCTTGATTTGACCTAACTTGGTCGCTGCAAAGTAAGTCCCCTCCTCAAAGCTATCCAGCAATTCTGTATAGATAACCTCTTCCTTGGTATCAAAGTTGCTGATGGTCTGACTGAGGTGTTCTCCGATTTCTTTCCAGCGGATGTCTGACAGCTCGTGAACAGGCCGGTAGATAACATTTCCCAGGCTGGTGAAAATCAATAAATGCTGAGTCGTCTTAGCTGGACTAAGGAAAATCAGTCGGTCATCGTCACGCTTGCCCATCTCCTCTAGGGTCGAAGCAGAGAAAGAACGCGGACTGGTCCGCTTGATATAGCCAGAACATGTCACGCTGACATAGGTCTCTTCCTCCACAATCAGACTAGCTGTATCAATCTCGATGGCGTTTGCCGTATCCTGCAGCTCACTGAGACGCGGATTGCCAAACTTCTTCTTGACATCGCGGAGCTCCCGCTTCATAAGATTATACATGGTGCGCTCATCACCGATAATAGCAGCCAGCATGGCAATCTTCTCGCGCAGCTCTGCTTCTTCCTCTTCCAGAACCACTACGTCTGTATTGGTCAAACGGTAGAGTTGGAGAGTGACGATAGCCTCAGCCTGCTCCTCGGTGAAATCATAGCTGACTTTAAGATTTTCCTTGGCGTCTGCTTTGTTTTCTGAAGCACGAATCAGGGCAATCACCTCGTCCAAGATGGAAAGCACCCGAATCAATCCTTCCACGATATGGAGGCGTTTCTCAGCCTTGGCCTTGTCAAACCGGCTGCGAGCCAGAATAATCTCCTTGCGGTGGGCAATATAACTGGTCAAGATTGGCACAATCCCCACCAAACGCGGCGTGAAATTGTCAATCGCCACCATGTTGAAATTATAATTGACCTGCAAGTCGGTGTACTTAAAGAGGTAGTTGAGAATCAGCTCAGTATTGGCGTCTTTCTTGAGCTCAATGGCAATGCGAAGACCGTCACGGTCTGATTCGTCCCGAACCTCAGCAATGCCAGCCACCTTATTGTTGACCCGCACATCGTCAATCTTTTTGACCAAGACCGCTTTATTAATCTCATAAGGAATCTCGGTGATGACAATTTGCTCTTTTCCGCCCTTCAGCTTTTCAATTTCAGTTCTGGAACGCACCACGACGCGACCTTTTCCAGTCTCGTAGGCTTTCTTGATCTCATCTCGACCTTGGACAATGGCTCCTGTCGGGAAGTCTGGTCCAGGCAGAAACTCCATGAGTTTGTCCACCTTGGCAGACGGATGGTCAATCATATAGATGACCGCATCAATGACTTCGGCTAGATTATGAGGTGGAATATCAGTCGCATAACCAGCAGAAATCCCAGTTGCACCATTGACCAAAAGATTAGGAAAGGCTGCCGGCAGAACAGTCGGCTCCTTCTCTGTATCGTCAAAGTTCCAAGCAAAAGGGACGGTATTTTTCTCAATATCTTGCAAAAGATAGCCAGCCATTTCAGACAAGCGCGCCTCAGTATAACGCATAGCCGCTGGTGGATCACCGTCCATAGAACCATTGTTTCCGTGCATCTCAACGAGAATCTCGCGGTTTTTCCAATCCTGTGACATACGAACCATGGCATCGTAGATGGAGCTGTCACCGTGGGGGTGGAAATTCCCCATGATGTTCCCAACTGACTTGGCTGACTTGCGATAGCCCTTGTCAAAGGTATTGCCGTCCTTGTTCATGGAATAAAGAATACGGCGCTGGACAGGCTTCAAGCCATCGCGAATGTCCGGCAAGGCCCGCTCTTGAATGATGTATTTGGAGTAGCGACCAAAACGCTCTCCCATGATGTCCTCAAGGGACATGTTTTGAATGTTACTCATAAGATACAAAGGGACGTTTCGGCTTGCCGAAAATTTCTGTAGAAAAATAGGAAATCAATGCAGGGTTCGATGAACCCCAAGCGATTTATCTTTTTTCCTAAGAAATTAGTCCCGTGTTCAGTTACTATAAGTAACTAAACTATCCTTTCTGTAGTTTAATGTTTTTAATTACGTTCTTTATTTAGTCAGTGATTGGGAAGTCTTGCCTCAGCATACTCCATCATCTTCTCTGCAGTTTCATTGTCATAGGGGAAGCCGGTTTTGAGAGAGAAGGCTTGTGCTTCCTTGTGGAAAAAGTGCATGGTAGCTAAGAAAGACTTGGTGAAGCTTTTCTGATCAGAAAAGTCAAGCAAGGCTGCAAATTCTTTCTCTTTCTCGGCAGGCAAATACTGAAAGAGGTACTTGTAGTTCTTGCCAACATCAACCATCCCCTTATCTGCTGCTACTTGCCAAGCTAAAAGCTTGAGTAATTCTTGCTGGCAGATTCCATACAGATGATCCGTCGCATAGACAAGGTGGTTCCGATGAATGCCCTTGACCACATAGGCTGACACCCACCAAAATTCATTGCAGGATTTGTCAAAGTCAGTCGCACTAGCTGGTGCCGTCCAATAGCGCTTGGGTGTCGGTGCATAAGGAGCAAACGACCCCTGCGGGTCATCCAGCACCGTGAAATCTGCTTCGCTATCCACCCATTCTTTGATGTACTCCTTGGAACAAAGGGTCAAATCTATCCGATTGCCATCTCCAAAGAGCATGAGATAGAGGCGGCGATTGTCTAGTAGGACATGTTGCTCAATCATGCGCTTGCCAAACTTTTCCAACCAAGCAAGGTCAGCCACCAGAGCATCCAAATCCTCCACAATGTAGACCACATCATAGTCTTGGAACTCGTCCTTGGGAGCATTTGGGTTTGTCCGCGAGCCGGACATAGCGACAGCGTCAACCTGTAGCACTTTTGCAGTTTGCAAAATTAAATCTAACATTTCAGGTTCAGTTCTCATGGGAATCACACCTTTCACGAAAACACTTAAATTATATAAGTTATGAAACATTAGTAATTAAATGCTAATGAATTCAGAAAATAGTATATAGGGATAAAGTATTACTAAAACGCCGTTGTTTCTTCCAACGTAAACTTAACATTATCCTCAATCCACTTGCGGCGTGGTTCGACCTTGTCTCCCATTAGGACATTGACACGGCGTTCGGCGCGGGCAAGGTCTTCGATGGTGACACGAATGAGGGTGCGGGTTTCGGGATTCATGGTTGTCTCCCAGAGTTGGTCGGCGTTCATTTCACCGAGCCCTTTGTAGCGCTGAAGCATGGCACCCTTGCCAAACTTGCGGCGCAGGTCATCCAGCTCGCCATCGGTCCAAGCATACTCGACAACTTCGCTCTTGCCCTTGCCCTTGGACATCTTGTAGAGAGGCGGCAGGGCGATATAGACGCGACCAGCCTCGACCAGCGGGCGCATATAGCGATAGAAAAAGGTCAGCAGCAAGGTCTGGATATGGGCACCGTCGGTGTCCGCATCAGTCATGATGATAATCTTGTCATAGTTGGCATCCTCAAGGGTAAAGTCTGACCCAACACCCGCTCCAATGGTGTAGATCATGGTGTTGATTTCTTCGTTCTTGAGAATGTCAGCCATCTTAGCCTTAGCAGTATTGATAACCTTACCACGCAGAGGCAGGATGGCTTGGAACTTACGGTCACGGCCTTGCTTGGCAGAGCCACCGGCAGAGTCTCCCTCGACCAGATAGAGTTCGTTCTTGGCTGGGTTCTTGGACTGGGCTGGAGTCAACTTACCAGACAGCAAGCCCTTGTCTTTCTTATTCTTCTTGCCATTCCGACTTTCGTCACGCGCCTTGCGGGCTGCCTCACGGGCATCTCTGGCCTTGATAGCCTTGCGGATGAGATTGGAAGCCAGCTCGCCATTTTCCAAGAGGAAGAAGGTCAGTTTGTCAGAGACGATGGAGTCCACGGCGGGACGAGCCAAAGGGCTGCCCAGCTTGTCCTTGGTCTGGCCTTCAAACTGTAAATGTTCCTCAGGAACTAAGATTGATAAGACGGCAGATAGACCCTCGCGGTAATCCGAACCTTCCAGATTCTTGTCCTTGTCCTTGAGCAGGCCAGTCTTTCTGGCATAGTCGTTCATGGCCTTGGTAATAGCAGTCTTGAGCCCCGTCTCATGGGTACCGCCGTCTTTGGTGCGGACGTTATTGACAAATGACAGGATATTGTCGGAGTAGCCGTCGTTGTACTGGAGGGCCACCTGGACTTGGAAGCCACTCTCCTCGCCCTCGAAATAGAGGACAGGCGTCAGGGTTTCCTTGTCTTCATTGAGATAGCTGACAAAGTCTTCAACCCCGTTTTCATAGTGGAACTCTACTTCTTCGCCAGTTCGTGCATCGGTCAGCGACAAGCGGACATTCTTGAGTAAGAAGGCTGATTCCTTAAGCCGCTCCGCAATAGTGTTGTACTTGAAGTCTGTCGTTGAAAAAATCGTATCGTCTGGCATGAAGGTCACTTTGGTCCCAGACTTAGACTTAGGCGCGGTGCCGATTTTCTTGAGCGTGGTGACTGGTTTTCCGCCATTTTCAAAGCGCTGCTTGTAAACAGCCCCGTCGCGAGTGATTTCCACTTCCAGCCAGCTGGACAGGGCATTGACAACAGAGGAACCTACACCGTGGAGACCACCCGAGGTCTTATAACCACCTTGGCCGAACTTACCGCCGGCGTGGAGAACGGTGAAAATAACCTCAACCGTGGGAATGCCCATCGCGTGCATACCGACTGGCATTCCGCGTCCGTGGTCTGCAACGGTTAGACTGCCGTCTTTATTAATCGTCACATCGATCCGGTCACCGAAGCCTGACAGGGCTTCATCGACAGCATTGTCGACAATCTCCCAGACCAGATGGTGGAGTCCCGCTCCATCGGTCGATCCGATATACATCCCCGGACGTTTACGGACAGCATCCAACCCTTCTAATACCTGAATGGCATCGTCATTGTAATTATTAATATTGATTTCCTTTTTTGCCACAAGGAACCTCCTGCATGATAGTCATCCTTATTATCTTACAAGTTTTTGATAAATTTTGCAAAGTTTTTTTCTACAGAATACCCTTTAAAGACTGATAGAATCTGGATTTCAAGTGATTTTTGGGAAAGGCAGCCTAGCTGCAAGCGTCAGACTAGACAATTCACTTAAAATATTCTTATCATAGTCCTTTGTCCAAGTTCCAAATCATGGTATAATAAAATCATGATGAACACGATACTTGGATTAATACTAGCATATTTATTGGGCTCCATTCCGACAGGTTTGTGGATTGGGCAGATTTTCTTTAAAAAGAACCTGCGAGAATACGGCAGTGGCAATACTGGCACGACCAATACTTTCCGTATCTTGGGCAAGACGGCCGGCACCGCCACCTTTGTCATTGACTTTTTCAAGGGTACACTGGCAACGCTGCTGCCGCTTTTCCTGCATATTGATGGGATTTCACCATTGATTTTTGGGCTCTTGGCTGTGATTGGCCATACCTTTCCAATCTTTGCTGGCTTTAAAGGTGGCAAAGCCGTGGCGACTAGTGCAGGTGCTGTTCTAGGCTTCTCACCCGCTTTCTTTGTCTATCTGATATTGGTCTTTGTGACAACCCTCTATCTGGGAAGTATGATTTCCCTCGCTAGCGTGGTTTCTGCAAGCGTGGCTATCCTATCTGTCTTGATTTTTCCTGCTTTAGGCTTTATTCTACCAAGCTATGACTTCTTCTTTACCCTGATTATCATTCTCTTAGCGGCTATTATCATCCTTCGTCATCGGGACAATATCCAACGTATCAAACAGAAAAAAGAAAATTTAATCCCTTGGGGCATTAACCTAACCAAGCAAAATCCAAAAAAATGAGAGTGGGACAGAAATCGGTCATTCGTTAGAATTCGATTTCGTCGTCCCACCTCCGCACAGTTGAGTAGGGCTGTAAAAGCTGATGAAATCAGCGTAATAGAGCCCACTCAACCACTGCGTCTTGCTCGACAATCCAAAGACAATTGAGAGGCTAGGACCTTTGTCCCAGCCTCATTTTTTTTAATCTTTTTGAGTTTTTTTCAGGCTTGATACACCTAGGGTTCCCAGAACCAGTCCGAAGAGAGAAAGAAGGATAGGATTCTTGCTTCCTGTTTTCGGAAGAGTTCCTTGTTTGCTTGCTACTTCTGTCGGACGAACCTGTGCTGGAGCTTGATAAGTTGCCTTATTTGCTGCCGGCTGAGCTGTATTTGGCTTCTCAACAGAAGGTTGTTCTTGTGGTTTTGTCTCTGGCGCAACTGGATGATTAGGTTGGCTAGGAACTACTGGATTGCTTGGTGTTGTTGGAACTGTTGGATTAGTTGGGTTGGTAGGATTTGCTGGGTTAGTCGGATTGGTTGGGTTTGCTGGATTGGTTTGTCCAGGCTTAGAAGTGGCATCTTTTGGATCAGTACCTTGCTGGATTTCCTCGATATCTGTGTAACCATCTCCATCTGTATCCTTGCTAGCAGACATCGAAATCGTGCGAGAATTTGGATTGATTGCTGCATAAGCTGTCAAATCTGCACTTTCCAGATATTCTGCAAAGGCCACGTCCATAGATGGACCTTCCTCACGCGCACCACCCAGCATGGTATAACCATCACCACCAGCTGCTAGGAAGTCATTGGTTGTCAGGTAATAGGTCTTAGCCAGGTCAAGGGCTTCATAAGCACCTGTTTCTTTGTTTTTGATTTCAATGCGAAGAATCCGTTTTTCTGCTGGCAGAGTTGTGTCATAGTAAACTTTAGCACCAGAAACTTGCAAGAAACCGCCACTTGGCTCTAGCAATGGTTGGCCGTTTTCATCCAAGACAGGTTTTCCATCTTTTTCTTGCAGGATTGAGCCCAAGGATTTGGCAAACATATCTGCGATATTCTGACCTGTTACCTTGATTTGAGAAATGGTATTTCCAAAAGGCAGAACAGCGATGACATTTCCCTTTGTGATTGGCTTGTCTTTAGCAATCGTTTCCCGTAGGCCACCACCGTTGGTCACAGCCAAGTCTGTTTTGTTAGCAAAGCCTGTTTGTCCGTATTTGTAAAGGGCATCTGCTACCACATTTCCCAGATTGGTTTCTCGAACGCGGACATTTTCACGGTCACCGTTAAGCTCCACAGGGCTATTGGCCACGATTACCTTGGCATTTTCTGCATCGTATTTTTCCTTAATTTTCTTAACCATCTCTGCTACTACTGGGTCTGGACTAGCTTTTTTAGCTGTTTCAGCTGGGATTTGCTGAGGATCGCCCAGAAGTTGGTTGGCCTTGAAAGTAACTTTACCGATATTGTGCAAATAACTACCAGTCTGGTTGTAGGTCACATTTTCACCATAAGTAGTGGACTCTACTGTGTGAGAATGGCCGTCAATCACTGTAACCCGCTTGCCCTTCAGTTTGGCATTTTTAGAAAGGGCTTCAGCTAAGGTAGAACCGCGCCATTCAACTGGTGTCGTAGTATCCACACCCAAGTGGGCCAGAACGACATAGTTTTTGTAAGTTTTGCCTTCAGCTGCTGCACGTACTTCAACTTCGTCAATCACGCGGTTAACCTCTGTGATTGGATCCGCAAAAGTCACACCTTGAATATTTTTTGGGTGCGTTTTGGTAGCTGTCTCAGGAGTGGTCACCCCGATCACAACAAATTCATCACCTTCGACGTTCTTATCCTTGTCCACAATGGTTGATGCTTGGAAGACACGGGCATTGTTGGCATAGGTATTAGCGCTGAGAAGTGGGAAATTGAGGATTTCTTTATATTTTTTAGCCTCATCCAAACCAAAGTCAAATTCATGGTTTCCGACCGCCATAGCATCATAGCCGATTTCATTGAGGATCTTCGCGCGTTCTTCCCCTTTGGAGCTGTTAGAAATTGGCAGACCTTGGAAAGCATCTCCTGCATCTACAACCAGCGTTTGAGGATTTTTCGCACGTTCTTCTTTGATAACTGTTGCGAGTTTGGCATCACCGATAACACCTTTTTCTTCGACGATACGACCGTGCACATCGTTTGTATGAAGAATGGTAGCTTCAGGCAAGCTTGCGTCAGACGCTCCTGATACATCTTGAGCATTAGCTGCGATGGCCGCATTTACGCTAGCTTCATCGGCAGAAACTCCACCTGCTTGTGCCAAATCTGTTTCAGCTGGTTTTTGAGCTGAGTCACTCACATTTGCTACAGCAGTTGCTGGCTGAACCTCATCCGCAGCAACTTGATGGTCCAAAAAGGCAGGTGCCAACAGAACCGTCGACAAAACAGGTAAAATAAGATGCTTCTTTTTCATAAATAAAAGCTCCAGTCTATGTTTTTTCTACTATTATACTGTTTTTTCTGTAAAAAGGGAATGCTATTTCAGGTTAATCTTTTTTCTGATAAAAAAGAGGCTGGGACAAAAGTCCTAACCTCTCAATTGTCTTTGGATTATCGAGCAAGATGCAGTGGTTGAGTGGGCTCTACTACGCTGATTTCATCAGCTTTTACAGCCCTACTCAACTGTGCGGAGGTGGGACGACGAAATCGAATTCTAACGAATTACCGATTTCTGTCCCACTCTCTGACTTTATATGAATACCTGCTAGGCTTGGAAGACGATTTCTCCATCGCAGATGGTATATTTGACTTGGCCTTTCAGCTCTTCGCCAACAAAAGGTGAATTAGCTGCCTTGGAGGCAAAATGGTCGGAAACCAGACGGTCAGCTTTTGGATCGAAAATAGTGATATCAGCTGGACCTTCTTCGGCCAGAAAACCAGCGTTAAAATCATAGAGACTAGCTGGATTGACCGTCATCTTCTCTAAGAGCTCCATAAGGCTAAGATGCCCTGCTTCCACCAGATAGGTCAGCCCTAGAGAAAGCGAGGTCTCAAGACCAGTCATACCAGACGGCGCTTTAGTGATGTCTTCAACATTTTTCTCGTCAGCATGATGTGGAGCATGGTCCGTCGCAATGACAGAAATGACACCAGACTTGAGCCCCTCGATAACCGCTAGCCGGTCCGATTCTAAGCGCAGAGGCGGATTCATCTTAGCATTGCTGCCCTTGGTCAATAGCAGAGCTTCTGTCTTAGAGAAGTGCTGAGGTGCTGCTTCAGCAGTGACTTGAGATCCTAGCTTCTGAGCGAATTCCACCACCTTTACACTCTCAGCCTTGGACAAATGCTGGATATGCACATGAGCCTTGGCATCATAAGCAATCATGACATCGCGGGCAATCATGCTGTACTCTGCTACACCTGTCGCGCCGCAGATATGAAAATGCTCTTTAGCGATATGCTCATTGAAGCCGAGGATCCCGTTGAGATTTGGATCTTCCTCATGCAAGCTGATAAAAGTATCGTTTTTACGTGCTTCTATCAGAGCTTGGCGGACAATCCCAGCGTTGGTCAGCGGAATACCGTCATCTGAGAAGCCAACTGCTCCTGCTGCCAAGAGCGCTTTAAAATCTGTCAAATGCTGGCCATCAAAATTCTCTGTAATCGTCGCGACTGACTTGATATGGATTTTTTCGCGACTAGCCGACTCCAGTACTTCTTTCAGGGTTTCAACCGTTGAAATGGTAGGATTGGTATTGGCCATCATAACAACTGTCGTAAAGCCACCTGCTGCTGCTGCCAAAGCCCCCGTATGAATATCTTCCTTATGAGTCTGGCCCGGCTCCCTAAAGTGAACGTGTATATCCACCAAACCAGGAGCCACAACCAAACCATTGGCATCTAGGACTTGGGCATCAGCTGCTTCCAGATTTTGGCCAATTTTGACAATTTTCTTGCCCTCCACCAGCACATCGCACACTTGATCCAGACCAGTCTTAGGGTCCATAACACGGCCATTCTTGATTAGTAGCATTTTGTATCTCCTTTATTCGTAAAAATCGACCTGCGTGTCGAGCAGTTTATCACCATCATAAACAAACTTGGCTGAAAAGAAGGGCTTATCCTCCAGCAGCCATTCAACAAAGGTATGATCTCCTTCCCAAGTAGGCTTTGAAAGCACCTGATCGTAAGGCACCCATTCTAGCGTCCCTTCATTGCAATCAATCAACTCTCCTTCAAACTCCGTCACCTTGAAAACATAGGTGTACCAGTCCAAGTCGGGAGTGAATTCTGGAAAAGTAATAACACCTTTTAGGACAGGCTTGGCCTTGAGACCAGTTTCCTCTAGAATCTCACGTGCTGCGCATTCCTGTGGGGTTTCTCCTCGCTCTAGCTTGCCACCGACACCAATCCATTTCCCAGCATGAACATCATCGGGCTTTTTGTTGCGGTGCAGCATGAGAAACTCCCGGCCATTATCGATATAACAAATTGTTGCTAACTGAACCATACTACCTCCTAAGCTAACCAATCGATTGGCTCCAAGCCCTTAGCCACTAAGAAATCATTGGTACGAGAAAAAGGTTTGCTACCAAAGAAACCACGATACGCAGACAGCGGACTTGGGTGAGCTGACTCGATAATCAGATGCTGGGTATTGCTAATCAAGGCTTTTTTCTTGCGGGCGTAAGAACCCCAGAGGATAAAGACAACTGGATCAGACTTTTCATTGACTACTTTGATAATAGCATCAGTAAAAGGTTCCCATATTAAGCCGGCATGCGCATTGGCCTGGCCAGCAGGCACTGTCAGACCAGCATTGAGCAAGAGAACACCCTGCTGAGCCCAGGAAGTCAAATCATGTGACTCTTTCACTCCGATATCATCAGCCAGTTCTTTGAGAATATTCTGCAAAGAAGGCGGTGCTGGAATGTCATCAGGGACCGAAAAACTCAATCCCTGCGCCTGTCTAGGTCCGTGGTAGGGATCCTGCCCCAAAATAACCACCTTAACATCCGCTAAATCTGTCGTCTGAATCGCATTAAACACCTTTTCCCGTGGTGGATAAATAGTCCCTGAAGCGTACACTTGGTCTAAAAAATGATTGATTTTTGCAAAATAACCTTCCGGCAGCTGCTCCTTAATCAAAGCGTGCCAAGCTGAATGTTGCATATCTGTCTCCTCTCATTTCCTACGATAAAATTCTCTTACCTAATCCACCTAAGTGCTCTTCTTAGTTCTGCTCTGCCATTTTCCAGAAAACAAGAACCGTGAGCTAGGATGATTTTCTCCGGTTGCCAAGCTAGCATCTGCTCTAGACATTCCTTGGCTTCTTTTTGATGACCGATAAAGGTCATACGGTAGTCAATAGGTGTCTGGCCGTCCGGAGCTGCAACACGAACCAATGTATAAACCTTGCTACGAAGCGAACTCGGAAAACGCTCTGTTTCAAAATTCTCAATCAAATCTGTCAAGATCAAGGTTTGACTGTCTTTATGAAAAAAGACAACTTCCTCAATATAAGTACTTCCCTTGAAAACCAACTGTTCTACCTGACCTGCCCAAGCTTCAGGAGCCTCATTCATCAGCTTTTCATCAAAAGAGACTGGGATTTTCTGCTTGGCCGCTCTCCCCTCAACTCCTGGACTAGACCAAGCAATTGCCTTAGGATAATGCTTCTTCCAGTCAGCTATATAGGCATAGTGAATCTTATTTGGAGAAACAAGATGCGAAACTGGTCCCAAAGCGTCCAACTGGTCAAATAAGGCTTGATTTGGCTGGATTGGTGAATGACACCAGAGATGACCATTTGCTAACTTGATGACAGTCATGCGGGTAGAAAAGGGCAACTTTGTCACCACTGCATCCATCTCAATCAAATCACCGTCGACAATCCAGATATTCTCAGCGATAGGTTTCAAGCTATAAAGCGGTTCGTAGATAGGTACAGGTCTTTTCATCTTAACGACTCTTCTTTCTACTCCAAAAGCGAATGTTGTCTAAACCTTGAGGATACTGAGTCAAACCCACAGCTGACAGAATCAAAATCTGTGGCAAAAACTGAATCAGATAACGGGTCTTCCCTCCCTCAAAAATTTGCAAAAAGAGGAGGCCACCAAAGACTGCCAAGCTTAAGAAATTCAAGGAATCATTTGGTCGGTATTGCCAAAGGGCAAAGACCAACCCCAAAGCCATGACAATCCAAACTGCCTGCTTGATCAGCGAATAAAATCGAAAACTATTCTTATCAGAATTGAGGAAGAAATCACGGATAAACTGGGCAAATGCATTGTCTTTTGTAAACTCATAAAGTGGTGAAATATAAGGCGTCTTTTCATTTTCAACACTGCGATAGAGCCAACCCAAGGTTCCTTCAGCAACTGTCAAAGAGTGCTTATAATATAGGTGCTGTAGAAAGGTCAGCGGAGTGTATTCTTTTAAGCGGCGTTTGATTTCTTTGATGACATTTTCCTTGGCAAACATGCCGTTATTGTAGTCAGCTCGCTTGTTGGGCTCAACGTATTGCAACAACCCTTCCTTCATGTCCTCCTGATCGTGACCGATATTGGTTAGCCCCAGATTGATGAAAAGCAGTGGCCCTTTGGCCAGTCCTTCGCCTTGGATAATCGGCACTTCGGTCTGGTGAGCTAAACCATAATGAAGAGGAAGGTAGCCTGCTGAAAAGCTTAGTGCAAAGACCGCCGCAGTCAAGAAAAACTTTTTCCAGTTTTGTCTCAAAAACAAAACTCCAAAAACAGCAATCAGCAGAATCAGCACTGTCGGACGAATCAAAAAAGCAAGACTGGTCAGAATCCCTAATAAAAGGCTTCTAGAAATGATTTGGCGACTATCGTCCTTATTTTCAATTAAACTCAGAGCTAGAAAAATCTGTAGACTAATCAAAGGCAAAGGAGGAATGTCCGTGTACATGGACATGTAGTAAGGCGAAAATCCGACCAAGGCCACATAAAGGCTGAAAACCGCATCAGCTGTAGCCTGCGAAAAGTATCGCTGACAGCCTTTGTAAAGGATCCAAGACGCAATATTGACGTAAAAAAGATTGAGTCCCTGCATAATCCAAAGAGCTGCTTCACCAAAAAGGTTAAAGAAAAAACGCTCATAGAGAAAGAGGGGCAGATTATTGGGATTGCGTGTCAGGTAGCTGGAAATGGATGACTCCTTCAGGTACTTGAAAGCCCCTGTGAAAACCACCGCTGCGTCCCGCCTAATCAAAAGCTCAGCCGATAAGAGCATGATGAGCTGAAAAATAAGAGCTGCCAAGACAATCGCCAGCTTGTGCCGCATTAGAAAATGATAAGACTCCTTGAGCTGAAGCCAATAGCGATCCGCTAGAAAGGCCAAGACTCCAAACAAAATCAGAGCCAAACTACTCAACTGCGACACATGAAATATAGCTGTAAACAGCCAATGAAGACTCAATACCAGCATGATTTTTTGCAGAATCAAAAAAGTGATATGATAAATCTTAGACATGGCTTTATTATAACAAAATCAAGCACTTTTTGCTATTTTAAAAAGTGAGCAGAGGCCAAGTAAATCCTAAAAAGGAGACAGGAACATGCTAGTCCCGCCTCCTCGTACCTTCTTAATTTTGCCAGTTTTCTTGATCGTCTTTGAACTTCTTCAGCAAAGCCAATCCTTCTGCATTGATGTAGCCTTCTTGCTCAGCCAAGTGGATAAGCTCTGTGTAGTTTGACAAGGTCACCAACTTCACGCCTGCATCCGCAAAGTTCTTATCCGCCTTTGGCAATTCGTAGGTGAAGATTGCTGCGGCACCGATTACATCTGCTCCTTCACGCTTAGCTGCCGCAATAGCATCCAAGACAGAGCCTCCAGTGGAAATCAAATCTTCAATCACAACCATCTTTTGACCAGGAGCCACTCGTCCTTCAATCTGATTGCCCGCTCCGTGATCTTTTGGTTTGCTGCGGATATAAGCAAAAGGCAGATTCATCTTGTCAGCAATGATAGCACCGTGAGGAATACCCGCCGTTGCCGTTCCCGCAATCACTTCCACATCAGGAAATTCTGCACGAATCTTTTCAACAAAGCCATTTTCGATCAAAGTCCGAGTCTCTGGGTAGGCCAAAGTCACTCGGTTATCTGTGTAAATCGGTGATTTAATCCCAGAAGCCCAAGTAAAAGGCTCCTCCGGTTTCAAGTAAACCGCTTTGATTTTCAACAAGTCGCGTGCAATATCGTTGGCTAAAGTCATTTTTCACTCCTTATAAATCTGTTATTCGTTTCATTTAAAATTCTTATTTAGCTATTCCACTGTTTCTTAATTTCGTGATAAGCATCCCAAGGATTCTCAGCCTGAATGATTGGGCGACCAACTACAATATAATTGCTGCCAATTTGGTGGGCTTCCTGCGGTGTCATGACCCGCTTTTGGTCACCGATTTCAGCACCTGCTGGCCGAATACCCGGTGTCACGCAAAGAAAATCGTCCGCCGTAGCTGCCTTGATGAGCTCAACTTCCAAGGCCGAGCAAACAACCCCATCCAGCCCAGCTTCCTTGGCTTTGCGGGCATAATTAACAACCGACTCCTGCACAGTTGTTTGGATATTTTGGCAGTCGCGCATATCTTCTTCACTGGTCGAAGTCAACTGGGTCACCGCTACTAGCTTCGCATTGTCACCGAGAACTTTCTTGGCCTCTCGCATCATCTCAACGCCGCCAGCCGCATGAACCGTCACCATATCAACCCCAAATGTTCCCAAAACAGACATAGCTGAACGCACGGTATTAGGGATGTCGTGCAATTTCAAATCGAGGAAAATACTATGTCCCAAGCCTTTCAGATAATGCACAATTTCTGGACCAATGGCATAAAAGAATTCCATGCCGATTTTGACGTACAGTTTTTCATCTTCTGGAAAATGCTCCAGAAAGTTCTTGACATCATCAAAAGATGGAAAGTCTAGGGCGATAATAGGACGTTCTTCACGCATACGGTTCTTCTCCTTGCTTTGTACTTACTATAAAGATGATTACAATCATAGAAAAAACCTTGCCCGAGAGCAAGGTTACACGAAAATGTGGCAAAATCTGCCATTTTAAACGTATGCGCCTTAGAGCCTCTCTGGACTTCTTTAAAGGTTTTGTCTTAAACATTCTATAATTTACTGGGAAGTTTGTCAAGAGAAAATAGAGCTTAAAGTAAATTTTCTCTGACTTCTTTTCTCAAGCTTTCTAAGCTTTCAATGCCGTATTTATCCATGACTTGCGGAAGCTTTTCTATAATGTTAGGACAGGCATAAGGGTCGGTAAAATTCGCTGTTCCGACGCCGATAGCTGATGCACCAGCGATAAACATCTCCAGCGCTGCCTCTGCCGAGTCAACTCCGCCCATGCCAATGATTGGTAGTTTGGTAAACTGCGCAACCTGACGAATCAGCTTGAGCGCCACAGGAAAGACAGCTGGACCAGACATGCCACCAGTTCCATTGGCAATGATTGGCCGCTTCGTTTTCAGATCGAAACGCATTCCCACCAAGGTATTGATCATGGTCAGACCGCTCGCGCCCGCATCTTCTGCCGCCTTGGCCACTTGGGTAATGTCTGCTACACTGGGAGTCAATTTGACATAGACTGGGACTTGAGAGTCAGCAACTGCTGCTTTTACCGCTTCATAGGCTAGCTCAGGGACTTGCCCGATTAAAAGCCCCGCATTGCCATGGTCCACATTGGGGCAGGAAATATTGAGCTCAATCGCTTTGACATTGGGAGATTGGGAGATTTTTCCAGATACATAAGCATATTCTTCATTGGAGAAACCAGCCACATTGGCAATAATTGGCAAATCTGGATAGTGCTGAGCCAGCCAAGGAAGTTTTTCAGCCATAACTGCATTGACACCTGGATTTTGGAGGCCGATAGCATTGAGCATGCCAGCTGGCGTCTCAGCCACACGGGGCGTTGGATTGCCAAAGCGGGGATGTTGCGTCGTCGCCTTGATCATGATAGAGCCCAGTAGATCCAAGTCATAGTATTTGGCATATTCTTGACCGAAGCCAAAACAACCTGAAGCTGGAATGATTGGATTTTTCAGCTCTAATCCTGGCAGAGAAATTTTCAAACGATTTTCAGTCATTTCCTTATCCTCCTAAAGCACGATAGTCCCAGTCTCAAAAACTGGACCGTCTTCACAAACCCGCTTATTGACCGCTTCATCCTGGCCTGCTACATGAACGACGCAGGCATAGCAGGCGCCCATGCCACAAGCCATGCGAGACTCCATCGATAGATAGGCATGGGGATGGTCATGAAATTTCCGATCCACATACTGGAGCATACCGGGTGCGCCACAAGAATAGACCGCCGCAAACTCATCTGTCAACTCGTCAACAATCGTTGATACATAGCCCTTTTGACCATAAGTCCCATCATCTGTAGTGATAAACAACTGGCTACACTCACGAAATTCTTCTTCCAAAATAACCGCAGATTGATTGGCAAAGCCTAATACTGCTGTAACCTGGGCTCCCTTAGCATGCAGTTCTTTGGCCGTTTGTAAGAGAGGAGGCACACCGATACCACCACCAATAATCAAGACCTTGTCGCCCTTTTCTACCGGAGACAAATCAAAACCATTTCCCTGAGGTCCCATGACATCAAGATAGCTACCGACAGGAAGCTGAGAGAAAATGGCCGTCCCACCACCTTCGACCCGATAAATAATCCGGCAGATATTTTTCTCCCGATCAATCTCCGATATGGAAATCGGCCGCCGCAGCAACTTGCTATCATCTGGCACTCGGATATGCAGAAATTGACCAACCTGCATCTGGCTCACCATCTGGCCTCTCAGGCGCATCGAAAAAATCTGAGGCGCAATTTCTACCTGCTCCAGCAGCTCCATCTGCTCCAGCATAATCTTGCCAAATCTCTTTTTACAACTGTCACTAACCATGACAACCTCACTTTCTACAAGAAAAAACCTCGCCGCAGCAAGGTTTTGCAAAAAACGAGGCAGTCAAATTGCCCCTTATACCGTTTTCCCTACCTTGCAGCCTCACTGGACTTAATTAAAGGTTAAATTGTAAATATTATATCGTTAGCGACAAGGATTGTCAAGATAGAAAAAACATAAGATCTTTCAAATGTTCTATCAGGAATCACAGTCTTACCAGCTCTTATCAAATTCGCTTGTTACATCTGCCAAACAAAAACTGCCATCCTCCTGTCTTCTAAAATTCAAGGACACCCTGTCACTTTTCCGTTCTGTATTTGAACGACGAATATTAATATAATTCACTTGCAATGTTAACGGACTATAATCTGTATCACTTCCCGAAATATTTGTATGTGAAGGCAATCCAAAACGCTCAACAACCTCTTGATAAGTCATCCCGCCTTTGCCATACCGCCAATCACCTATTTTTAATGTATCCATATCTTCTGATTTCCACTTAAAGACAAATTCATCTTTTGTCGCTGGAAGATATCTACTGTCATCTAAATATACTGCACTTTTATTTATCAAATAGTAGGTCTTCCCATTTGAATCAGGGTCATAAAAGCTCAAACTGATTTCCTGAGGATGTCCCGACGCGCCATATCTCGGAACATCTATAATTCTTGTCTTATAAGTCAGTGTCACTTCTTTTTTAGCAAAACTAACATCTGAAGCCTTACCGTATTTCGCAATGACTTCTTCTAAAGTTGGATGATTGCCCCATCCTCCCTTAACTCGCTTTAGCTCTACAAAATTGTCTAACGTCCAATTAAAAGCAAACTTCTCTTCATCTTCCTCAACAATTTTCTTTTTCAGTTCCTTTTGTTCTTGGGTCAATTTTGATTCATCATCATTTTGCTGACTAGCCGAGCTGGCTCCACTAACTGATGAGGTCCTATCGTCATATTTGTACTTCAATTCAGCTTTATTAGGAACCTGTTGCGATAAATAATAGAAGCCAAAGAACAAAGCAAATGAGATTGCCAAACAAAGAAGGGTAAAAGCCAAGCTAATTCTTTTTTTCTCCTCCTTCATCGTCATCATTCTGAGCTCTTCTCGTTTTAGCTTTTGTTGACGATAAAGGTCTCTTTTGATCTCTCTAAATGAATGAAGATCACGCTTTTTCTTGCTACTCCTCCTCATTTTTCTCCTCTTTCTTATCGATTTAGTTTACGTACTCTCTTTAGACACCAAACGCCATATACCATCTTCTTGCTTGTAGAATTCTAAATGAACTCTTTTCAATTGTTCTGGATTTTGCCAAGAATCTGGATTAACATAATCAACCCGCATCTTCAGTTGATTGTCGTCTCCAGAAATCGTCTGATGTAGAGGTAAGCCGACTTTTAAAACAATCTCATCATATGGTGTACCTTTAGCTGTTCCTTCTCTAGCACCAATAACAAGACTATCGATGTATTCTTGCGTCCATAAAAAGGATCTTTTAGGATTGTTATCCACCTGAATTTTATCACTTGAAAGACTAAAATGGTATTTTGAAATAACCTTATAGACACCATCAAATTCAGCAAAGGTTAAAGATACATAGCCCATACTACCATTTTTCGATTTCCAGATAAGGCGAATATGCTTTTGAACTTTATGATTTGGCAAAAAATCAATCCAGGCCTCACCTTGAACTGGTTTCCCAAATTCCTTTAAAACATCTTCTAAGAAGGCTCCACCCTTGTATTTGTTTATGGGAAGCGCGACTGCCTTTTCAACTGTCCAAAGAAAGGGACCGCTTTTTTCTGGAGAAACGATAAGACTTTTAGCGAATTGTTCTGCTTCAGCTTTCTCATCTTCCAAACTATTTGATGATGAACTAATCTGGCTAGACGAAATTGGCGCCTGCTTAGCTTTGCTTTTTTCTGACAGAGAAAGTGTCAAAAAAACTGTTCCAATGATAGAAAATACAACAATAGCTACCACCATGAATGGTAAAAACTTGGACTTATAGGTTTGCTTTTCTAACTCAAAAGCAAGATCTTCAAACGAATCTTCTTGTCTCTTCATAACGACTCCTTGTCAGTCTAAAAACTCATCATATCACGAATAGATTGAAATTGCAAAATGTGCTTGAGTCTGTTTGTATATACTTGAGAAAGTGCCAGACTCTCCGCCATTCAGATTATCCTGTCTGATTACTTTGGCTACCAAAGAAGGCCATATAACCACCTATCTTTCTGTTCTATCGATATGACTAGTAACTGTCGTCAACCGAAAGACGCCATCTTCTGGACGGTGTAAGATTAAATGAACCCATTCATTATCATATCTTTCATCTGATGTTAAGTATTGGAGGTCCAAGCCAATATGCTGACTATCTGCCGCGTCCAAGCGCGAAATAAATACTTCTGATTCTCGAGGCAGACCAAATAATTGAACGATTTCTTCGTAGGACATACCAGGATGACCTCTGCTCTCGTCACGAACTTGTAAACCTGCAATTTCATCCTTTGTCCAGAGATGGGGACTATCTCCCTGAGACAAAGTTGGATAGGCCTCATCAAGAATATTCGCGCTCTTTCTAATGAGATGATAGCTTGTTCCATCTTTTTCAAATGTCAACCTTAAACTACTATGACGGCCTTGAGTAATCTCACTTGTATAGTTTAATTCAATATTCCCATTGCTCTTAGTATAAAAAAAGCTTGAAGCCTTGCCATGCTTTTCAAGGATTTGATCCAGAGAAGCTCCGTTTTGACCAGCTGCAGTATCCTTAATTTGCAGATTGATGATGTCATCAGTTATCCATTTAAAAAGATGGTTTCCTCTATCAACAACTTTCTCCTCTAGCTCAAGCTCCTCTGGTGATTTTTGACGAACAGATGAAGACACACTGCTTCGCCCAAGTCCCTCATAAGCAGAGTTCAGCCCCCACATGATCGTCACCTTCCCAAGTGGAATCATTAAGCAAATTGTCAAAAATACTATAAAAATAGCGATGGGTAGTCCTACCGAACGATTTTTATAGTCATCATCTTTGGCCATATCGCCCTCCTTATTTCCTTCATTTTAGCATAGGAAACTTTAGCAAGCAAACATTTTCTAAACTTCTGATTTATCAGGAAAAAATCACCAGTTTGTGATAAAATAGACCTATGAGAATTCAACAATTACACTACATTATCAAAATCGTCGAGACAGGCAGCATGAACGAGGCTGCCAAGCAACTTTTTATCACCCAGCCTAGCTTGTCTAACGCTGTGCGAGATTTGGAAAATGAAATGGGCATCGAGATTTTCATTCGTAATCCCAAAGGAATCACCTTGACCAAGGACGGCATGGAGTTTCTTTCCTATGCCCGCCAAGTGGTGGAGCAGACTCAGCTTCTAGAAGAGCGATACAAAAATCCTGTCGCCCACCGCGAGCTTTTTAGCGTCTCTGCCCAGCACTATGCCTTTGTAGTCAATGCCTTCGTCTCCCTGCTAAAAAAAAGCGATATGGAGAAATACGAGCTCTTTCTGCGGGAAACTCGGACTTGGGAAATTATTGACGATGTGAAAAACTTCCGCAGCGAGATCGGTGTCCTCTTCCTCAACAGCTATAACCGTGATGTCCTCTCTAAAATGCTGGATGATAGCCATCTGATTGCGACCCACCTCTTCACAGCACAGCCCCATATCTTTGTCAGCAAATCCAATCCGCTGGCCAAGAAAAAGCTGGTACAACTGTCAGATTTAGAAGATTTCCCTTATCTCAGCTATGACCAAGGGACTCACAACTCCTTCTACTTTTCTGAGGAAATTCTCTCTCAGGAGCACCATAAAAAATCTATCGTCGTCAGCGACCGTGCAACCCTCTTTAACCTTTTGATCGGTCTGGACGGCTACACGATTGCGACCGGTATTCTCAACAGCAACCTCAACGGTGATAATATCGTCTCTATCCCACTGGACATCGATGACCCGATCGAGCTGGTCTATATCCAGCACGAAAAAGCCAGCCTGTCCAAGATGGGCGAGCGCTTTATCGAATATCTGATCGAGGAAGTACAGTTTGATAAATAAAGTAAAACACCTGAAACAAGCATCCAATGCTCACATCAGGTGTTCTTTTATCGTCGTAATTTTCCCAAAACTTCCCCAATCTTGCCTTCGATAACGAGGTCAGCTTGCTTGTCCTGTGGAATGCTGGTCTTGTTGATAACGACCAAATGCTTGCCAGCAAAGTACTGGATGAGACTGGCTGCGGGATAGACCACCAAGGAGGTGCCCCCGATGATCAGCAGGTCGGCTTGATGAATGGCCTGCGCGGCTTGCTGGAAAGTCTCCATATCTAAGGGCTCTTCATAGAGGGTCACATCGGGCTTGATCATGCCACCGCAGTCAGGGCAGTAAGGCACCATCCCAGGCAGAGCAAGAAAAGCCGCTAAATCATAAAAGCGCTGACAGCCCTGACAGAAATTCCTATCCGCACTGCCATGCAACTTGAGGACATTTTTTGAACCAGCCATTTCGTGCAGGCTGTCAATATTTTGCGTCACCACAGCCTTGAGCTTGCCGTTCTTCTCCAAATGAGCCAGATAGGCGTGAGCCGCATTGGGCTTGGCATCTGGATAGAGCAGGTATTTCTTGTAAAAGTCGAAAAACTCCTGCGGATAGCGCTCAAACATAGTATGTGAAACCAGCTGCTCTGCTGTAAAATGCCGACCCAGCTTGACACTGTAAATCCCATCCGAACTGCGAAAGTCAGGGATATTAGACTCGGTCGAGACGCCCGCCCCACCGAAAAAAACGATATTCTGACTTTGGTCAATCATGTCTTGCAACTGCTGTATTTTATCCATTTTCCTCTCCTGTCAATAAAGCTCTAACCAAGCGATTTGCCTCATCAAAATAAAAATGGTCCCGATCGTAGACAATCCCTGTGAAGCGCGCCAAGTCCACCAAAATCTCCATAAAATGCTGGGAGGAAAAGCCGGTTGTCCGATATAATTCTGCCTCATCAAAGGGCTTAATCAGATGAGCCAGCGGATTTCGGACTGACTTTTCCAATTCCCGCAGCTGTCTGACCTCTTCCTTGACAGACTCTGGCAGATCCAAATGCAAAATCAACTCTGTCAGACTAGATGAATTGACCGTGCTTTCCGCATGGAAAAGCTGTAAGACGGTATAGTCCGACTCCCGCATCCGCTCAAACTTCCAACGGTCATAGCTGGCCTCACGAGAATTATGGATAAAGTGGTCAATATCAGGAATTTCCAGCTTGATCAAGCGCATGAAAATCCGATAAATCGCTGGGCTGACCGCTCGAACGAAGTCAATAATCTGCTCATTGCGCAGCTTGGCTTCCAAATCATAGAGATAGTTGGCCAGCTGCTCATCAGCCAAATCGGTATGACAAAAAAGCTGAAAACCGCTTTGCGTCTGCAAGGCAGTCTTCAACTCTTCATCCATGGCTGGCAGAATATTGAGCTCTCTGCGCTCTGCCAGAATAGCCAACAGGCTGGTTACAATCGAGGAACTTCCCATCAACTTCTGCGCCAGTTTATAGGCATAAGCATAGTCATAACGGGAAATCGCAAAGAGAATCTCCTCTTTTAAATCTAGATTCATGCTTAATCAATCAGGGTTTCCAAACCAACCTTCATCATATCGGTGAAGGTATTTTGGCGTTCCTCTGCTGTCGTATCTTCGTCAGGATTGACCAAACTATCAGAAATGGTCATGATAGCCAGAGCATCTACTTGGTGCTGAGCAGCCAGATAGTAAAGTGCCGCAGCTTCCATTTCAACAGCTTTCACGCCCCATTTACCCAGCTCAATATTTTTCTCAAAATAGTTCGAATAGAAAACATCTGATGACAAAACGTTCCCAACGTGGGTGGTCATACCAAGTTCTTTGGCAATATGATAAGCCCTGTCCAGCAAATCAAAGCTGGCAATCTGAGGAAAATCATACTGAGGCCAGTCATTGCGGATAATGTTTGAGTTGGTCGCAGCCGCTTGCGCCAGAACCAATTCACGAACGTGGACATCTGCATTGAGCGAGCCAGCCGTTCCCACACGAATCAGCTTTTTCACACCGTAGTCCACAATCAGCTCACGCGCATAGATAGAAATAGACGGCATTCCCATCCCAGTTCCCATGACGGAAACCCGCTGACCCTTGTAAGTACCAGTGTAACCAAACATGTTCCGCACTTCGTTAAAGCAAACGGCATCTTCTAGGAAATTCTCCGCAATAAACTTAGCACGAAGAGGATCCCCCGGAAGAAGAATTTTATCAGCAATTTCGCCCTGCTTAGCAGCAATATGGATAGACATAATTTATGATACAAAGAGCGACAAGAAAACGACTGAAAATTAGGAATCTGACGAGAAATCCTGATTTCTCAGTCAGATTATCTATTTTCCAAGTTTTCCGCTCGTGTTCAAATTTGAACACACGCTCTACCTTTCTTTCGTTTAATGTTTTATTTTCTTACAATTCAGCAAGAATCGCTTTAAGTAGTCGTTTGAAATCACCTTTGACACGTTCTGTTACTTCCACAACTTCCTCATGGTTGAGTTCTTCTTGGAAACCAGCAGCATGGTTAGTAATACATGAAATACCGAGAACTTTCAAGCCTGAGTGGGCTGCCACAATAACTTCAGGAACAGTAGACATGCCAACTGCATCTGCTCCGAGTGTCTTATAAGCACGGATTTCTGCTGGCGTTTCGTAAGTTGGACCGGTAACACCGATATAGACACCATCATCCAGCTTAATACCAAGCTTATCAGCGACTTGATGAGCAGTTGCACTGTATTCTGGAGTGTAAGATTTAGACATATCAGGGAAACGTGGGCCAAATTCATCCAAGTTTTCACCAATCAAAGGATTTTGACCCGTCATATTGATGTGGTCAGTAATCGCCATAAGCGTACCAGGACCATATCCAATACCACCGGCAGCATTTGTCACAATAACACCTGTCGCACCAAGAGCCTTCATCACGCGCACCGGGAAAGTGACAACTTCGAGAGGATTTCCTTCGTAGAAATGGAAACGACCTTGCAGTGCCAAGACTTTGCGCCCTGCCAAATCTCCATAGACTAATTTACCAGCGTGCCCAACGACAGTTGAGCGGCCCCAGTTTGGAATGTCCGCATAGTCAAGACTAACGGCAGTTTCGATTTCAGAAGCCAATTCTCCCAAACCAGATCCCAGGATCAAGCCGAATTCAGGTTCTGTCATCCCTTTTTCTTTCAAGAAGGCGGCTGTTGCTTTGATTTTCTCAGATAATGTTGCCATAAAATATTTTCCTCACTCTCTATGCTTATACCAATTTGTCCAAGAAGCTTTGACCAATCATGGCCTTGTCTACTCCGAAGTTTTCAGCAACGGTAGCTGAGATATCCGCAAAGTGTCCGACAGGCAAGTGACCATTCCCCTTGAGGGATTTACCAAAGACCAAGAGCGGAATGTACTCACGAGTGTGATCTGTTCCGGCATAGGTCGGGTCATTACCATGGTCAGCGGTAATCATGAGCAAGTCGTCTTCCCGCATGTTTTCAATGATTTCTGGCAAGCGAGCGTCAAACTCCTGCAGACAATCACGGTAGCCATGCGGGTCACGACGGTGACCATAAAGAGCATCGAAGTCTACCAAGTTGGTAAATGAGAAGCCGTACTTGAAGTCCTCAGACTGGATAGCCTTGACTAGATTGTCCACTCCATGATTATTGGATTGATTGTGACCCATGTCGTGGTTAATACCAGCGCCATTGAAGATATCGTTAATCTTACCAACAGAATAGGTATCAATACCTGCTTCATTGAGTTTATCCAAAACAGTTGGCTCAAATGGAGAAACTGCATAGTCATGGCGATTGGCTGTACGAGTGAAGTTGCCTGGCTCACCTACATAAGGGCGAGCGATGATCCGTCCTAGAAGCGCAGGGCGTTCCAAGGTAATAGAGCGGGCGAATTCACAGATACGATAGAGCTCTTCCAAAGGAATCACTTCTTCGTGGGCCGCAATTTGAAGAACTGGATCTGCAGAAGTATAGATAATCAATTCGCCAGTTTCCATCTGACGAGGCCCGAAGTCGTCAATAACTGCCGTGCCAGAATAAGGTTTGTTCGCCTCACGAATAACTTTGCGACCAGAAAATTCTTCAATTTTAGTCAAGATTTCCTCTGGGAAGCCATTCCAGAAAGTATCAAAAGGCTCAGTAATGTTCAGACCCATGATTTCCCAGTGACCTGTCATGGTATCTTTACCTAAAGAAACTTCTTCTAATTTAGTATAGTAAGCACTTGGATTTTCCTCAGCTGGTACAGTTTTCAGCGCTTGCTCACGCTCGATATTGCCCAAGCCCAGCTTAGCCATGTTTGGCACGTCTAGACCGACTGCTTTGGAAATATGTCCCAGCGTATCGGAAGCTCCATCTGGCACTCCTGCATTAACAAAATTGTTAGCATCTGGTGCTGCCCCAATGCCGACTGAGTCCATAACGACTAAGTGAATACGATTAAATTTTGACATGAAAACCTCTTTTCTAGTTATTTGCTTCTAAAATGTTTACGCCACCTTGACCAGCGACGATCACCTTGTTGACCATTTGGGTGAAAAGGCCGTGCTCAACAACGCCCACGATATGATCTAATTCTCGGCCAAATTCGACTGGATTTTCGATTACACCTAAATCTAGATCAATAATGAAGTTCTGCATATCCGTGATAAAACGTTGACCATTTTTTTCACGGAAACTTGGCTTGTAGCCTGCCTCAGCAAAGCGACGGAAAACTTGCTCCGCACCATATTGCACTACTTCGACTGGCAGCTTGAAAGCGCCTAGCTTTTGAACCAATTTGCTCTCATCGACCACCCAGATGTAGTCCTTGGTAGGTGTCGCGACAACTTTCTCCATCAACAGGGCTCCGCCTCCGCCTTTGATGCCATTGAACTGAGGATCCACTTCATCAGCTCCATCAACGGTCACATCGACCTGATCCACTTCATCGATGGATTTCAGCGGAATGCCCAAGCCTTCTGCTTGCTTGCTAGTCACGCTAGAGGTGGTGACTGCAGTAATCTGCAAGCCTTCCTCTTTGATACGTCGACCAATTTCCTCGACAAAATAGTAAGCAGTCGAACCTGTTCCCAGACCGACCACCATCCCGTCTTCGACAAATTCAGCAGCCTTGATGCCTGCTAGTTTCTTTAGAGTTTCCATAGCACCTCCTCAAATCAACTATGTTTAGTATATCACAATTCTTTGAAATTTGAAAGTGTTTTCAGCTCTTTAAACGGTTCTTCACGTTTTAACAGTGCTCCATTTCACGAAAATCTCCTTAAAATCTTGCTCCTAGTTCTATTTTACGCTACAATGAAGATAGGCAAATTACTAAAAGAAATACATATTTCAAGTAGTAAGCTATAGAAAATCTGAGGAGGTTGTTATGATGCAGCAAGAAAATAAAGTTTTAGGTATTTTAGCCATTGTCTTTGGAGCAATCGCTTTACTTGGCTCCTGGATACCAATCATCAATTATCTATCTTTTTTTATCGGTACTATTGCTCTTATCCTTGCTATTATCGGTCTCATTATTAACCAAAAGAAACCGAAAACTTTGGCCATTATTGGCTCTGTTATTTCCTTTTTCTCCTTAATCATCGCACTGGTCACTCTATCATTCTATTCCCGTATGTTCAATGAAGTGGGAAAAGGACTTGATGCTCTGACAAACTCTTATAGTTCCTATTTTGATTCGTCAGAAAGAAAAATAGAAAAAGAAAAAGAAGAAGAAAGTACGAAGTTTACATGGACAAAAGCAGAATTTGATGCACTCAAAGAGGGCGATATTTTGAAAAGAGGTGCAGGCGGAACAAAATACGACGACGTCATTCGCGACCACGGCAAACCAACTGACGAAACCACTTCCACTGTCAGCGGCTCTGAATTAAAAACCATCACCTACTTACCAGGAGGAAGCAAATATCAAGCCGTCATCCTAACTTTTTCAAAAAATGAAGACGGTTCTTTCCTACTGACTAGCAAGATAGGAACAGGTTTAGAGTAAAATAAATTTCCTACCCAACAGCTGTTTATCTTCTACCAATATTTGAAAGAACTCTAGCCGTCAGTCGCATTTTACTAAGACACAAGGATTTAACTACCACTTTCCCATTATACCTATTAATTAATGCAAAGCAAGGACAAAATGATGTACAAATCTCAAAAACTTTTTGGACGAATTTGGGGCGAACTGGTAGGAAAAGCTTATTAAATAAGCTTTCAGAAAGGATATACATGATAACACGAGAATTTGATACCATCGCTGCTATTTCGACCCCTCTTGGGGAAGGAGCCATCGGTATCGTCAGACTAAGCGGGACTGACAGCTTTGCTATTGCCCAAAAAATCTTTAAAGGCAAAAACTTAAGCAAAGTGGCCAGCCACACACTCAACTACGGCCATATCATCGACCCTCAAAATCAGGAGATTCTGGATGAGGTCATGGTCGGCGCTATGCGCTCTCCCAAGACCTTCACGCGCGAGGATATCATCGAGATCAACACCCACGGCGGGATTGCGGTGACTAATGAAATCCTACAGCTGGCTATCCGAGAAGGGGCTAGAATGGCAGAGCCTGGCGAATTTACCAAACGGGCCTTTCTTAACGGGCGCGTGGATTTGACTCAGGCTGAGGCTGTCATGGACATCATCCGGGCCAAGACAGATAAAGCTATGAACAATGCTGTCAAGCAGCTGGACGGCTCTCTTTCTGAACTTATCAACAGCACCCGTCAGGAAATCCTCAATACACTGGCTCAGGTCGAGGTCAATATTGACTATCCTGAGTACGACGATGTTGAGGAAGCAACGACGGAAATCATTCGTGAAAAAACACTTGAATTTGAGAAACTTCTGACCCATCTTCTCAAAACTGCCCGACGCGGTAAGATTCTGCGAGAAGGTATTTCTACTGCTATCATCGGTCGACCTAATGTTGGTAAATCCAGCCTCCTCAACAATCTTCTGCGTGAGGACAAGGCCATTGTGACCGATATCGAGGGGACGACTCGTGATGTGATCGAGGAGTACGTCAATATCAACGGCGTACCGCTCAAGCTCATTGACACCGCAGGCATTCGGGAAACGGATGATCTTGTGGAGCAGATTGGCGTGGAGCGCTCTAAAAAAGCCTTACAGGAAGCTGACTTGGTTCTCTTGGTTCTCAATGCCAGCGAGCAACTAACTGACCAAGACAAACAATTGCTTGAAATCAGCCAAGACAGCAATCGCATCGTCCTGCTGAATAAGACTGACCTTGAAGAGAAGATTGAACTAAACCAGCTACCAGCAGATGCTATCAAGATTTCCGTCCTCCACAACCAAAATATTGATAAAATCGAGGATCGTATCAATCAGCTCTTCTTTGAAAATGCTGGCATTGTCGAGCAAGACGCCACCTATCTGTCCAATGCTCGCCACATCTCTCTCATCGAAAAGGCTGTCGAAAGCCTGCAAGCCGTCAATCAGGGACTGGAAATGGGCATGCCAGTGGATCTCCTCCAAGTCGATCTGACTCGTACTTGGGAAATCCTTGGTGAAATCACTGGAGACGCCGCACCAGACGAACTCATCACCCAGCTCTTCAGCCAATTCTGCCTAGGAAAATAATATGGGAATCACAGAGTTTATCAAAGCAAAAAATCTAGGCGAATACCTAGAAAGTCGAAAGAATGGACAGGCCAGAGAGCGCATCCAAAAACGCAGCTGGTTGGAGGTCCTCCTCCACAAAGCCCGTACTACCAAAATAAATCCTGAAAATCACCAAAAGGCGAAGAAAACGAAACACGGTTCTTGAAAAATAGAACCGTGTTTATTTGTCTATTCAATCTAGCTGAGAATTTGCCTGATCATGAATCGTGGCACTCTCCTTGTCCCAAACTATTTTTTGTTGGGCTACATCTTCATCGGACTTGAGTCAGCACTCCGTCTTGCATTTCATAGACCTTGTCAACCTCGTCCAGTAGGCGGGTATCATGGGTAATCATGACCACGCTCTTATGGAATTTCTGGGTCACTTCTTTGAGCAGATGGACCACGCGCTTAGCCCGCTCCGTATCCAGACTAGCTGTCGGCTCATCAGCCAAGATAATATCAGGGCTATTGTAAAGCGCTCTAGCGATAGCAGCTCTCTGCCGTTCTCCGCCGGACAATTCTTTGGGATACTGCTTGAGAGTTCCTTTTAGATCTAGCAACTCAATCAGACCGTCTAGATCCGTCCTTTCCTTTTTAGATAAGCGGTCAATCAGCTGGAACTGGTCTTCGATTTTCAAAAAAGGAATGAGATTGGAAGTCTGCAAAATAAAGCCGAAATCATTGAAACGCAGAGCAGCCCTTTCCTTTTCCTTAAGCTGGGAGGTATCTTTCCCATGTAGGAGAATCTGTCCTTTTGAAGGCGTTTGTAAATGCCCTAGCAAGGTAAGAAAGGTTGTTTTACCCGACCCTGATGGCCCAATAATAGCTACAAACTGCCCTGCTTCCAGTTGGAAATCAGTTGGTTTCAGGGCTTGAACCAGCGTATGCCCCTGGCCATATTCTTTTGTAACTCCTTTTAGTTCTATGATTGACATTTACTCACCTCCGATCGCTGTGATAGGGTCAATTTTCAGAACCCGGTGAATGGACAAGAGCCCGCCAGCCAGTGACATGAAAACAATCAGGACAATCAATCCAGCATAAGCTCGCCAGTCACTGTAAAAAGGCATAGAAGCCGGCAAGACTAGCTGGGTTCCCAAGAGAGCCAAGACAGCTAAGCTGAGCCCCAGAGTGGACAGGATGAAAATCTGCCAGAAAATAGAAGCAATAATCTTCCCACTGGCAATCCCTTGGGCACGCATAATACCGTAAAGTTGGGTCTTCTGAATGGTGATAATGTACATGAAAATCCCCAATACTAAAAAGGTAATCAGAACCATGGCCCCAATCATAAAGGAAAAAGTCAGAACCTGAGGCTGATAACCAGGGATATTTTCTATAAAATCACTCATAGAGAGCTGACTAAGCCCAGTTTCTTCAATCTTCTGACCATCCTTGACCACAAGTGCGCTGATATTCTTAACCTGACTAGAGCCGTACTTTAATTCCCTGAAATCCTCCAGCGCCATAAAGAGAACTGGCTGAGTTAAGAAGCTATTATCCACCGTGAAGCCAACAACTTGATAAAGGTGCTCACTACCATTGAGCTGGAGCTGGTCGCCCAGTTTCACACCTTTTTGTTGCAGACGCTTATCCGCAATGACTTCATGAGCATTCTCAACAGAGCGTCCCTCAATAACCTCTGGTGCCAGAAAACTATCCCAAGAAAGACCAAAAACTTGAGCATTGAGTTTATCCGTCCCATCTTCATAATTGGCCACTGCTGCCATTTGTCCTAAAGCCGCAATTGAGTCCCCTTGAAGCAGGATACTATACTCCTCTTCCTTGAGAGTCGAAGCAACCAGATTCTTATTGGCATACTCTGACAAGACGATTGATTCAGCCTGCCATTGGTCCAAAGCCAAGCGATTGAGCCTAGCCAAACCGACGGAAAGACTGGATAAAAAGAAAACCATATAGGTAATAAGAAAGACCACAGAAACCACTAAACGATAGCGTCCGCGGCTGTAGACAATCTCTTTAAAAGCTAAAAACAAAGCTATCCTCCTTTGAGATATTGAAGACTATTATATCATAAAGAAGCAAGCTAGAAAAACATATGAGACTAATGGTAACTATATTCACACAAAAATCACTAAGTCATATAGCGATTCCCTAAGTCAGAAACATTCCGTGAAAGAAAATCACAAAATAAAGGAAACAAGGGCTTCAGTTCATATAACGAAACCGTTCTTGTTTCTTTTTCTCTACGCTTCGCATACTCTTTTTCTGAGCAGATTGGGAAATGCTTACTGCTTGGTAAAGGTCAGAGTATCTGGATCATCATCCAGTTCGTCTACAATCAGCTGATTGCCATTTTGACGATAGCTTTTGACATCGACACCGACAATCAATCTTTGACTAGCCGTATCTACCTGTACCTGTTTGATTTCCTTACTGCCATCGACCTCGGTTTCAGTCCAAGTGCCAGTCCTACCGTTGATTTCTAGGACATGCTGGTCACCATCATGGTCGCTTGCTTGGTAGCGTCCGTTTAGATTGCTGGTCTGACCTGCATTTGATGATGACGAAGGCTGATTAGAGGAAGATGCAGCTGATGACTGCGAAGTCTGTTCTTGCGCAGGCTGTGATGTTTGGCTTTGGGTATTCTGTGATGAACCAGTATTCCCTGTCTGGTTAGCATTGCTTGAGCAAGCAGCCAGTGAAACTGCTGCTGTCAGAGATAGAATGCCGATAAAGGCCTTTTTTGAAATAGTCATATTGTTTTCTCCTTTTTCTACATTTGTAGTTTATGATTATATTCTACAATTGTCTGTTTTGTTTGTCAATCATATAGCATTATTTATTTAGAAATCAAAAAGGCTCAATAATTTCTGTAGTGGGTAAAATCACTGTAGGAATTATAGAGTCTCTTTTGTTGGAGAAAAAAAGTCCCATAAGACCTATAATGAAAAGCGACCAAACCATCATTAGAAAGAATCTTATGGAACAAGAAATTTTATCGCAAACTTACTGGGAATTAAAGACAAGAACATCATAATCTTGTATGTTCTAAATGCTGGAACCCTTAAAGAAATCTTCGCTAAGCTAGATTATCCTGCTCCTAAATGCCCTCACTGCCAAGGCCAGATGACTAAATATGACTTCCAGAAAGAATCTAAAATCCCCTACCTAGAGTGTGCGGGATACAAGACCCTCATTCGCTTAAAGAAGCGCCGTTTTCGCTGTACAGACTGTGGAAAAATGACTGTCTCTGATACTTCTCTGGCCAAGAAAAATCATCCAATCGCAACCACCGTCAAGCAGAAAAACGCTCAAAAACTGATGGAGAGGCTTTCTATAACCGACATCGCTGAAAGCTTAGCTGTCTCCACTTCCACAGTTATTCGAAAACTAAAGGAATTCGAGTGCAAGGCAGATCTGACTTGGCTTCCAGAACACTTGTCTTGGGAGTGAAACAGTCTGGAGAGAGACTGTTTCAGCTGGCTTCAAGAAGGGAAAAATGAGCTTCATTGCGCAGGATTTTGACTCGCTCGAGATCGTCACAATCCTGGACGGGCGGACTCAAGCAACGATTCGCAATCATTTCCTTAGCTATTCTAGATAGATCCGAAACAGGGGTAAGGTCATTACTATTGACATGTTTATCCCCTACTACGCCATCGCCATACAGCTCTTTCCAAATGCTAAAATCGTCCTCGATCGTTTTCACATTGTACAACATCTCAGCCGGGCTATGAGACGTGTTCGTGTTCAAATCATGAATTAATGGGATCGAAAATCGCGCGAGTACAGGGCGATCAAACGCTATTGGAAACTCATTCAACAAGATAGTCAGAAACTCAGCGATAAACGTTTTTATCGCCCAACTTTTCGCATACATTTGACAAATCAAGAGATTCTAGAAAAACTTCTCTCGTACTCTCAAGAACTACGAGAACATTATGAAATCTATCAGCTCTTGCTTTTCCATTTTCATGAGAAACAGGCTGAGCAATTCTTTGGACTCATTGAAGATACTATTTCTTATGTGAATCCTATCTTTCAGACTGTTTTTAAGACCTTTTTGAAAGATAAGGGCAAAATCTTGGATGCGCTGGAACTGCCCTACTCAAATGCAAAACTTGAAGCTACTAACAACCTCATCAAGGCCATCAAGCGCAATGCTTTCGGCTTTCGAAACTTTGACAATTTTAGAACTAGAATTCTCCTCGCTTTGAATATCAAAAAGGAGAGAACCAATTCGGTCCTCTCCAGAGTATGACTTTCCAACAACCCACTACAGTTGACAAAGAGCCAAAAACCCCAGATAGCCTTGAGCCATCTGGGGTTCTTATTTTCATCGCTAAAATGATATCAACAATTTCATTTTAGTCGATTTTTGGGACTTAGTCTTCTAAATCCATTTCAGAAGCTGCTGATTTCTTCTTCTTGCCAAGAAGAGAGGCAGTTGCCAAGGCAGCTACTCCTAATCCAAGACCAGCAAATTGGTTACTTGCAGTTCCTGTATTTGGTAAAGCCTTAGCGTTTGGAGTAACTTTGACTTGTTCTGGTTGTGCAGGCTGTGGCTTAGGTGCTTGAGAGTGATTTGTAGCACTTGAGATTGAAGCACTGTCAGACAAGCTAGCTGAGGTACTTGCGCTGTTGCTCAAGCTTGTGCTTGCTGATTCTGATGCACTGATTGAAGCACTTGCACTGTTGCTCAAGCTTGCTGAGGTTGAGGCATCACCTGAACCATTGCTTGTGCTTGTTGAGCCTGAACCGCTACCTGAGTTGTTGCTTGCACTGATTGATGCAGAAATGCTGTCACTCAAGCTTGTGCTTGTTGAGACTGACTCACTTGCGCTGATTGATGCTGAAGTACTATCGCTCAATGACACACTTACTGATTTGCTGAGTGAAACTGATTCACTTGCACTTACAGATTCAAGGTAGCTAGGAAGGTTAAACTCTGGTTTAGATTCGCTTGTTGGCTCACCCTTACTATAGCTGAATGAGTTAGATTGTTGTGACGCACTTGTACTCAAACTGCTTGAAACGCTATCGCTAAGTGATGTAGATGTACTTACGCTGTTACTCAAGCTTACTGAAGTACTTGTTGAAACTGAAGTACTACTTGAGTTGTTGCTTGCTGATTCAGATGCACTGATTGAAGCACTTACGCTGTTGCTCATGCTTGTACTTGCTGATGCTGAAGCACTGATTGAAGCGGATAGGCTATTGCTCATGCTTGTGCTTGCTGATTGGCTAGCACTGATTGAAGCACTTACGCTGTTGCTCATGCTTGTGCTTGCTGATTCAGATG
>NZ_CAURYF010000018.1:0-41539 GCF_963529205.1 Streptococcus cristatus | reverse complement strand
GCTGGTCCACAGCCAGCAAGAGCTGTCGCCGCATCCAACTGCTTTTCCTCTAGTTTGACTAGAAGGCCAGCAGATGACAGAAGCTCCCGCAACAAGTCTTCATCCGCTTGATTCGCCTGCTGGGATAAGGCATAGGTAATAACGCCCTCGCCAACGGCAACCGGTGTATTAGGCATGATCCGAATCCAACGATGGTGGCTAGGTGTCAATTTTTCTAATAGCTCCAAGCTCAGACCAGCAGCCATCGAAACTAGGAGAAGAGAATGCCGTTCTTCTAGAACTTCGTGATAGTCAGCCAGCAAGTCAGCAAATTGAGCTGGTTTGATTCCCAGAAAAATCACCTCTGCCTGAGCAAAAACTTCTTTATTACTGATCGGCTGCCCACCAACTTCCGCAGCAATCTTTTCAGCTTTGTCTCGACTGCGGTTGGCTAGAAGTAGTTTGCTTCTATATCTTTCATCTTGGGCAACTAGGCGAGCGAGACTGCCGCCCATATTCCCCAGACCGATAAATCCAATTTTCATCATTATTTCCTCACTTGACCAGTCCCTTGGATGACGTATTTATAACTGGTCAACTCTTTTAGTCCCATAGGACCTCTGGCATGCAGTTTCTGTGTGGAAATCCCCATTTCGCAGCCAAGGCCAAATTGACCGCCATCTGTAAAGCGGGTTGAGGCATTGACATAAACTGCTGCGCTATCCACCTGCTCTGTGAAGTAAGCTGCCGCTGCATCGTTCTCTGTCACAATAGCATCCGAGTGATGGGTGCTGTGAGCCTCAATATGCTCCACTGCTTCTTCCAGCGAAGGCACCAGCTTGACCGCTAAGATATAGTCCAAAAATTCGGTATCAAAATCTTCCGGTCTAGCTTGCGAGCCTGATATATACTGAGCTGCTTTCTCATCCAAACGTAATTCAACAGCTTTTTCTTGCGCAGCATCACGATCTGTTACCAAAATCTTTTGTAAACGTGGTAAAAATGCTGCCGCAATCTCTTCATGAACTAACAATACTTCCATGGCATTGCAGACAGAGGGGCGACTGGTCTTGGCATTCTCAATAATCGCCAAAGCCTTAGCTTGATCAGCATCCTTATCTACATAGACATGGACGATTCCAGTACCTGTCTCAATAACCGGCACAGTGGCATTTTCCACAACCGCCTGAATCAATCCCGCGCCACCACGAGGAATGAGCAAATCCAGATAACCTTTGGCCTTCATCATTGCCTGAGCTGAAGCCCGACTGGTATCAGAAACCAATTGGATACAATCCGGCGAAATTTTGGTCTGAGTCAAACCTTCTTTCAAAGCTGTGACAATAGCTTGCGCAGTCTGATAAGCATCCTTGCCACTTCTGAGAACGACTGCACTGCCACTTTTTAGAGCTAGAGCAGCAGCATCAGAGGTTACATTAGGCCGGCTTTCGTAGATAATCCCAATCACGCCCATAGCCACCCGCTTTTTGCTGATGACGAGGCCGTTCTCAAGCTCAGTCCTTTCCAAGACTTGCCCTACAGGATCCTCCAAGTCAATCAGCTGGCGAATGCCTTCTGCCATAGCAGCAATCCGATCCTCATCTAGATAAAGGCGGTCCAGCATCACATCAGAGATTTTACCTTTAGCCGCTGACATATCCAGTTCATTGGCTGCTAAAATATCAGCACGAGAAAGCCAGAGCTGCTTTGCCATTTCTTCCAACGCTTTGTTTTTCTCAGCAGTCGTAGCCGTGTTGATTGATCTTTTGGACTTTTTAACAATTTCAAATAATTCTTGTGTCGAGGTCATAGCGCCTCCTTTCGTAAGATACAATAATTTCTTTTTACAATTGATAAAGATCTTGGAGAGTTCGGTTAAAGGAAATAAGTAAGTTCCTATTTCCACTTAAAATTCAGAAAAGAGCAATTGAAGCTCTGGAGTAATAGAAATCCAATCGTCACGATGAATCACGACTCCCTTTGGCTTGCTAGAACGCAACATGTCCTTGAGGGCAGATTTACCAAAGCGCACGCGCCCCTTTCCTAAAATCGCACCAGTCTCTTCTTCGTACACCGTCACCGTATCTTGATAAGAAAAATGCCCCTCTAACCTAACAATTCCTGATGCCAGAAGGCTTTTACCATCGTAGCGCAGAGCATGAGCCGCACCTTGATCCACATAGATAGCACCTTGGCTCTTGGCATAGAAGGCTAGCCACTGCTTTTGCGTCTTCAAGCCCTTATCCTGCGCTGAGAAAAGGCTCCCGTCTCGAGTCTGGCACGCTGCCTCCAATAATGCATTACTTTTAAGCGACGAACAAATATAAACTGGTACACCAGACATGGTCGCCAAAGTTGCTGCTTTGATTTTTGTCAGCATGCCACCAGTCCCATTGCTGGAGCCCGCCCCGCCTGCCATGTCAATCAAATCGCTCGAGATCGCCTCAATTCTTTCAAGACGTTGGGCAGTTGGATCTGAAGCTGGGTTGGCTGTGTAAAGCCCATCAACATCTGTCAAAAGTACCAAAAGATCCGCCTGAACCATGGCTGCCACCTGAGCACTGAGCGTATCATTGTCTCCTACCTTTAGCTCCTCGATAGAAACTGTGTCATTTTCATTGATAATGGGAATAGCTTCACGATTGAGGAGGACTGACAAAGCTTGGTGGGCATTTTTGTAACGCCGCTTATCCGCAAAATCATCCTGCGTCAGCAAAATCTGGGCGGATACAATCTTCTTCAAGAGTAGATTGGTGGTGTACTCCTCTAGGAGAAGCCCCTGACCAACAGCGGCCGAAGCCTGTTTGTCGGCTACCTTAATAGGGCGTTTTTTAAAGCCCAGAGACGAAAAACCAGCCGCAATAGCTCCAGACGATACCAAAATCAACTCATGTCCTGCTTCATGCAAGACTGATAATTGATGGGTAATTTCCCGCACCTTTGCCCGCGACAGACTGCCGTCAGGATTTGTCAGTGAGCTCGTTCCAACTTTAAATACAATACGCTTTGCTTTCATAGCTTCTCTTTTCCTTACTAGATTTCCTTATTATACCATAAGGATAGGAAAATTAAAAAAACAATCTTTCCCCATTTCTGCCCTCTTAGCAATAGAAAATATGCTATAATATTCACAAATACTATTGGAGAAAAACTATGATTAAACTAATTGCCCTTGATATGGACGGAACCTTGCTAACTGAGGAAAAAAAGATTCCTCAAGCTCATATTGATGCCATTCACCAAGCTATACAAGCTGGAGTCCAGCTTGTACTATGTACAGGCAGACCGCTCGTGGGTGTCAAGCCTTACTTTCAGGAGCTGGGCTTGGAGAATAAAAATGAATATGTCATCGTAGACAATGGCTGCGCTATCCATCAGACTATCGATTGGCAGGTTGTTGATTGGCAAGAATTAAAGCCCGATGACATTCGCTACCTTTACAGTTTGGCCGAGCAGAGCCAAGTGCAGTTGACCTTGTTTGATGAAGAGCATTACTTCGTCGTAGGGGAAAAAGCCAGCAAAATTGTGACAGATGATGCGGCTCTTGTCTTTACAACTCCTACTGAAATCAGCCTTGAAGAAGCTTGCAACGGTCAGCATCGAATGTTTCAAGCTATGTTTCTAGGAAATCCAGAACAGGTAGACGATTTTGAGACCAAGTTCGCTCAAGAACTCTGCCAGCGATTCAGTGGCGTCCGTTCCCAGCCTGTCATCTACGAGGCGATGCCAAAAGGTGTTACCAAAGCCTTTGCCCTAGAGCGTCTAGCGCAACGCTTAGAGATCAATCCTGAGGAAATCATGGCACTGGGCGATGCGAATAATGATATTGAAATGCTGCAGTTTGCTGGCTTGGGTGTTGCCATGGGGAATTCTAGCCAGCATGTCAAAAACTTAGCCGACTACGTGACAGATAGCAATGAAGAAAATGGCGTTGCTACAGCTATTGCTAAGTTTATCCTAGGACACTAATCCTGTACTCCACATATTTCCATAAATTAAAAAGACAGTTGTAGGAGAGAGAGCAACTGTCTTTTTTTGATATAAATCAACTAAGTTTAGAGGGAGATACTTTTTCCTTTGGCTTAAAACAATTCTTTGTATAAAGCAATGGTTTCTTCCAAAGTCGGCATGAAAGGATTGCCCGGTGCGCAAGCATCAATCAAGGCATTCTTAGAAAGGTATTCAAAGTCAAAGTCCTTTTCTTCAATGCCAAGCTCGGTCAGTTTCTTAGGAATACCGACTGTTTCGGACAAGGTTTCGATTTCCGAAATGGCATATGCCGCACATTCTTCATCAGTCTTGCCTTCGGTATGCATGCCTAAAGCTTTAGCTACATTTCTAAAGGCTGCTGGTACACGTTTGGCATTTTCACGCTCAACTACTGGCAGGAGAATAGCGCAGCAAACCCCATGAGGCAAATGATAGACCGCACCTAGCTGGTGAGCCATCGAATGCACGTAGCCCAGACCTGCATTGTTAAAGGACATGCCGCCAAGGAAAATAGCATTAACCATAGCTTCACGCGCTTCTATATCATGGCCATTAGCAACTGCTCGCGGCAAATATTCCTTAATCAACTCAATAGCACCGATAGACAATTTCTTGGTCACGCCATAAGCGCCAGGAGTTACCAAGGCCTCAACAGCATGAGTCAAAGCATCCATCCCAGTCGCTGCCGTTAAATTAGCTGGTTTGGAAACCATGAGCTCTGGGTCATTGACAGAGATGAGAGCTAGTCTATTTTTATCAACCATCACCATCTTAACCTTACGCTCTTCGTCCGTGATAACATAGTTGATAGTGATTTCGGCGGAAGTCCCTGCCGTGGTGTTGATGGCTACAACTGGCAGACCCTTTTCTTTAGACTTGTGGAGCCCTTCATAATCCTGCGGCTTGCCCCCATTTGTCGCCATAATGGAAATACAGCTAGCAGCATCCTGAGGTGAGCCACCGCCAACGCTGATGATAAAATCACAGTCATTTTCCTGAAGAGTAGCTAAGCCATCGTAGACATTCTTACAAGAAGGATTTGGGTCTACATCTTCAAAAACCACATATTCAATGCCTTCTGCTTCTAGCGGCCTGATGACTTTTGGTAAAATGTCACTGGATGCAATGTAGTGGTCTGTAACGATTAGAGCTTTCCTGAAGCCCAACTCTTTGACATGACCGCCAAATTCATTGATGACACCCTTACCAATCAAATTGACTGATGGAACATAGAAAACTGACATAATGATTTCCTCCTTAATTGAGCACAAGGCTCTATTGCATATGTTAATATAATTTTACTACTTTCTCTTCTACTTTTCAAATAATTATACAAGTCAAAATACAAAAAAGAGGCTGGGACAAAAGTCCTAGCTTCTCAATTGTCTTTGGATTGTCGAGCAAGACGCAGTGGTTGAGTAGGGCTCTACTACGCTGATTTCATCAGCTTTTACAGCCCTACTCAACTGTGCGGAGGTGGGACGACGAAATCGAATTCTAACGAATTACCGATTTCTGTTCCACTCTCTTTGGCTACTTGCGATACATTTTGACTTGAAGATAGAGGTCATTGTAAGTTCCAAGCCATTTTGGTCCTAATTGCTGATAGACTTCCAGATGCTTCATGGTTTCCTCGGTTGGATAGAAAGCCTCATCTTCCTGTACTTCTTCTGGCAGCATGGCCTTAGCAGGAAGGTTTGGCGTTGAATAGCCAACATAGAGCGCATTCTTATAAGCATTTTCCGGTCTCAGCATAAAGTTAATAAACTGATAGGCAGCTTTTTTATTTTTGACCGTCTTTGGAATAACGATATTGTCAAACCAAAGATTGCTGGCTTCTGTCGGAACGACATAGCGCAAGTCTTCATTGGCCTCCAGCATTTGACGAGCCTCACCAGAGAAAGTCACGCCGATAGCCGCGTTATTCTGAATCATATAACCCTTCATCTCATCAGCGACTATGGCCTTGATATTTGGCGTCAGAGTGTAGAGTTTATCGACCGCTTCTTGCAACTGGTCTGCATCTTTAGAGTTAAGGCTATGACCATTCGAGTTCAGACCAATCCCCATAACTTCGCGAGCTCCGTCAATCATCATGATGGAGTTTCTGTATTCTGGCTTCCAGAGATCGTTCCAGTGCTCAGGCGCGTGCTCGACCATTTTAGTATTGTATACAATGCCCAGCGTTCCCCAGAAATAAGGAATGGAATACTGATTTTCTGGATCAAATGGCTGATCCAAAAAGTCTGAACCAATATTTTCCAAGCCTTTGATCTGGCTATGATCCAATTTCTCCACCAAGTTTTCTTTCATCATCTTGGCAATCATGTACTCACTCGGGATGGCGATATCGTAGGTTGTTCCACCCTGTTTGATTTTCGTATACATGGCTTCGTTGGAGTCGAAAGTTTCGTACTGAACCTGAACGCCTGTTTCCTTAGTAAACTCAGTCAGCAATTCCGGATCAATGTAATCTCCCCAGTTATAGACAACCAATTTATCACTGCCCTTGCTGTTGGCTTTACTCTCAATCCGATAGCTAATTCCCCACAAAATCAGGATAATCGCAAGAATCCCTGCTAAAAACGAATAGAGTTTTTTCATGCTGCTTCCTCCTTCTCACGCGTGATAAAGTAATAGCCAATGACTAAAACGATACTAAAGAGAAAGACCAGAGCAGACAGGGCATTGATTTCCAAGGAAATTCCTTGCCGTGCACGGGAATAAATCTCTACGGAAAGAGTTGAGAAGCCATTTCCTGTTACAAAGAAGGTCACAGCAAAGTCATCGAGTGAGTAGGTGAAAGCCATAAAATAACCGGCAATGATGGCTGGTGTCAGATAAGGCAGCATGATTTCCTTGAGCATCTGTACTTGACTAGCTCCCAAATCATAAGCAGCTTTAATCATGTCGTCATTCATTTCTTTCAGCCTTGGCAAAATCATCAGCACAACAATAGGAATTGAAAAAGCGACGTGGCTGGCCAAAACGGATACAAAGCCCAGCTGGAATTTAGCCGTGGTAAAGAGAATCAGGAAGCTAGCACCAATCATAACGTCAGGCGCCACCATCAGAATATTATTGATGGATAAGAAAGCATCCTGATATTTTTTGCGGGCTTGGTAAATATAAATAGCACCAAAAGTTCCGATAATCGTAGCAATGAGGGAAGAAAGAAAGGCTAAGAAGAACGTCTGCGCCAAGATCAAAATCAAGCGCGAATCTTCAAATAACTTTTGAAAATGAACCAGATCAAAGCCCGTAAATTTGTTCATATCATCGCCAGCATTGAAAGCATAGGCAATCAAATAAAAGATCGGAAGATAAAGGATTAGAAATACGATCGCTAAATAGAGATTAGCAAATTTTTTCATCGTTCTCTCCTTTCCTTGGTTGCCCACATAGTGAAGAGCATGGCAATAATCAGAACCACTCCTATGGTTGAGCCCATTCCCCAGTTTTGCGTTGTCAAGAAATGCTGTTCAATGGCTGTTCCCAGCGTGATGACACGGTTCCCACCGATCAAACGCGTAAGCATGAAGAGGCTGAGACTGGGAATGAAGACGGACTGCACGCCACTTCTCACACCATTCATTGAAAGTGGAAAGACAACATTGCGGAAAGTCTGCCAACGATTGGCACCCAAGTCATAGCTGGCATTGATGAGGTTGGGATCCAAATCATCCAAGACATTGAAAATCGGCAGAATCATAAAGGGCAGCTCAATGTAACTGGCAACAAAAATAAAAGAAAAGTCAGTGAAAAGAATCTGCTTGGGACCGATACCGATAAAGGTCAGAAATTCATTCACCGAGCCATTTTGTCCAAAAATGCCGATAAAGGCGTAAGCTTTGAGCAAAAGATTGATCCAAGTTGGCAGGACAATCAGCATGAGCCAGAGCTGGCGATGCTTGAGCTGGGTCAAAAAATAAGCAGTCGGATAGGAAATGAGCAAGGTCACCAAGGTGATGATGCCTGCGTAAAATACCGAGTTAAAGCTCATTTTCAGATAAGTCAAATTCTGCGATGTAAAATAAATCCGATAGTTTTCCAGCGTGAACTGACCTTCGATATTAAAGAATGATTTCCAGACAATCATCATCACTGGAGCTAGAACAAAGAGTAGAATCCAAAGAAAATATGGAACCAGAAAAAGGTTAGAGGTTGTTTTCTTCATCTCTTTCCTCCTCAATGGCATTGATCAGCCCTGCTTCTTGCTCTTCGATTTCTACGTATTCTTCAATCCGAGCATCGAATTCTTCTTCGGTTTCATTGAGGCGCATGATATGGATATCCTCTGGTTCAAAGTCCAGACCGATTTCTTCTCCGACGATGGCCTTACGCGTTGAGTGGATCATCCATTCATTTCCGAGTTCATCATAGGCGATGATTTCATAATGAACCCCGCGGAAAAGCTGGGTATCCACTTTAACCTGCAGTTTTCCTTCTTCAGGCAAGGTAATGCGCAAATCTTCTGGACGAATCACTACTTCAACGGATTCGTTTGGTCGCATTCCTCCGTCAACTGCTTCAAAGCGCTTGCCATTGAACTCGACCAAGTAGTCTTCGATCATCTTACCTGGCAGGATATTAGATTCTCCGATAAAGGTCGCAACAAAGTGGTTAATCGGCTCATCATAGATATCCACTGGCGTTCCTGACTGGACAATCTCTCCTTCATTCATGACAAAAATCCAGTCACTCATAGCTAGGGCTTCTTCCTGGTCGTGGGTGACAAAGACAAAAGTGATCCCAAGACGCTGTTGGAGTTCACGGAGCTCATATTGCATATCCGTCCGCAGCTTCAAATCCAGCGCAGAAAGCGGCTCATCTAGTAGGACAACACGTGGCCGATTGATGATGGCACGGGCAATAGCTACCCGCTGACGTTGCCCACCTGAGAGTTTCCGAATAGAGCGACGTTCATAGCCTTCCAGCTGCACCATTTTCAACACTTCAGCAACCCGCTCTTCAATTTCTTTTTTGTCCACCTTCCGCAAACGCAAAGGAAAGGCTACATTCTCAAAGACATTCATATGCGGGAAAAGAGCGTAGGACTGAAATACAGTGTGAACATCCCGTTTATTGGTAGGAATGTCATTGATGCGGACACCATCCAAAAAGATGTCTCCCGTAGTCGCATCCAAAAGTCCTGCAATAATATTGAGGATGGTTGACTTTCCAGAGCCAGAAGCCCCTAGAAGCGTATAAAATTTTCCTTCTTCTAATTCAAAGTTGATATCTTTGAGAACGACGGTGTTACTGTCTTCAAAAACCTTCGAAACGTTTTTGAACTCAATAATTGGTTTTTTCAATTGGCATAAATTCCTTCTTTTCCATGTATTAACAGATTTTTGGTTCTGTCAGACCAAAAAAACCTCTCGAGGGCTACTATGGCCCTGCATACTTGCGATATCGATAGGCTTTCACCCCCTTTACTAATGACACATGGATATTGGCTCCTCCAAAGACTTAGACAAAACTGAGAAAAGCAGTCGGACATTTACATATGGGACTCTTCTGCTTCTCCAATAATTCTAACTTCTCTTTCCAGAGTGACACCTGAATGCTCTTTGACGGTTTTAATGACATGAGCAATCAACTTTTCATAATCGCTAGCTGTACCATGATCGACGTTAATCATGAAACCAGCATGCTTTTCTGAAACCTCTATACCACCGATTCGGTAGCCTTTTAAACCTGCCTCACTGATCAACTGACCAGCAAAATGTCCCAGAGGACGCTTAAAGACCGACCCACAAGATGGGTATTCCAGAGGCTGCTTGAGTTCACGCAGATAGGTCAGGCGTTCCATTTCCTGACGAATGTTTTGGTGGACACCTGGTGCCAGACCAAACTTAGCTGAAATCACAATGTCGCCAGTTTCTTGAATAAGTGAATGGCGGTAACCAAAGCGCATATCACGTGCATCCAAGGTCTTAATTTCGCCTTCAGGTGTCAAGACCTTGCAAGAAACGAGTACATGAGCAATTTCTCCGCCATAAGCGCCAGCATTCATAAAGACAGCACCGCCGACACTACCCGGGATGCCACAGGCAAATTCAAAGCCAGTCAAACTATGATGCAGAGCAATACGAGTGGTCTGAGTCAAGTTTGCACCAGCCTCTGCCTCAATCGTATAGCCATCTACTGTTACATTATTTAGCTTGTCAAACATGATGACAAAGCCTCGAATACCGCCATCTCGAACAATAATGTTACTTGAATTCCCAAGCACCAACCAAGGAATATTTTCACGATTGGCTAACTTGACAATCCGAGCCAATTCATAACGGTTGCGTGGAAAAACTAAGAAATCGGCAGCTCCGCCCACCTTTGTGTAAGTGTATTGACTCAAAGGTTCATTGAAACGGATGTCGATTCCTTCTAATTCCACAGAATATTTTTCTAGGTTTTGCATGACTTACTCTCTTTTTTACAAATTACACTCTATTATATCAAAATTAAATGATATTTACGATAGACTGGAGGGAAATTAAGTTTCTTTTCAAAGCAAAAAGAAAGAGGAGAACGAAGATTGTAGACCAACACTGCGTCCACAAGTTCGTCATCCTCAAACTCTCTTCTATTTTTCTACACGTACACCCTGAGTATCGACTTGCAACTGGAAAACTTCCCCATCAAAGTCTTGTTCCTTGATTTGCTGATAAATCTGCTCAGCTTTGTCTTTCGGAGATAAAACCATAACAGTCGGACCAGCTCCAGAGATATAAGTCGCAAAAGCGCCCTGTTTTCTGGCTAAGAATTTGATGTCAGAAAATTCTTTGATAAGCGGTTGGCGATATCTCTCATGGAAACGATCAGATTCAATGGCACGACCAGCTGTTTTCATATCGCCCTTTAAGAGTGCTGCAACAGCGACATTGGCTACAGAGCTTGCCGCAACAGCTTCCTTATAAGAAAGGCGATTAGGCAAGACACGGCGGCTTTCAACTGTTCTCAACTCATAATCGGGAATAAAAGCGATAAAGCTGACCTCTGGGAAATCTGACACGACAGCCGAAACTTGATTTTGGAAGGAGCTTGCAATCACTAGATTTCCATAAATTGCTGGTGCCACATTGTCAGGATGGCCTTCTATTTTTGTCGCAATTTTCAGCTTTTCATGATCCGATAAGTTCAGATTTGCTAACTGATTAGCCAGTTCAATCCCAGCAACAATAACGGAGCTAGAAGAGCCAAGACCGCGCGCCAAAGGAACATCGCTAGTCATTTTTAAGCGATGAGGCTGAAGGTCTGGGGCCAATTGCAGGGCAATCTTGATTAGTAAATTCCTTTTATCCGTTGGAATTCGAGGATTGAGGTCATGCTCAATAACCCACTCCTGACTTTCTTCCAAGACTTCGATTTCTAAATATTTGGAGACTGCAACACCAACTGAGTCAAAACCAGGCCCGATATTGGCACTGGTTGCTGGTACAATAATTTTCATCTTATTCTCCTAATACTTTAAAGGTATTGAGCAATTCAAACTCTGGTACCTCACGGAGCTTGGCAACGACATTTTCTAGCTGAGTCTTGCTGACAGCATGTGTGATGATGACTACACGAGCAGTTTCACCATCTGTACCTTCTTGCAGAATTTGCTTGAAGGAAACTTCTTCAGCATTGAAGATTTCAGCCAAATGCAAGACTTGACCTTTGGCATCTGGAGCCAAGATAGAGAAATAATAGTTGCTCTTAACATCCTCAGGTTTAGCCAAGACAAGCTCGCGACTAAATTCATTGAAGGCTTTGCCAATCGTGCCTTCATTTAGGCGACGGACGATACGGACGATATCTGCAACGACACTGGTCGCAGTTGGTTTTTGGCCTGCCCCTGGACCGTAATACATGGATTCTCCAATACCAATTGACTCGACAAAGACCGCATTCATTACGCCGTTTACGCTAGCTAGCGGATGCGCTTTTGGCAAGAAAGTCGGTGTTACTTCCGCAGCGATTCCTGATGGTGTTTCCTCAATTGAACCAACTAATTTCACTACATAGCCCAAATCTTGAGCAACAGCGACATCTTCTGGCGTGATGTTGCGAATACCTTGGTGACTGACATCTTCAAACTTGATGTTCATACCGAAAGCAAATTGGCTGAGAATGACCATTTTATAGGCTGCGTCAATTCCATCAACATCGTTAGTCGGATCGCTTTCAGCAAATCCTAAACGTTGCGCTTCCGCAAGAGCATCCTCGTAAGACCAACCTTCTTCTACCATCTTGGTCATCATGAAGTTAGATGTTCCATTGACCACACCCAAAACGCGAGTAATCTTGTCAGACGCCAATGAATTAACCAAGGTGCGCAAAATTGGGATACCACCTGCAACAGCAGCTTCATAGTAAAGGGCAACGCCATTTTTCTGAGCAATGTCTAACAATTCAGAACCATGAACTGCCAGCAAGTCTTTGTTAGCGGTTACCACATGTTTACCTGCTTCAAGTGCGCGCGTGATAAAGGTTTTTGCTGGTTCAATCCGTCCCATCAGCTCCACAACGATCGCAATTTCGCTGTCATTTAAGATTTCATCCACATTGGTCACAAAGTTGTAATCATTTCCAGCTGCCAAAAGACGTTCTTTTTCGGCATCATCCTTGACCAAGACTTTAGCAACTTCAATCTCAGAATGAGCAGCCTGAACAATCTTTTCTCCATTTTCTTTCAACAAGAAAGGAACACCACTGGCAACTGTTCCAAAACCAAGTAAAGCAATTTTAATAGACATGAGGAACTCCTTGAATATTTCTTATATAAAAAACATTATAACAAAAATATATAGAAATGCCTACAAATCTATTTGTATATTTGTTATAATGTAAGTAAAAATTTTAAACTCATGAGATTAGAAGGAGATACCATGACCGATAAACACATTGGAAGACGCATGCAAAGACACAAAGCTAAGAAAAAGGCATTCCTTTTTTCTATTATCAATCTTTTCTTGCTCCTTGCCCTAATCGTAGGCGGAATTTATCTTTGGAAGACTCAGTTCTCTCCTAGCAAACAATCCTCTGCAGGCAATCAAACTGTGCAATCCACCTCCAAGCCAGACTCTACCTCAAAAAATGAGGAAGCTTCGAAAATAAAGTGGGTAAAACAAGATGAGCCTGTTAAGATTCCAATTTTGATGTACCATGCGATCCATGTAATGGATCCCTCTGAGGCAGCCAATGCTGGTTTGATTGTAGATCCAACTACTTTTGAAAGTCATTTGCAGGCCCTGAAAGAGGCTGGTTATTATACTTTAACCCCAGATGAAGCTTACAAAGCTTTGACAGAGAATGTCCTACCTGAAAATAAAAAAGTAGTCTGGCTAACCTTTGATGATAGTTTGAAAGACTTTTACACCAATGCTTTCCCACTACTTCAAAAGTACCAGATGAAGGCAACCAACAATGTCATTACTGGATTTGTCCAAGCTGGCCGTGAAGATATGCTGACGCTAGATGAGATCAAAGAAATGAAGGAAAAGGGAATGTCCTTTGAAGACCATACCGTCAACCACCCTGATCTATCAACTGCTACTGCTGATCAACAAACCCTTGAACTACGTGATTCTAAAGCCTTTTTAGACGACAATCTCTCACAAACAACCACGACTGTTGCTTATCCATCAGGCCGCTATAGCGATGCGACCTTGCAGATTGCTGAAAGTCTAGGCTATAAGATGGGATTGACGACCAATAACGGCCTGGCTTCCCTGTCTAATGGGCTGCTCTCACTCAATCGTGTTCGAGTGAACCCAACCACTACTGCAGAAGATTTATTAAACGAAATCGCTACAAATTAATCTTAGAAAGCTTGCTTCAGACGAAGCAGGCTTTTTCTATTTCCGATAGCAACTTTTTCCAATCACAAAAAAACCAGTTCCAAAGAACTGGTGTAAAAGGCTATTTAGACTTGATATAGTTGATACCGTCTGCTTTCGGAGCAACAGCTTTACCAAAGAAGGCTGCAAGAACCACAATCGTCAAGACATATGGCGCAATCTGTAGATAAACCGTTGGCACTTTTGAAAGAAGAGGCAACTGATTTCCAATAACGGCTAAACTTTGAGAAGCTCCAAAGAAGAGACTCGCCAACATAGCACCGATAGGACTCCATTTACCAAAGATCATAGCTGCCAAGGCGATAAATCCTGGACCTATGATAGTTGTCACAGCAAAGTTAACGGAGATCGACTGAGCATAGATAGCTCCACCAATACCACCAAGTAGACCAGAAATCATAACACCGCAATAGCGCATGAGGTAAACATTGATTCCCAGTGTATCTGCTGCCTGCGGATGCTCTCCAACTGAGCGAAGACGCAATCCAAATTTTGTCTTAAACATGATAAACCAAGCAAGGAAAGAGAAAGCGATGGCCAAATATCCCATCAGACTTGTATGTTTGAAGAATATATCTCCTATGACCGGAATATCAGACAAAATAGGAAAATTAAATTTACCAAATGAACGCTGAATGTTGTCTGTTTGCCCCTTGTTGTAGATAGCTTTAACAAGGAAGACTGCCAAGGCTGGTGCTAATAAGTTTAGAACCGTACCACTAACGACGTGGTCTGCACGGAAGTTAATGGTTGCTACAGCATGGATAAGGGAGAAGAGCACTCCGACTAAACCAGCAGCAATCAAGGAGAGCCATGGAGTCAAGCTGCCAAAACTACTTTCGAAAGTCAGGTTAAAGAGAACGCCTGTAAATGCTCCCATTACCATGATCCCTTCCAAGCCGACATTGACGACTCCGGCATGCTCCGAATAAGCTCCACCGATACTTGTAAAAATCAAGGGAGCCGCATAAATCAGCATAGATGATACTAATAAACCTAATATCGTTACAATACTCATCCTAGTTTCCCCCTTTCACTTTACCAGCTTCTTGCTTACGGTTTTTAAATAATTCAAAAACTGTCTTACCAGTCAGACGCTCAATCAAGTAATGAGCGCTAACAAAGAAGATAATCGAAGCTGTCACAATATTGACCAATTCTGTCGGAATCTGAGCCACGTTCATACCTGGCGCACCGACACTTAAAACTGCAAAGAGGAAAGCCGCAAAAAGGATACCAACTGGAGAATTGGCTGCCAAAAGGCTAACCGCCATACCATTGAAACCAACGCTCAATGAACTTCCTTGTACAAAGACATTCTGATAAGTACCTAGTCCTTCTACTACTCCTCCAAGTCCTGCAAGGGCTCCAGAAATAATCATGGACAAGATAATAGTCCGTTTAGAGGACATCCCTGCGTATTCAGCTGCATTTGGGTTAAGACCAACAGCACGGATCTCAAAGCCAAGCGTTGTTTTCTTCAGCATATACCAGATCAGCACAACTGCAATCAAAGCAAAGAAAATACCAATATTCATCCGAGAGTTAGCTGTCAAACTTCTCAGCCATTCTGTTTGATAAATGGCATTGGCACCAACACGCTTACTAGAGTCAACACTCTGCATCACAGATTTTGGAAAGCTACGGATAAAAGCATTTCCAACGAAGAGGACGATATAGTTCATCATAATCGTAACGATGACCTCACTCGTTCCTAAATAGGCACGCAGAACTCCTGGAATAGCACCAATAATCCCACCAGCTACTGCTGCAATGACTACAGTTGCTAGCAACATCAGTGGGCGAGGTAGGTCAGGGAAGGAAAGGGCAAACCAACCAGCCAGAATCCAACCAGCCAAGGCCTGACCTGGAAGTCCGACATTGAAAAATCCAGCCCGACTAGCAACGGCAAAACCCAGACCAATGAGAACTAGAGGTCCCATCGCCCGAGAAATTTCACCCAAACTTCTCAAAGAACCAAATGCTGTTTTAAAGAGGGATTCATATCCCCAGATGGCATCATAGCCAAAGATAGCCATGACAATTGCTCCCAATAAAATCCCCAAAAGAACTGAGATTAAGGGAACTGCAATCTGCTGTGTTTTCTTAGACATTTGAATCTCCCTTCTAAATCTTACCACCAGCCATGAGAATACCAAGTTCTTGCTTATTGGTTTTCTCTGGAGTCACGATTCCTTGAATCTTGCCATCATGGATAACGGCGATTCTGTCAGAAAGATTGAGTATTTCATCTAGCTCAAAGCTGACAACAAGTACTGCCTTACCTTGAGTACGCTCCTCAATCAAGCGTTTATGGATATATTCAATCGCTCCAACATCAAGACCGCGGGTTGGCTGACTGACAATCAACAAATCTGGATCACGATCCACTTCCCGAGCAATGATAGCCTTCTGCTGATTTCCTCCTGAGAGGGCTGAAGCAGGTACATACTCGCTAGCTGCCCGCACGTCAAACTCTTTCATCAGGTTGCACGCGTAAGAGTAAATATTATTGTAATTCAAGATGCCGTTTTTGCTAAGTGGTTCCTTGTAGTAAGTCTGCAAAGCAATATTTTCAGAAATGGACATCTGCAGCACCAAACCATCGCGATGGCGGTCTTCAGGGACGTGGCTGACCTTCATCTCTGTAATCTGACGTGGTTTCTTACCAATCACGGACTGGTTCTTGATCAAAATTTCACCCGAACTTACTTTTCTAAGTCCTGTGATAGCTTGAATCAACTCAGTCTGACCATTTCCATCAATTCCTGCAATCCCAACGATTTCACCAGCACGAACATCCAGTGAAAGTCCTTTAACAGCTGGAACGCCGCGATTCTCTTCAACGACAAGATTCTTGATGGAAAGAACCGTCTCTTGCGGATTAGAAGGTTTCTTCTCAGTCTTGAAGGAAACGGCGCGTCCTACCATCATTTCTGCCAAGTCTTGGTTGGTTGCACCAGCAATTTCAACGGTTTCGATCGATTTTCCTCGACGAATAACGGTCACTCGGTCAGAAACTGCACGAATTTCATCCAACTTATGAGTAATAAGGATGATAGACTTACCTTCCTTGACCAAGTTTTTCATGATTTTCATCAATTCATCAATCTCAGATGGTGTCAAAACAGCTGTTGGTTCGTCAAAGATTAGGATATCTGCACCACGGTAAAGGGTCTTCAAAATTTCAACACGTTGTTGGGCTCCAACAGAAATATCCTCAATCTTGGCAGATGGATCGACCGACAAACCATATTTCTTAGACAAACGCTTAATTTCTTGCGTAGCGCGTTTCAAGTCTAAGATACCATTTTTTGTAATCTCACTTCCAAGAATAATATTTTCAGCAACAGTGAAGGCTTCCACAAGCATAAAGTGCTGATGCACCATCCCGATACCAAGTGAGGCCGCCTTTGATGGAGAGTCCAGCTTAACTGGCTTTCCGTTTACTACAATCTCACCACTAGTCGGCTCAAGTAGGCCGGCCAACATATTCATCAAGGTTGACTTCCCGGCACCATTTTCTCCTAAAAGAGCGTGAATTTCACCTTTTCGGAGTTCCAAATTGATTTTATCATTGGCTACAAATTCACCAAAAACCTTGGTAATTTCTCGCATTTCAATGACATTTTCATGTGTCATGGCTCTTTCCTTTCCAGAATTTCATTTTATGTCGATATAACCTCCTCGGACTCCTATCCTAGTAGGCTTAATCGATGCAAAGGCATCAGAATTTAAAAATGAGCGACCCTAGTAGGTCGGATCGCTCAGCATTCAATTATTTATCAGGAACTGTGAGGCTGCCGTCAAGGATTTTTGCTTTCGCTTCTTCAACAGCTTTTTTAGCATCTTCAGAAAGGTTGGTTGTTGTCAAATCAACACCACCGTCTTTCAAACCAAAGGTTGTAGTTTTACCACCTGGGAATTTACCTTTAGCAGTTTGGTTAGCGATGTCTTGGACAGTCTTACCAACTTGTTTCAAGCTTGATGCCAAAACAAAGTTAGACTCTTTACCATCTTTAGATTTGTATTTACCTTCTTCAGTTTGGTCACGGTCAACACCAAGTACCCAAACTTTTTCATTTTCATTTCTTGTTTCGTTGATTGACTTAGCTTCGTTAAATACTCCAGCACCAGTACCACCAGCTACTTGGTAAACAACATCCGCACCACCAGCATAGTGAGCAGCAGCAATTGTTTTACCTTTAGCTGCATCGCCGAATGAACCAGCATAGTCCACTTTAATCTTGATAGATGGATCAACTGATTTCACACCAGCCTCGAAACCTTTTTCAAAACGTGTGATAACTGCGCCTTCTATACCACCTATGAAACCAACTTGTTTTGTCTTAGTCGTTTTTGCAGCTGCAACACCAGCAAGGTAAGCTGCTTCATTATCTGCAAAGACTGCTGAAGCAACATTCTTTTGACCTTTAATCACATCGTCAATAATAACGTAGTTAATACTTGAATTATCTTTTGCAGCAGATTCAACGGCATCACGAAGGGCAAAACCGATACCAAATACTAGGTTGTAACCATCCGTAGCAGCTTGGTTTAGGTTGTTCGCGTATTGTGACTCGTCAGTTGACTGGAAGTAAGTATAGCCATTATCTTTTGAAAGGCCATTTTCTTTCCCCCAAGCTTGCAAACCTTCCCATGCAGATTGGTTAAATGACTTATCATCAACACCACCTGTATCGGTTACGATAGCAGCTTTTAAATCAGTTTTAGCGTTAGAGCTATCTGATTTAGACGCACGATTCCCACATGCAGCAAGTCCGATTGCTGCGACAGACACTAGACCAAGACCTAGCCATTGTTTCTTGTTCATTTCTGAACCTCCTATATAAGATGTGCAACTTAGTTGCAAGTTTAATTTTGGTCAGTTGACCAGCAACAGACTCAAGTTAAGTCTGTAAAAGAGTATGGAAGTAACTCCTTGACCGTCATCACGACCGTCGATTTATCTTTAGCGACCAAGGTCACTGGTAAATCCTGATTAAAAAACTCTGCCATTACTTGGCGGCAGGCACCACACGGGGAGATCGGTTTTTCCGTTTCTCCGTAAACAATTAATTCCTCAAAGTCTAAAAAGCCTTCAGAAACAGCTTTAAAAATGGCTGTTCGCTCTGCACAATTGGTCAAGCCGAAACTAGCATTTTCGATATTGACACCTGTGAAAACTTGTCCATTTTTAGCTACTAAAACAGCTCCGACAGGGAAATGAGAGTATGGAACATAGGCATTCTTCGTGGTTTCTACAACTAAATCAATCAAATCAGTAGTCGCCATTAGCCACGTCTCCCTCCATAATCGCTACACCAGAGGATGCTCCAATGCGAGTCGCACCAGCTTTGATAAAGGCAAGTGCATCTTCGTAAGAACGGGCACCGCCAGAAGCCTTGACTCCCATATCTGGCCCAACTGTCTTACGCATCAAAGCTACATCTGCAACGGTTGCACCACCAGTTGAGAAACCAGTGGATGTCTTGACAAAATCCGCCCCAGCTTTCTGAGCAATCTGACAAGCTTTCACTTTCTCATCATCTGTCAAGAGGCAGGTCTCAATAATGACCTTGACCAAGGTTCCTTTGGCAGCCTCCACAACAGCTCGAATGTCTCTTTCAACTAAGTCAAAGTTTCGAGACTTTAAAGCACCGATATTGATGACCATGTCGACTTCATTTGCTCCGTTTTGGATTGCATCACTCGTTTCAAAAGCCTTGAGCTCCGGAGTATTCGCTCCCAGAGGAAAACCAATGACCGTACAGACTTTTACATCCGTAGCTTTTAGTGCTTGCGCAGCAAAATTTACCCAAGTCGGATTGACACAGACGCTCGCAAAGTCGTATTTCTTTGCTTCCTCAATTAAGGTTTCAATCTGCTCCTGACTTGCATCAGGTTTCAAAAGCGTATGGTCAATGTATTTGTTTAATTTCATGTTGGATTCTCCTAGAATTAAGCGATCACTTCGACAATCTCGCTTACTGCAACGCTTTCACTACCTATTCTAACATTTTTTTGGAATTCTGTAACTAGTTCTTGAGAAATTTTTTCATTTGCGTAAATTTTTGCGACAATTTCCCCAATTTCGACTGTTTCGCCAATCTTCTTTTCGAACACAATTCCAGTTTCATAATCTAGTTTATCAGATTTGATGGCTCGACCTGCTCCTAATCTCATCGCAAACAAGCCAAATTCCATAGCTGGAAGCTCTGTGATATAACCAGATCGCTCTGCTTTCACTTCAGCCACATAAGCCGCCTGGGATGGTCGATACAAGTCCTCTAGATCACCACCTTGAGCCGCAATCATCTCTTCAAATTTTTTCAAAGCTGATCCATTTGTCAAATGTTCTCTAATTTCAGAAACTGATTTCTCAACATTAGCTAAACCAAGCATAATCCGAGCGAGCTCACAGATAAACTCCGTAATATCTTCGCGTCCTTGTCCTTGAAGGATTTCCAGTGCTTCCAAGATTTCCAAACGATTGCCAATGCTGGTGCCCAAAGGCTGACTCATGTCCGTAATAACTGCAACCGTCCTGCGTCCGACTGCCTTGCCCAAGTCTACCATGGTACGGGCTAGGACACGGGCATCCTCTAGTTTTTTCATAAAGGCACCTTCACCGACGGTTACATCCAGCAAAATGCTGTCAGCACCAGCGGCGATTTTCTTGCTCATAACTGAACTGGAAATCAAAGGAATCGTATCAACTGTAGCGGTCACATCACGTAGAGCATAGAGAAGCTTGTCTGCCTTGACCAGCTGGTCTGACTGACCGATGACGGATACACCGATATCCTGAACCTGCTTGATGAAATCTTCCTGGCTGCGCTCTACTTGGTAGCCCTTGACAGACTCGAGCTTGTCTATGGTACCACCCGTATGCCCCAAGCCTCGACCGCTCATCTTGGCAACAGGCACGCCAAAGCTAGCTACTAGAGGAGCCAAGATTAAGGTAACCTTATCTCCCACTCCACCAGTAGAATGCTTGTCGACCTTAATCCCTGAAATAGCTGACAGGTCAAACTGCTGGCCTGTCCCCACCATGGCCATGGTCAAATCAGAAATTTCCCTAGTAGTCATTCCCTTAAAGTAAACAGCCATAGCAAAGGCTGACATCTGGTAATCTGGCACTGTTCCAGCCACATACCCCTCAATCAGCCATTCAATCTCTTGACTGGACAACTCTAGTCCATCTCGTTTCTTTTGAATAATATCAACTGCCCGCATCTTTATTTCACACTCCTTAGGATATAATAGCCTTTGTCCTTCTTGAGAGTCTCACAGTTGCCAAATACTTCTTCCATCTTAGCTTTAGCACTAGGAGCTCCTTGTTTCTTTTGGATAACAATCGTCAAATCCCCATCCGCTAACAAGTGATCATAGCTACCTGAAATAACTTCATGCACCACCTGCTTACCAGCTCGAATCGGCGGGTTGCTAATAATATGATGAAATTGTCCGGTCACCTGTTCGTAAACATTGGACTGGAAAATATCTGCAGATACTTGATTCGCATCCGCATTTTTTCTAGCCAAGTCTAGTGCTCGCTGATTGATATCCACGAGAGTGACTTCTAGCTCTTGCGCTTTAGCCAGAGTCAAGCCCAGCGTTCCATAACCGCAGCCGACATCCAGCAGTGTTTCTTTTTTGTTAAATTCCAAGGCAGACAACAAAACTCGACTGCCATAGTCGATCATTTTTTTACTAAAGACACCAGCATCCGTTAAAAAGGTCATCTGTTGTCCTAATAGTTCCACTTTCAATTCATGAATGTCATGTTTGGCATCCGGATTTTCTGCAAAATACATTTTAGTCATAAAACCATTTTATCATAAATTTTCTAGATTTGTAAATCGTTTTCATTTCTCCAAAAGTATGTTATACTAGAATCCATCATATAGGAGTATATTATGACCAACGAATTTCTTCATTTTGAAAAAATCAGCCGCCAAACTTGGCAGAATCTGCATCGAAAGAAAAATCCACCGCTCACTGAGTCCGAACTCAATTCTATCAAGAGTTTCAATGACAAAATCAGTCTACAGGATGTAACAGATGTTTATCTTCCTCTGACAAATCTCATTCAGATTTATAAACGTTCCAAAGAGGATCTCGCCTTTTCAAAAGGTATTTTTCTACAAAAGGAGAGTAAAAGGCAGCCCTTTATTATCGGAGTATCTGGCAGTGTTGCCGTTGGAAAATCAACGATTAGCCGCCTATTGCAAATTCTCCTATCACGGACTTTTACCAATGCAACCGTTGAATTGGTGACGACCGATGGTTTCCTCTATCCCAATCAAACCTTGATTGAATCAGGCATTTTAAATCGCAAGGGCTTCCCTGAAAGCTATAATATGGAACTCTTACTTGACTTTTTAGACCGCATCAAAAATGGTCAAAACTATGAAATTCCCGTCTACTCGCATGAAATTTATGATATTGTCCCAAATGAAAAGCAGGAAATTAGGGCAGCTGACTTTGTCATCGTAGAAGGCATCAACGTCTTCCAAAATCCGCAAAATGAACGCCTTTATATGACTGACTTCTTCGACTTCTCTATCTACGTAGATGCCGAAGTCGAAAATATCGAGTCTTGGTATCTAGATCGTTTTAAAAAATTATTGGCACTAGCCAAGCATGACACGGACAACTACTACCATCGCTTTACGACCCAGCCCGAAGAAGAAGTCATGGCACTTGCCCATAATATCTGGGAAACAATCAATCTGGTGAACCTGATAGATTATATCGAGCCAACTCGCAACAGGGTCGAAGTGATTTTGCATAAGGCTAAAAATCATGAAATTGATGAAATCTATCTAAAAAAATAATTTAGGCTTGTCAAATCACAACTTTTCATATATAATTAGATAGTTAGTATTTTCAATGGAGGTGAATAACTTGGCAAACATTAAGTCAGCTATCAAACGCGCTGAATTGAACGTTAAACAAAACGAAAAAAACTCAGCTCAAAAATCAGCTATGCGTACTGCTATCAAAGCTTTCGAAGCAAACCCATCTGAAGAACTTTTCCGTGCTGCTAGCTCAGCTATCGATAAAGCAGAAACAAAAGGTTTGATCCACAAAAACAAAGCAAGCCGCGATAAAGCACGTCTTTCAGCTAAACTTGCTAAATAATGCATCGCGCATACAAAGGAGCTCCACGGAGCTTTTTTTGTTGCTCATTATAAAGGAGAATTTATATGAAGATTGCTATCATCGGCTACTCCGGCTCTGGCAAGTCAACCTTGGCCCAGCAGTTAGGCCACTTCCATCATATTCCCGTCCTTCATCTAGACACGATCCAGTTTGAAGAAGACTGGCAGACTCGTAGTCAAGACCAAGTCAAGGATGATTTAGCGGATTACCTCAAGCGAGAACAATCCTGGGTCATCGATGGCAACTACTCTTTTGCCTACTTTGAGGAAAGAATGGCTCAGGCTGATCAGATTATCTTTATGAACTTTTCTCGCTGGAACTGCCTCTACCGCGCCTTCAAACGCTATCTAAAATATCGCAATCAAGTACGAGAGAGTATGGCATCTGGCTGTACCGAAAGACTGGATTGGGAATTTATCCGCTGGATCCTTTGGGATGGTCGGACAAGAAAGACTAAGAGTCGCTATGAAAAAGTTCGCCAAAACTATCCTGAGAAATTTATCGAATTGCAGAATCAAAAGCAATTATCAGACTATGTAAAAGAATCCGGGACAAAAGTCTAACCTTAAATATAAAAAGCGAACAAAACTAGTTTTCTGGTAATCAGAATTCTGCTTTGTTCGCTTTTTTATCTAATCTATCAATTTTAAAAATTTATAATAAAGAATTCCTAAAATCAAAATCTTTTTGTCCCAGCCTCGTTCATTCTTATTTGTCAAGAAAAATCAGAAGTATTCATCGATGAGGTAAAAAGGTGAATTTCCAACTTACAAAATTGTAAGAAAAATGATAGAAATGTAAGCTAAAGAAATGGAAAGAAGAAACTCTTTCTTGTATCATAGGAAAGGAAAAAGGAGGATCCTATGAAAAAAATGATTGACAATAGCAGTTTGAAACTGCTGGCTATGCTTGCAATGCTGATTGATCATATCGCCTGGGTATCTTTTCCACTGGCTACCAATATGAATATTCTCTCTCCTAACTGGCTGGCCAATAGTATGCACATAATAGGCCGCCTGGCTTTTCCAGTCTTTGCCTTTTGTATCGCGGAAGGCTATCTGCACAGTCATGATGTGAGCAAGTATATGAGACGATTGGGGCTGCTGGCTCTTATCAGTATCATTCCTTTTTCTCTGTTGGGCTGGGTTACTGGTCTTGGCTTTATCATGCAAAATACGGTTGTTACTCTCTTTTTGGGGCTCTGTGCTCTTTATTACTGTGATCAGCAAACAGCAACCTGGAGAAAAGTTCTAATTATTCTACTCTGTTTTACTCTGTCCATTATCGCTGACGGCGGACTGGCGGGGGGAGTTTTTGGTATCTATGCCTTTGCAAAGATTAAAGACCCAATCTTCCGAAAAATTGGCGGTGTCTTGGCACTGAACAGTGTGCAAATCCTAATTTTGGCCTTCAATTTCTCCTATGATGGTCTGGCTGATCTGGCTGCCACCTGTCTTCTGTTTCTCCTCGTGACCTCTTTCTACAACGGTCAAAAAGGGGCCAATATTGGAAAAGTATTTTACTGGTTTTATCCCCTTCATTTGCTCGCCCTGTCTCTGTTTCGAATTGCCTTTCTCTTATTTCTAATGTAGTTAATGAATGTATTAAAAGTTGCAGTAGAATACCTGTTAAGTTAATTTTTCTTTTGGTAAGTCTAAATAATAGAGTAAAAGAGTCTGGGACGATAGTCTCTTTGCTACAAAAAAGAGTTTGGGACAAAAATATTTCAATTTTTAAAAATCATAATTATTAAGCCCTTCAAATCTATAATTAAATGCGAAAAGCGAACAAAGCAGAATTCTGATTACCAGAAAACTTGTTTTGTTCGCTTTCTATATTTGAGGTCGGACTTTTGTCCCAGCCTCCTTTTCTTATTCTTCTTTTACAAAAACTAATTCTTTAGCATCTGAAAGATCTGCTCGATAAGCAAAGCCAGCAAAAGAAAGCTGTTTGATGTGCTCAAGAGTATCGACCTGCGCTTCCATCAAAGCAGCCAAAAACTGCCCACGCGCTTTTTTAGAAATAGTAGAATGACTTTTGAGTTTGCCAGCCCTTTCTTCTAAAAATTTGAAGCGAAGCATCTTCTCTCTGACCGATTTTTCAAAAACATCCTCAAATTCACTAGACAAAAGCGAAAGCAGCATATCTTCATCCGCTACCGTTTTTGTATAATCTTCCCGCCAAAATGTTTTCAGCGTTTGACCATTGGGTTTCAGTCCCACCAAGAAGTCCAGCCGGTGAGGGGCAATCGGGCTCAAGGCAGGAATGACCCCATATAGACTAGAAGTTAACAGCAAATGCTCTTGGATGTATGATTTCTCCTCTTGTGTCCAATCTTTTCGCTTGATATTGCGATACATGAGCCCGTCAAATAAGAGCAAGGCTGGATAAGTCTCCGCTTCATTTTTGCTCAGATTTTGAATCCGCTGGTATTCTATTTCAGCCATTTGCGGACTGATTTTGTATAATTTTTCCAGCTCTTTGGCTGAGAATTGCAACAACTCTTCTATGATAATTTTGCTTTTCAGCGTCAACTGGGAGCGCCCCAGCGAGCTCTGTTTCTGATTCATTTCTTTGGCAGTCGGAATTAAAATTTTCATATTTTCCCTTTCTCATATTGGATTCAGAGTCTATTTTCCTATTTTCCTATTTTCCTCACTCATGATTATAGCAAATTTTGGACTAATTGGATTTCTTCTTGACTTTAATTTTCAAAAATGATAATATCTAGTTATCAAAACTAGATATTAGAAAGTTAAAAATTTGGAAACGAAAAATCTGTACCCGAGATGGGATGAATTGCCTGTTATTGACCTATATCTGGACCAAGTCCTGCTATACGTCAACAAGGTCTGTAAGCCAGCTTTTACCGCATCTGACAAAGGCTTGACCGCATCCATGATCAATAATTATGTCAAACACGGATACCTTGAAAAACCTTTAAAGAAAAAATACAATCGCCAGCAAGTTGCCCGCTTGATTGCTATTACAAGCTTAAAAACTATTTTTTCTATTCAAGATATTGCTGCGACTTTGGATATGCTCAACGCCCAGACCCAATCTGAAAAGCTCTACAATGACTTTGTGGATTATATGAACGGACGGAAGCTTGAAGTGACGCCCATCATTGCCAGTGCTTGTCAGACTTTAAAACTCTACCAGCAAACCCTTGCTTTTATCCAAGTACCCGAAAAGGAGGCCGATAACGATGAACTACGCGCTTAAACTCAGTAAACAACTCTCTTTTGGAGAGGAAATTGCCAATGCTGTTACCCATGCCGTCGGAGCTGTTTTAATGCTGATTCTTCTGCCTATCTCAGCTATTTACAGTTATGAAGGGCATGGCCTCGTTTCTGCTGTTGGTACTTCTATCTTTGTCATTAGCCTTTTCCTCATGTTTCTTTCTTCTACCATTTACCACTCCATGTCCTATGGCTCTACCCACAAATATATCCTGCGGATTATTGACCACTCCATGATCTACATCGCTATCGCGGGCAGCTATACTCCCGTCGTCCTTTCACTCATGAATGACTGGCGGGGCTATCTGATTATCGTGATTCAGTGGGGCACGACCATCTTTGGCATTCTCTACAAGATCTTTGCCAAAAAGGTCAATGAGAAATTTAGTCTAGCCCTCTATCTAATTATGGGCTGGCTAGTGATCTTTATCATTCCGCAAATCATCGGACAAACTGGACCAGTGTTTTGGGGACTTATGCTAGCAGGCGGTCTTTGTTACACAGTCGGTGCTGGTTTTTATGCCAAAAAGAAGCCCTACTTCCACATGATTTGGCACCTCTTCATCCTAGCCGCTTCTGCTCTCCAGTACCTAGCGATTGTTTATTTCATGTGAGAGTGGGACAGAAATCGGTAATTCATTAGAATTCGATTTCGTCGTCCCACCTCCGCACAGTTGAGTAGGGCTGTAAAAGCTGATGAAATCAGCGTAGTAGAGCCCACTCAACCACTGCGTCTTGTTCGACATTCCAAAGACAATCGAGAGGTTAGGACTTTTGTCCCAGCCTCTTCTCTATGATATAATGCAGCTCTTCAACTAAGCCTACAACTGATCTGCGAAAACCACTTCTCAAAAGCAGGAACTTTGAAAATAATAAAAATTTAAGCTTATTTTGCTAAGATAAGGATAGAAAAGATGATCTCTGGCATTTAAATCAGCCAGTTATGGAAGGGAAATGAATGACTATTTTATCAAAAATCCGGCCATCACAGCCTCTGAAAGAACTGAAATGGTTTGACATTCTTGTGATTACTCTGCTCATGTTTGGTCAGTTCATCTACACATCAACCGAACTTTATCTAGCTAGCTTTGCAACAACAGCGACGACAGCGGCAACTGAAACGGTCAGCAATACAGCTAGCGAAGGCGCAGCATTCTCAAGCAATTTCAATCTTCAGCTCCTGATGCTGGTCTTGACCATTCTATACCTATTGCTTCGGCGCTTCGACTTTAAGCAGCTTCCTATCCGTCTGAGCTGGTCAGTTCTCCTTTGGACTCCTCTTATTTTTGTAGTGGTAGGGTTCTTTGGTGACATTGTGACGACACTGAGTGGCGAGTATAATTACTTTGATTCAACCCTCTGGTCCTATATAGATTTACTGGAAATCTTCCGGAAATTTGCTGATCTGACACCAATGGCCATCCTCTACGGACTGCTCAATGGCTTCTATGAAGAATTCTTCTTTCTGGGTCTTATGACCTCGGTCAAGGATAAGTATAAGTGGTGGGCGCTGGCCTATTCTACCATCATTCGGATTTCTTTCCATACTTATCAAGGAATGCTCTGGGCCTTGGTTATCGGAGTGGTCTATGGTATCTTTTACTATTTCCTTTACAAGTACAAGGTCAAGAACCTCCTTCCTTTCTTTCTCATGCACGCCTTGGCGGATATGTTTGGCTCCAGCTTAATGTATGTCTTGATTAACTGGCGTTCTTAAAAGGATAAAAATCAGCTGACATACAGTTTATATCGGAAAACTATAAAATAAATCGCAACTAAAAAGCTTAGAAACAAGGTATCAAGTAACCTCGCTGCTAAGCTTTTTATTATGGTCAATTAGCAATTGAAACTAGCAATTTCGCTATCAAGTTTTTTCATATAATAGCGATAGATCAGATAAGAAACAAGTCCAGAAATCAAAATCAGCAGAAGGGAAAGGAGATAGAGAACCGTGAGGGGCAAGGAGTATGAAATCACATAGAGAAGACCAATCACGATAATCACTCCAATAGTAAAGACTAGTCCTAATAAGGTCTTACCCATACTATTATCTCGAGTCATTAGCTCGTTGACATTGGACCAGTTGGTCACCAAATGCTTATAATCTCGATGATAGCCCCAAGCGCTCCAAGCTAGACTGGCCATAAACCAAACCAGCAACATAACGAGAAACGTCACCAAATGAACATGGAAGATAAGACTAGTCACCAAAAGAAGAATCACTGGTAAAATGGACTGAATGGCAAAGAGATACCAAAATTTGAGACGAACGTATTTTCTGAGCTCAAAAGGCAAAACCTTCAGATAATCAAAATTTTCCCGCTCCAAGGATAAACCAATAGAGGTCAGATTATTCCCGCCTGAATTGAGGGTGGCGATAAACATAGATAGGAAGCTAAGCGGAAGCAAAAATCGTGGTATCAAGAAAGGGCTAACATCCAGACCTGCATTGATCGCTCCCATGACCATACTAAAAATGATGATGTAAGGTATCAGTGCCGACATAAAGAGAGCCTGCAAGATGACCGAACCTTCACTCAGCAGCCGAATGTGGTAGCGCCAGACGAACTTCTTAAAATTCTTGGCCTCGTCCATATTGATATCGTGCACCCTCTCGCGTTTGCCACTTGCTGCTCCTGTCATCAAGGCTGCTTCATAAAATTCTGGTATAACCTTGAACTTAACCACCAAGAAGAGCAGAACCACCACGGCAAGCCAAGCTAGAATTCCTAAAATCGCAGTCAAGCTAAGAGGATTGATGATAAAGTCGTAAAAGGCTACAACGGGCGGGAAATAAGGTGTGGCTATTGTATTGCTGGCGATACTACGACTGTTCATTTGATTGATAAAGATATAGAGTCCTACCGAACCAAGGGAAACTAGCCCCAGAATCACATTGGATAGAATAGTCTTATACTTTCTAAAGAAAGCTGTCTTGGTGATAAAATGCACCAAAATCAAAATGACAAAAGTTATAACCGAGCTTAAAATTCCAATCGAAATCAAGGCCATAGGCAAGCCGACTAAAGAATTTCCGCCTTGAAGACCTAGAACGATGAAATAGCTATACATAGGCAGAATTGCAATCAAGAGAGTCAGGACAACAGAGATGCTCTTTCCGACAATGATTTCTGATTCACTAAAGGCATAGGGCCGATAGGACTGCAAATCCTTGCTTTCATAAAAGACATTATAGAAAACCAGAAAGCCCTGCGACATGGAAAATATAGCAAATACGGAGACCATATTGGCAAAGAGGCCCGGATTTCCTACCATGTGATTGAAGGCACTCATGATACCAAAGAAGAACAGGTAGACCAAGCCCAAAATCAAGTACATTCGAATAGCCTGCAGGGAGACATTGACTTTGACCTCTGGATTTTTTTCCTGCTTCTTGCGGTATTGCTGCAACTGCGAAGGTTGAATCGCATAAAGAATATTGATATCAACTAATTTTTTAATCGCTTTAAGGCGCATCTGAACTCACCTCTTCTCTGCGGCCAGCCAGACCTAGATAGATGGTTTCGAGGGACTGGTCTGGATGCTGGGCTTTTAGGTCCTCAACCGTTCCGTAGAATATCAACTCTCCTTTTTTGAGAATGGCAATCTTATCACATAGCTGCTCAGCCACTTCTAATACGTGGGTTGAAAACAGAACTGTATTTCCCTTGTTAGCATGCTCACGCATCATCTGCTTGAGATCAAAAGCTGCCTGAGGATCCAATCCCGTCAAGGGCTCATCCAAAACCCAGATATCTGGATCGGACAAAAGGGCACCAATGACAAAGACCTTCTGCCGCATACCGTGTGAAAACGACTCAATCACTTCATAACGATGGCTAGCAAAGTCAAAGATAGCCAGCAACTCGCCCAAACGAGCCTCTACTTCTGCCGTGGTCATATCGTAGGACGTCGCCACTAGCTCCCAAAATTCATTGGCTGTCAGGCGCAAGAAAAGATCAGGAGAATCAGCGACATAGCCGATTTTTTTCTTGATTTCTAGACGATTACTGGATAGCTCCTTGCCGTCCACAAAAATTTGTCCTTGTGTCGGATTGATGACGCTGACTAAGGATTTAATGGTCGTTGACTTACCCGCTCCATTGTGACCAATCAGACCGACAATCTCACCGCTTTCCAAGGTCAGATTCAGGTGGTTAAGCGCTAGCTTGCCATCATAGTCTTTTGTAACATCTCTAAATTCAATCATGGGAATCTCCTTTGCTATGTTTTAAGGTTATTATACTATCCTAACAGTCAATTGTCTAGAAACTAGCGAAAAAGTTCGGATTTTGCTTTAAAACAAGGAAGAACCATCCTTTAAACCTTGAAAGATTGAGCATTCTCCAGCAGATAGAGCAAGAAATTGGGAATGGTTTCCAGCATATCCTGCTCATAAACACGTTCGGTCAGCTGATGCAAGTCCTTGCCCCATGGACCAAGGTTGATACCGGGGATATGATTGGCCGCAATCTCTGGGAAATCCAGATGATAGAGATTCTCAGGTACAGGCATACTGGCAATCAGATCTTGGTATTCAGCGACAGGCTTCTCCAAGGCACAGTAACTAAGGTCACAAATCCCCATGAAGAATTCGTCCACTTGGAGCTGACAACCAGCTTCCTTGTCCAGATAATCCCCATAAAGTTGAACGACCTTATCAATCCTAATCGGACTGTCCGACAGACGACGACAATTCATGGATGGATAGTAAGGCGGCGCGATTGCTAAGACAACCAAAGCTTCCTTACGGTCGTAAAAATCTAAAACTTTCTGGATATTTTGAATGCTGATTTCCTGATAGGAGGCACCCTCTTGCAGAGCCTGCTGCACTTCTTTATAAATCCGCTGCAAAGTGCCTTCAAAACCGATTTTTTCTTGGCATTCTTGCAGTAATTCCTGATAGGTCAGCACGCTCGGTTTCGGTACATGCTTGCTTTCTTCATAAACCTTCTGCAACTGACAGTAGTTTTGATAAAAGTCCTCCACTGCTTCCTGACTGAGATTCTTAATGGTCGCCAGCAGCTCTGTTGGACTCTTTTCTAGATAAAGGACGCTGAAATAGCCTGCAGCACGCAGCACAGTTGACACATCATAATTTTCCTTCAAATCGCGCAGATAAGACCATGATGGCAAGGGCGAGCGTTCGCCATAGGCCATGTCGGATAAAGCCTGATTGAGGTCAATTTTTTCAGCAACCTTGGCCAGCAAGGACAGGGCATTGATCCCTTTTAGCGGCTCTTTCATATGCGACAGGATGCCTTGAGTCACGACAACTGGCATCAACTTGCCGACTGTTCCTATATGAAGCACCTTTTCCTCCGCTGACTGACTCTCAAAAGGCTCAGAATCCACGGCCAGAAGATAATGAAGCTGGAAACGCTCCTTCAATTCAGCAAGCAAGGCTGTCGCTGCCCGCATTCCTTGGGAATAGGACTCCTCATCTCCGACCGACAGATAGAGCAAATTGGCCTGACCAGACTGTATCTGACTGTATCTTTCCACCACTCCCAGCTGCAAGGCCAGAGCCGCCTTCATGTCGCAAGAGCCTCGACCGAACTGCCATTTGTCCGACGCAATATCCGCTAAAAGATCTGAATCTGAAGAAATGGAGGGCAGTTTTTCTTTGAGAGTCTGATTATCAAAAGCCCAGTCTTTGAGACCGCCAAAGTCCTCAATATCTACTGTATCATGATGATGAAAAAGAATTACGGTGTCAGCTGTATCCCGCTTGACCAGCGCCCAGTTGACACTGCGTTCATAAAAATCATTTGGAATCTGATAGCAGCCAAACAGCTCAGGATGCTCCTGAAAATAAGGAATCTTCCCTATCCGCTCCTGAAGAAAGGCTTCAATCTTCCGCTCAGAACTAGTATGGGTAAAACTTTCAATCGCCATACTTTGGTCAAAAATATCTTGAATATACTGTTTCATTCTTTCTACCTCTCTGTTTGCTGGCACTTCTGACTTGCAAGCCAAGTCCAGCTCAAAGACGATAAGGCAAAAGCAGCCAATCTTTACCTAGTCAGGAATGTTTGGCTGCTTTTTTCTTGTAATGACTAACGACGAGAATATTTCTTAACGAGGCCAGACATGCCGAATGTGCTGACAAAAAGCACCAAGCCTAGATAGAACATTCCTTTTTCTGAATGGCTACCAGTTTTTGGCAAGGAAGCTGCGGCTTGTTGAGCTTGTTGAACAACTGCCTGCTCCACTTGAGACGCTTCTGGTTGACTAGCCAATTGCTGCACCTGAGGCACCACTTTCTGACTGCCTAATTGCTGCACATGGTCCGCTGCGCCATTCTCATGTTCTTTACGTCCAACCCTTGAATCAACTGACGGATCTTCTTCTTGTGGCTCCTGTCTATCAAAGATATATTCTGGGACTTCTCTTATTTCTGGTGCAACTAGTTTTTCACCAAGAATTTCAGGTAAGTTGGCATATTCCGTATCAAGGGCACTTGCTACATAATCAGCTTTTTGAGAACGACTCGCTTCCACAGTCGGTACTAGCGCACTAATAGAATCCGTCTTGAAAGTCACTGCATACTGACGCTTAATCGTCAGATCACTAGGGTCATAAGTATTGAAGACTAGAGCCAGCTTGTGGCCTTTTTTCACCGTGTAAAGATTCGGCTGCAAATACATGGTATAATCATGGAATTGACCAACTTTGGGCTTAATACTCTTTTCTGAACTAGACGGTGTATAGCCTGATTCTGGATTGGCTAAGTTTAGCCAGCCCTTAGCAATTACCTTGTATTTAGTTTTAGTTGTTGCAAAGTTTTTAACATCCAGATTGCTAAGATTGCTGCCCATCCAGAAATCACCAGCCTTGCTGTCATCACTAGCAGCACCATTTCCAACAACATCAAACTCTTGGTCCGATACATCTACCAAGAGCGCATTGACCTGCAAGTTTTTGCCACTGCCCTTGGCCAAGGCTGCCTTGAAGTGGACTGGAATATGGCCCTTGATAGTCGTGTCTTCTTTGACTTCTGTCATAAAGGTCATGTTGGCCTTAGAAGAAGCTTGACTGACTGCCTCATCTCGCTTACTAGTGTCAATCCCAGCAGCCGCATAGTCACTGGAGATGGTCTCTTCTAGACGTTTGGACTTAGCTGTCAAAATCAAACGATTATTACTTTTCCAGTTATCATAGCTCGTCCATTTATTTGGATCGTAGTTATTTTGTGCCAAGACAGCAGGAAGCTTGCTAACATCGTTCTTGACATCGTAAAGATAATGAGAGAACCAAATGTTAAGTAAGTCATAAAAATCCTGATTGTTGGCCTTGATACCATAACCTCGAGAGATAGCTGCTGGATGGACATGGTCTCCTTGGTGGAGATAGAGTTTTACATTTTGTCCCGCTTTTTTCAAGACATCATACATGAGCTCGAACTGTTTGGTTTTGACGTTGTCATCATTTAAGCCATGTACCAGCAGGGCGCTAGTCTTTATCTTTCCTGAATTTAGGGTATAATCGCGTTCCCGCCAAATTTGGCTATAATTGCGACCGTTAGCTTTTTGGTCCTTGTTTAGCTGATTGATGTAGTCAGCATACTTGTTCCAGATTGAAGCCCAATCGTCTTGGTCGAGCATCCGAGTAGAAACATAGAGTGACAGCCAAGACAGATCACTGTATGGCGGATTGCTGTAGGCTGTTCCTTGACTATTGAAATAATCATACCAGCTAGCAATTCCTGCAGCTGGAACAATGGTTCTCAGGCCTTCTACACCCGTTGTTGCCACACCGAAAGTTGTCGTACCGGCCCAAGATAGGCCAGTCATGCCGACTTTGCCATTGGCCCAGTCAGCCTTGATTTCAATATTGCTAGTTCTGTCTGTGTAGGCCGTCCGTTTACCGTTGACCCATTCAACAATATTTTTAAAGGCTTCTACTTCCAAATCAGATCCAGTCGTATTGAAGCCTTCTGAACCCTTAGTTCCCAGACCAGCACTGGAAACAAAGGCATAGCCGCGCACTAGGAAGTAATCATACCAGTTCAAATTCTCGTAATCATAAATCCCTTCATAAGGGCTATAATAGTACCAATCAGACGCTTTGGCCTTCTTTGCCGCATCAATACTGCTCATGCTAGAAACCGGTTGGCGCTTAGCGGGCTTATTGTGCAAACTCTTCATGTCATAAGAACCGTTTGTCGGCAGATTGAGACTTTCTAATATCACATAGTTTTCATCCAAAGTCCCTGCGACGTAAGGACGAGCTTCTAAAATTGTCGAAGCCTTAAAATCACCTTGGGCTACTGCTTTCGGAAGTTGTACGATAGCCTTGACGAGGTCCCGCTTTCCGTCTCCATCCGTATCATGATCCGTCTCAACATAGACAGGAAAACGAACGATGTCGCTTTTCTCATACGAATAGTCTTTATCTTCCTTAGCTCCACTGCTGTATGGGAAAATTGGCTGCGCCCGACCATTCAAAAAGAGCGGTGCTTTCTTTTCAGCACGATAGGCATCATGCAGGCGCTTGGCAACTGCATACATAGTTTGCAGATTGCTCCCTTGTACGCGGGCTGTCAAATCGGCCTCTTTATCAATCATTCCCATACTCTTGGCTAAATTCACCCTATCTTGGGCACTGGTGCCTAGCTGAGATTCATTGACGGCTGCCCATTTCAGTAGTTCATCGACTGCTTCTTGCAGGGTCAATTCCTTATCAGCCAAGGCTGGATTTGAAAGACTCCCCGTATAAGCAGACAGGTCTTGTCCTTTAGCAGTGGCAGGCACAGCAGAAGGCACCAAGCTAGCATCTTGAGCCAAAGCTAAAGGTGGCGACTCCAATGATGAGGTAGGCTTTTCAGAGTCCACAACTGATTTTTCAGCAGTGACCAACTCCCTTTCTTGCTTTTCTGGCCTTGCAGTAACCGACGATTCCTTGCTGTCAACCTCTAGAACCGCTGGCTGCTGGACTGAAGATACCGGTTCAGACGGCTTTGCGACAGCTTCTGTTTGAAGAATTTCCTTGCTTTCGACATTCGCCTGACTCGCCTCATCGGCTTGAACAACCTGGCCTAAGGCAAAAGGTGCAAATATCGAGACTGATAAGAGTAACCTCACTAGTCCTCTCTTTTTCATAAAGAACCCCTTTCTTTTTATAAAGTTTATTACTTGTCCATTATACTATGTAAGCGCTTTGATTTCAATGCTAGTTTTAGCTTATCATCAAAAAATATAAAATTAACTTGTATAAACGTTTGTATCATCATTCTTCTTTTGGTAAAATAGACCCATCCCAAGAATGTGAGGTATCTCGTATGGAAAATCAAACATTAATGCAGTATTTTGAATGGTACTTACCAAATGATGGACAACATTGGAATCGATTGGCGGAGGATGCCCCACATCTAGCATCAAAAGGTATCCGCAAGGTTTGGATGCCGCCAGCTTTTAAGGCAACGAGCTCCAATGATGTCGGCTACGGAGTTTATGATCTCTTCGACCTAGGTGAGTTTGACCAAAAAGGAACTGTCCGCACTAAATATGGCTTTAAAGAAGACTACCTAAAAGCTATCCAAACTCTCAAAGCCAATGGCATTGAACCCATGGCTGATGTGGTTCTGAACCACAAGGCAGCTGCGGATTACAAAGAGCGATTTACTGTCGTTGAAGTGGATCCCAACGACCGAACTAAGGTCTTGTCAGAACCTTTCGAAATCAAAGGCTGGACTAAGTTTGTCTTCCCAGGCCGCAATAAAACCTACAATGACTTTGAATGGCATTGGTACCACTTTACCGGTACAGACTATGATGCCAAAAACAACAAGTCAGGCATTTTCCTTATCCAAGGAGACAATAAAGGCTGGGCAGACGATGAGCTTGTGGACAATGAAAACGGCAACTATGACTATCTCATGTATGCTGATATTGACTTCAAGCATCCAGAGGTTATTCAAAACCTCTACGACTGGGTTTACTGGTTTATCGAAACAACAGGCGTTCAAGGATTTCGTTTAGATGCTGTTAAGCACATTGACTCCTTCTTCATGAGAAATTTTATCCGCGATATAACTGCAAAATACGGTGAGGATTTCTATGTTTTTGGGGAATTTTGGAACAGCGATGAGACAGCTAATAACGACTATCTAAAAAATATTGAATACCGCTTTGATCTTGTTGACGTCAAGCTCCACCATAATTTCTTTGACGCCAGCATAGCTGGGGCAGACTTTGACCTACGGACGATTTTTGATCAGACGCTTGCCAAGAATCATCCTGAATCAGCTGTGACCTTCGTGGACAATCACGACACTCAGCGAGGTCAAGCTCTGGAGTCCACCGTCGAAGAATGGTTCAAGCCAGCAGCCTATGCTCTCATCCTGCTACGAGAAGAAGGGCTGCCTTGCGTCTTTTATGGCGACTACTATGGTATTAGTGGAGAATTTGCCCAGGACAGCTTCCAAGACGTACTGGACAAGCTTTTGGATATTCGCCTCAACCTAGCTTACGGTGAGCAGACTGACTACTTTGACGATGCCAACTGTATCGGCTGGACTCGTCAAGGCAAGGACGGTGTGCAGCCAATCGCTGTCCTTGTCAGTAATGACCAAGCCAGCAGCAAACGTATGCTGGTCGGTTCAGAATGGGCTGGTAGAGAATTCAGTGATTATCTGGGCAAGAGCTCTCAAATCGTGACCATTGACGAAGAAGGCTGGGGAGAATTTCCAGTGGAGGAAAAGTCAGTCAGTGTCTGGTCTGTCAAATAATCTGTATATTCAAAAACGAGAGGGATAAATTTCCTTCTCGTTTTTTTAGTATTTCAAGCTCATATAAAACTTACTATTTTAAAAACTGCTTTATTTTTCCTGCCAACTCATCACTGGCGTAATCATGCACATAATGAGGGCAGTCTAGTAGAATTAACTCTGTCTGTGAATGCGCTGCTGCAAAATCCTTCTGGAAACTCTGCCATTCTCCCTGACTATAGCCAGTCCCTTGGCCATTTGAAGAAAAGAGCAAGATCGGCAGTTCAGGAAGCTTTTTCTTCGAAACTAGCTCAGCATTTTGCTTGACCTGTGTGACCTCTTCATAAACAGCATTTGACAGTGAACGACGATAGAAAAGAGCCTTGTATACTTGCTTTTCTTCTGCTGTCAAATCACCAGACGCAAGAGCGGGAACTTGCTTGTCAGTATCATAAAATATCCGACTTAATCCTAAATTAGCAGCCATTTGTAAGGCTTTATAAGCTAAAGGATAGAGCCTCAGATCAGTGTAAGAACTCGGCAAAGCCATATCCAGTCCGATAATGCCTTGGACTTCTTCTGGATATTTTGCAACCCAATGAAGCGCTTCTAGTCCGGCCATAGAGTGCGCTACCAAAGTATATGGGCCTGTGATTTCAGCCTTTTGTAAAGCCTGCCTCGTCTGGGCAAGTACCGTATCAATGTCTCTACTATCTCCTTGGCTGTCATCGCTAAAGCCATAGCCTAAGCGTTCAACAATAACAACCCGATACTCTTTTTCCAATTTAGAATAAAGGCTCTTAAAGTCAAGAATAGGGGACGTTGTGCCACCACCTGCCAAAAAGACCAGCGTCTGCTCTCCTTGACCAGTTACATAGACATTCATTTTTTTGCCATCTACTTGAACCAGATGACCTGAGGGATTATCAAGCAATTTTTGCTCTTTAGTCAGGCAGATTTGATGATAAGTAAAGATTAAGACCAGAGCACTGATGATTGTAAAAAGCAAACACAGAAAGAATTTCTTCAAATACCTGAACATCATAACTTTCCAAATATCTTTAAGCATCTACGAAGACTTAACCGATTAAACAATAACAGCTATTCTGCTTCCCACAGGATACTCATATTTCTGCCTCTTATTCAAGGCTAGATGCCCTACTTTTACTCCACCAAGCCACTTCTCAGATAAGCATCCACCATGCGCTCTGTCGCAACAACTGAATCAATATGCGTACGCTCATAAGAGTGGCTGGATTCGATGCCAGCGCCTAGCAGAGCATGCTTGACTTCTGCTCCTGCGCTCATGGCTGCAGAGGCGTCTGACCCGTAAAATGGATAGATGTCCAATTTGTAAGGAATGTCCTGCTCCTTGGCTAAATTTACCAAATGCTGGCGAAAAGCATAGTGATAAGGTCCTGAAGCATCCTTGACACAGATAGAAACAGTATACTCATCCGTCTGCTGGTCGTCACCCATAGCGCCCATATCAACCGCCAAATATTCTACCGCTTGCTCAGGCAGGCTAGAGTTAGCTCCATGACCAACCTCTTCAAAGACGCTGAATGCAAAATGAGTCGTCACTGGCAGCTGAATATTTTCCTCTTTGTAGACGCGCAAAAGATTGAGCAAAATAGCTGCGCTGACCTTGTCATCCAGAAAGCGGGACTTGATGAAACCTGACTCAGTAACTGTGGTTCGCGGATCGAAAGAAATAAAATCCCCAACTTCAATTCCTAAATCACGTGTTTCTTTCTCACTTGTCACCTTTTCATCCAAACGAACTTCCATATTGTCCTGAGTTCGCTCAACCGTCCCAGCATCCTTATAGACATGGCAGGAGGTTTGGTGAACTAAGATTGTGCCGCTGATAGTCTTGCCACTGCTGGCCACATGGACTAGACAGTTTTCTCCTTCAATCATGTTCCAAGGGAAACCGCCAATCCGATCCAGCTTGAGGCGACCATCTGGCTTGATTGCACGCACAATAGCCCCCAGTGTATCCACATGGGCAGTCACGACCCGATGCTGGGCATCATTTTCACCCTTAACCACAACATGAACGCCGCCTTTATTGGTCCGGACAGGCTCATAGCCCAAGTCTTCGAGTGTCTTCACCAGATAGTCCGCCACCTCAGCCGTAAAGCCTGTTGGAGAAGGGATAGCCGTTAATTCTTGTAAATATTGAACAGTTTGATTCATCATAACTCCTTTAGATCATTTATACTGTCAATTATAGCATAAATCCTCTGTCAAATATCGTCCTGACTGGCTCTTTTCTCCTGATTTTAGATTGGTTTAGCAAAATCTTCGATGAAATTGGAAAATCTTACAAAAATCCTCTTCTCCAAGCATGTATCAATCTCAGAGAAGAGGATTGCTTTATTTTAGTCTAAAATAGGGAGAAGACTGCTACTGCAAGGACTGCACCAATAATTGGTCCGATAACTGGAATCCAAGCATAGCTCCAATCACTATTTCCTTTTTTTGGAATCGGAAGGAGACTGTGCATGATCCGAGGTCCTAAGTCACGCGCAGGATTGAGGGCATAACCAGTCGTTCCACCAAGTGAAAGACCAATCCCAACAATCAAGGTTCCAACTGCGAAAGTACCAAGTCCTGCTTGCAGCTTATAAAGTCCTAGAGCGAAGATAGTCAGCACTAGAACAAAGGTTCCAAGGATTTCGCTAATCAGGTTCGAGAAGGTATCTTTAATAGCTGGGCCTGTGCTGAATGTCCCAAGGATGTTAGCTGGATCTTCTTCAGCAAGATAATGAGGCTTGAACTGCAGGAAGACGAGGAACTGTCCGACCATAGCTCCTGCAAACTGCGCAAGGATATACGGAAGAACAGATGCCCAAGGTAAATCACCTTTGAGAGCTACTCCGATGGTTAGGGCAGGATTCAGATGGGCTGGGCCAAGGTTGCCAGATACAAACGCAGCGATGGCAACGGCAATCCCCCACCCCATGGTAATCACAATCCAACCAGAATTGTGGCTCTTAGTTTTGGGAAGAACCACGCCTGCAACGACGCCATTCCCCAAAAGGAGCAAGAGCAGGGTCCCTAAAAATTCACCAAATATTTCTTTCATCATCTATATTACTCCATTTAAAAGAAGGGGAGGCTAGACAGGAGAACTGGTCCGCCACCTCTTCTTCTATTTTCTATTTTTTCAATTCTGCTAAATCGTTGTTTGCAAGGGCAGCTTCTAGGTCATTTCGATAAGCTGCTTTTTCTTCTTCTGTCCAGTCGTAGAATCGTCCCATTTCATCCAGAACTGGCTCTATAATCGCATCTAGGCTATCCCGCATAAAGAGCATGTGATTTGTCCGACGAAGGAGGAAGTCTACTGGGCTGAGTGCCAACTCATTACGCATAGCATAATGCAGCGACAAAGTATCCGCTAGGCTAAGACCTGGTGCTTGTTCGATACTGTGTGCGAGGGCAAAGACTTTAGGAGCATTTGATCCGTAGAGGTTTGCAAGATAGAAGGCTTCTTTGCTGTCTAAGCCACGTGAGACACCAAGTTGAGCAAAGGCTTCGATTTCGGAATCCACATTAGCTGGATTCAATTCTCCACCTGAAACAGGGTAAGTCTTAGAGTTGATGAGTTTGAATCTGCGATCAAATTCTGCTTTGAGGATTTCAACCACGCGCTCCATAGCACCTTCCGCCATCTTACGATAGTCTGTGATTTTACCGCCAGCAAGGGTCAAGAGACCATTGTTATCACGATCCAAACTAGAGCCACGAGACACTGCAGATGGATCCAAGTGTTTTTCAGATGTACTGCTTTCAAGCTTAGTAACAGCCGCTTCGACATCCTCACGAGATTTTTCTTTAGCCAGATAGCTCTCAACGGTCGCAATCAGGGCATTGAAGCTTTCGTCGCTAATGGTACCGTTGTTTCCGCCATTGTAGTCAGACGCGCTGTTTCCTGCGATCAGAGGACGCAGACCTGCCCAGCTGCTTTCGATATCGTCAATTGTGATCTTTGCTTCTGGGAAGCGATTATTGACAATTCCCAAGAGGTAATCCACATCTTCTTGTGTTACTTTTGGATGCTCCAGGTCGCCAGTGTAGTCAGTGTCTGTCGTACCAAAGTAGGTTTTATTTTCACGTGGAAGGACAAAGACCATCCGGCCGTCTCCCAAGCCTGTATCAAAGTAGACTGGCTGCGAAACCTTGATCTTGCTAGAGTCAACTACCAAGTGAACACCCTTGGTTGGACGCATTTGTGAATATTGCTCACCGTCATTTGACAGATTGCGCACCTTGTCGCTCCAAGGTCCAGTTGTGTTGATGACTAGGCGAGCCTTGATTTCAAAGACTTCATCCGTCAAGAGGTCACGCGCAACAACGCCTGTAATCTTTCCAGAATCGTCAAAGAGGAAACCTTCTGCTTTGACATGGTTGGCAATCAGGGCGCCGTCTTGGTTGGCGCGTTTGATATTTTCAATCACAAGGCGTGCGTCGTTGTTGCGGAAGTCAAGATAGACACCGCCGCCTACTAAGCCTTCCTTCTTAAGTTCAGGTTCCCGTTCTAAGACTTCTTCCTTGCTCAAGACCTTGTTGGCAGCAGGAGTGTTGTTAACACC
>NZ_CAURYF010000017.1:0-42929 GCF_963529205.1 Streptococcus cristatus | reverse complement strand
TTCACTTTCATTATATCACAAGGGGGGGTCTTTTTGCGCTCTTTTGAGTTTTCGTCGTCCCACCTCCGCACAGTTGAGTAGGGCTGTAAAAGCTGATGAAATCAGCGTAGTAGAGCCCACTCAACCACTGCGTCTTGCTCGAAAATCCAAAGACAATTGAAGAGTCTAGGACTTTTGTCCCAGACTCTTTTTTTGAATTTATAACTTCGCTTGAGGCTAAGAATATTTATGAACTTGGAACTTTATATCGAAGGATATAGCATTTATAAAGGAAAATCAAGAAATAATGCCTAGCAAGCGAGTAGACAAGCTTGGTTTTTTATCCTTCTATATAGTCTCTTAATGCTTGACCACTTAGGCCGACATTAAGGGCAATCAGTAGCTTGATGCGAGCCTTGGGGGCATTGAGCTCTTTGACAAACATGATTCCAGCTTGGTGCAGCTTGACACCGCCACCTTCATAGGCGTAGACAGGCTCAGCAATGCCGTTGAAACAGCGAGAAACCAGAGCGATGGGGAGACCAGCTTTTGCCATCTCTGTTAATTTTTCCGCAGTTTCTTTCGGAAGATTGCCAGCACCAAAGGCTTCGATGATGAGACCGTCTAGCTTTTGCAAATCCAGCATATCTAGCAGTTCTGTTTTCATACCGGCATAGGCCGGTATGATGGGGACCAGGCCTGAAATGCTAGTCAGGTCAAAGCGGACGCGAGGTTCTGCTGTTTTGAAATAGAGAATTTCCTGCTTCATGACCAGACCTAGAGGGCCGTGCGTCGGAGTTTGAAAGGTGCTGACGTTGGTGGTGTGGGTTTTAGTGACATATTTGGCAGCATGCACTTCATCATTCATGACGACGAGAACGCCCTTGCCTCGACTCTTCTCGTCACTGGCCACCCGCAAAGCAGTCAGGTAATTATAAACTCCGTCACTGCCGAGTTCATTTGAACTTCTCATAGCTCCGGTCAAAACGACAGGGATGTCAGGCAGGTCCATGGTATCAAGGAAGTAGGCCGTTTCCTCTAGAGTATCAGTTCCGTGGGTAATGACCACACCATCGTAGTGCTCAGCGTCAGCCTTGATTTTTTTGTAGAGTTCTAGCATATGATAGGGAGTGATGTGAGGACTGGGAACGTTGAAGAAATCAATCACCGTCACTTCAATACCATCTAAGGGAACAGCCACATGGTTCATGGGATTGTCTTGGCTGCTATTGACGGCACCGCTTCTGTCAGCCTGCATGGAAATGGTTCCACCAGTATGTAAAACTAAAATCTGCTTATTCATAGATGTGCTTCTCCGTGAATTGTGTTATAATTTATTGTATCATAAAAGGAAAGAATGAGAAAATCAATGGAAATAAAAGCCGTCTTTTTTGATATAGATGGAACCTTGATTAATGACAGTCGAACCGTCTTGAAATCGACAGAGGCCGCCATTAAGAGTTTGCAAGAACAAGGGATTTTGGTCGGTTTAGCGACAGGCCGTGGCCCCTTCTTTGTCAAGCCTTTTATGGACAAGCTGGATTTAGACTTTGCTGTCACTTACAATGGTCAGTATATTTTTTCAAAAGACAGGGTTATTTCTGCCACACCGATTGATAAGCAGAGCCTGCGTGATTTGATTGCCTACGCTAAGAAGCACCGGAAAGAAATTTCCTTGGGAACAGAGGATGCCATGGAAGGTTCAAAAATTATGACCTTTGGTATGAGTTCCTTTTCCCAGTGGGCTACCCAGTTTATCCCTAGGAGCATGACTCGGACGGTGAGTCACGGTTTTAACAAGATTGTGAGCAAGGCCTTGCCTCAGCATGAAGAAGACCTGCTGAAATTGATTCAAGAGCCCATTTATCAAGTGCTGATTTTGGCAGATCCGGCTGAGAGTGCAAAAATTGAAGCGGATTTCCCGCATTTAAAATTTACTCGTTCGAGTCCCTATGCGACGGACATTATCAATCAAGGGATGTCCAAGCTGGAGGGGATTCGTCTAGTCGGTCAAGAATACGGCTTTGATATCCATCAGGTCATGGCCTTCGGAGATTCAGACAATGACTTGGAAATGCTGTCGGGAGTTGGCTTGTCTATTGCCATGGGAAATGGCACCAGCTCTGTCAAGGAAGTAGCCAAGCATACGACTAGCAGCAATAGTCAGGATGGGATTCATCGGGCACTAGAACATTTCGGTATTTTGGCCAGCGAGAAAGTCTTTGTGTCTCGCGATCACCACTTTAATAAGGTCAAGACCTTCCATGGTGTCATGGATGAGTCTACGCAGGAAGAACCCATCGCTTGGACACCAGAGGAAGCTCGGCACCGTGCTGACTTCAAGTTGGAAGAGTTGGTTGAATTTCTCAGAGCTGCCAGCTCTTCAGAGGAAGAATTTGATCAGTCGATGGTTAGAATGCACGAAGCTTTAGATAAGGCTGCTGCCAAGGTTCGTAGCAAGAGCAAGGCAGAAATCTCCTTAGTTGGTCAAGTTGATGCTCTGATCGATACGCTCTACTTTACTTACGGTAGTTTTGTCTTGATGGGAGTCGATCCCGAGCGGATTTTTGATATTGTCCATCAGGCCAATATGGGGAAGATTTTCCCAGATGGAAAAGCGCATTTTGATCCCGTGACTCATAAAATCCTCAAACCAGATGACTGGGAAGAAAAATATGCGCCAGAACCAGCGATCGAACGGGAGTTGGAGCGACAGATTCAGGCCTATCAGCGCAATGTGGAAAAGACGCAAAAAGAAACAAAAGACGAAGAGTAGCGACTCTTCATCAGCAGAATTTCTATTTTACGATACTCAATCTAATTATTTTACGGAGGTACCTCATGTTATCAAGAGTTGAAAAATTTGAAGCAGCCTTGGCTCAGACAGAATGCGATGCTGTTTTAGTAACCAATCTGAAGAATATTTACTATCTGACTGGTTTCAGCGGGACAGAGGCGACAGTTTTTATTAGCAAGTCGCGTCGGATTTTCCTGACGGATTCTCGTTATACCCTGATTGCTAAGGGCGTGGTTGAGGGCTTTGATATTGTTGAAACGCGGGATGCGGTTGGAGAAATTGCTAAAATCATTGCGGACGACAAGTTGGCGAAAATCGGTTTTGACGATGAAATTTCCTATGCTTACTTCAAGATGCTGGAAAGTGTGTTTGCTGGTCATGAGCTGGTGCCGATGACAGCCTTTATCGAAAATTTGCGCATGATCAAGGATGGGCAAGAAATCGCGACCATTCGCAAGGCCTGTCAGATTTCTGATCAAGCCTTCCTAGACGTGCTGGACTTTATCAAGCCTGGTCAGACGACAGAGCTGGCTGTTATGAACTTTTTAGATGCCCGTATGCGCCAGTTAGGTGCTTCAGGTGCTTCCTTTGACTTTATCATCGCTTCTGGCTACCGCTCTGCTATGCCTCACGGCGTGGCCAGTGACAAGGTCATCCAAAATGGTGAAACCCTGACCATGGACTTTGGTTGCTACTACAATCACTATGTCAGCGATATGACGCGGACTGTTCATGTGGGGCAGGTGACGGATGAAGAGCGAGAAATTTATGATATTGTCCTGCGCAGCAATCAAGCCCTGATAGAAGCGGCTAAGGCTGGACTCAGCTGTATTGATTTTGACCGGATTCCTCGTCAAATTATCAACGATGCAGGCTACGGCCCTTACTTCAGCCACGGGATTGGTCACGGGATTGGGCTGGATATCCATGAGATTCCTTACTTTGGCAAGTCAGAAGAGCCGATTGAGGCTGGCATGGTCTTGACCGATGAGCCGGGCATCTATCTGGATGGCAAATACGGCGTTCGGATCGAAGATGACCTTCTGATCACAGAGACTGGTTGTGAGGTCTTGACCCTTGCTCCAAAAGAATTGATTGTGATTTGAGAATTATCAAGCTTTATGGTAGAATAAAGAGTAAATTATTTATTAAAGAGGTAAAAAACAAATGATTGAAGCAAGTAAGCTGAAAGCTGGAATGACTTTTGAAACTGCTGATGGTAAATTGATCCGCGTCTTGGAAGCAAGTCACCACAAACCAGGTAAGGGAAATACTATCATGCGTATGAAATTGCGTGATGTTCGTACTGGTTCTACATTTGAGACTAGTTACCGTCCAGAAGAAAAATTTGAACAAGCTATCATCGAAACAGTGCCAGCACAATACTTGTACCAAATGGATGGCACTGCTTATTTCATGAATACTGAGACTTATGACCAATACGAAATCCCAGTAGTCAACGTAGAGGAAGAATTGAAATACATCCTTGAAAACTCAGATGTGAAAATCCAATTCTACGGATCAGAAGTGATCGGTGTGACAGTACCTACAACTGTTGAATTGGTGGTAACAGAAACACAACCATCTATCAAAGGTGCTACTGTAACAGGTTCTGGTAAACCAGCAACTCTTGAAACAGGTCTTGTTGTTAACGTACCAGACTTCATCGAAGTTGGACAAAAATTGGTCATCAATACAGCAGAAGGAACTTACGTTTCTCGTGCGTAATTTCAATCTTTCATATAGAAAGGAATTCTTATGGCAAACGAACAATTAGGCGAAATCGTTATTGCGCCACGAGTCTTGGAAAAAATTATTGCCATTGCTACGGCTAAGGTAGAGGGCGTTCATTCTTTTGCAAATAAAAGCATGTCAGATAGCCTTTCTATGCGTACGCTTGGACGCGGTGTTGCGCTGCATACGGATGAAAGTGGCGACATATCAGTTGATATCTACCTATATCTGGAGTACGGTATCAGTGTACCAACAGTTGCAGTTGCAATCCAAAAAGCAGTCAAGAGTGCTGTAAGCGATATGGCTGAAGTGGAGCTGTCTGCTGTCAATATCCATGTGGCAGGCATTGTTCCAGAAAAATCACCAAAACCAGATTTGAAAGATCTATTTGATGAGGATTTCCTCAATGACTGATGTTTTGTTAGAATCTAGAAGAGAGCTACGTCAGCGGGCTTTTCAGGCTTTGATGAGTCTAGAGTATGAGGGTGATGCCATTGAGTCTTGCCGCTTTGCCTATACCTACGATAAGGACGAAGAGGAGACGGATGCTGAGGTCAATATCCCAGCATTTCTACTCAATTTGGTCACAGGAGTGCTCCAGTCCAAGGAAGAGTTAGATAAGAAAATCGCCCAGCACTTGAAAGCAGGCTGGACAGTTGAGCGTCTAACTTTGGTGGAAAAGAATATCCTGCGATTAGGCATCTTTGAAATGACAGAGTTCGATACTCCCGAGCGAGTAGCGGTCAATGAAGCCATTGAACTTTCCAAGCAATTTTCTGATGAAAAATCAAGTAAGTTTATCAATGGGATTTTGAGTCAATTTATAACAGAAGAAAAAGACTGAGACGACTGTCTCAGCTTTTTTGGTTTTTGATAGTTGCAGTCGCTGACAAATCATAAGAAAGTTTCTGTAGGTCTATGGCTGGACTAGTCTAGCTTGCTATAGGTTAATGGCAACCTAGACCTCGGTTGGTCACTTTTCCTATAGATTCATGGCAATCTAGGTCTCGACTGTTCACTTCTCCTATAAAATCATTGTAAATTAGGCCTCGCCTGCTCACTTTTCCTATAGATTCATGGGAATCTAGGCCTTGGCTGCTTACTTTTCCTATAGATTCATGGCAAGCTAGACCTCGAATGTGCTTTTCATCTCTATTTATAGGATGAATCGCTTTCGTTTCTTACGATTTTTACTAGGTTTTTTAGAGATGAGGAATGGTCTAGTCAGTCTAAGTAAGAAAAGAAAGATATAAGAGAAAATCGCCTGAAGAGCAATTCTTCAGAAGAGAGTTTTTGAGGGGGATCTTTGGATTGAATACGGCTACGTGGGGAAATTTAAATTGCTAGTAAACTTGATAATGTTGAAAAAGTTCCTGTCTGTTTTTATATGCTATTTCTACATATAAACTTTATGGATTAAATAATAATTGCTATAATAGGAAACAGGAAGTATCTAATAGATTGTATTGTTAAAAGCTTTAAGGTACTTGAAAAATTCCAAGAAGAGGAAGAGCTTAGAGCAGGTAAATATATGGATTATTTGCAGATTACAAGAGGACAAGTATGGCGATTATTTTGATTTCAGTTATTATTGCATTTCTATATCATAAAATCGCAGAACATTTCAAGAATAGTTATATGGATTGTATTTTATTTCTATCATTGATTTTGTCTCATTTTATATGGGATTACCATTTCTTACCAATTGATATAGTAATAGCCCTCAGTGGAGTACATTTACTATCAAATTTCTTTGAAAAGGTTAGAAGTAAACAATAAAACTGATTTAGAGAGAGTCACTATAAAATGAAAGGTAAAAAGTTAGGTATTAAAAATGAAACATTTTTTTGCAGGTCTTGGTGCAATAAACTTTGCTAGTTATCTAATTGCTATAGGTGTAGGATTGGCACCTCTCTTTCACATTTTTATAATTCGTTCGGAAGTAAGTTTTGGGAAAATAGTATTGTCTATAATAGCTATATTTTTAATCATTGTTTTAACAATTGCTCGAATTTATAGAAGATTTTTCTATATAGATTAGTTCGATTTTCTTTAAAGTTTGGGAAAATCTTATCTTTCTAAAAAAACGGACAGTGCTATTGAAATGCAGGTGATAGCCTAAGGAAAGCGCTAGTGATTCTAACACCAAAAGGCAATCAGGGATTGAACGACATTAAAAAGACTTTAAAAGAAGAGTCTGGGACAAAAGTCCTAGCCTCTCAATTGTCTTTGGATTGTCGAGCAAGACGCAGTGGTTGAGTGGGCTCTACCACGCTGATTTCATCAGCTTTTACAGCCCTACTCAACTGTGCGGAGGCGGGACGACGAAATCGAATTCTAACGAATGACCGATTTCTGTCCCACTCTTTTTTTGATGAGTCTAAAGAAATATTTCGTTTCATTATCTTAAACAACAAAGAGAGAGCCAGTGGATTTCCTATAAAAGGAATCTGAAATCATACATAAAGCTTTGGAATAAAAAAATGGTCTATGAAAACCTTTACATTTCGATAGAGAATCTGTATAATAAATACAGAAAACGTTTGCATACGTATTTTCTATAGGAAAAAATAAAGGAGTTTTTTTATTTATGAAAAGAAACTATCATCTACAGTCTCGGACCAGTGAAAAGCGTCATTATTTTGGGATTCGTCGCTTAAAAGTCGGAGTAGCATCTGTCGTGATTGCGTCTGGCTTTCTCTTTGGAGGTGCCCAGTTAGCCAAAGCAGATGAGACAAAGGCTACGACTAGCCCAGCAACGGAAGCAGTATCAGCTGCTAATTCAGAAGCTTTGCCTAAGCCAGAGGTTGAAGCCAAAACTGAGGAAGTGGATAGTTCAGCGCAAAAAGAAAGCAAACAAAAAGTCAATATTGAGAAAAGCGCCCAGCCTGAAGCAGTAGTAAATCAAGCTGCTCAGCCGACAGAGGGTGCAGAATCTAGTGCGACCCCAGAAGCAGCTGGTAAAGAAGCAAAGGAAACAGTTGTATCTGACGAGAAAGAAAAGCCAGCGTCAACTAGTCAGTCGGAGACATCGACCAAGGATGCTATCGCAGATGGCCATATGCGTTTCCATTTCAAAAATCTGCCATCCGAAAATCTGGATAGCTTAGGCTTATGGACTTGGGATGATGTTGAAACGCCTTCTGGTCAAAAGGGAGGTTGGCCGACTGGTGCGACTAGTTTTGCGACAGCTAAAAAAGATGATTATGGCTATTACCTTGATGTCAAGATGGCAGAGAAAAGAAGCAAGGTTAGTCTCTTAATCAACAATACGGCAGGTCAAAACATTACAGGTGATAAGACAGTTGAGCTGCTGAGCCCTCAGATGAATGAAGTTTGGTTTGACAAAGACTATAATCCTCATACCTCCGAGCCTTTGAAAGAAGGAATGCTTCGCATCAATTATTATCGTACAGATGGTCAGTATGATAAGAAATCCCTCTGGCTCTGGGGAGATGTGCAACGTCCAGGTCAAAATTGGCCTGATGGCGTGGACTTTGAAAAGACTGGGAAATACGGTCGCTACGTAGATGTTCCTTTGAAAGAGGCTGCAAAGATGATTGGTTTCCTGCTTTTAGATGAAAGTAAGTCAGGAGATGATGTGAAGATTCAAAAACAGGATTATAATTTCGCAAATTTGGGTAAAACTAGCCAGATTTTCTTGCGTGATGCGGATCCAACGGTTTATACCAACCCATACTTTGTCAATGATATCCGCATGACAGGAGCCCAGCATGTTAGCCTGACAGAAATTGAGGCGACTTTCTCTACCTTAGAAAATGCTAAAAAAGAAGATATTCTGAAAAACCTAAAAATTACCAACAAAGATGGTGGAGAAGTCACTGTTAAAGATGTGGTTCTGGACTCTAAGAATAAAAGCGCAAAATTAATCGGTGATTTTAATCAAGCTCAGTCACCTTACCTTATCAAATATGGCAATGACCAATTCAAAACCAGCATGAACTGGCAGTTGAAGGACAGCCTTTACAAGTATGATGGTGATTTGGGCGCGCGTGTTTCTCAAGCGGGCAAACAAGTGGATCTGACCTTCTGGTCACCAAGTGCGGACCAAGTCGATTTGGTGGTCTATGACAAAAAAGATCAGAACAAGGTTCTTGGGCGCATAGCTATGCAGAAGGGGGAGTCTGGCACATGGACTAGTAGTTTGACGCCTGAGAGCGGGCTAGGTCTTTCTGACTATCGTGGATATTTCTATCATTATGAAATTAGCCGTGGTGGTAAAAAAGTTCTTGTGCTAGACCCATATGCCAAGTCTTTAGCAGCTTGGAACAATGAAGATGCGGACAAGGGGGATGCCTACAAGATTGCCAAGGCAGCCTTTGTAGATCCAAGTGAATATGGACCGAAAGATCTGACCTATGCTACTATTCCGAACTTCAAGAAGCGGGAAGATGCCTTGATTTATGAGGCACATGTCCGTGATTTCACTTCAGATCCAGCTATTTCAAAGGATTTGAAATCTCAATTTGGAACCTTCTCAGCTTTCATTGAGAAATTGGATTATTTGAAAGAACTAGGAGTGACTCATGTTCAGCTCTTGCCAGTTCTGAGTTATTACTTTGTAAATGAGCTGAAAAATGCTGAGCGCATGGACAAGTATGCTTCCAGCAACAGCAACTATAACTGGGGCTATGACCCGCAAAACTACTTCTCGCTGACAGGTATGTATTCGAGCACACCGACAGACCCAGCTAAGCGCATTGAGGAATTCAAAAATCTTGTCAATGAAATTCATAAGCGTGGCATGGGCGTTATCATGGATGTGGTCTATAATCACACAGCCAAGACCTCTATCTTTGAGGACTTGGAGCCCAACTACTACCACTTTATGGACGCGGATGGTACACCGAGAACCAGCTTTGGTGGCGGCCGCTTGGGGACTACTCACTATATGAGCAGACGGGTCTTGGTGGATTCGATCAAGTATCTGACAGAGCAGTACAAGGTAGATGGTTTCCGCTTTGATATGATGGGAGACCATGATGCAGAGTCCATTCAAAAAGCTTTTGAAGAAGCTAAAAAGCTCAATCCAAATCTCATTATGCTGGGTGAGGGCTGGAAGACTTATGCAGGTGATGAAAATAAAGCAGTCCAGCCTGCTGACCAAACTTGGATGAAGTCAACAGACACGGTGGCGGTCTTCTCAGATGATATTCGCAACACCTTGAAATCAGGTTATCCAAATGAGGGAACACCAGCCTTTATCACTGGTGGTAAACGAAATGTAGAAGATGTTTTCAAGAATATCAAGGCACAGCCAACCAATTTTGAGGCAGATAGCCCAGGGGATGTGATCCAATACATTGCAGCCCATGATAATCTGACCCTCTTTGATATCATTGCCCAGTCAATCAAGAAAGATCCAGCAGTCGCTGCCAATAATCAAGAGATCCATCGCCGTCTGCGCCTGGGAAATCTGATGATGCTGACTTCGCAAGGAACACCATTTATCCACTCTGGACAAGAATACGGCCGAACCAAGCAATTCCGCGATCCTGCCTATAAATATCCTGTTTCCGAAGACAAGGTCCCAAACAAAGCGCATTTGTTGACCAATGAGGACGGCACGCCGTTTGAATATCCGTATTTCATTCATGATTCTTATGATTCGAGCGACGCGGTCAATCATTTTGATTGGACCAAGGCGACTGATTCGGAGAAATTCCCAGAAAATGCCAAGAGCCGTGCCTATATGAAGGGCTTGATTAGTCTGCGGAAATCAACGGACGCCTTCACTCGCAGTTCCAAAGATGAAGTAGATCAAAATGTGACTCTCATTACCCAGCCTGGCAAGGATGGCGTTGAGAAAGAGGATCTTGTTCTCGGCTACCAAGTGGTTGCTTCAAATGGCGATATTTATGCAGTCTTTGTCAATGCAGACAAAAAGGAGCGAAACTTCAACTTTGGTGAAACCTACAAACATCTAGCAGGTGCAGAGGTTGTGGCTGATGGCAATAGCGCAGGAATTACAGCTATTTCGAATCCAGCTGGCGTCACCAGAAACAGCAATGGCTTGACCCTAGCTCCGCTGACAGCGACAATTTTGCGGATTAAAAAGGCGAGTCCAGCTCAAGAAGAAAAGCCTCAAGATACAAGTAAAGACACCCAGCAAAAACCGTCTCAAGGCAGCGTTAAGGAGCTTCAAAAAGAACAAAACCCTAGTCCTAGCTTGTCCAATAAGCTTGTTCAAGTTCCATCTACATCTCTATCGTCAGAGAGTCAAAAGCCACTTGCTGCAGAGCCACAGCAGGACAAAGTAAGTCCTAGTGTGACAGCTTCGACAGAAAAAGTCTTGCCGAAAACGGGCACAGAAACTTCCCTGCTGGCGATTTTAGGTGGTTCTCTTGCCTTCTTGGCTGGCTTGTTCACTTTTAGAAAGAAGCAATAAAGTGAGAGTGGGACAGAAATCGGTAATTCGTTAGAATTCGATTTCGTCGTCCCACCTCCGCACAGTTGAGTAGGGCTGTAAAAGCTGATGAAATCAGCGTAGTAGAGCCCACTCAACCACTGCGTCTTGCTCGACAATCCAAAGACAATTGAGGAGTCTGGGACAAAAGTCCGACCTCAAATATAAAAAGCGAACAAAACTAGTTTTCTGGTAATCAGAATTCTGTTTTGTTCGCTTTTCGCATTTAATTATAGATTTCAAGGGCTTAATAATTAAGATTTTTAAAAATTGAAATCTTTTTGTCCCAAACTCCATTTTCTTATTTAGTAGGGATTGAATGAAAATTACACACTCTTGCCTGGTAAGAGGTTCACTGGCAGGAAGTAGCCCGTTGTTGTGACTTCTTGCTTGTCAATTTTTTGTAGCAGTAAATCGACCAGAAGTTTGGCAATCTCTTTCAGCGGTTGCTTAATGGTTGCCAGCTGAGGGTAGTAGTTCTCCACAAAGTAGGTGCCGTCGTAGCCGATGATTTTTAGATCTTCAGGAATCTGGATGTCTAGCTCCTGAGCGACTTTCATGACTAGAATAGCTGTCAAATCATCTGAAGCGAAGATAGCATCTGGCTTCTTGTGGGTCAAAATGTGTTTGATTTCCATTTCCTTTCGGACTGGAGAAAAGTCGCTAGACACATTGATGATAGGAGCGTCCGGCAGGACAGAGGCGAAGCCAGCATGGCGCAGGCCGGTCGGTGAGTTGGAATTGTCATTGCCAGTAATCATGATGATGTTTTGAGCGCCAGCCTTGACCAAGGTCTGAGCCGCCAGCACCCCGCCCCCATAGTTGTCTGAGGAGACGACTGGAATATCTGGTGAAAGGTTACGGTCAAAGGAAATGATAGGAGCAGTCACGCGATTGTAGTCTTCGATGCCTAGATTGTGGCTACCGGAAATAATGCCGTCTACCTGATTAGCCTCCAGCATTTCAAGGTATTCACGCTCCTTGTCAGAGTCGTGCTCGCTATTGCAGATAATGGTTTTATAGCCTTGTTTAAAGAGCTCGTGCTCTAGCTTGCCAATCAATTCTGCATAAAAGACATTGCTGATATTGGGGAAAATGAGTCCGATCAGCTTGGCTGATTTTCCTTGGAGGCTACGCGCCAGATTGTTGGGCTTGTAGGCCAATTCTCGCATGGCTGCTTCAACCTTAGAAATCGTTTTGTCGGATAAGTAGCCTTTTCTGTTAATGACGCGGGAAACAGTTGTGGGGCTGACTCCTGCAAGTTTTGCTACATCAGTTAGCTTTGCGACCATAATCTAATTCATAGTAAGTGCCGGTTGGATTGCCTTTGGTAATGGCAATGCCTGTCTGGTCTTCTCTCGGGAAGACACGGCCGGAAAATACTTTCTCTCCTTTATCTATGAAAATTTCAAAAATTGATTTATCGATGAAGATAGTAGCACTTGTGGCTTCTTTGTCAATATCACAGCTTCGGCTGGTTCCAAAGTCTAGTGCGAATGGCTCGCCTGCCTGACTACGGTCAACCGTCACTTGTCCTGCCTTGAGGTCAAAATTGATGCGTAGGCCTTTGCCATCCTTGTCTGCAAAGAGGACGATTTCATGCTCAGTGTCTGCAGCAAGATTCAGCTCTAGTTCATAGCTGTTCTTGCTTTCTGCCAAAGCAGCGAAAGGCTGAGCCTCTACTCGCAAGTCCTTGATTGCTGAGATTGGGTATTGGTAGAGCTTGCCGTCTTTCAGGGTTAATTCCTTGACGAGTGAGAAGGTTCCTTGATGGTCGAAGCGGTCAGATGGGTATTCCACATCAGGCAAGCCTAGCCAGCTGACAGCCAGTGCGCGACCGTCAGGTGCATTAAAGGCTTGGGTCGCGTAGCAGTCGAAGCCATAGTCTAAATTCTGGATTGGGCTAGGATTAATCATAGCAGCTTGATTTGTGTCAAACGCTTGACCTATTTTATACATATTTGGATAAATGTTGTCATAATCCAGTATGTCCTTAGACAAACCTTGAGGGCAATAGAGCAGGACTGGTTGGTCATTGATAAAGACAAGGTTTGGACACTCCATCATGTAGGCTGTCTTGTCATTGGCGAAGTCTAAATCACCGACGGCTTCCCAGTTGGTATAGTCGTTATCAACAGCCTTGTACAGCTTGACATAGCCTTGCTTGTCTAGATTTTGCCCACCGACAATAGCATAGAATTGCCCTTTGTAGTTGAAAATCTGTGGATCGCGGAAGTGGTCAGTCGCTTCAGCAGGTTGTTCAATCAAGACCTTGTCAATTTTTTCCAGCTTGCCTGATTTATCTAACAAGGCGCCGATTTGATAGGGGTGACGCACCCAATTCTCATCACGAACATTACCAGTATAGAAGAGAAAGAGCTTGTCGCCAAACTGCATGGCAGAGCCAGAATAGGCGCCGTGGCTGTCCAGAGCAGTATCTGGCAGCACCCGAAGGCCAGTTTCAGTGAAGTGAACTAGGTCATCACTTTCTAATTGAACCCAGCATTTGAGACCGTGTGCAGCCCCGAAAGGAAAGTTTTGATAAAACACCACCCACTTGCCGTCAAAGTAAGAAAAGCCATTGGGGTCATTGAGCAGACCTGTCTGAGGCTCCACATGGTAGTTAGCCCGCCAAGGAGATTTAGCGATGTTTTCTTTAATCTGCTGTACCTCTTCCTGAGTCCAGTCTTCATAGCGTTTGTAGCGTTTTTCAGTCGTCCAAGCCAATCTTTTGTCCTCCGAATCATATTATTTTTTATTACTATAGTAAACGTTTTCTGTCGAAAAATCAACATTTAACAGTAAAAAAATATTTTTTCTGCAAAACGCTTGACATATTTTTGAATCATGGTAAAATAATATTCGTAAAGGTGATAAAATCGCTTTCAAAAAGTTTTACAATATTTTTATAAGGAGATTTTTGCAAATGAATAATACTGAAATTGCAAAAAAGGTCATCGAAGCCTTGGGTGGACGTGAGAACGTTAACAGTGTAGCCCACTGTGCGACTCGTCTGCGCGTCATGGTTAAAGATGAAGGTAAAATCGACAAAAATACTGTCGAGAACCTAGAAAAAGTTCAGGGAGCTTTCTTTAACTCAGGCCAATACCAAATCATCTTTGGTACAGGTACGGTTAATAAAATCTATGACGAAGTTGTAGCCTTAGGTTTGCCGACTTCATCAAAAGATGACATGAAAGCAGAAGCTGCTAAGCAAGGGAATTGGTTCCAACGCGCCATCCGTACATTTGGTGACGTATTTGTACCAATCATCCCAGTTATCGTAGCAACTGGTCTCTTCATGGGTGTTCGTGGTCTCTTGAACGCTCTTGGAATGACGCTTCCAGATGATGTAACGACCTATACTCAAATCTTAACAGATACAGCCTTCATTATCCTACCAGGTCTGGTAGTTTGGTCAACCTTCCGTGTATTCGGTGGAAATCCAGCCGTTGGTATCGTTCTTGGTATGATGCTTGTATCTGGCTCGCTTCCAAACGCTTGGGCAGTAGCATCAGGTGGTGAAGTGACTGCTATGAAATTCTTTGGCTTCATCCCAGTTGTTGGTTTGCAAGGTTCTGTTCTTCCAGCCTTCATTATTGGGGTTGTCGGAGCTAAGTTTGAAAAAGCAGTCCGTAAGGTTGTTCCAGATGTTCTGGATCTTTTGGTCACACCATTTGTAACCCTTTTGGTGATGTCAATTCTTGGACTTTTCGTTATCGGACCAGTCTTCCACGTTGTTGAAAACTACATTCTTATTGGTACAAAAGCTATTCTTGGCTTGCCATTTGGTCTAGGTGGTTTGTTGATCGGTGGAGTTCACCAATTGATTGTCGTATCAGGTGTACACCATATCTTCAACTTGCTTGAAGTGCAATTGCTCGCAGCTGACCATGCTAACCCATTCAATGCTATCATCACTGCAGCTATGACAGCTCAAGGTGCTGCAACTGTTGCCGTTGGTGTCAAAACTAAAAATCCTAAACTCAAAACTCTTGCTTTCCCAGCAGCTCTTTCTGCCTTCCTTGGTATTACAGAGCCTGCTATCTTCGGGGTTAACTTGCGTTACCGCAAACCATTCTTCCTTTCATTGATCGCTGGTGCTGTCGGTGGTGGCTTGGCTTCTATCCTTGGCCTTGCTGGTACTGGTAATGGTATCACTATCATCCCAGGTACCATGCTTTACATTGGTAATGGACAACTCTTCCAATATCTCTTCATGGTAGCTGTATCATTTGCTCTTGGTTTTGCCCTTACTTACATGTTTGGTTACGAAGATGAAGCTGAAGTTGCTACGAATGCTACTACAGAGCGTCTGGTCGAAGAAGAAACAACTGGCAATGTTCCAGCAGTTCTCCAAGATGAAACAATCATTTCTCCAATTGTTGGTGGTGCAGTAGCTTTGAGTGATGTAAATGATCCTGTTTTCTCAAGCGGAGCTATGGGTCAAGGGATTGCGATCAAGCCAACTGAAGGTGTCGTTTACGCCCCAGCTGATGCAGAAGTGACAATTGCTTTTGCGACAGGCCATGCCTATGGTTTGAAGACAGCTAATGGTGCTGAAATCCTGATCCACGTTGGTATTGACACAGTGTCTATGAATGGCGAAGGATTTGATCAAAAAGTTTCTCAAGGTTCTAAAGTCAAAGCTGGCGATATTATTGGAACTTTTGATTCAGCTAAAATCGCAGCAGCTGGTCTGGATGACACGACTATGGTTATCGTGACTAACACAGCTGACTACGCTTCTGTGACTCCAGTAGCAGAAGGAACTGTTGCTAAAGGCGATGCGATTATTGAAGTGAAAGCTTAATCTTAGCTATAGAAAGTCAACAAAGGAAAACGAACAACTTATGTTTGTTCGTTTTTTACTTGAGTGCTAAGATTTACAGAGGAAAATCTAAAATATAGAGCCATTTCCAATATGGAAATATGCTATAATGGAGTATAAAGAATACAAGAGGTGTTTGAAATGACAAAATTGTACGGAAGTTTAGAAGCCGGTGGAACCAAATTTATCTGTGCTGTGGGCGATGAAAATTTTAATGTTGTAGAAAAGACACAGTTTCCTACGACTACACCGATTGAGACACTGGATAAAACGATTGAGTTCTTCTCTCGTTTTGACAATCTAGCTGGTCTGGCAGTCGGCTCTTTCGGTCCTATTGATATTGATCCTAATTCAAAAACATATGGCTACATTACGACAACTCCAAAACCACATTGGGCAAATGTAGACATCGTGGGAGCGCTTCGTCGTGCTTTGAATGTGCCTATTTACTTTACGACAGATGTCAACAGCTCTGCTTATGGTGAAGTTGTAGCCCGCAATAATGCTGGCGGTCGCATTGAAAATCTAGTTTATTATACGATTGGAACGGGAATTGGCGCTGGTGCTATCCAACGTGGTGAGTTTGTTGGGGGTACAGGCCATCCAGAGATGGGGCACTACTATGTAGCTCAGCACCCAATGGATGTGGAAAAAGGCTTTAATGGCGTTTGTCCTTTCCACAAGGGCTGTTTGGAAGGCTTGGCGGCTGGTCCTAGTCTAGAAGCGCGGACTGGTGTACGTGGTGAAAACATTGAGCTCAATAATACTGTCTGGGATATTCAGGCTTACTATATTGCGCAGGCAGCTATTCAAGCGACGGTGACTTTCCGTCCAGATGTCATTGTCTTTGGCGGTGGCGTGATGGCGCAGCAGCACATGTTAGACCGTGTCCGTGAGAAATTTACTGTCCTGCTCAATGGTTACCTGCCAGTGCCAGATGTGCGTGACTACATTGTCACACCAGCTGTCGCAGGAAATGGTTCAGCCACACTAGGAAATTTTGTCCTTGCAAAAGATATTAGCCAACGCTATGCAAAATAAGTAAACAAGGCGTTGAGAGTGTTCAAATAAACTAAGGAGGCTGAGATAGGGAATCCAGCCTCTTCCATTTGAGGTGAAAGATGCAAAAAGCAATTGTGAAAGATCCTTTCTTTTTACAGCAAAAATCAGTCCCAGCTACAAAGGCCGACCTATTTTTAGCCCAATACTTGCAGGATACCTTGTTGGCGCATAGAGAGTCTTGTGTCGGTCTTGCTGCGAATATGATTGGTTACCAAAAGCGAGTGATTATTTTTATGTATGGCATGCTGCCCATGGTTATGTTTAATCCAGTTCTCATTCAGAAGTCTGGCCCTTATGAAACGGAAGAAGGTTGTCTATCTTTGACAGGCAGTCGGTCAACCATTCGTTACCAGAAAATCACTGTCGAATATCTGGATCAGAATTGGCTGAAGAAGACCATCACGTTAGAGGATTTTCCAGCGCAAATCTGTCAGCATGAATTGGACCATTTGGAAGGAATTCTCATATAGGAAAGGTATCTGGAAAGGATAGGAATAGAATGAAAGTATATCAGCGCGATGGCGCAACATTTTATGCCATGGGCTTTGCCTTACTCTTTGCTATCTTTTTTTTCATGGCTTCTGTATCTATGAATAAGGTCTCCCCTGAGTCAACAAGTCAAAATAGTAGCAATCAACTGGTTCATAGGAGTCCTACCAGCAAAGAAGACCAAAGAAGCAGGCAGACTACTGAAGAAAGCAACAATATGCTCAATCCGCTCTATTGGGGAATGGGCATAACCGCTATTTTTATGATCGTTCTAGGCTATATTTCGAATCATAAACCACCGATTTTAGAGATGGATGAGATGGGAATAAGGCTGAGAGGCTTCTCTGCTAAAAGAGAGAAGTACTTCTTGTGGCAGGAGATTGAGCAAATTGAATACGATATATCTCGACCTAGGATGACATCTTCAGAACCGACCAGTCGAATTTTATATTTCTATCCTAAAAATCAAGAGGAGAGTGCTGTCTCTTTAGACTTGGCTGATGTGAAAAACACTAGCTTTAATGAACTTCATCAAGAAATTTCCCAACTTGCTCCGCATATCAAGTGGCTCTTTCCATAGAAATATTATTATGGAGTAGAGATAAGATCTGCTTGGTCATTCTAGCGATTGCAAAATTACATTTATATATATTTATGGTTTCGAACGCTATTTACCAGTTTAGCCAAGTATGATAAAATAGAAAAGTCACAGCATTAAGAAATTAAGGAGACAATGATGAAAAAAGTATTTAAATACACAGCCTTGCTTGTGGCAGGTGTGAGCTTAACAGCCTGTGCCTTGCTTCCAAGTCCAAATAAAAAACATTCTGGTAAGCCAAATCAGGAGACAACTGTCAAAAAATCAGCCAGCAATGGGCAGGTTGATATCCAGATTAAGGATGGTCAGTTTATTATGCCAAGCAACGGATCAGCTGATGCCAAATACTTGGCCTTGTCTTTGGAAATTAAGAATAAAACAAATGATAAGATCATGATTTCCTCCTCAGACATTGGTTTTTATGATTCAGAGGGAGAAAAGATCCAGCCGGTCGGAGTCTATGATGATAAAGAAAACTTCAAAACACTGAGCTATGAAGATTTAGCGGAAGGAAAAACTCTTTCTGGTAATCTGGTCTTTAAGGTTGAAGATGGCAAGAAATATGAACTTCACTATGAGAAGAAAAACTATAGCTCAGATGAAAAAGCAGAAGCCATCAAATTAAAGGTTGATCCTGCGAAATATCCTAATCACGTTGACGAATCAAAGAATTTAGCTTCTGATTACCTCAATGCTGTTTTCTTGGGAGGAGAAGCAAAGACAAAATCTTCTAAAGACAAAGGCGATTTGGTTTTGGGCGGCGACTTGGAGCAAGATAAAAAAGATTATAGAGCGGCTTTTGCATCAGATTTTACACGTAAATTGCATGACTATCCTTTTAGTGATGATGAAATCAACGCTTTCATTGATGCTTATGTGAAAAGTAATGCCAAACGCTCAGAAATTGATTACACAGTAGCCCAGTATATGCCAAATTCAATCGTTATCAAGATCAAACCGAGAACGGTCAGTCTAAATAAAACCATGTATACCTACCGTCAAGATTTTTATGATAAGCATCGTTCTGAATATGGAAGTCTGAGTGACGTCTACAAAGCTACCGATAAGAGCTATGCCAATGACATGATGGCTGGAATGGATTCACGTCCTCTTCTTACGCCAGAACGAGATTATCAGTTGAAATTTGTCAAAACAGATGGCAAATGGGTCCTAGAGCGTGATTATTCTTATGAATCCATAGTCAGAGCTTTTGAAGGCGATATATCTTAATAGCAAGATGAGAGGGCGGATGCTTCATTCTGCTCTCTATTTTTGTTTCCTAGTCTAGCTTTGTGCTATACTGGAGAATAGATATGTAGAGTAAAGGAGCCTGCCATGAAACAATTCTATGATAAATTAGTAAAAACACGTCATTATCTTCATCAGTATCCAGAGCTGTCTGGCCAAGAGTATGAAACGACAGCCTTTCTAAGCCGTTATTTGCAAGACTTGGGGATAAAAATCTTGGACTCTGGCTTAGAGACGGGATTGATTGCCGAAATTGGTCAAGGAGAGCCAGTGATCGCTTTAAGGGCAGATATTGATGCCCTGCCCATTTTAGAGCAGACAGGTCTGCCTTACGCTAGCCAAAATCCTGGTGTCATGCATGCCTGCGGCCATGATTTTCATCAGACTAGTCTTTTGGGAGCGGCGGAGTTGCTTAAGGCTATGGAAGAAGATTTACAGGGAACCATTCGTCTGATTTTTCAGCCAGCTGAGGAAACCTCCCAAGGAGCCAGTCAAGTTCTGGCTACGGGCTTGCTGGATGATGTAGTTGCGATTATCGGTTTTCACAATATGCCACAGTTAAAAGCTGGGCAAATGGCCTTGAAGCCGGGAGCTATGATGGCAGGCGTGGAAAAGTTTAAGGTGACTGTGGAGGGAGTCAGCAGCCATGCGGCTCGGCCAGATTTGGGAGTGGATACGGTGCTGACTCTGACCAGCATGATTCAAAATCTTCAAGCTCTGGTTTCTCGGACTGTCTCGCCCTTTGAGCCAGTTGTTTTATCTATAACCCACATTGAGGCTGGGGCGACTTGGAATGTTCTGCCGCAAAATGGCTTCTTTGAAGGCACCATTCGTTGTTTTAATCCTGATTTGCAGAAGCGTTTGAAAGCAGATTTTATCCGTATTGTGGAGCATACAGCGGGGAATTTCGGTGCGAAGGTCGCCATTGTCTGGGATCAGACTCCGCCAGTGACCTATAATGATCCAGAATTAGCCGAGCTTATTTTTAAAAATTCTCAGAATATCGGGGAGCTACTGCCTGCTCAGCCGTCTTCAGCTGGCGAAGACTTTGCCTTCTACCAGGAAAAAATCCCTGGTGTCTTTGCCTTTATCGGCTCAAATGGTGCGGCAGATGCGCCTGACCTGCACCATGATAGCATGACGATTGACGATGCGGCCTTTCAGGTTTCTGTGCCTTACTATGTCGAAAACGCCATCTTCCTCCTCAAACACTATAAGAAATAACTATAGTCTTTCATAGAAAATAAGAACTAGGCAAGCTCCTCTTCTTTTGTTATCATAGAAAAACAAGATTTCGATATTTTCAAATAGTTTGAATAATCGAATCAGTGATAAAGAAAATCTATCACCTTGATAAAAAATATATAATGGTCAGGATTTTCGACTTTTGGTATGATAGAAACATGCTCTTTAGGAGGAGATAGAGATATGAATATTAAAAAAATATTGAAATACACTGCCACTGCTGTGGTAGGAAGTCTTGCAGTTGGGCTGCTTGTAGCCTGCTCGTCTTCTGCAAGTAAAGATAGTACTACAAAGAAAAAGACGATTGAAGTCGGAACGGTTGGAACAACTAAGCCTTTCTCTTATGAGGATAAGGACGGAAAACTAACTGGTTACGAAATTGAAGTGCTTCGTGAAATCTTTAAAGGTTCAGATAAGTATGAAGTCAACTTCAACAAAACCAAATGGGCTTCTGTTTTCTCTGGCTTGGACAGTGACCGCTACCAAATCGGTGCCAATAACATCAGTTATTCAGAAGATCGTGCTGGTAAATACCTCTATACCAACCCTTACGCTAAAAACCCAACCGTCTTGGTGGTTCGTAAAGGAGTGAATATCAAGTCGCTGGACGATATCGGAGGCAAGTCTACTGAGGTTGTTCAAGGTACTTCAACAGCCAAACAACTGGAAAAGTACAATGAAGAACACAGTTCAAATCCAACAACCATCAACTACACAGATGGTACAATCCAGCAAATCTTGGCTAATTTGAACGATGGTCGCTCAGACTACAAGATCTTTGAACGTATCACAGTAGATACCATCATCAAAGACCAAGGTTTAGATAATGTCGAAGTGATTGAACTTCCAAGTGACCAACAACCCTATGTATATCCAATCCTTGCTTCAGGACAAGAAGAGCTTCAAACCTTCATGAACAAGCGGATCAAGGAACTCTACGAGGATGGAACACTTGAAAAATTATCAAAAGAGTTCTTTGGCGGCACTTATTTGCCAGATGCCAAGGATATCAAGTAAGTTCTGATTTTCTTTGCTCTAAGCAATCGGAAATAACTTACAACCCTTTCATTAGAAAAAAATATATTTTATAAGGAGATTATCTCATGAAATTGAAAAAATGGTTTGGTGCAACAGCACTCTTAGCTATAGCAGCATTTGGTTTGGCAGCTTGCTCGTCTTCAACATCAAAAAACGCTAAGTCAGCAGACAGTGCAACAGTGACTGTAAAAGTTGGTGTGATGAGCCTCAGCGATACAGAAGAAGCACGTTGGAACAAGGTTCAAGAAATCCTTGATAAGGATAAAGCAGGTGTTAAATTGGAGTTCACCCAATTTACAGACTATTCTCAGCCTAACCAAGCAGTTCGCGATGGCGATGTAGACATCAATGCCTTCCAGCATTACTACTACTTGAAAAACTGGAATAAAGAAAACAATGCTGACTTGGTGTCTGTAGCAGATACGTATATCGCACCAATCCGCCTTTACTCTGGTACTAAAGATGGTAAAAACAAATATACTGATGTGAAAGACATTCCAGAAAACGGAAGCATTGCCGTGCCAAATGACCCAACAAACGAAAGCCGTGCTTTGAATCTTCTTCAAGCAGCTGGTTTGATCAAGTTGGACGTGGATTCAACGAAGCTTGCGACTGTTGCTAACATCAAAGAAAACAAGAAAAACTTGAAAATTTCTGAATTGGATGCTTCTCAAACAGCAGCTTCTCTTACTTCTGTAGATGCAGCGGTTGTCAACAATACCTTCGTTCGTGAAGCTGGTATTGACTACAAGAGCGCTCTTTACAAAGAAAAGACAGATGAAAATTCTAAATTGTGGTACAATCTGATTGCTGCTAAGAAAGATTGGGAAAAATCTGACAAGGCAGACGCCATCAAGAAAATCATCAAGGCTTACCATACTGACGAAGTTAAAAAAGTCATTGAAGAATCTTCAGATGGTATGGATCAACCAGTTTGGTAAGATTTTATAGAAAATAATTGAAGATAGAAAGGGCGGGGAATGGATTTCTCCAGCCCTTTATCTGCTATTAGTTAGAGTTTTTATTGGCAGAGATGATTTGGCAATTTTTGATGGAGAGCTGTAGACTTACAAGATAGCAGCTTTCGTGAATCATCGCAGATCATCTTTAAACAGATGCGATTAGTAGGAGTTACACATGCCTTTCTCAACTGAGAGTGAACAAATTAAAAAGTTTGAAAATGACGAGGTGGCCCAACACTATTTTGAGGTGTTGCGAACCTTGATTTCTAAAAAGTCTATCTTTGCCCAGCAAATTGGGCTCAAGGAGGTAGCTACCTATCTGGGAGAAATTTTCACTGCCGCGGGTGCTAAAGTGATAATTGATGACAGCTACACGGCTCCCTTTGTATTGGCAGAGTTTCAGTCAGACAATCCTGAGGCCAAGACCATCATTTTCTACAACCACTATGATACGGTACCAGCTGATAATGACCAGCCTTGGACAAACGATCCTTTTACTCTGTCGGTCCACTACGGTGTCATGTACGGCCGCGGGGTCGATGATGACAAAGGGCACATTACTGCTCGTTTGACAGCGGTGCGTAAGTATATCCGAGAGCAAGGTTCTCTGCCAGTCAATATCATTTTTATGATGGAGGGAGCAGAGGAGTCAGCTTCAACAGACTTGGATAAATACCTAGCCAAGCATAAGAAACATTTGCGGGGAGCAGATTTGCTGGTCTGGGAGCAGGGCACGCGTAATAATCTAGGCCAGCTAGAGATTTCTGGTGGAAATAAGGGCATTGTCACCTTTGATATGTCTGTTCGTAGTGCAGAAGTCGATATCCATTCTAGTTATGGCGGTGTCATTAATTCAGCTTCTTGGTACTTGATGGATGCTATTTCTAGCCTGCGTAGTGTTGACGGTCGGATTTTGGTGGAGGGCATCTATGAGCAAGTACAGGAGCCCAATGAGCGAGAGCTGGCTTTGATTGCCCAGTATGCTCTGAAAACACCAGAAGAGTTGAAAGAAATTTACGGCCTCCAGCTTCCAGTCTTGAAAGAGGACAGGCAGGAATTTCTGCGTCGCTTCTATTTTGAGCCAGCCATTAACATTGAAGGATTCGGTTCAGGCTATCAGGGACAAGGAGTCAAAACCATCCTCCCAGCATATGCATCTGCCAAGATGGAAGTGCGCTTGGTACCAGGCTTAGAGCCCCATGATGTCTTGGACAAGATTCGCAAGCAACTGGACAAAAATGGCTATGATAAGGTAGAATTAACCTATACACTGGGAGAAATGAGCTATCGTAGTGATATGAGTGCCCCTTCTATCCTGAATGTGATTGAACTGGCCAAGGATTTTTATCCAGAGGGCATCTCGGTGCTTCCGACATCGGCAGGAACAGGACCCATGCATACAGTCTTTGAGGCTTTGGAAGTTCCGATGGCTGCTTTTGGCTTGGGAAATGCCAATAGTCGAGATCATGGTGGCGATGAAAATGTCAAGATTGCCGATTATTATACCCATATTGAATTAATCAAGGAGTTAATCAGAAGTTATGAGCAATGAAATTATCAAATTAGACCGTATTGATGTCACTTTTACACAGAAAAATCGTGTCATCAAGGCGGTTGAAGATGTGACCATTCACATCAATCAGGGGGATATTTACGGTATCGTAGGTTATTCTGGTGCCGGAAAGTCAACTTTGGTGCGGGTTATTAACCTCCTGCAGAAGCCATCGGGTGGACGCATCACTGTGGATGGGACAGTCCTGTATGACAAAGAAAGCGTCCAATTGAATGCGGCTCAACTGCGGGAAAAGCGCAAGGATATTGGCATGATTTTCCAGCATTTCAATCTGATGGCTCAGATGACGGCCAAGGAAAATGTCGCATTTGCCTTGAAGCACTCTTCCCTGTCTGCTGCTGAAAAAGAGGAGAAGGTTCGCAAACTTTTAGAATTGGTAGGTCTGGAAGATCGAGCGGATAATTATCCGTCTCAGCTTTCTGGCGGTCAGAAGCAGCGCGTGGCGATTGCTAGAGCCTTGGCCAATGACCCAAAAATCTTGATTTCAGATGAAGCGACTTCGGCATTGGATCCTAAAACAACTAAGCAAATTTTGACCTTGCTTCAGGATTTGAATCAAAAGTTGGGGCTGACGATTGTACTGATCACGCACGAAATGCAGATTGTCAAAGATATTGCTAATCGTGTAGCTGTTATGCAGAATGGGAAATTGATCGAGGAAGGCTCGGTTTTGGATATCTTTACCAATCCACAGAACGAATTGACCCAAGACTTTATCACCACAGCAACAGGCATCACTGAAGCGATGGTTAAAATCAATCAACAGAAGATTGTGCAAGACCTGCCAGCGGATTCTGTATTGGCGCATTTGAAATATGCTGGTACGGTGACAGATACAGCCATTATCAACGATATCTACAAGCAGTATCAAGTTTCAGCCAATATTTTACATGCTAACATTGAGATTTTAGACAATGTGCCTGTCGGGGAGATGGTAGTCATTTTGTCAGGAAATGCAGAAAACCTTGCGTCTGCTCAAAGCAATTTGCAAGCTGCTGGCGTAGAATTAAAGGTGCTTAAGGGAGGAATTTAGATTGATAGACTTGATTAAAACATTTTTGCCCAATGTCTATAAGATGGGCTGGGCTGGTCAGGCTGGCTGGGGAACAGCGATTTATCTGACCCTTTATATGACAATTATTTCCTTCCTGATCGGTGGGATTCTAGGTTTGATCGCTGGACTTTTCCTGGTATTGACAGCGCCAGGTGGTATTTTAGAAAATAAAACAGCCTTTTTCATCTTGGACAAGGTCACATCCATCTTTCGGGCAATTCCCTTTATCATTCTCCTAGCTTTGATCAATCCTTTCACACGGATGATTGTAGGGACAGGGATTGGACCAACAGCGGCTTTAGTACCGCTATCTTTGGCAGTCTTTCCTTTCTTTGCCCGTCAGGTGCAGGTGGTTCTATCAGAATTGGATCGCGGTGTGATTGAAGCAGCGCAGGCGGTTGGAGCTAACTCATGGGATATCATCGGCGTTTATCTGCGCGAAGGTTTGCCAGACTTGATTCGGGTGACAACAGTGACCCTAATCTCGCTAGTTGGTGAAACAGCCATGGCGGGAGCGATCGGTGCAGGTGGCCTTGGAAACGTAGCGATTGCCTATGGTTATCAGCGCTTCAACCAAGACGTGACCATTTTAGCAACTGTTTTGCTCTTACTTCTTATCTTCTTTATCCAGTTTTTGGGCGATTTCTTAACCAGAAAAATCAGTCATCGCTAGACGAGAGTGGGACAGAAATCGGTAATTCGTTAGAATTCGATTTCGTCGTCCCACCTCCGCACAGTTGAGTAGGGCTGTAAAAGCTGATGAAATCAGCGTAGTAGAGCCCACTCAACCACTGCGTCTTGCTCGACAATCCAAAGACAATTGAGAGGCTAGGACTTTTGTCCCAGCCTCCTTTTGTCGGCTATCATCCTTTGAAAAGTCTGAAAATTTAATTTACATTCTATTTTCATAATGCTATAATAAATAAAGATAAGTATGGAAAAATAGCATAACACATTACTTCTTGGCAGTGCTGGATTTTGCCCATGCCGAGGAAAGTTGCTTTAATAAACAATTAGTTTTCCTAGGAAGAAAGCTTATCAAGGATGCTAGATCTACAAACCTTGCTAGAACTTCCTCCTGTAGGAAGGATGGCAAAGCATGAAATGCGCATTTGCACATATCAAGGATATAGCTATCAATAGTTTTATGAAGTTATAGCTTCACAATTAGAAAGGATTCAATAATGACATCGTTAACACTTAAAGAGTTGAAATGGACGGGAGTCTTTGCTCTGCTCTACTTTCTCTGTGTCGGACTAGGAGTACTAGTAGGGCACTTTTTTGACAATGCTGGCAATATGCTCTATGCTCCAGTTTTTGCTGCAGTTTTTGGCGGAAGCGTTTATATGTTGCTGCAAAGCAAGATTAAAAAATTTGGAGCGATCAGCTTAGTAGGCCTAATAATGGGAGGCTTCTTCCTCCTGTCTGGTCATTTTATCATTGCTGGTCTACCAGGTTTGGTGTTCGGTCTCTTGGCGGACACGATTGCAGGCTTGGGCAAATACGAAAATAAATTCTTGAATCTGATTTCCTTTGTTTGTTTCTCTTTTGTCAATTCGGGGCCTATTATCCTCATGTGGCTAGCGCGTCAAGCTTATATTGATAGCTTGGTAGCGCGTGGTAAGACAGCAGAATACATCAATCGGATTTTGCTGCCGTTTGATTTTCCGACCATCGCTAGTTTTATCGTGATGGTAGTGGCAGGTGCTTTAATCGGTGGCCTGCTGGGTCAATATCTGGTAAAAAAGCGCAGTGTAAAAGCTGCCTCTCAGTCATAAAAAGTCAAGCCAGACGAAAGGTGGGACTTTCCTATCTTAGCCTACTCAAGGAATTGTTCTGGCATAAGTTTGATCCAGAAAAATGCCCTAGCTTGCATGCTATATCTTTGAGAAATAGACGGTTATAAAAAAATTCTATGCCTCCAGCTCTAGCGAAAAGAGCCTAATTTTGGTAAGATTAGAGGACTTGGAGAATATCAGGCTCAGGGCCTGGGAGGAATAAGATGAACAACATATTAGTGCTGCAGTCGGACTTCGGTCTGGTAGATGGAGCGGTGTCGGCTATGATTGGAGTGGCTTTGGAGGAATCACCAACGCTGAAAATCCATCATTTAACCCATGATATCACCCCTTACAATATTTTTGAGGGCAGTTATCGTCTCTTTCAGACAGTAGATTACTGGCCAGAGGGTACGACCTTTGTTTCGGTCGTGGATCCGGGAGTGGGTTCCAAGCGGAAAAGCGTGGTTGCTAAGACCAGCAAAAATCAATATATCGTGACACCTGATAATGGTACTCTGTCCTTTATCAAAAAGCATGTCGGTATCGTAGCTATTCGTGAGATTTCAGAAGTGGAAAATCGTCGCAAGAATACCGAGCATTCTTATACCTTCCACGGGCGAGATGTCTATGCCTACACAGGTGCCAAGCTGGCTAGCGGCCATATCAGTTTTGAGGAAGTTGGCCCAGAGTTGAGTGTCGAAGAAATTGTTGAAATCCCTGTTGTCGAAACAAGGCTGGCGGATAATTTTGTCAGCGGAGCTATTGATATTTTGGATGTTCGCTTTGGCTCGCTTTGGACTTCGATTACGCGCGAGGAGTTCTGTACCTTAGAGCCCAACTTTGGCGACCGCTTTGAAGTCACTATCTACAATAATGATATGTTGGTCTATCAAAACCAAGTGACCTATGGCAAGTCCTTTGCAGATGTCCGTATTGGTCAGCCGATTTTGTACATCAATTCCCTCTATCGAGTGGGCTTGGCTATTAACCAAGGTTCCTTTGCCAAGGCCTATAATGTTGGAGTTGGTGCTCAATGGCATATTGAGATTAAACGTATAGAAAATTAAAGGAGAAAAACATGAAAAAGAAATTGTTAGATACAAAGTTTACCATTAAAGAAGTCGTTGCAACGGGGATTGGAGCTGCACTTTTTGTAGTTATCGGAATGATTAGCATTCCAACACCTGTCCCAAATACCAGTATTCAGTTGCAATATGCGGTTCAGGCCCTCTTCAGTGTCGTTTTTGGTCCCTTTGTTGGCTTCCTGATGGGCTTGATTGGTCACGTTATCAAAGATGCTATGGCTGGCTACGGTCTCTGGTGGTCATGGATTATCGCTAGTGCCTTCTTTGGTTTCATTCTCGGTTTGTTTAAAAATCGCATTCGTGCAGCAGAAGGTATCTTTGAAGTGAAGGACATCGTCAACTTCAATATCTTCCAGCTTTTGGCCAATGCTTTTGTCTGGCTCTTGGTCGCTCCGATTGGTGATATCTTGATTTATAGCGAGCCGGTCAATAAGGTCTTTGTGCAAGGCTTTGTAGCAACTCTTTCCAATGGAGTGACAGTTGCCGTAGCAGGAACCTTGCTCTTACTAGCCTACGCTCGTACTCAGACTCGCTCAGGTAGCCTTAAGAAAGATTAATCAAACTAGATATTACAAGATTGGGAAAGTCCCAATCTTTTTTTGTACAAAATAAAAAACAAAATGTAATTTATATATTGCATTATTTAAAATATATTGTATAATGGATTTATGAAGACGAAAGGAGCGCAAATATGAATAAGAAAGGGAATAATCTGCTTACACTACTTATTTGTCTTGTATTGGCGATAGTTCTACTAGTTGTTGGCATGATTCAGAAAGATCAAACCTTTATCATAATCGCTTGTGCTAATGCCGCCCTTGGCTGTAGTTTCTACGCTATAGGCGGGCAAAAGAATGACGAAAAGGATGGTGACCATGGCAAAAAATCTTAAGCTCAAGATGGCACGGGTTGAGCATGACATGACTCAAGGTGACTTGGCAGATGCTATCGGAGTGACCCGCCAGACCATTGGCCTGATTGAGGCAGGCAAGTACAATCCCAGTCTTAGTCTATGCTTGGCCATTTGCAAATGCCTCAATAAAACGCTGGATCAGTTGTTTTGGGAAGAATAGGAAGAAAGTGAGAAAGAAAATGAAAGACAAACCACAAAAAGTCTATACAGATGAACGGACTGTACAGCTTGAGAGAAAATTAGGAAATGAAATAGCTTTTTTTGCGATTATCTTGCTCCTTATCTCTATTTTTATAAAAATCATGATTTGGCATGTACCAGTAGAAGGCTACTTACCAGAAATCTTGATTATTTTAGGGATGGAGCTATATGCAGGAATTCGGAGCTGGCAGTTGGGGCTTGATATCAGACGCTACAAGCCATCTATTGGGCATAGGAGTTTCAGAAGTCGTTTGGCCAATGGAGCTATCTTAGCGATTGTAATCGTGGCTGTTCAGATGTGGAGTGGAAATTCAGCTCTTCGACCATTCTTTCGCCATCATCCATTTTTACAATTTGTTTTTATTATTGCGCTGATACTGGTTCTCTCTAGTATTTTAGACAAGGGAGTCAATTATTTTTATCGGAAGAGACAGGTTTTATTAGACCAAGAACTAGAAAATGATGAGAATTAGAATCAATGAATCTTTAACTTATAAATAAGAAAGTGAGAAAGAAAATGAAGAAGCAGCCTGTTATAAAAGATGAACGAACAGAAAAATTGGACGGAAAAGTTGCAGGAGAACTAGTACTAGGAATGTTCCTTTTCTTGGCTATCTCTGTATTTTTCAAAGCCTATGTCCTCCATCTAAGCTTGCTGGCCTATCTGCCAGAGGGTATTCTGCTTACTCTAGTAGGTCTATATGCCTTGCTTCGTCGCATAAGCTTAGGCATTGATGTTGGTGATATGGTGAGAGAGGAAAAATGGCCAGAGCGTTTTGGCGGTGGAGTCGTCTTTGTTCTCATCCTTATAGGTATTGATTTCTTTGGTCAGCGAGAAAGTCTGGCTAGCATGTTCAGCATTTTGTATCTGCTCAAGCTGACTCTTGCAATGATACTGTTTGTGCTTGGAAGCTTGACCATGGACAAGATCAGTCTTTACCTAAACAGCAAAGGTCAGGCAAAGCTCGATCAGGAATTGGAGGATGAAGAATGACTTGGCGGAAACGATTGATCTGGGTTGGCTGCGCTTTTTTAGCCTTGGCCTTGTATATCCTCCCTATGCTGTTTCAGCAGCTAGCAATAACTTATCAATTTCCCAAACAGTGGACCCTTGGTCTTGGGCTTTTGATGATAATCCTCATTTTACTGGTCTTTGTCGCGGTAGCAAAGAAAACAGGAATCTTATCTCAGTATGGGAAAATTTTTCAAAAAGGAGATGGGAAGCGAATTGCTCTAGGCCTCTTTGGCATGTTGCTCATATCTGTCCTTGGGACGGTATTACTCCGGTGGCTGCATGGAGAAGCGACAACGGCTAATCAGGCATCTTTGATGGAGGAGTTCCGAAGAGGAGATATAGTTTTATTATCCATCATGCTTGGAATTTTAGCGCCTATCGCAGAAGAAATTATTTTCCGTGGCATCATTCCTCTAAAAATCTTTAAAGGCTATGAAAGCTGGGGCTATATCATAGGCGGACTGCTCTTTGCGCTTTTTCATGGCCCAACCAATATCATGTCTTTTGTGATTTATGGTGCTGCCTCTGTGATTTTGACCTTGCTGGCTTGTCAAACTCGGCGCTTGGAAGTCAGTATTGCAGTTCACATGATAAATAACGGACTTCCTGCCATTCTTATGTTGTTAATCCCTATTTTTGGAGTAGAAGTATAGGAGCTTGAAATGAAAATGAAACTCATCAAACGTCAAATCTTGGACGAACGCGAAGAACAACTGGTCAACAAGGCTGGTATGGAGAGTTTTAGTCTCATGCTATGTGGCAGTTTAGCTTTATATATGGGTTCTGTAGCTATGAATGGGGGAGTCGTTCACTATCAGCCCTTCTTGCTTTTGATTCTCATCACCAGTTTTTATTTCATGTGTCGCACTCAGTATCTGGGAGCCAATTATTACAATAGTTTCAGTCTGACTATCTGGGGTGTGCTGGCTGCGACAGGCTTTCTGACCCTTTTGATTGCCTGCCAGAATTTTCAGCTCAATCATGCTATTTATCATAATAGTATTTTTCACCCCATGTTCCTATTTGTTATTTTAATTACTTTTGTCATTCACTTTCCTTTTATGCTGCTGGTTAATATTCTCTTGGAGAGTCTCAGCAAGTGGCAGAAGAAGCGCTTTGAAAAGTATTTGGAAGAATTGGAGAAAGAGGGCTAAGTTGCTTTTCTGCATAGAGATTCCAGCTCTGCTATTTTCCAAACAAATCTTTTGCCCAGTTTTTTCAATCAGGTTATAATAAATAGATGAATTAAAAAATTCAGAAAATTTAAAGAGAAATGAGAGTTGAAATCTTATGGCAAAAGATATTCGCGTCCTACTTTACTACAAATATGTTCCAATTGAAAATGCTGAGAAATTTGCAGCTGATCATCTGGCCTTCTGTAAATCTATCGGTCTGAAAGGCCGTATCCTAGTAGCAGATGAGGGAATCAATGGAACGGTTTCTGGTGACTATGAAACCACTCAAAAATACATGGATTATGTGCACAGCCTTCCGGGCATGGAAGACCTTTGGTTCAAGATTGACGAAGAAAATGAGCAAGCCTTCAAGAAAATGTTTGTTCGCTACAAGAAAGAAATCGTGCACTTGGGCTTGGAAGACAATGATTTTGATAATGACATCAACCCGTTGGAGACGACAGGAGCTTACTTGTCTCCAAAAGAGTTCAAAGAAGCCCTTCTTGATGAAGACACTGTTGTCCTAGACACACGTAACGATTACGAGTACGACCTAGGACATTTCCGTGGAGCTATCCGTCCAGACATCCGCAACTTCCGTGAGTTGCCGCAATGGGTTCGTGATAACAAAGAGAAGTTCATGGACAAGCGCGTGGTTGTTTACTGTACTGGTGGTGTTCGCTGTGAGAAATTCTCAGGCTGGATGGTGCGTGAAGGCTACAAGGATGTCGGTCAATTGCATGGAGGAATCGCAACTTACGGCAAGGATCCTGAAGTTCAAGGTGAGCTTTGGGATGGCAAGATGTATGTCTTTGATGAGCGTATCTCCGTTGATATCAACCATGTCGATCCAGTCGTGATTGGGAAAGACTGGTTTGACGGTACTCCTTGTGAGCGCTATGTCAACTGTGGCAATCCAGAGTGTAACCGCCGCATCCTGACTTCAGAAGAAAATGAAGACAAGTACCTCCGTGGCTGTTCTCACGAATGCCGCGTTCACCCTCGTAACCGCTATGTTTCAGAAAATGAATTGACACAAGTAGAAGTGGTGGAGCGTTTGGCTGCGATTGGGGAGAGCTTGGAAACATTGGTAGCTCAGTAATTTAATCGTGAAGATAAAAAACTTTAGACGGATAGTGTCTAAAGTTTTTTCATTATTTATTTGCAGCTTAGCTTTTCTTTATTCAGGTTTCGATGTTTTGTCCCTTCTTTTTGATGTGATATAATGGGCTTAAATAAATGGGAAAGGAGCAAGTCTATGTCTAAAGCTATCATGGAAGAAGTGGCAGCCTATCTGCGTCAGCATTCAGATCAAGAGCTGAGTCTGACCGATTTGGCTCAGCATTTCCACTATAGCCCTTCCCATCTATCCAGAACTTTCAAGAAAAAGATGGGCTTTTCTATCAAGCAATATATGGAAGCTCTTAAGATGGAAAAAGGGATTCAGGAAATTGTGGAAAGACGGCAAAATGTGACCGAGACCTCTATGGAAGCTGGTTATGATAGTCTAGGCAGTTTTTCCAATACTTTTAAGCGGCATACTGGACTTTCGCCTAAAAAATATTATCAGGAATCAACCAAGGCTTATGATTTTATGGTCAAACAGCTGGATGAGAAGGGAGCTTTGTTGCATCAGGATCCCGACTGTAAAAGTGGCAATCGGTTGACTGTGGCGCTATCTTATCCTGAGGGGTATGAACCACGCATTAGCTGTGTCGGGCTTTTTAAAACCCGCATTCCCAAAGAAGAGCCGGTTATCGGAGTAGCACTAAGTCAGGAGAGCCGGTTTACTTTTGAAAATGTACCCGATGGTCACTACTATCTTTTGGCCTGTGAATTGCTGGAGGATTTACGCCTAACTAAAAACTATGTCTTGAAGCATAACTTTCGCTGGGGCAGCGATGAGCCTTTCGCTTTTTCAGGCGATAGCATCTATCAGGAGGAAATCAGCATGCGCAGGCCTTTGCCCAGCGATCCACCTATTACAGTTAATCTTCCAGTTTTAATCATGCGTTCCCTAGCCAAACAAGCGCAATTGAGAATAAGAAAAATTTTATCCTAATTGATAAACTGATGATAGAGATTTATTCTCAGCTATAAAAAATTGGAGGAACAATAATGAAATTAGACGTGTTTTTAAGTTTTAATGGTCAGGCCGAAGAAGCTTTTCGTTTTTATGCAGATCTTTTTCAGACAGAGATAAAGGGACTTGTACGAGCCAGTGAGATGATGGACCCAGCAAACCTTCCTGCAGAAAAACGGGATAAGCTTGCCTGGATTGCCTTAGATACGGAAAACTTAACCCTGAATGGTGAAGATGTAGGTGTTTTTAATGACCTATCTATTCCTAGCAATCATCAGCCTAATCAATGGTTGGTTCTGAGTCCAGATAGTAGAGAAGAAGCCGATGAATTCTTGACTAAGCTTACTGAAGGTGGACGGATTCTCTATACTCTAGAGAATCAAGCTTTTGCTAAGTTTTATGCCCGCTTGATTGACCGTTTTGGTATCGGCTGGGATGTGATGATGAAATAGGGGAGAGCGATGGCATATAGTAAATCTTTAGCTCAACAGATTCGTACCATTTTAGCTACTGAACTTTCTCCTCGTGTTTTTGAAGAAGATGTAGAAGAGAAGAAGATGTTTGGTGGTTTGGCTTTTATGGTCCGAGGTAAGATGACCGTGACTGTGAGTTCGAGAGGTCAAGAGCTTGTCATGGTCCGCATCGGTAAGGAAATGGAAAAGCAGGTCCTACCTAAAAATGGTACCAGTGTCACAGTGATGAAAGGCAGGCTTTATCGTGGTTATATTGATTTAGATGTCGAGGGACAAAAGGAACTGTCTTACTGGATCAAGCTAGCCTTGGCCTACAATCAGGAGCTGACGCAGCATGATAAAAAGTAAGAATTGCTCAGAATGAGTTTTGCTTTCTTAGAAATTCAAATATATTCTCAGAATCTGTATTGATGAAGCTTTCAGTCGGAAAGACTCTTCATGGATACAGTTTTTTCGTATTTTGTTGCACAGATTTTATGCCAATGCCAGAGTTCGTTTTGTAGAAGGAGCATGTTTTAGAAGTATGGGAGCAAAGGTGGTTTATAACCACACTGAGTTTGGATTTTAATTCTTTAGAACAGAAGTACTCAGCGTATATACACGTTGGTTTAGATAGAAATACTAGATAATTAAGCACCTACAAACTTTTCTGAAAAATTCTAGATGTGCACCGTAATTATTGGAATTCAGAAATTCAATTTTTTGAAACATGAAGACATTATATCTAAGGTGCTTGGTGGAAATCAGAGATTATGATTTAATAGTCAATATGATGAGTATCTCTTTTTTGTTTTGAAATGCGCTTGAACCCATCCTTGCTATAGAGCCTGCCTATATCCTTGGCTAGCTAGAAAATATGCTGGTGATAGTCAGTAGACTGCCTTTTTATGATACAATAGTAGGATAGAGTCAGTGGAGATTAACTGGCTATTTCATGCTAAAGAAAGGGACAAAACAAGTCGATGATTCTTGAAGAGTTTGATCAAAACCGTAAGGCCATCATCAATCCAGAGGATTTGATAGAGCCTATTGAAGGCTTTCCGCAGACGGCAGTGTCCTGCTTTGCTCGGGAGACCTTTGCCCGAATGTTGGCGGATTTTGACCATGAGTTGATTACGACGACGTCTATGGCTAACATTGAAATTCCTATCTATCGGATCTTTGCGGATGGGCAGGAGCTAGCTCTTTTCAATGCACCAGTTGGAGCTTCCGCTTGTGTGGCTATTCTGGAGGATTTGATTGCTTTTGGTATGAAGAAGCTGGTTCTCTTTGGGACTTGTGGTGTGCTGGACGAGGATATCAAAGCAACATCCGTCATTATTCCGACGGCAGCTTTGCGCGATGAGGGGACTAGTTATCATTACCAGCCGGCTAGTTCGGAGATAGCGGTCAATATCGGCTTGCAGGATTTTCTCTTGGACTTCCTTGAGCAGCGAGGGATTTCTCATAGCTTGGGCAAGGTTTGGACGACCGACGGTATTTTCCGAGAGACTGCGAACAAGCTACGCAGGCGAAAAGAGGCGGGAGCTATCTGTGTGGACATGGAGTGCTCGGCTGTAGCAGCTCTAGCGGCCTTTCGTGGCGTTCAAGTTTGCCAGTTCTTTTATGCGGCGGATCATCTGTCTGAGGAGGCTTGGGATATGCGCAATCTGGCTAATCATGCGGACTTAGACGAGAAAGATAAGGTGGCCAATCTGGCGATTCAGATCGCTCTGGCCTTATAGAAAAACATGAAAAAACCAATTATTCAATTTGAAGATTTTAGTTTTCAATACCAGGCTCAGTCGGAGCCGACTTTGAAGCATATCAATCTGACCATTTATGAAGGGGAAAAGGTGCTGCTTATTGGGCCGTCTGGCTCTGGTAAGTCAACCCTAGGTCAGTGCCTCAACGGTATTATTCCCAATATTTACAAGGGTCAGGCTAGTGGACAACTCTTGATTAAGGGGCAGCCAGCCTTTGATAGCAGCATTTATGACAAGTCAAATCTTGTCAGCACGGTCTTGCAGGACACGGATGGTCAGTTTATCGGGCTCAGCGTGGCAGAGGATCTGGCCTTTGCTCTGGAAAATGATATGGTGGACTTGCCTTTGATGCGGGAGAAAGTCATCCGTTGGGCGAAACAGCTAGACCTAGAGCAGCTTTTGAACCATCGTCCTCAAGACTTGTCTGGTGGACAGAAACAGCGGGTCAGTCTGGCGGGTGTCTTGATCGATGAGAGTCCAATTTTGCTGTTTGATGAGCCTTTGGCCAATCTCGATCCCAAGTCTGGTCAGGACACGATTGACTTGATTGATCAGATTCATAGAGAAGCTGCGACCACGACCATCATCATCGAGCATCGCTTGGAAGATGTGCTTTATCGACCTGTTGACCGAGTTGTCCTTGTCAATGATGGGGAAATCCTCTTTAACAGTGCGCCGGATGATCTGCTCAAGACGGACCTCTTAGCAGAAAATGGGATTCGAGAACCTCTCTATATCACAGCCTTGCGGCAGCTTGGTTTTGATGTGGCAAGTGCGGCTCATCTGGCTGATTTGACCAAGCTGGATCTAACAGGACTTTCGCAGAATCTGACCGAGCAAAAAGCAGAGCAGGTTGATAGTCGTCACGAAGCCCTTTTAGAACTCGACCATGTTTCCTTTGCCTATCAGAGCGATAGACCTATTTTGCGGGATATTAGTCTGAAGATTTTCAAGGGTGAGCGGATAGCCATCGTTGGGAAAAATGGAGCTGGCAAGTCTACGCTAGCCAAGGCTCTCTGTCGTTTTGTTGACACAGAGGGGGAGTATCGTTGGCAGGGACAGGATATCAAGGGAGACTCTATCAAGGAGCGAGCGGAGCGGATTGGCTATGTCCTGCAAAATCCCAATCAGATGATTTCGGCAGCCATGATTTTTGATGAAGTGGCCCTAGGCTTGCGCTTGCGCGGACTGGCAGAAGCGGAAATTGAAGAAAGGGTTCATGCTGTGCTCAAAACTTGTGGTCTCTATGAATTCCGCAGTTGGCCGATTTCAGCTCTGTCTTTTGGTCAGAAGAAGCGGGTGACCATTGCTTCTATATTGGTGTTAAATCCAGAGATTATCCTTTTGGATGAGCCAACAGCTGGTCAGGATCAGCGCCATTATACAGAAATGATGGACTTTCTCGATGAGCTAAACCAGCAGGGACACACGATTATTATGATTACCCATGATATGCAGCTCATGCTGGATTATTCTGATCGGGCCATCGTGGTGGTGGACGGCCAGATTTTAGCAGACCAGTCGCCTGCTCAGGTTCTGTCCGATCATGAGTTGATTGCAGCGGCCAATCTAAAGGAAACTTCAATTTTTAGTCTAGCTGAGAAGCTGGGAGTGGATCCGCTAGCTCTGACTCAATTTTACATGCGAAAAAAGGAGGAAAGTCATGTTTAATCAACAGAAATTGATTGGCTACCATGCCGGAAAGACTTTTCTCCATGCTCTTTCTGGTGCCAGCAAACTGATCTTTTTTATCCTGGTTTCGGTGGCGGCCATGATGAGCTACGATACGCGCTTCCTCCTTCTTGTGGCGCTAGCTTCTCTAATTTTATTTAGAGTGTCTGAGATTCGGCTGAAAGACATTTCTTTCGTTTTGGCTTTTGCGGGAACCTTTGCAGCACTGAATATTCTCATGGTCTATCTCTTTGCCCCGCAGTATGGGGTGGAGATTTATGGAGCAAAGAATCTGATCTGGACAGGCTGGGGAGCTTATAATCTCACGCTTCAGGAGCTCTTTTATCTCTTGAATCTTTTGCTCAAGTATTTCTCAACAATTCCCCTAGCGGTGATCTTTCTTATGACCACTCATCCCAGTCAATTTGCTTCCAGTCTGAATCAAATCGGTCTTTCTTATAAGATTGCTTATGCGGTCAGTCTGACCCTGCGTTATATTCCGGATTTACAGGAGGAATTTTACCTCATCAAGATGTCTCAAGAGGCGCGTGGGCAAGAATTATCCAAAAAGGCTCCCCTCAGCAAGCGGGTCAAGGGCAATCTGCAAATCGTCATTCCCCTGATTTTCAGCTCGCTCGAGCGAATCAATACTATCGCGACGGCCATGGAGCTGCGCCGCTTTGGGAAAAATAAAAAGCGGACCTGGTACACCCAGCAAGCCTTCGGAAAACTAGACAAACTTGTAATCATGGTATCCGTCCTTCTACTAGCCCTCAGCCTTCTTCTTTTCGTTGTCAATCAAGGACGGTTTTATAATCCTTGGGCCTAGGATCGAGGTGGAAAATTAGCCATGTTTGGATTGAGAGGATAATTGGTGCAAGAAAAAATAAATTTTAAATTTTATAAGGAATTACTTTTTCCTATTTTTTGTGGTCTAGGGGCTTTCGTTTTGCTCTTGGCTTTGTCACAGACAGATGAAGTCGGGGGGAGAATGACCCTGATTTTAATCATCTTGCTAATAGGGATGAGTGGTCTCTTTACTTGCCTTGCTATAGTCAATAGAGAAAAGAGTTTGCGACGCTGTCAAGAACTTTATTCTCACTTTCCAGAGCTTGAAAAGGAATTTCAACTGATTTATAGTGATTCTCGTTATGCGCGTGAAAGCTTATCTCTCTATCTTTATAAGGATGCCATCATACGGGTGGATGCTTATTTCCAATTTCTCATGCTTTCTGACTTAGCTGATGTGACCATTAAGATTGAGGAAGTGGAAGAAACAAAGTATGCAAAAGTTCATCACCTGTATCTGTATTACAATCCAATGAGTTCTAACAAAGATATTCGTCTGGCTTTTGGACCTTATACGGATCAAAAATATATTGACTTATTACAGTTTTTAGATGTGATAAATCAAGTTGCTCCTTGGATTCGAATCTATAATGAAGCTGTGGAAAAATAATATGGTTTAACAAACATAAAAAATCAGGCAATTTTTGCCTGATTTTTCTTTTTATAATGGTCTTTTATTTGGCATACCGGCCTTGCGGGGGTATTTGTTGGGCGTTTCTTTCTTCTTTTCAACCACTGTGATAAAGCGAGGGTCACCGTTTGGTAAAGCATAGCTGAGGTTGTCTTGGACCTTGCTAAAGAGTAAGTTGAGGGCATTTTTGGCTTCTTCCAGTTCTTCTGGAGCATTGGAAGCCTTGAGCGCTAGGAGCTTCCCGCCGACTTTCAGGTAGGGAATGGTCAGTTCAGATAGGACCTGCATCCGAGCAACTGCACGGGCGGTGACTAAGTCAAATTGAGCTCGAAAGGCCTTGTCCTGAGCAAAGTCTTCTGCGCGGCCGTGGTAGAAGTGAACCTTGTCCAACTCCAGCTCCTCTTCCAGCAGTTTGAGGAAGTTGATGCGTTTGTTGAGCGAATCAATGATAGTCACATCCAGCTGAGGACAGATGATTTTCATAGGGAGGCTAGGAAAGCCAGCGCCTGCTCCGATATCCAGCAGCTTAAGCTCTTGATTATCAATCAGGCCTTGCAAAACGGGTGCAATTGAATCATAGAAATGCTTGAGATAGACCTCATTTTTTTCTGTGATAGCTGTCAGATTGATTTTTTCATTCCATTCGACCAAGAGTTCAAAATAACGCTCAAACTGGTCTTTCTGGCGATCGGTCAGCTCGATTCCCTGCTGGCTTAATAGCTGGTAAAATTCTTGCGGTGTCATAGTTTCATCCTTGTTTGTCAGTATTCATTCTATTATATCATAAAACGGGGCAAGGTGCTTCTGACGATTGGTTTCTTGGGCCTCCAAGGGTTAGATACTGACTTACCTTGATTTTCAGAGTTTGTTTTCTAGAAAAGTGAAGAAGCTTTTTCTAGATTTCTGACTATTTTAGCGCTTGAATATTATTTTAAGATAAGCCTATTTTACTAGATGACATGTCAAGAAAGACAGGTTGAGCTTTTTTTGTTATAATAGGTGCAATCAAATCATAAGGAGTATCTTTATTATGTCCATGTTTTTAATTATTATTGCCGTTGTGGCAGTTGTAGCTATTTTCGTGATTTCTGTTTACAATGGTCTTGTTAAGAGCCGTATGCAAACTCAAGAGGCTTGGAGTCAGATTGATGTCCAGCTCAAGCGCCGAAATGACCTGATTCCCAACCTTTTGGAGACGGTTAAAGGTTATGGAAAATATGAGAAATCAACCTTGGAAAATGTTACTCGATTGCGTAACCAAGTAGCTGCTGCTTCATCACCTGCCCAAGCTATGGAGGCTAGTGATGCCCTGACTCGTTCGATTTCTGGTATCTTTGCGGTTGCTGAGAATTACCCAGATCTTAAGGCAAATACAAACTACTTGAAACTTCAGGAAGAGTTGACAAATACAGAAAATAAGATTGCTTATTCTCGTCAGCTTTACAATTCAGTAACCAGCAACTACAATGTCAAAATGGAAACTTTCCCAAGCAATGTTATTGCAGGTATGTTTGGCTTCAAAGCAGCAGACTTTTTGAAGACACCAGAGGAAGAAAAGGCTGTTCCTAAAGTGGATTTTAGCGATTTGGGGTAGGTGGCCACTATGTTGTTTGACCAAATTGCCAGCAATAAAAGGCGCACTTGGGTTCTCCTCGTCGCCTTCTTTGCTCTTTTAGCTTTGATTGGGGCAGCTGTCGGCTATCTTTGGCTCGATTCTCCCTTTGGTGGGATGGCCATTGCTTTCATCATCGGTGGTATTTATGCTGTCAGTATGATTTTTCAGTCCACAGAGATTGTCATGTCAATGAACGGTGCAAGGGAAGTTTCCGAGCAGGAAGCGCCTGAACTTTATCACGTTGTGCAGGATATGGCTATGGTGGCTCAGATTCCTATGCCTCGGGTCTACATCATAGAAGATGCTTCACCCAATGCCTTTGCGACTGGCTCAAAGCCTGAGAATGCGGCAGTGGCTGCCACAACTGGCTTGCTTGCCCTCATGAATCGTGAAGAGCTTGAAGGTGTAATGGGGCATGAAGTCAGTCATATTCGCAATTATGATATTCGCATTTCGACGATTGCAGTGGCACTTACAAGTGCTGTCACGATGCTGTCTAGCATGGCTGGGCGCATGATGTGGTTTGGCGGTGGTGGCCGTCGAAGAAACAATCGGGACAATGACAATGGCTTAGGAATTGTTTTGATGATAGTCTCTCTGCTGGCTCTTCTCTTGGCGCCGCTTGCTGCAACATTGGTGCAGTTGGCTATTTCCCGTCAACGTGAGTATCTGGCAGACGCTTCAAGTGTTGAGCTGACCCGCAATCCTAAGGGCATGATCAATGCCCTGCTGAAGTTAGACAATAGTCAACCTATGGAGCACCATGTAGATGACGCCAGTGCAGCCCTCTATATCAATGATCCTAAGAAGAAGGGTGGCTTGCAAAAGCTCTTTTATACTCACCCACCAATTTCCGATCGGATAGAAAGATTGAAAAATATGTAAGAGAGTGGGACAGAAATCGGTAATTCGTTAGAATTCGATTTCGTCGTCCCACCTCCGCACAGTTGAGTAGGGCTGTAAAAGCTGATGAAATCAGCGTAGTAGAGCCCACTCAACCACTGCGTCTTGTTTGACAATCCAAAGACAATTGAGAGACTAGGACTTTTGTCCCAGCCTCTTTTTTGTATGGAATTGCGACGGTTTTTACTCTAGTTGTTTTTGAGACTGAGTAGAAGGCAGACACCACCAAGCAGAGAGAAGACCAACCAAGCGCTTCCCATATTCCAAAGGCCGAGACTAGTGAAAAGCATGCTTCCTAGTGGAATGGAAAAGGTAAAGAGCATGGTAAGAAAGTTGGAGGTTTGGGCTAATACTTCTGGAGGAAGTTTACTCAGCAGCATGCTGTTGATTTTAGGATTGATTTTTCCAGAGATGTACATGAGAAAGGTAAGAAAGAAAATTCCCAAGAGAGCAGGAGCTTGGAGTAAATTGCTGAGTCCTAGGAGGAGCAGAGCTAGCGAGCACCAAACGACGAGTCGCATCAGAGAAAGCTTGGAAAAATAATCATTTGAGAAGGCACTGGCGGAGATAATCCCAATCACTGTGCAGGACTCGATGACTAGCAGAGACTGGCTGAGATTGAGCCCCCAAAACGGGTGGTCCAATAAGTAGAGATTGTAGAGTCCCATGATGGAGCCAGCCAGTGCATTTAAGAGGAGGACTTGAAGCAGCACTAGCAAGAAGTTTCCGATTTTTTCTTGTTCAAAAATCATTTGGACATTCTGGTAAAGGTCTTTCATTTGTTTTTTGAAAGGAAGTTTTTGCTCTGTAACAGCAGGAGCATCATGGGTGAGTTTTTGGCGAATCAGATAAAGAGTGCTTGAGGAGAGTAGGAAGCAGAGGGCATTGATGAGAGCGACCATAGCGAAATTCTGCTGGCTGATACTAAGTAACCAGACGCCCAAGGCTTGCCCAGCAAAATTTCCTAAAAAAGTAAGAAGTTGAGTGAAAGAGTAAGCTTCCATCAAATCTTTTTCTTCTATATTTTTTTGTAGGATAGGCATCTGTAGGCCACTACGATAGTCGCTGGTAATATCAGAAAAGATATTGAGAAAGCAGACGGTAGCAAAGGCGAGGTAGGAGGCAGACTTGGTCAGGAGGGCGACTAGGATGAAGAGGAAGGCCTGCAGGTAACCTAGATGAATAAGCCAGCGGGCCTTTTGAATGGTTTTGTCAGCTTTCATCCCGACAAAGACTGTGAAAAAGGTAGGAACAAGAACGATAAAATTGGCAATACCAACGGCAAACTTAGGTTGGGGCATGCTAGAAGCAAATACGATAAAAACGATATTATAGATAGAAGAGCCTAGGATATTAAAGATCCGTGAAAAACTGATAAAGGCAAATAGTCTATTTCGTAAAGCAAGTTTCATAATAAATCTCCTTGGGGACGAATCAATTTCGGAATGTGAAGGAATTCCAACTCGCAATGCATTGGTAGTTATGATTATAGCAAAATGTGGCATGTCCGCAAGGCCTTTTCGCTGACTGGTAGAAGCTCGTAGGCCAAGTGGTAAATATCTGAAAGTGACTTGCAAAAGCTATAAGGTGGCCTATCAAAAGCTGATATATTCTTTTGGATTTTTTTTTATACATGAATGTGATATAATAGATAGGATATGACAAAAGAATTTCATCACATTACCGTACTTCTTCATGAAACGATTGACCAGCTTGATGTTCAGCCAGATGGCATCTATGTTGATGCGACCT
>NZ_CAURYF010000016.1:0-43089 GCF_963529205.1 Streptococcus cristatus | reverse complement strand
CAAAATCCAGTGTCCGCAAGGACGTGCCGGTTCGACCCCGGCCGCCGGTATAGTAATAAAGACAAGGTTTTCGGATCTTGTCTTTTTTTACCAATTTTTATCTTTGGGTTATTTATAATTTCTTATGTTATGCTAGATCGTCTGATTTTTTGCTTTTTTCTTTATTTTGTGCTAAATTAAACATTGTGAAACGAGTTACCGAAGACTTTCTAAAGGGAGAAACATATGGCAATGATAGAAGTGGGACATCTTCAGAAAAATTTTGTGAAGACAGTGAAGGAACCTGGTTTGAAGGGAGCTTTGCGCTCCTTTATTCATCCTGAAAAGCAGACCTTTGAAGCGGTTAAGGATTTGACCTTTGAGGTTCCCAAGGGGCAGATTTTAGGCTTTATCGGGGCCAATGGTGCTGGGAAGTCGACAACCATCAAAATGCTGACAGGGATTTTGAAACCGACATCTGGTTTTTGTCGGATTAACGGCAAAATCCCGCAGGACAATCGTCAAGATTATGTCAAAGATATCGGGGTTGTCTTTGGGCAACGCACCCAGCTATGGTGGGATTTGGCACTGCAAGAGACCTACACGGTCTTAAAAGAGATTTACGATGTGCCAGATTCGCTTTTCCATAAGCGCATGGACTTTTTGAATGAAGTTTTGGATTTGAAGGATTTTATCAAGGACCCCGTGCGAACTCTTTCACTTGGGCAACGGATGCGTGCGGACATTGCGGCTTCCTTGCTCCACAATCCTAAGGTTCTCTTTTTAGATGAGCCGACCATTGGTTTGGATGTTTCGGTCAAGGATAACATTCGTCGGGCCATTACCCAGATCAATCAAGAGGAAGAGACTACCATTCTCTTGACTACTCATGACCTGAGCGACATTGAGCAACTTTGTGATCGGATTTTTATGATTGATAAGGGGCAAGAGATTTTTGATGGAACGCTGAGCCAGCTCAAGGAGACCTTTGGAAAGATGAAGACTCTTTCCTTTGAATTGCTACCAGGTCAAAGTCATCTAGTTTCTCACTATGAAGGCTTTTCGGATATGACCATTGATAGACAAGGAAACAGCCTCAACATTCAATACGATAGTTCCCGCTACCAGTCGGCCGATATTATCAAGCAAACCCTGTCTGATTTTGAAATTCGCGATTTGAAGATGTTGGATACGGATATTGAGGATATTATCCGTCGCTTCTACCGAAAGGAGCTCTAAGATGGTCAAATTGTGGAGACGTTATAAACCCTTTATCAATGCAGGGATTCAGGAGTTGATTACCTATCGAGTCAACTTTATTCTCTATCGGATTGGCGATGTCATGGGGGCTTTTGTGGCCTTTTATCTCTGGAAGGCAGTCTTTGATTCGTCGCAAGAGTCTTTGATTCAGGGATTCAGTATGGCAGATATCACCCTCTACATCATCATGAGTTTTGTGACCAATCTTTTGACCAGGTCTGATAGCTCCTTTATGATTGGAGAGGAGGTCAAGGATGGCTCTATTATCATGCGCTTGCTGAGACCAGTTCATTTTGCGGCCTCTTATCTTTTCACCGAGCTAGGTTCCAAGTGGTTGATTTTTATCAGCGTTGGCCTTCCATTTTTAACTGTCATTGTTTTGATGAAAATCTTATCTGGGCAAGGGATTTTGGAAGTGCTGGGATTAACCATCCTATATCTCTTTAGTTTAACCCTAGCCTACCTAATCAACTTTTTCTTTAATATCTGTTTTGGTTTTTCAGCCTTTGTATTTAAAAATCTTTGGGGTTCTAATCTACTCAAGACTTCAATAGTGGCCTTTATGTCTGGAAGTTTGATTCCCTTGGCTTTCTTTCCTAAAATCGTTTCAGATATTCTGTCCTTCTTGCCTTTTTCATCCTTGATTTATACTCCAGTCATGATCATTGTTGGGAAATACGATGCCAGTCAGATTCTTCAGTCGCTTTTGCTACAGTTCTTCTGGCTCATAGTGATGGTGGGCTTGTCTCAGTTGATTTGGAAAAGAGTCCAGTCATTTATCACCATTCAAGGAGGTTAGTATGAAAAAATATCAACGCATGCATCTGATTTTTATCAGACAATACATCAAGCAAATCATGGAATACAAGGTCGATTTTGTGGTGGGCGTGTTAGGTGTCTTCCTGACCCAAGGCTTGAACCTCTTGTTTCTCAATGTACTCTTTCAACACATTCCATCGCTAGAAGGCTGGACTTTTCAAGAGATAGCTTTCATTTATGGATTTTCCTTGGTTCCCAAGGGATTGGACCATCTCTTTTTTGACAATCTCTGGGCACTGGGGCAACGCTTGGTGCGAAAAGGAGAGTTTGACAAATACCTGACTCGTCCTATCAATCCTCTCTTTCACATCCTAGTCGAGACCTTTCAGATTGATGCCTTGGGCGAACTTTTAGTTGGTGGAATCCTTCTGGCAACAACGGTCACCAGTATTAGCTGGACCTTTCCTAAATTCCTGCTTTTCCTAGTCTGTATTCCTTTTGCGACCTTGATTTATACTTCCTTGAAAATTGCGACAGCCAGTATTGCTTTTTGGACCAAGCAGTCAGGTGCCATGATTTACATCTTCTATATGTTTAATGACTTTGCCAAGTACCCGATTTCCATTTACAATTCGCTTCTTCGTTGGTTGATTAGTTTTATCGTGCCTTTCGCCTTTACGGCCTACTACCCTGCCAGCTATTTCTTGCAGGACAAGAATGGACTCTTTAACATTGGTGGTTTGATTCTGATTTCCCTTGTTTGCTTTTTCATTTCCCTCAAACTTTGGGATAGGGGTTTTGACGCCTACGAAAGTGCAGGATCGTAAGAGTGAGTATAAATAGAGGGCGATATGCATGCAGAAAATCTATGAATAAGAGAACTATTAGATACAGTATAAGGACAAGGTTTGCTGCCTTGTCTTTTCTAATATATTTTAAGGTATCTATCTTTCAAATTTTTATTTTTGGAATGAATAAATTCTACTTATCTTGCTAAAATGGTAGAATAGGTTTAAGATTTGTCTGATAAGTAAGAAGGAGAGCCTAATGAAATTGAGATTGGAAAATAAAGAATCTGAACGAGCACAAGAACTTGGAAATTTAATTCGAGCTTATAATCGCTCTAAACGGGAAGCTTCAACAAGTGAGCCTCTCAATATCTTTGTCGAAGATGAGGACGGAAATTTAATGGGAGGTCTGGTAGCCGAGACGTTTGGTTATTGGCTGGAAATTGAGTATTTATATGTGAGTGAGGCTTTACGAGGGCAAGGGCTTGGCTCGGATATTTTGCAAAGGGCAGAAGAGGAAGCTCGTGACAGGAAGTGTAAGTATTCATTTGTGGATACTTTTCATTTCCAAGCGCCAGATTTTTATAAAAAGCATGGCTATGAGGAAGTGTTTAGATTAAAAGAATATCCCTATACAGGTGAGCGATATTATTATACGAAAGAGTTATAATTTATCAAAGGATAGATAGCAGATTTCTACCTGACAAATGTAGCGATTTTTGGTATAATATCATGAGGTGATTTTATGGCAAATTTGAATAGATATAAGTTTACATTTGGAAACAAAACCTTAACTTTAACAACAGAACATGATAATCTTTTTATGGAAGAAGTGGAGCGGGTTGCCAAGGAAAAATATAAGGCTATTAAAGAGCAGATGCCTGCGGCAGATGATGAAGTCTTGGCCATTTTGCTGGCGATTAATAGTTTATCTACCCAGCTCAGTCGCGAGATTGAGTTTGATGATAAGGAAAAAGAATTGGAAAGCCTTCGTCACAAAATGCTTAGCGAATTAAGAGAAAAGTCAGCTAATACAGGGGAAAGATAGTGTTTGCAATTATTATTTTACTAATATTAGCTTGGAGCTTTTATATTGGCTACTCGCGTGGGATTGTTCTGCAGGGTTATTATGCTGCTATGACGATTGTATCCATGCTGGTGGCTGGAGCTCTATATCAGGACTTGGCTAAGTCCATCAGCTTGTGGGTGCCCTATGCTAGCGCTGTTAAAGGAAGCTCGACTTATTTCTTTGCAAGTTCCCAACTTTTTCATCTGGATAAGGTTTTTTATGCGGGGCTGGCTTATCTTCTTGTTTTCAGCCTTGTTTATATAGTAGGCCGCTTTTTTGGGATTTTTGTAAATTTAATTCCCTATCCGAATAAGTGGGATACCAAAATTTTCAATATGGTTAGTGGGGCTATTGCGGTCTTCATCTCACTCTTTGTTATTGAGATGGGACTGACTATTTTAGCTACTGTGCCCATGTCCTTTATACAAGAACGCTTAAATTCTAGTTTGCTGATTCGATTTATTATTAATCATACGCCTGTAACTTCATCCATTTTACATGACCTTTGGGTCACAAAAATTATCGGATAATTAAGACTCAGTTGCCCTGTAGCTGAGTTTCTTTTTCAGTTTAAATCATATAGAAATAGAATGAACAAGATGAATCATAAAATTTTAGAAACTTTGGAATTTGAGAAAATTAAGGAGCTTTTTTATCCCTATCTGCTGACTGAGCTGGGAGAGTTGGAGCTAAAGCAGCTCCAGCCAAGCATTAAAAAAGAATCAATTGCTGCTGCTTTTTTGGAAATGTCCGATATGCGGCAGATTTTTGTGCAACATCCGCACTTTAGTTTGGGAGCCATTCAGGATATTAGGGGCTTGACCAAGCGCCTAGAGCTGGATAGCGACCTTAATATTGAGGAGTTTTTAGCCCTCAAGCGGGTCTTGGCTGTGACGCATGAGCTGGTGTCCTTCTACGAGGATCTGGAAAATGTCCAATTGGAGCGTTTGGATCGTCTTTTTAACAATCTAGTAGAGTTTCCTAGTATTCAGGGAAGCCTGCAAGCTATCAACGATGGGGGCTTTCTCGAAAGTTTTGCTAGTGAAGAGTTGAGTCGTATCCGCCGAAAAATTCAAGAAAATGAAGTCCAGGTTCGAGATATTCTGCAAGAGATTCTCAAAACCAAGGGTGATATGCTGGCAGACCAAGTGGTGGCCAGTCGGAATGGTCGCAATGTACTGCCTGTAAAAAATACCTACCGTAATCGTATTGCAGGCGTCGTTCACGATATTTCGGCCAGCGGTAGTACGGTTTACATTGAGCCGCGGGCGGTGGTTAATCTCAATGAAGAGATTGCCATCAGTCGGGCAGACGAGCGCTATGAAATTCAGCGGATTTTGCAGGCCATGTCGGATATGATACGGCCTCATGCGGCTGAAATTGCCAACAATGCTTGGATTATCGGTCATCTAGATCTGGTGCGTGCCAAGGTCCGCTTCATGCAGGAGACGGGAGCGGTGGTGCCAGACCTGTCGGAAGAGCAGGACATCCAACTGCTCAGTGTCCGCCATCCACTGATTGAAAATGCGGTGGCTAATGATCTGCATTTCGGGCCGGACTTGACAGAGATTGTCATTACAGGGCCTAATACGGGTGGTAAGACCATCATGCTGAAGACCTTGGGGTTGGCTCAGATCATGGCTCAGTCCGGTCTGCCGATTCTGGCGGACAAGGGGAGTCGCGTCGGGATTTTCAGTCAGATATTTGCAGACATTGGTGATGAGCAGTCGATTGAGCAGAGTCTGTCGACTTTCTCTAGTCACATGACCAATATCGTCTCTATTTTAGAGCAGGTTGATAGCGAGAGTTTGGTTCTGCTGGATGAGTTAGGAGCTGGAACTGACCCGCAAGAGGGTGCAGCTCTGGCTATTGCTATCTTGGAAGATTTGCGGCTAAGGCAGATTAAAACCATGGCGACGACCCACTATCCTGAGCTCAAAGCCTATGGGATTGAGACGGACTGGGTGGAAAATGCCAGCATGGAATTTGATACAGATAGTTTAAGACCGACCTATCGCTTTATGCAGGGAGTGCCTGGCCGCTCCAATGCCTTTGAAATCGCTCGGCGTTTGGGCTTGGCGGAAGTTATCGTTGGCCATGCCCAAGAGCAGACCAACACAGACAGTGATGTCAATCGGATTATTGAGCGCTTAGAAGAGCAGACGCTGGAAAGCCGCAAGCGCTTGGATAATATCCGCGAGGTGGAGCAGGAAAATCTCAAATTTAACCGAGCCCTCAAAAAACTTTACAATGAATTTAACCGAGAAAAAGAAACCGAACTCAATAAGGCACGCTTGGAAGCTCAGGAAATCGTTGATTTGGCTTTGTCAGAGAGTGAGAGCATCCTCAAAAATCTCCATGATAAGTCCAGTCTCAAACCACATGAGATTATTGAAGCCAAGGCTCAGCTTAAAAAGTTGGCACCTGAAACCGTTGATTTATCAAAGAATAAGGTACTCAAGCAGGCCAAGAAAAATCGGGCGCCCAAGGTGGGAGACGATATTCTAGTGACCAGCTATGGTCAGCGGGGAACCTTGGTCAAGCAGCTCAAGGACGGCCGCTGGGAAGCTCAGGTCGGTCTCATCAAGATGACTCTGGAAGAGCAGGAATTTAATCTTCTCAAGGCTGAAAAGGAGCAGAAGCCTAAGCGCAAGCAGGTCAATGTGGTCAAGCGAACTAATACCAATGGTCCAAGAGCTAGACTGGATCTGCGCGGCAAACGCTACGAAGAGGCCATGGAAGAGCTTGATGCCTTCATCGATCAGGCCCTTCTCAACAACATGGCTCAGGTGGATATTATCCACGGTATCGGAACGGGTGTGATCCGTGAAGGGGTGACCAAATATCTCCGCCGCAACAAGCAGGTCAAGTCCTTCGGCTATGCCCCGCAAAATGCTGGTGGCAGCGGCGCAACGATTGTAATCTTTAAGTAGGGAAGCATCGGGTAGTCCGTAGCAAATATTTTCTTTTCCTTTGTGTTTGGTGTACAATATTATCAAAAGTAAGCTATTCAAAGGAGAAGATTTATGGTAGCAGCAGTTACAGATGCAACATTCGCTGAAGAGACAAAAGACGGACTGGTTCTGATTGATTTTTGGGCAACTTGGTGCGGTCCATGTCGTATGCAGGCGCCTATCTTGGAGCAGTTGGCAGGGGAAGTTCATGAAGATGAACTGAAAATCCTTAAAATGGATGTGGATGAAAATCCAAATACTGCCCGTGAATTTGGCATTATGTCCATTCCGACCCTTCTGTTCAAGAAAGACGGTCAAGTCGTTAAGCAAGTCGCAGGTGTTCATACCAAAGACCAGCTCAAGGCTATTATCGCCGAATTGAGTTAATAGCATAGCCAAAAAATCGTTACATGTCGTAACGATTTTTTCATTTAGCCGATGACAGTAAAGGTCATACAATTTTGGGAAGAGCAAGTATACTGTCATAGTGTGCAAAAAAATGAAAAATTGTTTGCTCAGGCATTTCCCTATTACTTATCATATGCTACTTATTGTGAAATATGTAAAATTTCAAATGTTGGTAGTTGTGTATCGGGTTTATTGGTATAAAAAGTAAAAATACATTTTTTCCATTTATCAGGATTGAAAATAACGACTTTGCCACTTTCGTTGTTTTGCATTTGCTCGTGAATGGTAAAGGATTTTAAACTTTCAGACGCTTCTATATCAATGACTTCTAATGTAGCATATTTACTTGAGTCAAAATGATCAGATATTTCGACTGATGAAGTCACTCCGATTTCAATATTCTGCCAGCCAAAAGAATTTAAAATATGATCAAAGTAACCATCAAATATGAATTTTGTCATTCCGTTAGTATTTTTCCAGATATATAGTGGACAATAACTATTAAATAATTGGCCTTCAGACTTTTCAGAGATTAAATAAACTTTGAAAAATAAATCGTCGAATCCATCCATCAAATGACCTGTATTTCGGACACGTTGTCTAATGATATCCATATCATAATCTGATGGTAATTTTATAGTATATTGCATTGCTTGCATTTCAGCACCCCTTTTCTAATTAACTATTGATAGTATAAATAATTTATATCATGTTGAATAATACTTAAAAATGATATAATTATCATAAAAAGTGATAGGGTGTTTTAAATGAATTTTAATGATATGAGCATTTTTGTGACGATCTATGAGACAAGATCAATAAACAAAAGTTCAAAGATCTTACAATATGCGCAATCTAATCTCAGCGCTAGATTGAAAGTGCTTGAAACTGAATTAGATACGAAATTATTTTACAGAAAATATAATGGTTTAGTTCCGACAAAAAGTGGAGACTTATTTTATCAATTTTGTAAGGAAACTTCTAACAATTTAGAGAAATTAAAAAAGAAATGTGAAACCTCGAAAATATCCATCTTAATTTCAGAATTATTATTCAATCACGATATTAATAATTCACAAACAATTGATTTGAATAAAAGTGAGATCAATATCCAAAAAACTTCGGATATACCAATCATTGCTCATCAGGAAGACTTTGATAAAATTTTTTGCTTTCAAAAAATTGAAAATTTAAAGCATTATGATGAGACTATCGGGCATATCGAGTCAGTTTATGCTTGTTCGAGCAATATAAAGGCTACTGAGGAAATGCCTATATTCGTTAATAAAGATAAAAATTGCCCTTTTAGAAAACAAAGCTTAATGAAGTTTGCTCATTTAAAATCAGTTGTAGAAATTGATTCTTTTGAGAACATTATCAGCTTAGTTGAAAACGGGAAAGGAATCGCACTATTGCCTAAATGGTTAAATAAGAGAGCGAAAATCAAGCCATACGACCAAGACATCGTTCTGATTCCATTTTATCAGTATGAAAAGAAGAACCAAAGCAGGTAGCTCATTTAGAAGAAATGCTAATGCTAGAGTGGGAAACCATTTGACAAATTTGATAAATACACTTATAATAAGCATACATATTATAAAGGAGATTTTATAATGGAATTTAGTTTTAGTTTAACCATAAAAGCATCAAAAGAAGATGTATGGGCCTACTATGAAAATATTGAAAAGTGGTATGACTGGGAAGAAGATTTAAAAAATATTACATTAAATGGTGAATTTAAGACAGGATCTTGTGGGATGATGGAACTCGAAGGAATGCCCCCAATGGAATATCAGCTGACACTTGTCAAGCCCTTTGAGGAATTTTGGGATAAAACAGCGACCCCGTTTGGAGATATCCTTTTTGGTCATCAGATCATTGAGAATAATGATGGCACTGTAAATGTCAAGCACACCGTAGCTTTAGATAGCATAGATCAGCAACATTTGGAATTTTTAATCCAAGTTTTCTCAGATGTCCCTCAATCTATTTTTATTTTAAAAAATTGTTTGGAAAAATAAGAATTCTCTACTTTGCTAGAGAATTTTTTTATTTTTCTAAATTTAGTGTACAATGATATCAAAAGTAAGCTATTCAAAGGAGAAGATTTATGGTAGCAGCAGTTACAGATGCAACATTCGCTGAAGAGACAAAAGACGGACTGGTTCTGATTGATTTTTGGGCAACTTGGTGCGGTCCATGTCGTATGCAGGCGCCTATCTTGGAGCAGTTGGCAGGGGAAGTTCATGAAGATGAACTGAAAATCCTTAAAATGGATGTGGATGAAAATCCAAATACTGCCCGTGAATTTGGCATTATGTCCATTCCGACCCTTCTGTTCAAGAAAGACGGTCAAGTCGTGAAGCAAGTGGCTGGTGTTCATACGAAGGAGCAATTGAAGGCTATTTTGGCGGAGTTAAGCTAAGAAAGAAGCCCCAGGGCTTCTTTTTATGTCAAAAAGCGCTTACATCTTCAAAGTTTTTCATAAAACATTGACAAAAAACGAATATTATTTTAAAATAATAGAAAATTTAGAATAAACACCGAATGAAGTTTTTCAGAAATAAGCGTTTGAACCTTATGACTGTGAAATGGACGGAACTCTGGAGAGACCATGATTGGCACCGAAGGGGCAAGGCAGGCAACTGCTCAAACTCTCAGGTAAAAGGACAGAGCAAGGGAAGGACAGGAGTCGGTCATTCTCAGGCATCCAGAGTACATGTGTAAACATGTACTTTTCTTTTTCTCGGTGTGGAAAAGGAGCATAAGACTTATGTTGAAGTTGCTGAATCAAATTGATTCTTTGGTCTGGGGGCCTCCCCTCTTGATTTTATTAGTTGGAACAGGGCTTTATCTGACGCTTCGTCTGAGGGGGCTACAGATTTCGCGTCTTTCTCGCGCCTTTCGCTTAATTTTTGTATCTGGAGAGGATCATCATGGAGACGTGTCAAGCTTTGCTGCTCTTTGTACAGCTTTGGCAGCCACGGTTGGCACGGGGAATATTATCGGTGTAGCGACTGCCATAAAAGTTGGTGGACCGGGTGCCTTGTTTTGGATGTGGCTAGCTGCTTTCTTTGGAATGGCAACCAAGTATGCCGAAGGTTTATTAGCGATCAAGTATCGTTCCAAGGATGCCCACGGGGCAGTTGCTGGTGGTCCCATGCATTATATCCTATTAGGAATGGGAGAAAAATGGCGTCCGCTGGCTATATTCTTCGCTGTAGCGGGTGTCTTGGTGGCTCTTTTAGGGATTGGAACCTTTACGCAGGTGAATTCCATTACAGAAGCTATGCAGAATACGATTAAGTTGCCTCCAGCTGTGACTGCCTCAATTTTGGCTATTTTAGTAGCTCTAGTTATTTTTAGCGGCATCCAGTCGATTGCTCGAGTGTCGACCAAGGTTGTGCCTTTTATGGCAGCTATTTATATCTTGGGGACTGTGACTATGTTAGCAGTCAATCTAGATCGCCTGCTGCCAACTCTCCAGCTAGTCTTTAGTTCTGCCTTTAGCCAGACGGCTGCTGTTGGTGGCTTTGCTGGTGCAACCATCCAGATGGCGATTCAAAATGGGGTCGCACGCGGAGTATTCTCCAATGAATCTGGTTTAGGATCAGCACCTATTGCGGCGGCGGCAGCTAAGACTAAGGAACCGGTCGAGCAAGGCTTGATTTCGATGACGGGAACCTTTATTGATACTCTGATTATTTGTAGTCTGACAGGTCTAACAATTTTAATCACAGGAGTTTGGAATGGCAATCTCAATGGTGTGTCCTTGACTCAGGCAGCCTTTGCGACTGTCTTTGCTAATTTTGGTCCAATCCTTCTATCCGTTTTTCTAGTTCTGTTTGCTTTTACCACTATTTTAGGATGGAACTACTACGGTGAGCGCTGCTTTGAGTTTCTTTTTGGTGTCAAATATATTCGCTTGTACCGAATCATCTTTGTCGCTATGGTGCTCTTAGGGGGCTTTATCGAGTTAGAAGCAGTTTGGGTCATTGCTGATATTGTCAATGCCTTGATGGCCTTACCAAATCTGATTGCTCTTTTGGTCTTATCTCCTGTTATTATTTCCGAAACCAAAAAGTATTTTGACAAGAAGGGCTGAGTTTCCATTTGCTGGATTTTTGAAAGAAGATTTTCTTGCTAAAGCTGCTTTGCCAGCTTTAGTTTTTTTATGGGCGAGAAATCTCTCGTCTTTTGTTATTGGTCAAAACATGGTATAATGAAGTATTAAGATTCTAGGAGGAAATGACATGCGTTGTCCCAAATGTGGCGGAAGCAAATCAAGTGTGGTTGACAGCCGGCAGGCAGAAGATGGAAATACAATCCGTCGTCGCCGTGAATGCGAGGAATGCCAGCATCGTTTTACAACTTATGAGCGCGTGGAAGAAAGAACCCTAGTCGTTGTCAAAAAAGATGGAACGCGTGAGCAATTTTCTCGGGATAAGATCTTTAACGGAATCATCCGCTCCGCTCAGAAGCGTCCGGTCTCAAGTGAAGAGATTGAAGAACTGGTCAATCGGATTGAGCAAAAACTTCGCAGTCAGAGCGAAAATGAAATTGCTAGCGAATATATTGGCTCTCTGGTCATGGATGAGCTGGCCGAGCTGGATGAAATTACCTATGTCCGTTTTGCCAGTGTTTATCGGAGTTTCAAAGATGTTGGCGAGCTGGAAAGCCTTTTGAAGCAGATTACCAAGGGTTCTAAGAAGAAAAAGGAAAAATAATGGCTTATGAAACCAAATGATCATTTTTCTTTCTTGTCTAATAACCAGGTCAGTCAAGATATGAGCGGGCTGACCCGTTATTATCTACCTATTGTGGGCAAGGATGCAGTGGCGCTTTATCTTTATCTGGTTTCTTTTTGGGATAATGGAACTCAGCAGCGACTTTTCAGCCATATTTTAAATCATCTTGATTTTGGTATGGAAGTGTTGGAGAGAAGCTTGGAGCGCCTATCAGCTATTGGCTTGCTAGAGCTTTTCCAGACGGAAACGGGATTTTTCATCCGACTCTATCCAACCTTGTCAGCTGAGGACTTCTTTGCTCATCATGTGTACAGTAGTCTTTTGGAGAAAAAGATTGGTCAGGCGGCAGTAGACAAGCTACGACCAGAAAATCCAGCTGGACAAAAAATCGGTGCTTCTTTTAGCCAGATTTATGGCATGGAAGAGGTCGGTCCGACGAGAACCAGTCGCCAGAATGATTTTGACTTGACGCATTTTAAACAGAGAATGGCTCAGGATGGCTTGCGTTTTGCGGATGAAAAATCGGATCTCTTGGACTTGTTTGCTATTGCGGAGCAGAAGAAATGGACTTGGTATGAGACCTATGTCTTAGCGCGTGAAACAGCTGTGTCACATGTGATTTCGACGAAACGGATGCAGCAAAAGATTCAGCAAAAACCAGTTTCGGGAGATTTTTCTCCGCAAGAGCAGTCTATTATCCGTGAAGCTAAAAGCAAGCAGCCGCTGCTCTTTTTGGCCGAAATCAAGAAAACCCGTCAAGCGGCCATTACGCGTAGTGAACGGAAACTGATTCAGGATTTGGCAGAGATGGGACTGTTGGATGAAGTTATCAATATCATCCTGCTATTGACTTTTAATAAGGTGGATTCGGCCAATCTCAATGAGAAGTATGCCCTCAAGGTGGCTAATGACTTTTCTTATCAAAAGGTGACCTCGGCTGAAGAGGCGGTCCTGAAAATCCGTGAACGCAACCAGCAGACGAACAGTCGTCCTGCGCAAGTCAGCCCAGCTGCTGCTAAAAGCAATGTGCCGAACTGGAGTCAGCCGGATTACAAGAATGAAACTAGCTTAGAAAAACAAGCGGAACTAGAAGAACAAAAAAGAAGGCTTTTAGCGAGACTGGAAGAGGGAGGCGATTAAATGGAAAAAATAGGACAGGCAATGCCTCATATGAATAAAGTGAAGCAGTTTGATTATCAAAAATTGGTCCAGCAGATTTTAGCAGATCCAGATATCGCTGACTTTATCAGTCGAGAACAACTGTCTCCAACTGAAATTCAGCGGAGCATTTCTAAGTTCAATCAATACATTACCGAACGAGATCGCTTCCTGCTAGAAGATCAGAACTATATTGCCAAGGGTTATAAGCCGATTTTAGTGAAAAATGAAGGCTATGCGGATGTTGCCTATGCGGAAACGCCTGAGTTGATTGAGCAGGAGAGACAGGAAGCGATTAGAAGCCGTCTCAACCTTATCAATCTGCCAGCTAGTTTAAAAGAGGCTAGTTTGGCCAAAGTGGATTTAGACGATGTCGGTCGCTACAAAGCTTTCGAGCTCTTGACCAGTTTTGTTGCGGAATTTCCGCATTATCAGAAGGCTGTCTATCTCTACGGAGATTTCGGCGTGGGTAAGAGCTACATGATGGCTGCGCTGGCACATGATTTGTCAGAAAAACGCAGTGTGTCAACGACTCTTCTCCACTATCCGAGCTTTGTTTTGGATGTTAAGAATGCTATCAGTTCTGGCTTGGTAAAGGAAAAGATTGACCAAGTCAAGACAGCTCAAGTGCTGATTTTGGACGATATCGGTGCAGAGCAGTCTAGCCCATGGATGAGAGATGAGATTTTACAAGTTATCCTCCAGCACCGTATGCAGGAAAATCTGCCAACTTTCTTCACTTCTAACTTTAGTTTTGCGGATTTGGAGCGTCACTTTGCCAACTCTAAGAATGGCGATGAGACTTGGCAGGCTAAGCGAGTTATGGAGCGGATTAAGTTTTTAGCTCAAGAAGTACACCTAGAAGGAGAGAATCGTCGATGAATGAAACAATTAACTTGATGAAGGCTCATACGTCTGTTCGGCGCTTTACGGAAGAGCAGATCTCAGATGAAGAACTACGCGCTATGATCGATGCTGGACGTGCTGCTTCCAGTTGGAAAAACTTCCAGTCCTATTCGATCATTGTGGTGCGAAGCAAAGAGAAAAAAGAAGCCCTCTTTGACCTGGTTCCCCAAGAAGCCATTCGGCAATCTTCGGCTTTCCTGCTTTTTGTTGGCGACCTCAATCGAGCTGAAAAGGGAGCTGCCCTACATACAGAAGATTTCCATCCTGAGGGAACTGAAAATATTCTCATTAGCTCGGTAGATGCTGCTTTGGCAGGGCAAAATACCCTCTTGGCAGCTGAAAGTCTGGGTTATGGCGGTGTTATTATTGGTTTAGTTCGCTATGAAGCTTCAAAAATTGCCCAGCTCTTTAATCTGCCAGACTATACTTATCCAGTTTTCGGCATGGCTTTAGGAAAGCCTAATCAAAACCATGCTGTCAAGCCACGTCTGCCTTATGAAGCGGTGGTCTTTGAAGAAGAATACTGTGAGCAACTCAGCTCAGTCATCGAGGCCTATGACCGTGTGCAGGCTGAGTATGCTGGTGAGCGGGCACAGGATACTTGGAGCCAGCGTTTGGCAGCTCAATTTGGTCAGGAGCCAAATCAAGAGATTGATCAACTGTTCAAAGAAAAGAAATTAGAAAACTAAGGCGGAGCTCAACTCTGTCTCAAAGAATGAAAGAGGAAAAACATGGCTTTACCAACTATTGCCATTGTCGGCCGTCCTAATGTCGGCAAATCAACGCTTTTTAATCGGATTGCTGGAGAGCGGATTTCCATTGTCGAAGACGTGGAAGGAGTCACCCGTGACCGAATCTATGCGACGGCAGATTGGCTGAATCGTAAGTTTAGTATCATTGATACGGGCGGAATTGACGATGTTGATGCACCTTTTATGGAGCAAATCAAACACCAAGCTGAAATCGCTATGGACGAGGCTGATGTCATCGTTTTTGTCGTGTCCGGCAAAGAAGGTATCACGGATGCGGACGAGTATGTGGCTCGCATGCTTTATAAGACTCACAAACCGATTATTTTAGCGGTCAATAAGGTGGATAATCCCGAAATGCGCAATGAAATCTATGATTTCTATGCGCTGGGCTTGGGAGATCCATTCCCTGTATCTTCTGTCCATGGGATTGGTACAGGGGATGTTCTGGATGCTATCGTTGAAAATCTTCCACATGAGGAAGTGGTTGAAAATCCTGATATGATTAAGTTTAGCTTGATTGGCCGTCCTAATGTCGGCAAGTCTAGCTTGATCAATGCTATCTTGGGTGAGGATCGGGTCATTGCCAGTCCAGTGGCCGGTACCACACGCGATGCTATTGATACGGTCTTTACAGACAGTGAAGGTCAGGAATTTACCATGATCGACACGGCTGGTATGCGCAAGTCAGGCAAGGTCTATGAAAATACGGAGAAATACTCTGTCATGCGGGCTATGCGGGCGATTGATCGCTCAGATGTCGTTCTGATGGTACTCAATGCCGAAGAAGGAATTCGTGAATACGATAAGCGAATCGCTGGCTTCGCCCATGAGGCAGGAAAAGGAATGATCATCGTTGTTAATAAGTGGGATACACTGGAAAAAGACAATCATACCATGAAAGACTGGGAAGAGGATATCCGCGACCAGTTCCAGTACTTGTCTTATGCCCCGATTATCTTTGTCTCTGCCCTGACCAAGCAGCGTCTCCATAAGCTGCCGGACATGATTAAGCAAATCAGTCAGAGTCAAAATACCCGTATTCCGTCTGCGGTACTCAATGATGTCATCATGGATGCCATCGCCATCAATCCGACACCGACTGACAAGGGCAAGCGTCTGAAGATTTTTTATGCGACTCAAGTGGCGATAAAACCGCCAACCTTTGTCATCTTTGTCAACGAAGAAGAGCTCATGCACTTCTCTTACCTGCGTTTCTTGGAAAATCAAATCCGCAAGGCCTTTGTCTTTGAAGGAACACCGATTCACCTGATTGCAAGGAAGCGGAAGTAGGACTTGCTTCAGCCTGTTTACAAAGAAAACAAGGGATATTGCAAGGGATTTATGGAGGGAAGCTTATCCTTAAATCCATAAACTTGCTAGTTCAAAATGTGGAATAGACTGAACTGATGAGGGAAACTGAATTGGAAAAATTGAGTTTCTCTCATTTTTTGATGCCGAGCTTTCTCCGTCTCAAGTCGGATTTGAGCTTAAAAAATGGTTTTTAAAAGAGTTTTAGCCTTAATTATGGTAAAATAATGTCTGAATACTATTAGCTATCAAATGAATTGAATGAGGTCTTTATGATGAAAATCGGAATCGATCAAATCGGTTTTGCGACCAGCAATTATGTTTTAAAATTAGATCATCTGGCTGAGGAGCGGGGCATTGATCCCAACAAGCTCAGCAAGGGATTATTGATGAAGGAGATCAGTATTGCTCCTTTAACTGAGGATATTGTTACTTTGGGCGCAGCAGCGGCTGAGCAAATCTTGACTGTAGAGGACAAGAAGGTCGTTGATATGGTCATTGTCGCAACGGAGTCTAGCATCGACCAAAGCAAGGCGGCTTCGGTCTTTATTCACGGTCTTTTGGGTATCCAGCCCTTTGCTCGTAGCTTTGAAATTAAAGAGGCCTGCTATGGGGCAACTGCTGCTCTAGACTATGCCAAGCTGCATATCAGACAATATCCAGAAAGCAAGGTCTTGGTCATCGCTAGTGACATTGCCAAATATGGGAAGGAGACGCCAGGCGAGCCGACTCAAGGTACAGGCGCTATCGCTATGCTGATTAGTCAAAATCCACGCATCCTTGAATTCAATGAAGATAATGTGGCTCAGACTCGTGATATTATGGATTTTTGGCGTCCAAATTACTCTACGACTCCTTATGTCAATGGTGTTTACTCAACCCAGCAGTATTTGGATTGCCTTAAGACAACATGGAAGGAATATCAAAAGCGTCATGCTTTAACTTTGGGAGACTTTGCAGCGGTTTGTCTCCATCTTCCCTATCCCAAATTGGCGCTGAAGGGGCTGAATAAAATTATGGATAAAAGCTTGTCTCAGGAAGAGCAGAGAAAACTGCAAGAAAACTTTGAAAAGTCTATTCTTTATAGCCAAAAGGTTGGAAACATCTACACAGGCTCGCTCTTTTTGGGGCTCTTGTCCCTCTTAGAAAACTCTGAAAATCTTAAGGCTGGTGACAAGATTGCTCTATTTAGTTATGGTAGTGGTGCTGTCGCTGAGATTTTCAGTGCCAATCTGGTAGAAGGTTATGAAAAACAGCTGACGTCTCATCGTTTGGAGCAATTGAATCAACGGCAGGAATTGACGGTTGCTGCCTATGAAGAGCTTTTCTTTGCAGAAGCCCAGCTGGATGAAAACGGCTCAGCTGCCTTTTCTGGCTACGATGACCAAGTTTACGCCTTGGTTCAAATAGACCAACACCAGCGCAAGTATATCAAAGTTGAGAAACCATCATGAAAATAAATTGGACTGGATTTTCTAAAAAGACACCTACAGAGCGGCTAGAGTTTCTAAAAGCCCATGAGCTACTCCAGGATGAGAATTGGCAAAATCTTGCTAATCAAAGCCATCTGCCGCTGGAGACAGCCAATCAAATGAGTGAAAATGTGCTTTCTGTTTTAGCATTACCTTATTCGATCGCACCAGACTTTCTCATAGATGGGCAGGTTTATCAGGTACCTTTTGTGACAGAGGAGCCCTCTGTCGTTGCTGCTGCTAGTTTTGCAGCAAAAATCATTAAGCGCAATGGCGGTTTCAAAACCAAGATTCATAATCGGCAGATGATTGGGCAGGTCGCACTCTATGATGTGCCTGATGTAGCTAAAGCTCTAGAGCAGATTCAAAATGACAAGTCAGCTTTATTAGAATTGGCGAATCAAGCCCATCCTTCCATCGTCAAGCGAGGAGGTGGGGCGCGTGATTTGAGAACGGATTTCCTGGAGGGAGAGACGGACTTTCTAGTCGTCTACCTTGTCGTGGACACTCAGGAAGCCATGGGTGCCAATATCCTTAATACGATGCTAGAAGCCCTAAAAGAACGGTTGGAGGAGTTAACAAGTGGACAGAGCTTGATGGCCATTCTATCTAATTATGCGACTGAGGCACTCGTAACAGCCTCTTGTGAAATTGATTTCCATTCACTCAGTCGAGATAAGGCAGAAGCTGAACGCACTGCTCAAAGAATCGCTCTAGCCAGTCAGTTTGCAAAGCAGGATCCTTATAGGGCTAGCACGCATAATAAAGGTATTTTTAACGGAATTGATGCAGTTCTTTTGGCGACAGGAAATGATTGGCGGGCCATTGAAGCTGGAGCCCATGCCTATGCCGCTCGCGATGGCGGCTACCAAGGATTGAGTCAGTGGGAGGTCGATCTAGAAGAAGAAAAGCTCTATGGCCAGTTGACTCTACCCATGCCTGTTGCGACCAAGGGAGGGTCGATTGGGCTTAATCCAATGGTTGTCGCTAGTTTTGATTTATTGGGGCAACCGACAGCCAAAGAATTAGCTTCGATTATCGCTTCTGTCGGCTTAGCGCAGAATTTTGCAGCCTTGAGAGCGCTTGTGACCACGGGAATTCAGGCTGGCCACATGAAGCTCCAAGCTAAATCTCTAGCTTTATTGGCAGGTGCTCAGGAAGATGAGATTGCTTCTGTTGTTGCAGAACTTCTCAAAGAGAAGCAATTCAATCAGGCAAAAGCCAAGGAAATTCTAGCTAAAATGCGTAAAGAAAAATGAGTCAATATGTATTGACTCATTTTTTATAGTGAAGAGGATGTTTCTTCAGGTAGCTGTAAATCTTTAAGACGACAGTCCCGCTAGCCATCCCGATAGAGATGACCAAGGCTAGGATGACGACCAAGGTAGCATGAACCATGGCCTGACTATAATCGCCTGTCACAAAAAAGGCAGTTGTCCGATAGGAAATATAACCAGGCACCAGAGGAGCCAGAATAGCCAAAATAAAGACGACAGCTGGCGTTCTATAGATGATGCTGAGGATTTGGCTGGCACAGGAACCAATGATAGCAGCCACAAAGGTTGCAATAATGACATTGGTCGGTCCTTTGAACAGGAGATAGAGTAGCCAAGTGGCCATTCCTAAGACTCCGCCAGGAATCAGCATACTCCGCTGGACATTTAGGACGATTAAAAAGGTGATGATGGCCAGTAGGCTGGCCAGAGCTTGTAGTAAGAAAGTCAAGATTGTCATAGGCTTATTTCATAAGAATGAGGGCGACAGAGGTGCCGGCGCCGAGAGCAAGGGTAATGAGGAGTGATTCAAAGAGTTTGCTCATTCCAGAGTTGATATGGTTGGTCATGATATCTCTAACTGAGTTGGTCAGAGCGATTCCTGGGACGAAGGGCATGACAGCCCCTGCGATAATCAAGTCTGCTGTTGAATCGAAGCCTGAGTAGCGAGCCCAAATCTGGGCTAATAATCCGAAGACGAAAGCCCCAGCAAAGGCTGATACGAAAGGAATCCGAATGTATTTATCGACATAAAGGGAGAAAGAAAAGCCAAATAGGGTCGCTATACCAGCCCCAAGAGCATCGTAGAAATTTCCTCCGAACATGATCGAAAAGAAAGGAGCGCTGAGTGTGGCTGCTGTAATGAGTTCTCTTTTGCTATAGGGAACCCCTTTTGTCTTAAGTGCCTTTAGCTGTTCAAGAGCTTCTTCCAGATTGATGGCACCACTAACCAGTTGGCGAGAGACTTGATTGACATCACAGACCTTCTCGATATTATAGTTCGTATGGATATTTCGCTTCATTCGAGAAATATTGGTATTTTCAATGGAAAAGAATATGGCAACTGGCATGGCTAAGGCATTACAGTCCACGATGCCCTGCGAATGGGCAATCCGGATCATGGTATCTTCGACCCGATAAATCTCTGAGCCGCTTTGTAATAGCAAGGTCCCAGCTAGCATGATAACATCGACGGCCAGATTAAGATTTTTTTCATCTGTAGACATTTTCTCAGCCATTATATCCCCTTTTTCATTTCACAATAACTCTATTATAACACAAATGCTCAAAGCTATCTCTCCAAAGCAAAAGAAAACCAGCTGATTTTCAGCTGGTTTTACAATTAGGAAAGAGGCTTAGCTAAGTGCATCATCCATTGAAAGAACTTCGTGGAAGACACGTTGTGTCAATTCAGTTTTTTGTTCTGGAGTGAGGTATTTAGTATTTACACAGTATCCAGAGATACGTACGATAACATCTTCGCCAGACATGATCTTGTCGTAAACATCTTGCAAGTCCATAACGTTCAAGTTAACGTGTTGTCCACCATTTTCGAAGTAACCATCAAGAATTGTTACCAAGTTGTCCACTTGTTCGTCACGAGTCTTACCAAGGGCACGAGGTGAAACTTGAGTTGTCAATGAGATACCGTCAGCTGCGTAACCAAAGTCAAGGCTAGCAAGTGAGTTCAAGTTTTGCAACCATCCACCTTTAGCTTTGTTAGATGGGTTAGCACCTGGTGAGAAGAATTCAAGTTTAGACAAGTTCACAGAACCATCTTCGTTAAGGTATACACCTTTGTGGACTGGTGAGTTACCAGTTTGTTTAGAGTAAGCAACGTTAGATGTGATTGTCAAAAGTGATACTGTAGCTTCTGCGTCTTTGTAAAGTTTGTGGCTACGTAGACGAGTTGTATAAGCTTCGATCAACCATTCTGCCAATTCGTTTGAACGTGGGTCATCTTCACCCCAACGTGGGTATTCACCGATTGTTTCGTAATCGTAGATGTATCCATTTTCGTCACGGATTGGTTTAACGGTAGCATACTTGATAGCTGACAATGTATCAACAGTGTTAGCAAATCCACAGATACCGAATCCCATGTTAGCACGTTGTTTAGTTGGCAAGAAGGCCATTTGAACAGCTTCGTAGTTGTACTTGTCAGTCATGTAGTGGATGATGTTCAAAGCATCTACGTAAGTGTCAGTCAACCAGTCAAGAGATTTTTCAAAGTTCGCTTTAACTGATTCGAATTCAAGAACTTCGTCACGGATAGGATCGATGTCAAATACTTTGTAGTCTTTGTGAACATCGTCGTAACCACCGTTCAAACCAGTAAGAAGGGCTTTCAAAACGTTTACACGAGCACCGAAGTACTGGATGTTGTGGCGTTGTTCTTCGTTTTCTGGGTCAAGTGGTGACACACAGCATGAGATACAGCTCATTTCACCGTATCCGTCTTTAGCCATTGTTGTTACACCTTCGTATTGGATAGAAGAGTGTTTGTGGCTCATGTGCATACAGTAGCGACGGAAGTTGTATGGCAATTTGTCAGTCCAAAGAACTGTCAAGTTTGGTTCTGGAGAGTTACCGATGTTGTCAAGAGTGTTCAAGAAACGGTAGTCCATCTTAGTAACACGGTGACGACCGTCGTTACCCATACCAGCCATAGAAGTTGTGATGAAGGTTGGGTCACCTGAGTACAATTGGTCATAAGCTTTTGTACGAGCAAATTTAACTGTACGAAGTTTCATAACGAAATCATCAACAAATTCTTGGATTTCTGATTCAGTAAATGTACCACGAGCAAGGTCACGTTCTGCAAAGATATCCAATACGATTGGCACACGTCCTAGAGATGTAGCAGCACCGTTGATCACACGGCAGACAGCCATGAAGGCGATGTTAACCCATTGGATTGCTTCTTTCGCGTTCATCGCTGGTTTGCGGACATCAACTCCGTAAAGGTCACCCAAGCGAACAACTTGTTGCAAAGCTTGGTATTGAAGGTTTACTTCTTCACGAAGACGGATTGTTTCTTCGTCGATTTCTTTGATAGCATTCCAGTCGTTGACTTTTTCTTGCATCAAGTAGTCTGCACCGTAAAGAGCAAGACGTGCGTAAACCCCGATGATACGTCCACGTGAGTAAGCATCTGGAAGACCAGTTACAGTGTGGGCGTGACGAGCACGGCGGATGTTAGAAGTATAAGCACGGAAAATACCGTCGTTAACAGTTGTCACATATTTTGTGAAAATTTCGTGAACAGCTGGATCAGGTTCATAACCATTTTCCTTCAAAGTCGTTTCAGCCATACGGATACCACCTTTTGGCATGAAGTTCAATTTGAAGAGTTCGTCGTTTTGAATACCGTAAATTAGTTCGTTATCTCTGTCAATATAACCAGCAGGGATATCTGCAATAGATGTTGGACGAGTGTCCATTGGGAAACGAGTTTCTTCGTAGTGAGCTTTTGTTTCTTCTACGATTTTCTTGATGTGGAGTGAGCGCTCAGTAGGACCTGCCAAGAAGCTTTCATCTCCATCGTAAGGTGTGTAGTTGGCTTGAACGAAGCGAGAGATACTTGCTTTCTCTTTCCAGTCTTCACCTTTGAAGCCTTCCCAGGCCTTGTCAAAAATGTCTTGAGCTTCCACAACTGTTTTAACAACCATTAGATTTTCCTCTTTATTCTAGCAACATAAACTGTTACATTTATAATTAAAGTATATCATAAGGTAATCGGTTTCACAAACGAATTTCAGTGCTAAAAGAGGCTTTCTTTTATAATACAGATTGATATTTTGTTGTAAACTGTTTTATAATTTTGAAAATGGTAAATGAAAATAGTAGAAAGAAGCTGATAAGTTGAATTATTTTGTCCTTGCTTTGAACGTTACTATGGAAAAATTTGTCCAATACTGAAATTCCTATTTTAATACTTTGTCTATGAACCTCAGAAAGTGTCTCACATTTTCTGATTTTGCTTTTGAATAAAAATCCTTTGAAACTTGCTTTAAAAATGATAAAATTTCTTAAAGAGCTATTCTACTTATAGGAGAGGCCATGCTAATTTTTCCGCTAATCAATGATACATCGCGAAAGATCATTCATATTGATATGGATGCTTTTTTTGCTTCGGTCGAAGAGCGGGACAATCCTAAGCTTAAGGGGAAGCCAGTGATTATCGGTAGTGATCCGCGTCAGACGGGTGGACGCGGTGTGGTTTCGACCTGTAATTACGAAGCTAGGAAGTTCGGAGTTCATTCAGCTATGAGTTCCAAGGAAGCCTACGAGCGTTGCCCGCAGGGGATTTTTATCTCGGGGAATTACGAAAAATATCAGGCAGTTGGTTTGCAGATTCGAGAAATTTTTAAGCGCTATACGGATAAAATTGAGCCCATGAGTATCGACGAGGCCTATCTGGATGTGACGGAAAATAAGCTAGGGCTTAAATCTGCGGTCAAGATAGCCAAGCTGATCCAGCATGATATCTGGAATGAACTGCAGCTGACGGCTTCTGCAGGCGTTTCTTATAATAAATTTCTGGCCAAGATTGCCAGTGACTATGAGAAGCCTCATGGTCTGACTGTTATTTTACCCGAAGAGGCTGAGGCCTTTCTGGCGCCTATGGATATTGCCAAGTTTCATGGAGTTGGTAAGAAGAGTGTCGAGAAACTGCATAAAATGGGTGTTTATACTGGTGCGGATCTGCTCCAAATACCAGAAATGACCTTGATTGATAAGTTCGGCCGCTTTGGTTTTGATCTCTACCGGAAAGCGCGTGGCATTAGCAATAGCCCGGTCAAGTCCAATCGTATTCGCAAGTCTATCGGTAAGGAGCGAACTTATGCCAAATTGCTCCATGGCGAGGAGGATATAAAAAAAGAACTATCTCGCTTGGCAGCTAAGGTCGCCCTCAGCTTAGAGAAACACCAGAAGGCTGGCAAGACAGTTGTCCTTAAAATCCGCTATGCTGACTTTTCAACCTTAACCAAAAGGAGAACCTTGAAGCAAGAAACGAAGGAAGTCGAAGTGATTGAGCGGGTTAGTCATGAAATCTATGACAGCCTGGAAGAGCAGCCGCGAGGCGTTCGCTTGTTAGGACTGACAGTGACGGGGTTTGGATAAAAAGATAAAGGCTTGGTTCGTTACCGAGCTTTTTTAGATATAATTTTTAGTATGAGAGAGTTGCTTGTGATTAGCTTCGAAGTTGTCTTATGATTTCATTGACTATAAAAAAACCTTTTTTAAAAATACTGGACATGCTTTTCAGTGTCTGTTATACTGAGATTATAAAATAAAAACCGTCTAGTCGGTTTTTTGAAAAGGAGCAAGAATGAAGAAATCTGTGGTAGAAAAAACAAGTGAGCATATCCTCAAGTTGAATCAGGAGCTGAATAGGCAGCGTAAAGGCCAAAAAGAGTTTTTGCGGCAGCAGGCAGAAAAACGTAAAGTGCAGTTGGAAAAGATGACACGAGGTGAGAATGGCATCCGCTATTCTAAGTGGGGAGTCAAAGCTGGCTATGCTGTCCTTGCTGGTGGTCTGCTGACCTCTGTCTTTAGCCCTTGGCGAGGACTAGGTATTATGGCAATAGGAGGTCTGAGTATTGCCTCTAATCTCTGTCATATCAAGCGATTGCAAGATCAGGAAAGGAACAAGTAGTAGATAGAAAGCCTAGGTAAATTGGGCGATCTAGAACAGTTTGGAAATAGAAAACTACGGCCTTTTCTACTAGCTACTGAGGCAGTGAGGATAGTCTGGGCAGTTTGGCAGCTCATTTTTGCCTTTGTCGCCTTTTACCTGATTGCTCTTTACAAAAAAGCCAGTCTATCCCTTACTGCATTTTCTTTCATGGTTTGATAAATATCATTGGCTACTGCTTACTGGCTCTCTATAGTATCTGTCTCTGGTACCAAGTCCATCAAAAGGAGGTAGGACGAGATAGCACCAGAAGTGAAATATAGCTGTGAGTATGTAGTTTTTTTGTATTTCCCAGATTTTTTGATAGAATAGGGCTAGACTAGAAATGAAGGGAACAACAATGGCAGCGAGAGCAGACAAATCTCAGGCAATGATCGAAAAAATTTTAGCAACAGCTTCTCAACTTTTCGTTCAAAAAGGCTATGAAAAAACCAGCATGCAGGATATCGCTCGGACAGCAGGTATTTCAAAAGGAGCTATTTATCATCATTTTCACTCAAAGGAGGAGATTATCCTAAAGGTGATGCAGCATCGGAAGGAACTGATGGTGGAAGAAATCGCTCGGACCTTGCAAGCGACCGAGCAGCTGAGCGGAAAGGAACAGTTACAGGCGCTCGTTAAGGCCAATCTGGAGAGCCAGACCATTCATGCCATGGATTCGGTTATGGATGAGTACGATAAGGACGCGGGTTTTGGTCTGTCCATCTTGCAGGATAATCTGAAAGTCAGCGCCTCTATTATTGCTTCAATTATCAGGAAGGGGATGGCGGATGGCTCCTTTCAGACTCAGTTTCCAGATGAAGGAGCTGAAGTTTTCCTTCTCTTGCTTAATTTTTGGCTAGTGGGTCAATTCTCAGAGAAAAGTTTTGAAAAGCAGGTTGAGCGTCTCCGCTTTATCCGCTTCATGCTGGAATCCATTGGTATTGATATCCTTAGTGACGAGCTGATGGAGCAGACTTTGACATATTTAAAGAGGGGCTGCTAGGTATATTGTTGCTTGCATAAAGTAAAAGAAGCAGTTGAGAATAACTCTCAACTGCTTTTTGCGTTTATGTTTCAAAAATACTGTTAATATCATCTTCTGTTATCCCAATCATAGGATCAATTTTCTGGAAGTTTTCCTCAGTCAGGATATAGTTTTCCACAGATGACTCGTTATTATCCACAGGATTGTGGATAAGTTCTTGAGGGGGTTCTATATCCTCAAACCGTTGGATTAGATAGGTTTTGCGGGCTGTTCCGGTATTTTTTATGGCGTAGTCAAAGGCTGACTTTTCCCCAAGTAGGATCAGTTTGCTCTTGGCTCGGGTAATCGCGGTGTAGACCAGATTGCGCTGGAGCATGCGGTGGCTGCTTCGGGTAATGGGAAGGATGACCACGGGAAACTCGCTACCTTGAGACTTGTGGATGCTCATGGCATAGGCTAGGCGAATTTTGTACCATTCGCTGCGCTGGTAGCTAATTTCATTGCCGTCAAAGTTGATGGTTAATTCGTCCTGCTTGGACTCGGTGTACTTAGCTGGCAGCAGGTCGACGATGTAGCCCAAGTCACCGTTAAAGACATTGCTTTCAGCATCATTGACCAAGTGGATAACCCGGTCTCCTTGTCGATATTGGCAATCGGGTGCTTCAAAGGTCAGCTGGTCTTTTTCCACAGGATTGATGAGATTTTGCATGAGGCTATTAATCTGGTCAATGCCGGCTTGTCCGCGGTACATGGGAGCCAGCACTTGGACATCCTGAGCTGGGATGCCGCTGCGAATAGCTGCGCTGGTAATTCGTTCAATCATGGGCGGGATGTGTTCATTTCGAGCTTCAAAATAAGAACGATCCGCTTTTTTCTCAGTAAAATCTGCTGGCAGCAGTCCCTTTTGGATTTGATTAGCCAGAGTGACAATGGTCGAATCTTGGCTCTGACGGTAAATTTTTTCCAGCTTGGTCTGGGGAATGCTCGGTATTTGCAGTAGGTCAGCTAATACCTGCCCAGGGCTGACAGAGGGCAACTGCTCTGCATCCCCAACCAGGAGCAGTTTGGTATTGGAGGAGATATTACTGAGGAGCTGATTGGCCAGCCAAGTGTCTACCATGGAGAACTCGTCCACGATGATAAAGTCAGCATCCAGATAATCATCCAAATGACTGGTATCATCATCTCCAGTCATACCGAGGTGGCGGTGAATCGTAGCGCTGGGCAGGCCAGTCAGCTCGTTCATACGGCGAGCAGCTCGACCAGTCGGTGCAGCAAGGAGAATGGGCAAATCTGCCTTCTTTTTCAAATCCAAGCCCCGAATCTGGCTATAGACAGCGATGATACCATTAATAACGGTTGTTTTGCCTGTTCCTGGTCCACCCGTCAGGATAAAGACTTTTTGTGTGATAGCGTCGAAAATGGCTTGCTTCTGAATCTGATCATAGTGGATGCCTAAGTCATCTTCAGCTTGGCTGATGGCATTGAGGATTTTCTCTTCTTCAAAGCGATCCTGATGGCCTTTTTCCAAGAGGCGGACCAGATTGCTGCGGATGCCTTCCTCGGCAAAGAATAGGCTGTTTTCAAAAATCTTAGTTTCGACATTCTGGACCTTGTCTTCCTCAATCAGGTGAGCCAATTCATCGGCTACCAGACTGGGATCTAGCTCTACTTGACGCGAACTCTCTAGAAGCTCAATCGTATGTGCCAATAGGTCTCTGGCCTCCAAATAGGTGTCGCCAGTTTCCATGGACTGGGTCAGAAGGGTATGAAGCAAGCCAGCCCGAAAACGCTCAGGGGCATCACTTTCAATTCCCAACTGCTGGGCCAGCTGGTCAGCGATTTTAAAACCAATGCCTTGGATATCTTCAACCAGTTGGTAGGGATAGTGCTCGACGATTTCCAGCGTTTCTTCCTTGTAGGTTTCCTGAATCTGAAAGGCTAATTTATTGGGAATGCCATAGGCAGCCAGCTTAGCTAAGACCAGCTCTGTTCCATAGTTGAGTTGCAGTTTGGCTACAAAGGCTTCTCGGTTCTTGGCAGAAAGGCCAGTGATTTCTTTGAGTTTTTCTGGCTCAGCTAAAATCTTGTCAATGGTTTCGTCCCCATAGAGTTCCACGATTTTTTGAGCTGTCTTGACCCCGATACCCTTAAAGTGGTCACTGGAAAAATATTTAACCAGCCCCTTGCTAGTTGGTTTTGCCCTCTCGTAGCGGGAAATTTTTAGTTGCTGTCCGTACTTTGGATGTTGGACTAGGTTGCCCCAAAATGTATAATCCTCACCTTCGATAACATCGGCCATGGTTCCGGTCACAATAATCTCAAAATCATCAAAATCTTCACAATCCGTGTCTTGGATATCCAAGAGGAGGATTCGAAAGAAATTGCTGGGATTTTCAAAAATGATGCGCTCAATAGTGCCTGAAAAATAAAATTCTGTCATTGTTTCTATATGTGCTCTTTAAAAAGCAAACCCAGCTGAGTAGTCAACTGAGTTTGGATGGGGTATACTCTTAAGTATTAGTAAGTCTTGAAAGGTAGGATTGGCCAGATGCGGAATTTAGCTTCGCCTTGAATCTGACTGGATTTAAAGGCACCTACTTGACGGCTATCCTTGGACACGATTCGATCGTCACCTAAAAGCAGATACTCGTCATCTAGGAGCTTGATGGTAAAGACAGGGCTGCCCTCTTTGTCCACGGTAAAGGCCTGGGCTTGAGAGGCCAGCTTACGGAAGAAAGTTCCGTTGTCCGTGTAATCCTTGCCTACATAGGTAGACTGGAGCTTGTCCTTTTGGAATTTCTTGATGTAATCTGTTAAATAAGGTTCATCAGTCTTCTTACCATTGATATAGAGGGTGTCGTTTTCGTACTGAATGGTATCACCCGGAAGGCCAATCACCCGCTTGACGACTTCTTTCTTTTTGCCATCGTCATCCTTTTCGGAGGCTACAACAATATCGAAACGGTCAATAGACTGGTGTTTCAAAACCATCAAATACTCACCATTGGCTAAGGTTGGATCCATAGAGTGACCGTCTACCTTGACAGGTGCCCAGAGCAGCCAGCGAGTGAGCAAGATGGCAGAGATAATCAGGGTAAAGACTCCCCACTCCTTGAGGAAGGCACGGAAGTCAAAGCGTTTGTTTTTCATAGTCTACCTTTCTAAGAGCTTTTTAGCTTTTTCTGTATTTTTAAAATGAAGTTTAGCGGTATGCTGGAGGCCAGCCATTCCATAGGCTTGGAGGATTTGGCTAGCAACCTGGTCACTCTTGCTTCCAGCTCCACTCGGAAGGGTGTAGCCAAGCTCTTGACTCAGATTTTCCAGATTTTCCAGGAAGAGGTCGCGAGCGATAATGGAGCTAACGGCGACAGCTAGAAACTTTCCTTCCGCTTTCTCAATGAGGCTAACGGGATTTGGAAAATGATTCTTTTCATTTTTCAGGTATTTGTCATAATTCTGCTGACTGGTAAAGGCATCAATGACGATTTTTTCTGGTGTCAAACCTTTTTGCAGCAGTAGATAAATAGCCTGATTGTGAAGAGCTACCTTGACAGACACAGCATTGTAACCAGAGGCAATCACTTCGTTATATTTTTCTGGAGACAGGAGCAGAGCCTGATGTTGGATTTCTTTTTTCAGAATTGGTGCCAGCTGCCGAATCTTAAGGTCGGTCAAGGTCTTTGAGTCGCCCACGCCTAACTTGCGCAAGAAAGCGTGCTGTTCTGGACTGACAAAGGAAGCAACAACTGCTAAACCACCAAAGTAAGAGCCATTTCCGACCTCATCCGTACCTATAAGGGAAATGTTCTGATCGGTCTTGCTTGTTTCCTCGGCTTGATGGCCGAAAAAAGCAGCATAGTGACCAGCTTTTTCTCCTTGGAAAAGAACCTTGCCAGAAGTATAGATACTGACAGTTGCCTGGTTCAATTTCAGTAGATATTGGATATACTGATTTTTACTAGGCACAAGCTTGTCTTGATATTTCTGGACAAAAGCCTGAATTTCTCCTTGTTTAGGACTCAAAGTAATACTTTCCATAGCCCCTATTGTACCACAAAATGAAACTAGGGAAAATGGGAAAAACAGGATATTTAAAAGATTATGAAAAAATTACACATTTTTCTTCCAAACATGACATAAATGTCATGTTGAACCCGATAGGGTTGTTGTATAATATAAGTGTTGAAGCGATGTTTGAATAAAACTGACCACAAACAATATATTAACAAGGTTAAGGAAGCCTTGTAAAAAAAGGAGAACACATATGGAAAACTTTGCTATGATGGACAACCAATTCGCTGCGTTGACTGAAGAAGAAATGATGATGATCGACGGTGGATGGGCTTTCTACGGTATCCCTGTTGATATTTTCACAGTATCATTGGCTATTTTGGGTGGCTCATTGGTTTCAGGTTTCTTAGTAGGACTTTTCAGCTAATTTAATATTTTAAATAGAAGAAGGTGAATTTTATGAACAAAGATTTTAAATCATTAGATCAAAAATTTATGCCTCTTACTGAAGCTGAATTGGTTGAAGTAGAAGGTGGATGGGTCGGTGGTGACCTTGTACGTGCCGTGTTTGATATCGGTCGTGAAGTTGGTCGCACTGTACGTGGACTTGCTATTCGTGCATATGGTCGCATCAGAGGTAGATTTGGTTCAAGATCTGGTGGTTCTAGCAATGGTGGCGGTGCTAACAACGGTGGTGCTGCAAGCCCAGACGTTTTTAACTAATATTTTTTGTTTCGATATAAAGCCTCTTGTTCGTCTTGATTTGGACAAGAGGCTTTTTAGTGTAAAAGTTACTTTAGGTCTGTTTTTTAAGTAATTTTGTGCTTGTATAGAGTAAAACGACTGATACCATTGGAAAAATACGCCACATTAGTGTATGATATAGATACCTACTTTTTTGCTTACTATGAAAATTTTCCCTCCTTAATTTTGTGTTTGTTTTTTGTTGGAGAGAACTGATAAGCATCGAGTTGGCAAGTAACTACTGTTGAAAAAGTAAGTTCACTATTAGGAGTTTTTATGCGAGGGTCGTTCTCCATAAAAGCAAATTTACACTTTTGTGAATAAAGGAGTTTGTATGAGATTTACAAAGCGTCATTATAGGGCTCAAGTTGACGCGAGAGATTGTGGTGTAGCAGCGCTAGCCATGATATATGGTTATTATGGTTCCTATTATTCTTTGGCCAGTTTGCGTGAAATGGCCAAGACAACTTTAAGAGGAACAACTGCTTTTGGGCTCGTGAAGGTTTCCGAAGAGTTAGGTTTTGAAACACGAGCCTTTAAAGCGGATATGTCTTTATTTGACATGAAGGGGATCGTTTATCCTTTTATCGCCCATGTTATCAAAGACAAGAAATTGCTTCACTATTATGTTGTGACTGGGCACGATAAACATTCGGTTTATATTGCGGATCCGGATCCGGCTGTTAAAATGACCAAGCTTTCTAAGGAACAGTTTGCGCAAGAGTGGACAGGTGTCTCTATTTTCATCGCCCCAGCGCCAGAATATAGACCACACAAGGAAAAGAAAAATGGCCTCTGGTCTTTTGTTCCGATTTTAATGAAACAAAAGGGACTGATTGCCAATATCGTTATTGCAACGATGCTGGTGACGATTATCAATATCGTGGGTTCTTACTACATGCAGGGGATTATTGATACTTACGTACCGAATCAGATGAGGAATACCTTAGGAATTATTTCTCTCGGTCTAATAGTCGTCTACATTTTGCAACAGGTCCTAACTTATGCTCAGAGCTATCTGCTTCTCATTTTAGGCCAACGCCTTTCGATTGATGTGATTTTGTCCTATATTAAGCATGTCTTTCATCTACCCATGTCTTTTTTTGCGACGAGAAGGACAGGGGAAATCGTATCGCGCTTCAACGATGCCAATAGTATCATTGATGCCTTAGCTAGTACTATTCTGTCCATCTTTTTGGATGTGTCTATCGTTGTCGTCATGGCAATTGTTTTGTTCTCACAAAACTTCTATTTGTTCTTTATCAGTTTGCTTTCGCTGCCTATCTATATCGTCGTGATTTTCGCTTTCATGAAGCCATTTGAAAAAATGAATCGCGACACGATGGAATCCAATGCCATTCTGTCTTCTTCTATTATCGAAGATATCAATGGTATTGAGACGATCAAATCCTTGACAAGTGAAGATTTCCGCTATCAAAAGATTGATAGAGAATTTGTTGACTATCTGAAGAAATCATTTGCCTATAGTCGGATGGAAAATATCCAAATCGGCTTGAAGAAGACGGCTCAGCTCTTGCTGAATGTTGCAATCCTTTGGATGGGAGCCCTTTTGGTAATGGACAATAAAATGACCTTGGGGCAGTTGATTACTTATAATACTTTGCTGGTTTATTTCACAAATCCGCTGGAAAATATTATCAATTTACAGACCAAGCTTCAGACTGCCCAAGTTGCCAATAATCGCTTGAACGAGGTTTATCTGGTTGACTCTGAATTTATGGATAAAAAAGCGATCCGTGATTTGAGCATGACCAAGGGCGACATTGAGTTGCGAAATGTCAGCTACAAGTATGGCTATGGACGAAATGTTCTGTCGGATATTAATTTGACCATTGAAAGAGGCAGCAAGGTGGCATTTGTGGGAATTTCTGGTTCTGGAAAGACGACTCTTGCCAAGATGATCGTGAACTTTTACGATCCAAACGAGGGAGAAATTCTGGTTAATAATATCAACCTCAATCAGATTGACAAGCATGTCTTGCGCCGTCATATCAATTACTTGCCGCAACAGCCTTATGTCTTTAATGGTACCATTTTGGAGAATGTTCTCCTAGGTGCAAAACCCGGAACGACTCAGAAAGAAATCATTCGAGCGCTGGAAATTGCGGAAATTCGTGAAGATATTGAACGGATGCCTTTGAATTACCAAACAGAATTGACATCGGATGGTTCAGGAATTTCAGGTGGTCAGCGTCAGCGCTTGGCCTTGGCTCGGGCTCTTTTGACCGATGCTCCTGTTTTGATCCTTGATGAGGCGACCAGCAATCTGGATATCTTGACAGAGAAAAAGATCATTGACAACCTTTTGGAGTTGGACAAGACCATCATTTTCATTGCCCATCGATTGACCATTGCGGAGCGATCTGAAAAAGTGGTTGTTCTGGACAAGGGTGAAATCGTGGAGCAAGGGACGCATGAAGAGTTGGTTGCTCAGGATGGTTTCTATGCTCATCTGGTGAATAGTTAGAAAGGAGAAAGAAGATGGAAGAACATTACTTAGAGAGTGCCGAATTTTATAACCGTAGATATTCTAGCTTTTCTGTGCGCGTGATTTTACCGACTTTCTTCTTGTTGATTTTTGTGGTCTTATTCTCTCTCTTTGCTAAAAAAGAAATCACTATTACTTCAGGTGCTTCTATTGAACCTAGCAAGATTCTAGCCAACATCCAATCAACCAGTAACAATGCCATTGTCACTAATAATTTGAAGGAAAATAAGGTTGTAAAAAAAGGGGATCTTTTAGTTCAGTATAAGTCTGATAGTGAAAATACTCAAAAAGAAACTTTCTCCTCTCAAGTAGAAAGCTTGAAGGAGCAAAAACGTCAGTTGGAGCTGCTGCAAGAAAGTCTGAAGACGGGGACTAGCCAGTTTTCAGGAGAGGATCGCTTCGGCTATGAGCAAGCATTTAATGATTACAAGAATCAAGCTGCGAGTATCCGTAGTAATACCGAGCAGCAAAATTCGACCATTGCTTCTCAAAATTCAGCAGCTAGTAATTCACAGGCAGAGCTGGGGAATCTGATCAATGAAACAAATGCTAAATTAGCAGATTACCAGACCCTTAGAAATGCTATCCAAAATGGAACAAGTGTTCCTTCGACTAATGCCGGCTATAGCATCTATCAGGCTTATGAGGCACAAGCTGCTGCAGATAGTCAAGGTCAGCTAAAGAGTCAGGTTCTTTCGCAAATTGATAGTCAGATTTCTCAGTTTGAATCAGCTCTTGCGGGTTATCGGGTACAGTATGCGGGTTCTGGTGCTCAGCAAGCCTATTCTGGTAGCCTGGATAGTCAGCTTGAGTCTTTGAAAGCTCAGCAGTTGACTAAAGTTGGTCAAGAATTGACGGCTCTGAATCAAAAGATTTTAGAAGTTGAAAACAATCTCAAGGTTCAAGGTGGTATCACTCAAAAGGGTATGATCACAGCAACTGAAGATGGTATTCTCCACCTAAATCCTGAAACAGCAGGAGCGAATCTGGTTCCCGAAGGGAAGTTGCTCGCTCAATTGTATCCTGTTTTGACCAAGGAAAAAAAGGTCGTCATCACAACCTATGTGACCTCGAAAGATGTAGCTAGTCTGAAAAAAGGTGAGACTCTGCGTTTCACTGCAATGGATGGAAATAATAAAGAATTTGTTCTCAAATCTAAAATTTCAAACATTGACAACAATGCGACGAAAACGGAAAAAGGCAACTTCTTTAAGGTGGAAGCTGAAATAAGCTTAACGGATGCCCAAGCAAAGAAGATGCGTTATGGTATTGAAGGTCGTGCGGTAGTCATTACAGGAAGCAAAACCTACTTTGACTATTACTTGGATCAATTCTTGAGAAGAGACTAAAGGAAGAATAGTCGATAAGTTTTGATTGAAGTTTTTATCTCGCAAATATGAAAAAACCATGGTTGTGCCATGGTTTTTGTTGTTATGAGAAAGTTTTCTATTGCCAGATATCCTGTATTTGTGAAATTTGAGCTTGGGCTTGTTTTTCGAAAATCTTGTATTTATAAGTCAAGTCCTGAGCCATTTCCTTGATATTGTCTCGCTGTTCTTGGATAATGGCGAGATTGTGCTGGATGTTAGCTAAATTATCCTGAATTTTATCTAGGATATCAGATGTTTCGACGACTTCTTGGCTGATTTCCTTCCGATTTTTGACCAATCGGTAGCTGGTCCAGGCGGCACCTGTGAACAGCATAAGATTTGAAAATTTCATAGTCCCTCCTTAGGCTTGAGTAATCTTTTCAGCCAATTGAGCTAAGGCTGGAAAATCTGGTTCGTGGGTTTCAAAGCTGATTTGTAGACCGTCTGTCTCTTCATAGCGAGGAGCTAGGTGGACATGGGTGTGAAAGACCGTCTGTCCAGCAATTTCTTCGTTGTTGTTAAGGATGTTCATGCCCTTGGCGCCTGTTGCTTTCATGACCTTGCGGGCGATGTCTGGGACACGAGCGAAGAGCTGACTAGCACTGTCTGCATCCATTTCCAAAAGATTTCTGAAATGCTGCTTGGGAACGACCAAAGTATGGCCTGGAGTGACCTGAGAAATGTCTAGAAAGGCAACTACCTGGTCATCTTCATAAACTTTAGAAGACGGGATTTCCCCTGCGATAATCTTACAAAAAATACAATCAGCCATAAATGATACCTCTATTCGCTAGATTTTGTTATAATATAAGAACTATTATACCAGATTTGGAGAAAATATGTTAGAAATCAAAGAGCTTACGGGTGGTTATGTAAATATCCCGGTTTTAAAGGATGTCAGCTTTGAAGTGGGCAATGGCCAGTTGGTTGGTTTGATTGGTCTCAATGGTGCTGGTAAATCCACGACTATCAATGAGATTATTGGCCTTTTGACGCCTTACAAGGGAGAAATTCGGATTGATGGTTTGCAGCTGCGAGAAAATCCTAGTGCCTACCGTAAGAAGATTGGTTTTATCCCAGAGACACCGAGTCTCTACGAAGAGCTGACCCTGCGTGAGCATATTGAAACGGTGGCCATGGCTTACGATATCGAGCAGGAAGACGCTTTTGAGCGCGTGGAGCGCCTCTTAACTATCTTCCGACTCAAGGATAAGTTGGACTGGTTTCCAGTGCATTTCTCTAAGGGAATGAAGCAGAAGGTCATGATTATCTGTGCTTTCGTGGTGGATCCTAGTCTTTTTATCGTGGATGAGCCTTTTTTGGGGCTGGATCCGGTAGCTATTGCAGATCTTATCCAGCTCTTGGATGAGGAAAAGAAAAAAGGTAAGTCCATCCTTATGAGTACCCACGTTCTGGACTCGGCTGAGAAGATGTGCGATAGCTTTGTGATTTTGCATAAAGGGCAGGTGCGCGCTAAAGGCAATCTGGCTGAGTTGCGAGAACAATTTCAGATGCCGGAAGCTAGTCTCAATGACATCTATCTTGCCTTGACGGAAGAGGCTGCGCTATGAAAGAAGTATTTGCTAAACGCAAGCAGGATTTTCGTCAGCGCTGTCTGAAGTATCTGCGCTATGTTCTCAATGATCACTTTGTCCTGTTCTTATTGATTTTTCTCGGATTTCTGGCGGTTCAGTACAATCAATTGCTGCGGAATTTCCCTAGTCAGTCTTGGCCGATAATAGTAGGATTAGTTTTATTTTCTGTGCTCATTCTTCCTTTTGGACATATCGCAACCTATCTGGAGAAGCCGGATAAGCTCTTCTTGCTAGTGCAGGAGCAGGCGGTTATTGAGTTTGTCAAGGGACAAATCCAGCGCTCTTATATTCTCTTTGGTCTGCTGCAAACCTTGTTGCTGGTCTTGTTAGCGCCGCTGTTTTTGGCTCTAGGTTTGCCAATCTGGGGCTTTGGGCTGTACTGTCTCCTTATGTTATTGCTAAAATGGCTTGTTTTCCAGTTCAAGGGACGTCGCTTTTTCTTGTCTGAACGTCTCGATTGGCAATATGCAATCGCAGCTGAGGAAGGTCGTAAGCAGAAAGTTCTTCGTTTCTTTGCCCTCTTCACAAATGTGAAAGGCATTTCTAATAGTATCAAAAGAAGAGCTTATTTGGACGGGCTGACGAGACTATTGCCTAAGACCCATGCTAAGACTTGGCAAAATATGTTTCTGCGCTCTTATCTTCGCAATGGCGATTTATTCCCTCTGACCTTGCGTCTCCTACTTTTAGCCCTTTTGACAATTGTCTTCGTCAGTCAGCCTTGGATTGCTGCAGGTTTTGTTGTTCTCTTCAACTATCTTTTGCTTTTTCAGTTATTGGCTTTGTATGAAGCTCTTGATTATCAGTATTTAACTAAGCTTTTCCCGCTGGATAGCAAGTCTAAAATCAAGGGCGCAAGACAGGTTATTACAGGGATTGGACATAGTGTTTTGCTTTTTGAAACGCTAGTGGCAGTGCTCTTTTTCCAAGATAAGATAGCAGTGTTAGCAATGTTTGGAGCGACAATCTTTTTGTATCTAGTCTATTTGCCATATAAACTAAAAAGATTGGTTGACTAAAAGAATGAAAATTAGTAAAATAGTGAGGAAACTTTTTAAGGAGGGGAATCATGGTCTTGGTTGATAACGAGCTAGCCCTGACACCAATAGCTGGTAAGAGCGGAAAGGCCTATATGGGAACTTATCCAGACGGGGGGCGAGTTTTCGTCAAGATGAATACGACCCCGATTCTGGCAGGCTTAGCCAGAGAACAAATTGCTCCGCAACTTCTGTGGAGTCGACGCTTGCCAGATGGCAATGTCATGAGCGGGCAAGAATGGCTTTCAGGTGTCATTTTAACACCTAATGATATGTCTAAAAAGCAAGTGATCAATATTTTAACGCGTTTGCATCGGTCGCGGCCTCTGATGACTCAGTTGGCTAAATTGGGTTATATTTTGGAAACGCCGATCGATTTAATCAATAGCTGGCTCAATCAAGCGCCGGTCGTTTTGAGGAACAATCAGTACCTGCAATCTATTATTCGGGATTTGCGGCAAACGGTACCTGCTTTTCGTGAGGACTATGCGACGATTGTCCATGGTGATGTGCGTCATAGCAACTGGTTTCAGACGGACAGTGGCTTGATTTATTTGGTGGATTGGGATTCGGTTCGCTTGACGGACAGAATGTTGGATGTTGCTCATATATTGAGTCACTATATCCCAGATACCAATTGGCAGGAGTGGCTAACCTACTATGGTTATAAGTACAATGACAAGGTTATCAAAAAACTGTATTGGTTTGGTCAATACTCTTATCTGATGCAGATTGCTAAATATTACGAAAACAATGATTTAGAAAATGTGAACCGGGAGATTTACGCTCTACGCAACTTCCGTTCTAAGTATGGAAAGGTAAGATGAGAGTAAGAAATCGTAAGGGAGCAACAGAGTTATTAGAGGCTAACCCCCACTACGTGGTTCTAAATCCAGTTGATGCCAAGGGAAAATGGCGGGAAATTTTTGGTAATGACCACCCTATCCACGTTGAAGTCGGAAGCGGTAAAGGGGCTTTCATTACAGGGATGGCTAAGGCTAATCCAAACATCAATTACATCGGGATTGACATTCAGAAGTCTGTCCTTAGTTACGCCTTGGATAAGGTTTTGGCAGCTGATGTACCTAATATTAAGCTACTTTGGGTGGATGGTTCAGATTTGACCAACTACTTTGCAGATGGAGAAATTGACCGACTTTATCTGAATTTCTCTGATCCATGGCCTAAGAAACGGCATGAAAAACGTCGCTTGACCTATAAGTCTTTCTTGGATACCTTCAAGCAAATTTTGCCAGAAAAAGGTGAAATCCACTTCAAAACGGACAACCGTGGCTTGTTCGAATACAGCCTGGTCAGCTTTTCGCAGTATGGCATGGTTCTCAAAGGTGTTTGGCTGGATCTTCATGCCAGTGACTTTGAAGGCAATGTCTTGACTGAATATGAACAAAAATTCTCTAGCAAGGGCCAGGTTATTTACCGAGTCGAAGCAGAGTTTCAATAAAAATTGAGAGAGTTCTAAGCAGAGATTGTGTCTTAATTGTTAGATTTTGAGTCTAACTTTTGGTACACATTCCTGTGAAGGATTCTTTTTTTATTTTGGTTTGTTTTTTAGTCTTGAAGGATGATTTTTCTTTAAGGATAACGTTTCCAAGATAACAAAGATACAAGATCTCCTTATTCCGATAATAATATATGTCACTTTTGTTACAGAAAAAAATTAGATAGCAAAATCCTTGATATAATAGGAGGAAAACGGTATAATTATAGGTATGGTTTGATGTCCAAACTTTGGCATTATAATCACCAATCATATATTTTGAAACGCTTTGCTGCTCAGGCTTTAAGACGTTGAGCAATAGGTGGTTGGACTATATTTAAAAAAGGAGAGATGTTCATGGATAAAAATGCGAGACGCAGATTAAACCGTGCGAGTGCTGAGAAACGACTTCGATACTCAGTCCGTAAGTTTAATGTGGGCGTGGCTTCTGTAGCAGTCGCAGCTTTCATGTTCTTTGGGGGGAATGTCGTTTCAGCCGATACGTTAGCTAAGACGGATTCTTCAAGCACCTCTACGGAGAAAACGACCTCTGTGCCAGATTCAGGAGAAGATTCGGGAGCGAATGATTCTGACTCCGAGTCGGCCATAGAAAAGAATTCTACCGTAGCAACTGCTGCTGAAAGCAATGCAGTTTCAAGTGCTGCCTCTACAGCATCTTCTACCTCTGCAGAAGATTTATCTAGCAAAGTAGAAGACAAGAATGTTAAATCAGAAGCTACTTCAAAAAGTGAAGCAGTCTTGAAAGAAGCTACTTCACAAGTGTCTAAAGCTTCAGTAGCGACTAGCCAATCAACCGCTGCAATTCAGTCTGAGGCTCGAGTTAGCCCAGCTACTTCAGCTACTGCAGAGTCAACTGCGGTTTCATCTGAAGCAGCTACAGAATCAACTGCTGCTGTAGAACCTGCTAAGGTATCAGTTGAAAAGGCAGCTAGCCAAGCAGCTAGTTTGGCAACAGCTAGCCAAGCAGCAAATGCAGTAGCCAAAAGTGAAGCTAATTCAACATTAGCAGCTGCTCAAAGCGAAGTAAATAAAGGTTACGCTGATTTCCGTAAATCAGGAGAAAGTGGCTTCCGTTCATTTGACCCACAAACAGGGAAGACAACTGTAACAAAAGAAAACTTCCTTGACTACTTCAGATTGAATGGTTCAGCTACCTATAATTCATACGATGGTATCGTGACCCTTACTCCAGATGAAACCTCTAAGACAGGTAACTTCAGTCTGAAGAGTAAGATCAATATGAACCAAAGCTTCAAGCTGACTGGTGGAGTTAACCTTGGTGATAAGACTCAGGAACGCTATGGTGCCGATGGTATTGGTTTTGCCTTCCATACAGGGAATACAACAGACCTAGGTGCCGATGGTGGTAACCTTGGTATTGGTGGTTTGCGTAACGCGAATGGTTTCAAGCTGGATACTTTCTGGAACGTCCACACACCACCGAAAGGGAACCGTTTTGATACTAGCAATACGGACTCATTCCAATATGGTTGGGCGGAAGACCCTCGTCTGGGACAATTTGGTGCCTGGGTAAATACTACTCATAAAAAAGTTCGTGGTGGAGGTATCTTCACTGGTGGTGAGTATGACCGCTGGTGGGCTGAGACAGATGCTGGTAGTGCTCAACGTCTAGACTCAAGTGACTTGGATGGTCGTTTCCACAGATTTGCTATCCAGTATGACGGTGTAACCAAGGAATTAACTGTCTCTTACGAAAGTAATCTTGGGATTAAGCAATGGAAGAAGAAAGTTTCTACTCCAGAACAACTGATGTCCATGGTGGTTACGGCGACGACTGGTAACTACAAGAACTTGCAACAGTTCCAAATCAAACGCTTCGACTTCTATCAAAGTGCCTCTGTTGACGTACGTTATGAAGATGAGCAAGGTCGAGAAATCGCTGAAGGCTCAGTAACTTATCCACAAGGTGCCTTCAAGGCTAAGCCTTATACCACTGAACAGAAGACGATTCCTGGCTATGGTTTCATTGGAATGAAGAGAGGTAGCTTGCCACCTTCAGGAACTCTGGCTGACTGGGGTACCAACGGTACAGTAACCTACGTTTACCGTAGAGGTGCAACTGATACGAAGACAGAAAAGAAGACAGTCTCTCGTACTATTTATTATAAATATAAACCAGGTGTGACAGGACCGACACTTCCGCCAGCTTACACTCAAACAGCTGAGTTCACTCGGACTGTGACAGGTGGTAGACCAGGTCCATGGAGTCCTGCATCTAAGAATTTTGCACCTGTAGATTCTCTAGATGTACCAGGATATACACCAGATATAGCGACAGTTCCAGGGCTTACAGTAAATCCAGGTTCTACTCCAAGTGATGTAACGGTTTACTACGACAAGAATGCTCCAAAGGTAAATACTGAAACTAAGACAGTTACTCGTAATATTTATTACAAATATAGACCAGGTGTGACAGGACCAACACTTCCGCCAACTTACACTCAAACAGCTAAGTTCACTCGGACTGTGACAGATGGAAGACCAGGTCCATGGACTCCTTCATCTAAGAATTTTGCGCCTGTAGATTCTTTAGATGTACCGGGATATACACCAGATACAGCAACAGTTCCAGGAATTACGGTAAATCCAAATTCTACTCCAAGAGATGTAACGGTATACTACGATAAGAATGCTCCAAGAGTAACGACTGAAACTAAGGATGTTACTCGTACAGTCGCTTACGAATATGAAGATGGTGTAACAGCAGGTCGTCCAGCACTTCCACGTGAGGTACAACAAAATGTACGATTCACGCGTCGGGTATCAGAAGATGCAAGAACTGGTAAGAAGACATACGGCAACTGGACTCCAAGCACTCGAACTGTAGATGCGGTTGATACACCAGCGATTCAAGGCTTTACACCGAATAAAACACGTGTAAATTCAGCTACTGTTTCACCAACAGATCCAAGCTGGCGTGAAATCGTTTCCTACCGTAAGAATGATCCAAAAGTAACAACTGAAACTAAGGATGTTACTCGTACAGTCGCTTACGAATATGAAGATGGTGTAACAGCAGGACGCCCAGCGCTTCCACAACCTGTTGAGCAAACAGTTCAATTTACTCGTCAAGTGTCAGAAGATCCAGTAACTGGAGCTAAGACATATGGCAATTGGACACCAGCTCGTCAAAATGTAGCGGCAGTTGATAGTCCAGAAGTAGCAGGCTTTACACCAAATAAACCACGTGTAAATTCAGCATCTGTTGCTCCAACAGATCCAAGCTGGCGTGAAATTGTAAGCTATTCTGCTGCAACTCAAAAGGGAAGCATCGTTTACCGTACAGATGGTAAGAATGGTGTTGAAGCTAAGACTCTCCACACAGATAACGTAACAGGTAATTCAAACACTCCTGTCAACTACACAACAACTGCGAAAATCAATGAATTTAAACAGTTGGGTTATGATCTTGTTAGCGACGGCTTTACTAAAGCTGGCGGTCAAAGATTTGACAGTGATAACAATGTAGATCAGAAGTGGGAAGTTGTCCTTACTCCACGTATTGAGACAAAACAAGAAACGAAAGATGTTACTCGTAACGTTCGTTACCAATACAAGGATGGAGTGACAGCAGGTCGTCCAGCACTTCCTCGTCCAGTTACTCAAACAACAACATTTACTCGCCCAGTTTCTGTAAACAAGGTGACAGGTGTTGAAACTCCTGGACAATGGAACAAGCCAAGTGAAGAACTTCCAAAAGTTGATTCTCCAGCAGTTACTGGCTTCACTCCAGACAAACCAAGTGTTCCAGCTTCAACTGTTACTCCTACATCTCCTAACGAAGATGAAGTAGTAAGCTACAGCCAAGATGATCAACGCGGTATCATCGAGTATGTAACAGATGGACAAAACGGTGTTCCAGCTAAGACTCTTTACACAGACGGTGTTACAGGTAAATCGGGTGAAGATGTTGTTTATTCAACTGCTAGCCGTATCGCTCAACTTCAACAAGCAGGTTACAAACTTGTAAGTGATGGCTTCACTCAACCAAGTGGTCAGAAGTTTGATAACGATAAGACAAAAGACCAAGTTTGGAAAGTTGTCGTTACTCCAGTTATTGAAACAACACAAGAAACGAAAAATGTTACTCGGACTATTCAATATCAATATGGTGATGGTGTAACAGAAGGTCGCCCTACGCTTCCTCCAACAGTTACTCAACCAGTAACGTTTACTCGTCCAGTTTCTGTTAACAAGGTGACAGGTGAGAAAACTCCTGGTGCTTGGGATAAACCAAATGCTAACCTTCCAGAAGTGACATCTCCAGCGATCACAGGCTACAGTCCAGACAAACCAAAAATTCCAGGTGTGACTGTTGACCCTACTTCTGAAAATCCAGTAGAAGTTGTCAAGTATAACTTGGATGAGCAACGTGGTTCTATCAAGTACGTAACAGACGGTAATAATGGTGTTGAAGCTAAGACTCTTTACACAGATTCTGTGGCTGGTAAGTCAGGTGAGACAGTAGCTTACTCAACAGCATCTCGTATCGAACAGTTGAAACAAGCTGGTTACACTCTTGTAAGTGATGGTTTCACTCAACCAAATGGTCAGAAGTTTGATAACGATAAGACAAAAGACCAAACTTGGACAGTTGTTGTGACACCTCGCTTGGATGACAATACTAATCCAGCTGAGTTGAATAGAAAAGTCACTCGTAAGATTAAGTACGAATACGCAGATGGTCAAACAGCAGGTCGTCCAGCTCTGAAAGCTCCAGTAACTCAAGAAGCAGCCTTCACACGTACAGGTGAACGTAACCGTGTAACTGGTAAGG
>NZ_CAURYF010000015.1:0-44470 GCF_963529205.1 Streptococcus cristatus | reverse complement strand
GAACATTAGTCTGAGCAGTATTTTCTTCATAGTCTATCTCCTTTTGACTATCTGCGGGGCTGGAATCAACTCCCAGTCTAAACAACATAAACCGTAATACCTTAACATTCCTACTTTAGTATACTCTCTTTCTAATCTTTTTGCAAGCGTTTACATAAAATTGTGTATATTTTTTATCTAATCTATATTTCCTCTACTTTTTTCTCGAATCAGAGCAAATAAACTAAAAAATAGCCCCATCTTATTTAGAGAAAAGGCTATTATTTTTTGTCTTATCAGAAAGTATCCTGCTATAAAATCTTTATAAGCAATTCACTAGAGATTTTAGCAGAGCCGACTTGAGCTTAAAGAATTTATCTCACTTTTTTAGCCAACATAGTCGCAAAGCGCAGCTGAATTCGATTACCGTTTTCATCACGGCGATGGAGGTGGCCAGGATTTTCATTGTACTTGACCAGCTCCCAGTCCTTGTAATACTCGGCAAGCTCACCTTCCTTAAAAGTAAAAGGAAAAGGCACAGAGCATGGGAAGTCTTCTGTATCCATAGCACAGACGATGAGATTGTAACCACCAAGCGCTGTCTGCTCCTGCATATTGCGGATAATATCTGGAATCCGCTCCGCCTGCAGGAACATCAGGACAACGGTGGAAACAATCAAATCATAAGTCTGGGTCAGACTAGCTGAGTTGATATCGTAGCTACCCACTGGCAGATCTAAATCTTCCTGTTCCACAATGCTACGTAGGATCTCCAGTGCCAGCTCATTCTGATCTACGGCCGTCACTTCAAAGCCTTGCTTGGCCAGAAAGAGGGCATTGCGACCTTGACCGCAGCCTAGATCCAAGGCCCGTCCTGGTCGGACTGTTTGCATAGCTTCCAAAACCTCTGAGTGCACTGGATTGCTGCCGTATTTCTTAGGGAAATAATCCTCAGGTCGACAGTAAAATTCTAAATACCACTCCAAATCATCTGTCAGGGCTTCGACCCGATGCCAAGCTTGGGGCTGGGCGAAAGGATTGTCCTGACCGGCCTCAAAGATATGCTCATCCAGCTCCTCACCTTCCTCTGACATCTCGACAAACTTAAGTCGTCCCTTGAGCACCGTGATTTTACCCCAAGTTCCCACTTTGGTATTGTGCTTTCTCTTGACTGCTTCTGGCATGGTCTCAGCAGTCCACAGCGGCATACGTTTATAGGCTAGTAATTCTTCTGTCATAAAAAATCCTTTCTCTGAAAGCCAAATTTCAAAATTTTAACTGTCTTTATCATACTCGAAAAGAGCAGACTTGACAAGTGCTAGGGTATTCAAGGTATCACTAGCAAAAAAGCAAGAAATGATTAAGTAGTCAATTCTTGCTCATATCATACATTAAGTTTTATGTTATAAATTATATCCCTGTACCTTATACGACGGCTTGTTCTGAAGAGCTTTCATCTTGTATTAAAGTTCTTCATCTGCCTTGCCATGTCGCGGTTTTTCTCGCGGCGTTTGATGGACTAGCGCTTGTCGTAAAAGTTATTTGTCAGTAGTTTTATCGTTTTCCCTGTAGACTCTAGTTTTCTTTTTGTGGATGGGTTTCAACCCACTGCTTGAAATCATTAAAAGATCGAATCTGCGTTTTCTCTCCAGTTGTTTCATCTGTGGCATAAAGTTCCATTACATCCTGATCTTCGGGCGCAAACCAATGAATTAAATCATTAAACCACTCCTCCTCATTGTATTGGTCTGGACGGAAATAGATTTTATTGCCTTCTTTTATATTTGTCCCAATTTCTGGATAAAGTTTTGCAAAATTAGTGCCTGAAAGATCTAAATTACCTTTATCATAAGAAGCCACTAAGTAACCCGGTCCATATCCTAAGTGATAATTTGATGTTGAAGAACTAATCTGACTCTCTATACCTCCTTTTTTCCAATTGGTAGCCATAGGCGAAGAAGCCTCCACAGGAAAAATCGTGATATCCTCTTTACTTAAAAATTCATTGAACTCATTTTCTGACATCTTCTTTTCGATTTTTCCCGTATCCAACGACAGAATTACGTATATAGTTTTTTCTATCTTACCGCCTTCGTTCGAATACATGCTAAAGGATAAATACTCTTTTCCATCCCTTGAGAACTGCTCCTGAATCTGCTTTAGCCTATATGTATTCTCTCGTCCTAACAAACTATAGATATCGACTTCTTTGCTAGTTATTTTGGTAGAATCGTGCAAATTATATATCTTGATTTTGAAATATTCCTCTTTATTTACTTTAGATGAACTTACACTGTCATATTCATCCAAGCTGTTGTATTTAAAATCCGTTATATAATTTTGACTATAGCGAAAAGAATCAGTTTCTTTACTGCCAACTAAAACATATTTATCTTTATTAAATAGCTGTATTCCTTCAACACAATATTCACTCTTAGCATATTCTTTCTTCTTCCCACCTAGAAAAAAAGTCAGTGAAGCCACGGAAGTCAGAATCAAACAGAATATAAATATGAAAAATTTTTTATTGAATTTCATTTGCTTACCACCAGTTTTTAATTCATCTAGCCATTTAATTTGATAGTCCTCGGAGTCATTCCACTTTTTTTCATCAATCATTCACCAAAAGTGGTCATCTTCAAACCTCATCCTTTCCATTATAGCATAAATCAATTGACAGAGTTGAATGCTAAAAAAGACCGGTCGCCCAGTCTTTTAATGTCATTAGTCATCTTCCCCTATAGCTACTGTTCACTTCTTTGCCCATCTCAATCATTTTGATGTGACTCTTTCCACTTTAAAAAATCTTCATAAGAATTAATAGGTGTTACTTCATTAGTTTCCTTATCAGTTATAGAAAGAGAAAGCTTATCTTGCCCTACTGGAGCAAACCAGTGCATTAGTGTATTATACCATTCCTCCGGGCTAATATTGCCCTGGCGTGTGTAAATTATTCCCTTACCAGAATTCATTTTTTTAACAACCTCAGGGTAACGTTTCGAGATATTTAAATCATCAGGTATTTTACTTCCTTTGACTGACCTAGAACCGATGCCTTGAAAGTCTGAAGCAAGACCGTATGAGTCAGTAAGGTGATCCCACAAGCCAGAGGTGATGGATACTTCATCAAACTGTAATTTAGATTTGACAAATTCTTTTGAATAATCAATTATCTCCTCAGTATCCACATTAAAGAGGATTTCTTTAATTCTCGGTGAGCTGTTTTCTTTTATTAGCCTAATGTAAATATAATCTTGCCCTTGAATGTTTAGAATATCGCCAGATAAGTCAACCCCAAACGAAGGATCATAATGTCGAACAATTTCAAAAATGTCCAATCTTTTCTTAAACTTCTTCGTCTTTAGATCATAGACATTAATAAAGTAATACTCTCCTTCATTCTGATGACTATCAGCTCGATTTTCCTCACTATAATCGAAGCTCCAATCATCCAAATAAAAATTATTTTGCCCAACTTTTAATGCATTAAAGCCCTGTTCAGGTGTCTTACTTGTCACAAACACAAGCTTTCCATCTTCCAATTGCTCAAATCTAAGATCATCAACATAAAGTGTATATTCACTCCTGAAACGCTCCTCTTCTACTGGCGATTGGTGATAAAGGAATAGAGCTCCGAATAAAGCCGTAAGAAGAATTATGAAAAAGATACTTTTTTTTGATTTTATAACTTTCATTCCTTAACCTCAAGTAATTTTCTGAAGAACTCGTTACATATTTATATACGCCATCTATCTGTAAGAGAGATTCCGAATTACATTCCTCATCCTTTCCATTATAGCATAAATCAAAAATCAGAGTTGAATGTTAAAAAAGACCGGTCACCCAGTCTTTCATCTTGTATTAAAGTTCTTCATCTGTCTTGCGATGTCGCGGTTTTGCTCGCGGCGTTTGATGGACTCGCGCTTGTCATAGTCGTGCTTCCCTTTAGCTAAGCCCAGAAGCAGCTTGGCATAACCGTCCTTGAGATAGACCTTGAGTGGCACCAGTGTCATGCCAGTTCCCTTGGTCTCCTGCTCCAGCTTTTGGATCTGCTTCTTATGCAGCAGCAGCTTTCTGCGGCGCTCAGGCTCTTGGTTCCAGATATTGCCCTCTTCATAAGGGGCGATATGGACATTGCTGAGCCAGGCCTCGCCATTCTTGATCTGGGCAAAGCCGTCTTTGAGATTGATACGGGCTGCGCGGACGCTCTTGATTTCCGTCCCCGTCAGCACCATGCCGGCCTCGATGGTGTCTACGATGGTATAGTCATGTCTGGCCTTTTTATTTTGCGCGACGACCTTTCCTTCTCCCTTTGCCATGCTTGGCTCCTTTCTTGACTAGTTCCTTGTAAAATGCCTTCTGGCTCTTGCCTTTCTTGGACTTCTTATCTTTCTTATCTCTGTTGCCTTTTTCTTTGGAAGAATGGCTGCGCTTCTCATCCTCACGGCGTCTATTTCTCCCTGACCTGCCTCTGCTACTCTTGCTAGTCTTTTCTACCAGGTCAAATTCACTAGGCAGGTATTCAAAGTCAATCTCGCCCGTAGCCTTATCCGCTCGGACCAGCTTAATGCGAATCTGCTGACCGACCTTGAAGACCACGCCAGACTTTTCTCCTTGCAGGGTCATAGTCCGCTCATTGTAGCTGTAAAACTCTGGCAGGTTGGTAACATGAATCAAGCCCTCTACCGTATTGGGCAGTTCGACAAAGAGTCCAAACTTAACCACGCTTGAAACCACGCCGTCAAACTCTTCTCCAACGAATTCTTCCATGTACTCAGCCTTCTTCATGGCTTCAACTTCACGCTCGGCCTCAATAGCCCGACGCTCTCGGCTGGAAGACTGACTGGCAATCTCTGGAATCACTTGCTCAAAATGCTCTGCTATTTCCTTAGACTTAGCATAATCCCGTACCATCCGGTGAACCAGAAGGTCAGGATAGCGGCGAATCGGACTGGTGAAATGCGTATAAAACTCCGCTGCCAGACCATAGTGGCCGTGATTGTGCTCAGAGTAGCGAGCCTGCTGCATGGAGCGCAGAAGCATCATGGATAGGACATCCTCATAAGGCTGGTCTTTGACCGCCTCCATAATATCCTGCAGAGCCTGCTGACTCATGGAGCTAGCCGTCCCGTATATCCGAATCCCAAAGCTAGAGGCGTAATCGATAAACTTCTGTACCTTCTCCGCTTTGGGCTCCTCGTGGATCCGATAGATAAAGGGCAGATTTAACTTAGCAAAATACTCAGCCACCGTCTCATTCGCCACCAGCATAAAGGACTCAATCATGCGCTCGGCAATACCCCGCTGACGCAGGACAATATCCACTGGCCGACCTTCCTTATTGACCATGATTTTGGCTTCGTTGGTATCAAAGTTGAGCGCACCGCGTTTAAAGCGCATGCTTTCCAGAATCTCATGTAGACGAACCATGCTGTCAATACTAGGTAAAATGGCCTTGAACTGCTCGGCTTTTTCCTGATCACCTGCGATGATGTCGTTGACATCGCTGTATTTCATGCGAAAGGTCGTCTTGATAACAGTCTGGGTGATGGTATGCTTGACCACGCGCCCCTTGGCATCAATCTCCATGATAGCCGACTGGGTCAGCCGATCCACATTGGGATTGAGGGAGCAGATACCGTTGGACAGGCGCTCTGGCAGCATAGGCACCACGCGGTCAGTCACATAAACAGAGGTCGCCCGATTGAGGGCTTCCTTGTCCAGCTCAGAACCTTCTTTGACATAGTGGGACACATCTGCGATATGGACGCCTAGCTCAAAGTTGCCATTTTTCAGGCGCTTGATATGGACAGCATCATCCAAGTCTTTGGCATCTGCTCCATCGATGGTGAAGGTAATCTCTTCACGCAGGTCCAAACGCCCTTCCAAATCACTCTCTGTCGGTGCATCTGGAACTCGCTCGGCCTCTTCCAAGACCTTTTCTGGAAATTCGGAAACAATGTCCATCGACTCCAGCACTTCCAATACATCGATACCTGGATCGTTGACATGGCCGACCACATCAACCAGACTAGCCACGAAGAAATCGTGTTTCTTGGTCGGATATTTGTCAATAGCGACCTTGAGTACCTCTGTACCGTCCAAAACCATAGCTGGTTTTTTGACATAAATAGGCTGACGGATTTTCTGATTTTTCGAGCGGATATAGCCCGCATACTTGGGCTTTTCCCCATCCAACACCAGCTGGCCAACTGCTGACGTCAGGCTGTGTTCCAAAATGTCAATAATCTTAGCCTCAGCTGACGTTCCCTTGATGCGATCTGCTACCTTGGTAATGACCACTTCCACCGTATCGCCATCAATGGCATGATTGACATCATTGCGGCCGACAAAGAGGTCATCCTCTTCCTCATTCAAGGTGACAAAGCCAAAGCCATTCTTGTGGGCATGAAAAACACCCTTGAGCGTCAGACGCTCCTGCTTTTTCTTCTCATAAAGCTCAATCCGCCCCTTGTCATCAAAGCGAAGCTGATGCTTTCTTTCCATCTGGGAGATGGTCTTGACCAAGGCACTAAAATCCTTGGAAGACTCTTTCCCCAAAGCAGCTGCCAGCTCATGTACGCTAGCCTGCTGCCTGTCTTTTAAATATTCTATAATTTCTTCTTTCATACTTTCTTTCTATACTATGAGGGGATCTTGATATTGTCCCTTTTAAACTTTAAAAAAAGGCCAAGACATAGTCAGAGCCCATTTTATTTACTAGATAATACTGCCAAAATCAAGGCAATCAGCAACCAGACAAAGATCAGAAATCCGGTCAGACGCTGCATTACAGCTTCAAATCCACGTGCTTTAGACCGCTCAAAAAGGTCGTTGGCACTCGAATCAAACACGTTACTAGATTGGTTTTTAGTTGGTTGCATGAAAATAGCAATGACAATAAAACCTGATAAAATGACTAAAATCGTTAATAATAGGCTATACATAAATAAAACTCCTTAAAATCCTTTCTATTTTACCATAAAATCTACTTAGATTCAAGATGTAAGGTTACTTTTCTTTCCTTGGGGCAGTACTTCAATACCTCAATCTTATCAGGATGAGTCTTACTATTCTTACTAGTTAGATAATTTTGACTGCCGCAACTGGAGCATTTCAAATGAATTTTAACGCGCACTAGATTTCCTTCTTTTTCAATAAATTTCCAAAACAAAAAAAGTTGATGAAAAGACTGACTGCTACCAAACCTGCTGTAGCATAAAAGACTGAATGATAGCCTGCTGTCGCTGCAATAGCCGAGCCCGACATAGGACCGATGACACCACCCAGATAAAAGAAAATCTGGTTGTAGCTGAAGATTCGAGAAATCCCAAACTTAGGCGTGATTTTACTCAATAGAGCATTGACTCCCGGCACCAAAGCTCCGGTCCCTAAACCAAACAAGAAACGGTAAAAACCGAGTTGGAGCGAAGAGCCTGCATGAGCACAGAGCAGGTAAATGATAATAGAATAAAACTGAGCTAAAACGAGCAAACGATGATTGCCCATCCGATCTCCCATACGGCCTAAAATACTTGAGCTCAGCATACTAGACAGTCCCATACTCGAAACAATCAGGCCAGATACAAAAATCAGATTGTCCGTTTGGCCTAACTCCCGAATATAAAGGGAAAGAATCGGACCAATAGACTGGGCTGCAAACTGGATAACAAAGCTAGTCAGAAAAAGAGTTAGCAATAGCTTGGGATATCTAATCTGGCGAATGAGTTCCCCAAAGCCAATCTCCTCTTCCTTGGTGACTGGCCTAAAATCTTCTCGGATAAAAGCAGCCGTCATCAGGGTCGCAATCAGAAAGAAAAAGCCAATCAGTAGAAAGACATTGCGGATACCAAAAACTTCAGCAATCACTCCACCAATCAAGGGTCCCATGAGATTGCCAGCGACGACACCAGTTGCCAAAGTTCCCAGCGCATAGCCCGTCTTTTCCTTAGGAACCTGACTGGCAATCAAGGCTGTGCTGTTGGGCACATAGCCCGCAAAAACGCCGTTGAGAAAGCGCAAGACCAAGAGCCAAAAAATATTAGGCACAAAGGCAATGCCACCCATGGTAAAGACCATAGCCGTAGCAGCCCGAATCATCATAGGTTTACGGCCATAACGGTCAGCCAAACTGCCCCAGACAGGGGATAAAAAGGCTGCCGAAACAGCCGACAGAGCAATGCCAAGACCAGCATAATACTCCACCTCATGACCACGCGCTCCTAGCTGCTCCACAAAAAGGGGCATGAAAGGAGTGACCAGAGAAATACTGGCACCTGTCAGGAAATTCCCAAACCAAGCGATTTTCAGATTATGTTTCCAATTTACTTGTATCGTGATAAAATCATCTTCTTTCTGTTTTTAAAAGCCGGTCAACTTGAGCCAAAGTCTCCTCTAGCCCACCATTATTCTCAATGAGCACATCCGCCCTCTTTCGCTTTTCTTGGAGAGATAGCTGAGCTGCTATGCGTTTTTCTGCTTCTTCCAGACTGAGAGCATTTCGAGCCATAAGACGACTGAGCTGAGTTTCCTCCGTCACATCTACCAGCCAGATTTGGTCAAACCAGTTATCATATTCTAACTCAAACAGCAAGGGAAGATCCATGAAAAAGATATCTTCTGTCTCTGCCAACAAGTCTCGTCTGCCAACCAGTTCCTCTCGGATAATCTCGTTCTGAAGCTGGCTAGACTGCGCCAAGAGGTCTGGATTCCCAAAAATCATGGCTCCCAGCTTGGGGCGATCCAATCGTCCATCTTCCTGTAAGATAGCTGTGCCAAAGGTAGATAAAAGAGCTTGATACAGTCGTCCTCCCGGCTCCTGCAGCTCATGTACCACTTGATCCGCATCGACGACTTGGTAGCCCTGCTGCCGCAAAAACTCTGTCACTGTCGACTTACCCGAAGCAATGCCGCCGGTGATACCAATAATTCTTGCCACTACAGCTACCTCGCTTTCTGACAATGAGGACAGAGATGAGTACCACGTCCTCCCAGCTTGATTTTCTCAATGGGACTGCCACATCTAGCACAAGGCTGACCAGTCTTTCCGTAGACCTGCAGAAAATCCTGCATGGTGCCATCTTCGCCCAAAGCATTGCGGTAAGTCCGAATGGTCGATCCTCTCTTTTCAATCCCCAGCTGCAAAACTTCTATAATCTGCTCACGTAGCCGCTTGACTTCTGCAGGCTTTAAACTAGCTGCTGGCCTTACCGGATGAATCCGCGCCCGCCAAAGGGCCTCATCTACATAGATATTGCCCAGACCAACGACTAAAGTCTGCTCTAGCAAATAGGGTTTGATGGGCTTCTTGGAACGACCTAAAGCTGCTGCAAAAGGTGACAAAAGAAAGTCCGCCTCTGTCGGCTCAGGACCAAGCTTTCTGGCAGCAAAATAAGCCTCCAGCTGATCCTTTCTCAACAGTTCCATGGTCCCAAACTTGCGAACATCCTCATAAACAAGCGTCCCACCATCCGTCATCTCGAAAAAGACATGGGCATGCTTGCGCTCAGGCACCGCATCAGGATAAAAAAGATACTTGCCTTCCATTCGCAGATGGGAAACCAGCACTCCGCCTGTCAGGTAAAAGAGCAAATACTTGCCCCGACGGCCAATCCTTTCAATGGTCTGACCTGGCAAGTCATGGACAAAAGCATCCACTCCCGTACCAATCATCTTAGCATAGCGGACTCGCACCTGCCCAATCGTCTTGCCAGCAACCAGACGCTCCAAACCGCGCCGAACCGTTTCCACTTCAGGTAATTCAGGCATAAAGCTCCTTTCTTATTCTTTTACATCTCAAAGCCCCATAGCAAAGCTGTCTGAGAAATACTCATCCAGCATCAGGCGGTGTTTATCTGATACATTTTCCAGCTCTGCTATTTCTTCTTTAGAAAAGAATCCTAAACGCAGTGTTTCCTCGTTGTGAAAATTGGAAATATCAACATTCTCCAGTGCCTGGAATTCATACAGAAAGACAACCGTCTGCACTTTGTCACCATTAGGATAAGATTCATCAAAATTAGTATAAACATTCAGCAAGCGCTTGGCTTCAACAGCAATGCCTGTCTCTTCGTGAAATTCGCGCACGGCTGCTTGCAAAGAAGTCTCCCCGAGCTCCATAGCTCCACCAGGAATCGCCCATATTTTTTTATCGCCTCGCAACTGCAGAAGCACACGACCCTCCTCGTCTGCCAGAATCCCACCAGCAAAATTCAAGATAACCTTATCATGCCCCACCTTGGAGCGAATATAGGAGATGTAGTCTTGATTCATTCTATCTTCCTACCTACGATTCAATCGATAACCAGAAATGAAAAATTCTTACTCTGTTAATATTCCTTCTCATTATAACCGAAGTCTGCCAAGTCCAGCTTCTTGTCCCGCCAGTTTTTCTTGACCTTGACCCAGGTTTCAAGGAAGACCTTATCTCCCAGCATAAGCTCGATATCGCGACGAGCCATGGAACCAATTTTCTTGAGCATAGAGCCGCCTTTACCGATGATAATGCCTTTTTGGCTATCTCGCTCGACCATGATGGTCGCTCGGATGTGGACCTTGTCCGTCTCCTCGTCTCGCTTCATGCTGTCAACAACTACCGCGACTGAATGGGGAATCTCTTCACGAGTCAGGTGTAGAACCTTTTCGCGGATCATTTCTGAAACCAAGAAACGCTCTGGATGGTCGGTAATTTGGTCTTCTGGGAAATATTGGAAACCTTCCTCCAGATTTTCACTAAGAATATCAACCAGACGGGAAACATTGTTACCCTGCAAGGCTGAAATTGGCACGATTTCTTTGAAATCCATCTGCTGACGGAAATCATCAATTTGCGCCAAGAGCTGATCCGGATGGACTTTATCAATCTTATTGACCACCAAAATAACTGGCACCTTAGCCGCTTTCAGGCGTTCGATAATCATGTCATCGCCCTTACCACGCGGCTCATCAGCCGGTACCATGAAGAGAACCGTATCTACCTCACGCAGGGTGCTGTATGCTGCTTCCACCATGAAATCGCCTAAAGCTGTCTTAGGCTTGTGAATGCCTGGCGTGTCGATAAAGACAATCTGCTCCTTATCCGTCGTATAAATCCCCATAATCTTGTTGCGGGTCGTCTGAGCCTTATCGCTCATGATAGCAATTTTTTGCCCCATGACATGATTCAAAAAAGTTGATTTACCGACATTTGGTCGGCCTAAAATGGCTACAAAGCCTGATTTAAAAGTCATTGTTCTATTCCTTCTCTAAAAAATAATATCCCACAGTTTTGGCAGAAAGATAATCAAACCTGTGATAACTGCAAAACCAGAAACCACCAAAACTGCACCAGCCGCCATATCCTTGGCATTCTTAGCCCGCATAGAAAAGTGATAGTCACTAGCCAGATCCACAACATTTTCAACAGCTGAATTCATGATTTCAAAGGCGATCACCAAAAAGATGCTTAGCAGCAAGAACAGCCACTCCGTCGCTGAAATCCGAAAAATCAAACCTGCAATGATGGCAGCTACAGCTGAAAGAACATGGCTCCGCATATTCTTTTCTTCCTTAAAAGCTGTGAAAATCCCCGTCAGGGCAAACTCCAAGCTCGATATGACATCTCGATTTTTCCACTTGCGCTTGTTTTTTTTATTGTCTCGTAAGTCCATAAGCTGTCAAAATTTCTTCCTGTAAGCCAAACATTTCTGCTTCTTCTTCTGGTGTATAATGATCGTAGCCGTTGATATGCAGAAAACCATGCACCGCCAAAAAGCCCATCTCCCGTTCAAAGCTGTGGCCGTATTCTTCTGCTTGCTCCCGCGCCTTGTCCACCGAAATGAAGAGCTCACCAATATAAGCATCAAAATCCTCCAGCATCTCAGCCAGCTCAGGATTATCCGCTAAATCTTCCTCGTCAAAGGCAATATCCAGCTCTGGCTTGTATTCCAAGCTGATGACATCCGTCGGCCGATCTGTGTCTCGGTATTCCAAGTTGAGCTCATGGCTGCGCTCATTAGACACAAAAGTCACAGCCATTTCCTTATTTTCTTTACCCGTCTTCTGAGCCGCAAACTCCAAGATTTCCTGAGTCTGCTTGATGATTTCTTGAGAAACCTGACTGGTTTCATCCACCATTTCGATATACATATTTTACCTGCCTTGCTAATATTACTTTTATTATATCATATTTGGGCGCCTATGAGAGCCACAAGCATTGCATTTAAACGAGGAGAAATCCTAATTCAAAACCAAAAAAGGCTGAGAAAATCTCAACCTCTTTATCTAGTGCTAATTGCCGGGATCGAACCGGCGACCTCATCCTTACCATGGATGCGCTCTGCCTACTGAGCTAAATCAGCATTACCTATCTACTATATCATGTAGATAGGTACTTGTCAATATTCTTTCTCATTTTTTTGCAAAATATTGGTCCCTAGTCAGATAGTAATGCACCCGTGTCACTATGCGCCCTTCCTCATGCTGGTCCAAGGCTGCGTAAGGCTCTTCGTGCGAAAAGATCATGCCTGACTTTTGCATGACACGGCCAGATGCTGGATTATCCGCATCGTGCAGCGCTACAAGTTTATTCATGCCGATTTCTTCAAAAGCCAGCTCAAGTACTGCCCAATTGGCCTCAGTCGTATAGCCCTGATTCCAGTATTTTTTATGGATCGCATAGCCGATAGCTGCCGTTTTCAAATCCAAGCGAATCTTATGCAGGTCAATCGTTCCGATAAAGTCGCCAGTCTCCTTCAGCTCGATTCCCCAGCGCCCCAAAGGATTAGCCAAGTAAAACAAGGCAATATTATTGCGGGTTTCTTCTAGATTTTTGTTAGCCTCAAAGGTATAGCGGACATTCTCCTCATCCGAAGCATATTCAAACATGGCTGGTGCGTCATCCAAAGTCACCGGACGCAAGATCAATCGTTCCGTCTCAATTCTGGAATGTTGGCTCAGTTTAACATAGATATTTTCCATCTCTTCCTCCTGATTTTTCTTAACAGAATAGCATAATTCCCTGCCTAAAACAATCCTTTTTTTCTTGCTTTTTGCGCCAGTTTCCTTTAAAATGAAAACATCACAATAATTGACCTAGGTCCCTTTGTAGTCCTGTATTCGGAGATCCTAGCGTTAGAAAAAGGAGTAAAGCTCTATGTTAATCGGAATTCCAAAAGAAATTAAAAATAATGAAAATCGCGTTGCCCTGACGCCAGCTGGTGTACACAGTCTTGTAGGAAAAGGCCATCAGGTTTTGATTGAGACAAATGCTGGACTTGGATCTGGCTTTGCAGATGAAGACTATGAAAAGCAAGGTGCAAAAATCGTTGCTACCGCTGCTGAAGCCTGGGCAGCTGAGTTGGTTGTTAAGGTTAAAGAACCGCTGGAAGCTGAGTACCAATTCTTGCGTGACGACCTCCTACTCTTCACTTACCTGCACATGGCCGCTGCTCCCGAATTAGCCCAAGCTATGGTAACTGCTAAAACTACAGGGGTAGCCTACGAGACTGTACGTGACGGACAAGGTCAACTACCACTCTTAGTACCTATGAGTGAGGTTGCTGGCCGTATGGCGGTCCAAATCGGAGCTCACTTCCTAACCAAGCAAGCAGGTGGTTCTGGCGTTCTCCTTGGCGGTGTACCAGGCGTGCCAAAAGGTAAAGTCACCATCATCGGAGGCGGTGTTGTAGGAACTCATGCAGCCCGTATTGCTCTGGGACTAGGCGCTCAAGTTACTATTCTCGATATTAGCGCCAAACGTCTATCCGTACTGGAAGAAGTCTTTGGCAACCAAATCCAAACCCTCATGTCCAATCCATTTAACATCGAGGCAAGCGTCCGTGAAGCAGATGTCGTGATTGGAGCCGTGCTTATTCCTGGTGCTAAGGCTCCAAAACTGGTGACTGACGATATGGTGAAGCAAATGCGCCCTGGTTCTGTCATTGTTGACGTGGCCGTTGACCAAGGTGGCGTTATCGAGACTGCTGACCGCGTGACAACCCACGATGAGCCAGTTTATGAGAAACACGGTGTTCTCCACTATGCAGTAGCCAATATCCCTGGTGCCGTGGCTCGCACTTCTACCATCGCTCTGACCAATGTCACCCTTCCTTATATCGAAGCGTTGGCTGGCAAAGACTTCAGACAAGCTATTGCAGACGACGCTGGATTGCGTGAAGGTGTCACAACCTATCATGGCCACATCACTAGCCAACCTGTTGCAGAAGGCTTAAACCTCGACTACACTTCTATTGACGAACTTGTCTAATCATTTTTCCTCTTATATACAAAACCCGAAGGAACTTCTAGTCCTTCGGGTTTCATTTGTCTTAAATTTAAACTTAATATCACGCTGCCATCCATTTAGACAGGATCAACAGTGCTCCAAATCTTGAAATTATCAAATATGTTACTCTTTAATAGTCATTTTACAAGAAGTATCTAATGCCAGTGATTCCTAACCCTGACTAGGCTCTTCTTTCTGGTAAAAATTCATCCCAACCTCAGTATCCTCGACCAGAATATCATCAGTCTGGCCCAACAGCAGCAAAGCGATGTAAAAGTCACCAACACAGCCCGCAGCATGAATACTAGCTAGAGGCATGTAGAGAGTTGGACTGAGCAAGCCCAGCATAGCCAGTAAGGTCAGAAGCAAGCTAATCAAAACAAAGGGAGCCAAACCAATGACCAAAAAGTCCTTACGATTGTAAAAAGTTCCTGGACTAGTCGCATAAGCCATCCCATTTTTAAAACCAAACTTTACCTTGGCTTTCCCTTTACCAAAAAACTTGAAGAAGAAACCGTGGATGTACTCATGGATGACGACAAGGATAAAGGCAAAAACTAAAAAATAGGCAAGATCTAGACCCGAAAAATCATAATGATCGGCTCGGAAGATTAGCTGGGTCAATTTCGCAAAAAACATGGAGAAAGGAAAAATCAGTAAGAGCCCTGCTACATTTAGACCGATTACATATTTCTTTTCTTCCATAAAGTTGATTTTTTTAATGAGTTTCATAAAAGCTCCTCCATCATTTTCGACCTTTACTCAAGACATAAGTGCTTGCACTGATAAAAATAAGAAGCCAAATCACCAAATTAGAGAAATCTTCAATTTTAAGTGAATAGTCTCCTGTTTCAAAGAAGTTGATAAATGGATTCATAAAAGTAAACCGCAGAATATGCTGTATTGTTTTATCAAAACTAGCAAATAGAGGCACGAAACTAATCAGCAACAGCGGAAATAAACTATAAACCTGAGCTTGTGATTGTGTCTTTGAAATACTACCAATAAAAAGATTGATTAAAAGGATAATAACAATAATTAAGAGATTGATCAAAAGATAAATAGGCCATTTGCCAGACAGGTCTACATGCAAATAATATGGGAAAAAAAGCAAGGCAAAGACTGTAAATAGGAAGGGATAAACCAACATGGATAAGAGGTATTCGCCAGAACGAACCCCGCTCAACATCAAGGTTTTTAGATTACGCTTCTCCTTGTCCTCTGCCATCATAATAGATACCATGTAGCCGCCACTCATGGCAAAAGTCATAGGCAGGATCATCTTCAATAGTCCTTGGCCTGCATTGCCATTCTTATTTAAAATCATATTGTACAAAAAGAGGAGGCCAAAGGGCAGCAAGACGGACATAAGCAAAGAAGAGTTTGTCAATAAAATCTGAGTACGCAGCCATGTGAGAGCTTTAATTTTTTTATACATCTAATTTTTCTCCTGTTAATTGAATAAAGATTTCTTCTAATGTAGGTTCGCAAGAATGTACTGTAATAGCTAATTTTAGGTCTTTTGTAGCCAATTCTGAGAACGAAATTTGCTCGGTTTCTCCATTTCCATAGCTAATTTTAACTTTCTTGGCTGTGTTATATTTTTGAATAATAGCTTTCGGCTCGCCATATTCTACTAATACTCCCTTATTTAGCAGGGCCAGTCGATCACAAAGGGCGCTCGCTTCATGCATATCATGCGTCGTCAGAAAAATGGTTGTTCCCTTTTTCTTCAGCTCAAGCAAAAGCTCATGAATCACCTTGGAAGTGCGAGGATCAAGCCCACTCGTTGGCTCATCTAAGAATAAGACTTCAGGATCGTTTAAAAGAGCCCTAGCTAGAAACATCCGCTGCTTCATACCTGTCGAAAGTTTTTCTGCTACAATATTTTTGCTTTCTAACAAACCAACCTGCTCTAAAACTTCATCTATCCGCTCATTTTTTAAATCATATAATTTCGCATATATCTGCAGGTTTTTATAGAGAGTCATCTTTTCATAAAAGCCACTTGTATCAGATACTAGGCCAATTTTCACCAAATCTTGAGCATTAATAGCATCTGAAGCTTTACCAAGGATTTTACTTTGACCATTATCGGCATCAAGCTGGCCTGTCAGGATATTAATTAAGGTTGTTTTTCCCGATCCAGATGGTCCTAAAAATCCGAAAATTTCTCCTTGATCGATATGAAAATTAATCCGTTCTAAAGCTTTTTTCTCTCCAAAACTTTTAGAAATATTCTCCACTTGAATCACTTGTGACATAAGGCCTCTTCTCACTTTCTTACTTATAATAACGTTTAACAATTTTGTACTGGCTGACAGTAACATAAAGATAGATGACCGACACCGCAATCCAAGCCAAAATCGTATCCAATTGGAATAGGAAATTTAGCAGTATCAGTCCAATATAGATACTAGGAAAGATAAAGCTCACTAGTTTCAAACGAACTCCTTTTTGGCCGACAAACAGCTTATTTGAAATATCTTTTAACTGCTTGATAGGAGTCCACATTGATATAGACAAAAATAATGGTTAAGACAATCATGCCAGATACGACCTGCATCGGTGTCCCAGCTCCGACAAGAAAGAGAAGGATATAGAGACCTGGAATGAGTCGCTGATTGAGATTAAAGAGAGTTAAAAAGCTTTGCTCATAATGAGCCTGCAACTCCCCTTCATCATAGGACAGCGCATAGTCCTTCATCTCCTCAATGGTTGGCATAGCAGATAATTTATATTGACGAACCTTCTGAGTGGTTTTCAATACAAGAATTTGACCTAAAATCAAAGCAAGAAACAGTGCAATATCATAAAATGGAATGTGAATCGTTGTCTCTGACCTTAGTATCGGACCTAGGTAGCTCACTCCTACAAAGAGGGTGAATAGAGTCAGAGCAGACGAGATATTATATAAAATCGTCGCATATTCTAGGGTTTTGAAAGTTTGACGATAGAGCTCATAGCTTCTGTCATCATCTTCTTCTCTCTGGTAAGCTCCGTGAACTTTATGCGTCTGATAGAGCAAGAAAAAGGTTACGGGATAGAGAATGAATAAACTCGCTCGACCAATGTTCTTCAGCAGTTCAACATTTAAGAAAGTCGGCCAAGAAATATGCTCAAAATGAGCCATTATAAAACCAACTACCCCTCCTAATATAACAGCAAGAATTAGTATGCCGATATTTCTCAATATTCTTTTCTTTGTTGACATTGTTTTCTCCTATTCTTAAATAAGCGCAGTCAGCCAAGCCATGACTTGGCTAATAAAGTCAGAGACAATTTCCAGTATTTCACGGCCAAATAAAGGTAAAATAATCAGCACTGTCATTAGAAAAATAAAGTGATTTCTGACTTTTTGGCTCATTTTATTCCACAAATAATCCCTTTGTAACCATCCTGCCAGATAGGCATAGCCCAAGGCTACAAAAATCCCTAGCTCAGTTGATGTTAGCACTACAACTGCGAAAATTAGACGAATATAAGCTACTTTTATCCCAAAATAATCTGCCAAACCTGCGCAGACACCAGCAATTTTTGCTTCTTCTTCGTTAACTTTAAAGTTTTCCATAAATTCTTGCATTGCTTTTCTCCTTGTTTTACTTTCCGTCACTTGCGGAAAAGCACTAATATACTTACACAGCTTATCAAGATTAGCTCAAGTACTACCTTGATACAGAACTTGCTTGCTAGTCTTCATGACAAGATAGCTAGCATAAACTATCTACAGTAACTGATTTTTCCTGACTACCTACTCTTCCTCCACTAGGCGAAAGACATTTTCGACACTTTCGTTGAAAATCTGAGCAATTTTGAGGGCAATGACCACGGAGGGCGTGTATTCATCCCGCTCCAGCAAGCTAATCGTTTGCCGTGATACGCCAGCTTTCTTGGCCAAGTCAGTTTGATTCAGCCCGTCTCTGGCCCTCAGCTCTTTAAGTCGATTTTTCAGCTTCATGACAACACCTCTCAGTCTTCTTTCAGTTCAACAGACTTGATATCGTCAATGCGCATGAGCTTGATTCTTGTTTGCCCCTTTTTATTAGTATTCTTCAGCTTAACCCAATCCTCATCAGCATCAACTACCTTCCAGCAATCTGTCCCAAAAACTTCACCGACGATGATCGGTTTTTTCCCAATCATTTCTTTAAAAAAACGTGACATTTCTCCACTCCTTTCTTTATTTCTCTTTAAACGTTTCAACTTCCTTTTTACATTTTTCAATTCACTGGATGACATCAGCCACAAACCAGAAAATATCGGAAGTAGACACCAAAACAATATCTCCATTAGTCCCTCCTTTTATCTTTTCTTCTTAACTTAAATTCATTGTAACAGATTCTTTTCTTTTTGACAAGTATATTTGTCAAAAAAATAAATATTTTTGTCAGAAAGACTTAGATCCTTTACAAAAAAGAAGTAAAAAAGACCAGGACTGAATCCTGATCTTAAAAAATATACTATAATTTACCTGCTACTGCATCCAGCAAGTCTTGGATTTTCGCTTGGTTGCTTCCTCCTGCCATGGCCATGTCTGGTTTACCACCACCACGTCCATCGACGATTGGTGCTAATTCTTTGACAAGGTTTCCTGCATGGAGGTCTTTCGTCTTGCTAGCTACGAGCACATTGACCTTGTCACCGATAGCTGCTACTAGGACAAGAAGGTCAGAGTAGTCTTTTTGTTTCCAGTTATCCGCAAAGGTACGAAGGGCACCTGCGTCTGATACAGAAACTTGGCTAGCAATGTAACGGTGGCCGTTGACTTCCTTCACATCCTTGAAGACATCACCAGCAGTTGCGGCTGCGGCTTTTTCCTTCAATTCTGCATTTTCTTTTTGCAATTGACGGAGTTGCTCTTGAAGACCTTCGACCTTGTGAGGTACTTCCTTGAGTTGAGGTGCTTTCAAAGTCGCTGCCACTGCTTTAAGGGCATCTTCTTGATCACGGTAGGCTTCAAAGGCTTCCTTGCCAGTCACGGCCAAGATACGGCGAGTTCCTGAGCCGATTCCTTCTTCTTTGACAATTTTGAAGAGGCCAATCTCAGAAGTATTGCCAACGTGGGTACCACCACAAAGTTCGACAGAGTAGTCACCGATGGTTACAACTCGGACTTCTTTACCGTATTTCTCACCAAAGAGGGCCATAGCTCCCATTTCTTTGGCAGTGTCAATATCTGTCTCAACAGTTTCTACTGCAATTGCTTCCCAGATTTTCTCATTGACTTGTTGTTCAATGGCGCGCAATTCTTCAGGAGTCACTGCTTGGAAGTGGGTAAAGTCAAAGCGGAGGAATTCTACTTCGTTAAGTGAACCTGCTTGGGTTGCATGGTTTCCAAGGACATTGTGAAGAGCTGCATGGAGCAAGTGAGTCGCTGTGTGGTTTTTCATGACACGAAGACGACGATTGGTGTCGATGCTAAGTGTGTATTCTTGGTTCAAGGCAAGCGGAGCATGAACTTCGACTGTATGCAGCGGTTGGCCATTTGGTGCTTTCTGAACATCTGTTACAGTCGCCACGATGTTTCCAGTAGCGTCCAAGATTTGTCCGTGGTCAGCTACTTGTCCACCCATTTCAGCGTAGAATGGAGTCTCAGCAAAAATGAGAGAGGCAGTTCCTTCAGAGACATCTTCTACTTCAGCATTGTCCGCTACGATAGCCACCAGTTTAGAAGGCAATTGACTGGCATTGTAGTTAAAGACGCTCTCAACAGTGATGTTTTGAAGGGTTTCATTTTGCATACCCATTGAGCCACCCTTAACAGCTGATGCACGCGCACGTTCTTGCTGCTCTTTCATGGCCGCTTCAAAACCTTCACGGTCCACAGTCATGCCCGCTTCTTCTGCGATTTCTTCCGTCAACTCAACTGGGAAGCCATATGTATCGTAGAGTTTAAAGACATCTTGCCCAGCGATGACAGTTTGACCTTTTTCTTTCAAGTCTGCTACGATGCCTTGGGCAAAGTGTTGGCCTGAATGAAGGGTACGAGCAAATGACTCTTCCTCGCTCTTGACGATTTTCTCGATAAAGTCACGTTTTTCAAGCACTTCTGGGTAGTAGCTTTCCATGATTTTTCCAACAGTTGGAACGAGTTTGTAAAGGAAAGGCTCGTTGATACCCAATTTTTGACCGTGCATAGAAGCACGACGGAGCAAACGACGAAGGACATAACCACGACCTTCATTTCCTGGAAGGGCACCATCACCGATAGCAAATGAAAGGGAACGGATGTGGTCTGCGATGACCTTGAAGCTCATGTTGTCGCCATCTTGGTCGTAGACCTTACCAGACAATTTCTCAACTTCACGAATAATCGGCATGAAGAGGTCTGTTTCAAAGTTTGTTTTAGCCCCTTGAATCACCGCCACCAAACGCTCTAAACCAGCGCCCGTATCAATGTTCTTGTGTGGCAATTCCTTGTACTCGCTACGAGGAACAGCAGGGTCTGCGTTAAATTGTGACAAAACGATATTCCAGATTTCGATGTAACGGTCGTTTTCGATATCTTCTGCAAGGAGACGAAGACCGATATTTTCTGGGTCAAATGCTTCTCCACGGTCAAAGAAAATTTCTGTATCTGGTCCAGAAGGTCCAGCACCGATTTCCCAGAAGTTGTCTTCGATTGGAATCAAGTGGCTTGGGTCCACTCCTACTTCGATCCAGCGGTTGTAAGAATCTTTATCGTCTGGATAGTAAGTCATGTAGAGTTTTTCAGCTGGGAAGTCAAACCACTCAGGGCTTGTCAAGAGTTCATAAGCCCAAGTAATAGCTTCATCACGGAAGTAATCCCCGATAGAGAAGTTCCCCAACATCTCAAACATGGTATGGTGACGCGCAGTTTTCCCTACGTTTTCGATGTCGTTGGTACGAATCGCTTTTTGCGCATTGGTAATACGTGGGTTTTCAGGGATAATGGTTCCGTCAAAGTATTTCTTAAGGGTTGCTACGCCAGAGTTAATCCACAAAAGAGTCGGGTCGTTTACAGGTACCAAGCTGACTGATGGTTCTACAGAGTGGCCTTTGCTTGCCCAGAAATCCAGCCACATTTGGCGAATTTGAGCACTTGACATTTGTTTCATTTATGTTTTCTCCTTAATTTTTCTAAATATTTATATTATGATGAAGAGCTTTCCAGCATCTCCACATAGTCAATAGCGACGCAGAGGGAAATAACCAAATCCGAGTAAGCCACATCATAGACACTCACCTGATAAGTGGAGGTCAGATGGAAAAGCTCCTTGGTAATCTCTGCCACGATTTGATTGCGATCATCCAGCAATTTAAAATTTAAATCCCAGATATTGCCCTCAATCCGTAGGTCTAAATTGTCAAACTCATACTTATCACGGAAGAAGGTCAGTTTCTTGCGAATATAAAAGCTTGTCCCGTCATTGAGCTTGATTTCAAACCGAGGCAAAAATGTTAGAAAGATTTTGCTGATCTGGCTAACCGTCTGTCCTTGGGCATCATAGATGGTGAAGCTCTTCGGAATCTGGAAAAATGATCCTTCTACTTGGTAATCTACATTACCTCGATCATCCTTGATATCAAAACGTTCGCCACCAAGACGCAATTTTTGTTTGACAAGATAGATCTTCATCGCTTTACCTCCAGAGTCAAGATAAAAGACAAGTTCCTTGTCTGAAGGGCGAAAAACCGCGGTACCACCTTCATTCAATGAACTTGTCATTCTCATTAGCTATTTAGTTTGAAACATGAGTAGCATGAATTTTCCTCTCACATGGCTCGCAGCACCGCCAATTCTCTGAGCTGAAATCTAGAAAATCAATTCTCAATAGTTTTATTATACTGACTTCTTAGCTTTTCGTCAAGCTTATTCTGCTGCAGGAGCTGGTTTTTCTTCAGTATGAGCAGCTTCTGACTTGCTTTCTTCCGAGCTAGAAGCCTCAGTTTTTGCTTCTTCCGAGCTAGAAGATTGTGATTTCTTTTCTTCTGAACTAGGAGACTGAGACTTGCTTTCTTCTTTAGACGATGAGCTAGAAGTATCTCCTTCTACATATTGGGCAAAGACATTTTGGAAAGCTGGATCCTTCACTTTCAGATTCGCTTCCTTCAATTCTTTAGAAATAACAGAACGAATAAAGCTTGCATCGTTTTGTTTTTGAGTCAGGATTCCCTCTTTTAGTTGTTTCTTGTAATCTGTCCATTTTGCAGATTTTTGAGTTTTCTTCACCAATTTAACAATGTAGTAACTTGCTGAATAGTTCTGCTTACCTCGTACAGTGATCACATCAGAAACGCCATTTTCTTCTAAGGCAAAAGTAGCCTTTTTAACAGCATCCGCAACTGTTGTTGAGGTTGAATCAAATTTCACCTCGCCACCCTTATCTTTGGTGTCCTTATCGGTTGAGTTTTCCTTGGCCAACTGACCAAAGTCTGCTCCCTCAGCCTTGGCTTTTTCAAGCACTTCCTTAGCCTTTTCTTCACTGTCCACCTTGATAATTTGAGCCGTTACTTCTGGTGTATACGTTTCAAAGAAAGCCTTGTAGTTGTCATCTGTCAGCTCTTTTTCAGCTGCTTTCTTAACAGCGTATTCGACCAATTTATTTGCGCGGATCTGGTCTCTGTAGGCATCTTCTGTCATTCCGCTTTGAGCAAGAACATTTTGGAAGGCAGAACCATAAGCGGATTTCATTTTTTCAAAGGCTTCTTCAACCTCTTTATCCGTTACTTTTTTGCCATACTTTTCTTCAAAAACTTGCTTAATGGCCATTTGAAGCAAGACTTGTTGAGAGGCACCATTATTTTTTACTTGATCGTAAAATTCACTGACTGTGATTGTCTCACCTTTCATTGTCACAATATCTTTATCTTTTGCTGTTTGTGAACATGCTGCTAAAGCCACTACAGAAAAGAGAGTTACTGCTCCTGTAAGGATTTTTTTCTTCATTATTTTATCTACTCCTTCAATAAATTCACTTTGTCTATTGTACCATAAATCCAACTTGATATCTTAATTTTTCCTAAAAATTTTTGGAAATCAAGAAAAAAGTGAAGGGATTATTTTTTTCTAATCATAAGTAGCCCATCTCCTAAAGGAAGCAAGCTTGCAGTCAAATCTGGACTATCCAAAGTTGCGTCAAAAAGACTATGCAGTCCTCGGTAAATAGCTCGTTGACCACGCTTAATTTCCTCAAAAGGCTTGGCAACATCGCCACCTTGGAAGACATCATCGATGAGGATCAGCCCACCAGGATTGAGGCGCTTGAGGACTTGAGGTAGAAAGACCACATACTTGGACTTGGCAGAGTCCATAAAGACAAGGTCGTAGGAATCCTCCAGAGTCTCAAGCAGATCCACCGCATCGCCTTCCAGCAGGGTGATCTGCTGACGGCTGTCATACTTAGCAAAATTAGCCTTGGCCAACTCAATCATCTCTGGATTGCGATCAATAGTCGTAATCTGAGCCTGAGGAGCATGCTCCGCCATCAAAAGGGCCGAAAAACCAATAGCCGTCCCGATTTCTAAAATCTTCTCTGGCTGGAGACTTTCGAGTAGCAGGCGGAAGTAAGCTACTGTCTCATGGGGAATCACGGGTACATTTTCAGCTCTGGCAAAATCCTCCAGCTCCTTGAGTCCACCAGCGACCGGCTGGAGACGCTGTCTCATAAAGTCAACGATTTCTTCTTTGACCACTGGCCGGCGCATATTAGGATTAGAGTTTTGGTTGTAAGTCTCGACCATCTTATGCCAGTCCCAACTTTTCTACCAAGGCTTCGAATTCGTCCAGACGACGTTCAAAGACAGCAAAAGCAGCATTTAGGTAGTCTTCTTTTTCCATATCCACACCTGCTTTTTTGATGACATTAAGTGGATAGTCAGAGTTGCCAGCTTTCAGATAGTCCAGATACTTGTCCTTGTCTTCCTGACTGCCATGGACAATCTTTTCAGCCAAGGCAGAAGCCGCTGAAAATCCTGTTGAATATTGGAAAACATAGTAATCATAGTAGAAATGCGGAATCCGAGCCCATTCGTACTGAATCTGCGGATTATCCTCTTTAGTCAGACCATAATATTTTTCGTTCAAGTCAGCGTAGAGTTCATTGAGAAACTCGCTGGTCAAAACTTGCCCTTCTTGGTCAGCCTTGTGGATCGCATGCTCAAACTCAGCAAACTGGGTTTGACGGAAGACCGTACCTCGGAAGCCATCCAAGAAGTGATTGAGGATCGCAAAGCGGGTCGCATCGTCTTCTACTTCTTCCAAGAGCTTCTCTGTCAGGATGTTTTCATTGGTCGTTGAAGCAATCTCAGCTAGGAAGATAGAATAGTCTCCATAGACATAAGGCTGGGTCTCACGAGTATAGCTGGAGTGCATACTATGTCCCGTCTCGTGCACCAAGGTAAAGAGATTGTCCAGCGTATCCTGCCAGTTGAGCAACATAAAGGCATTGGTATCATAAGAACCGCCTGAGTATGCTCCTGAGCGCTTGCCTTGATTTTCATGAACATCAATCCAGCGCTCTGAAAAAGCTGTCTTCACTCGGCTCAAATAATCCTCACCCAGAATAGCCAGGACTTCCTCAGACTTAGCCAAGGCTTCCTCATAAGTGAACTTGTAGTCTGTCTCTGACAAAGGTGTGTACATATCATACATCTTCAAATCAGAAATGCCTAAAATCTTCGCTCGCAAAGCGATATAACGCTGCAAAAGAGGCAAATGCTTATTGACAGCTGAAACTAGGCTGTCATAAACACTCTCAGGAATAAAGTCCGCTGACAAGGACGCTTCACGGGCAGATGAAAACTTGCGGACCTTCGCATTGTAGTTGTGAACCTTGACATTGGTCTGCAGAGTCTTGGCATAGGTATGCTGATACTGCTCGTATACGCTGTAGAGAGCCTCGTAAGCTTCCTTACGGACCTCTCGGTTCTTAGACTCGACCAAGGTGATATAGTTACCATGGCTGAGCTGAACTTCATTTCCATCTTCGTCATGCACCATCGGAAAGACGATATCTGCATTATCCAAAATAGCAAAGGTTTCGCCCGCTGCCCCAAAGATTTCCCCAGCACCGGCCAATAGCTCCTCTTCGCGCTGGGTCAGGATGTGGGCTTTCTTTTTCAAAAGCTTGTCAAAATAATGTTGGTAAAGTTGCAAACCTGGCTGCTCAGCCAAGAAAGCTTGGTACTGCTCTTCTGTAATCGCCATAAACTCAGGCTCATAGAAGGCAAAGCTTTGACCGAATTCACTATAAAGAGTCATCCCCTTAGCCTGATATTCTTGATACTTGGCCACGCGAGTATCCTGGTCGTTCTTCATATGAGCATAGGAATAAAGTTTCTCAATACGGCGCATCAAGTCCAACTGCACTTCAGTCGTTTTTAAGAGACTATCAGCCGAATCCAGCAAATGCCCAGCCAAACTAGCTGCCTTCTTCACTTCTTCTGAAACCTGCGCCAACTCCGCTTCAAAGGCTTCATCTGTTGGGAAAATTGTTGTCAAATCCCAAGTATATTTTTCTTCAATTTCATTTCTTTGTTTTGCCATAGAAATTTCCTCCATCCCTTCTATTCTATCATAAAAGTGGGGGAAATCCTCGCATAAAATACTGGTGGATAGATAATTTGAAGCTGCTTATTTTTTTCAGCCTGATAATAGCGATGAAAGTGCTGGTAATAGGACGTCAAGTCTCTTGTTATTTGGCAAAAGGAGCTGGCTTGGACAGGCCGAACCTGCGGATAAAAATCCTCAGCTGACTTGGTCAGAAGATTGTCTCCTTTTTGATAGAGCTGGGCTTGGAGCTTCATCCAACGAGGCTGCTGGTAATAAAGTTGCTGACGAACATAGCGACAAATCTCCGGATCTTGCTTAGCCAGATAGCTCTCTAGCCCCTGTTTCTGAAAGGGACTGCGTAGGACAGATAAAAGACAGCCTTGACCAAAAGGAAAGGATTTGACCTTGTACTGAGCTCGCCCATGCAAGTCTTCGTGAATGAGATATTTAAGCCGAAGCTCCTGCTTTTTCTCATCCAATTCCCAAAGATGAAAGCCCATATTTTGACTAAAATAAAGAAAGTCCTTTTGCAGTCTCGTCAACGACTGTCTTAGCCATAATTTCTTGCCCAAGAGCCAGAGGACCTGATAGCCATGCTGGCGATAGGACAGGGTTCGTTCTTCAAGTCTTTCCTGACTGAGTGGACTGCATTGGACCTCCAGGGCTATACGACCGTCCAACAAAAGATCAGCAATCTGCTTTATCTCAGGCAAAAAGGCCTCCACCTGAACCTCTTGGCTTTGCTTCCCCCAGCTATAAAGTCCAGCTTTCAGGTTCAAATGCTCCGCACTTTCATTTTCCGCATAAAACGAACAATTTTCAAGAGAAATATGAGCAAAATGCGGTCGCATGACCCTTCCTTTTTTGAAGCGAACCGCTCCCGAACAGGCCGGACAAAAGAGTTGTTCGCCTAGAGACGGCTGATTTTCCATGGCATTCAGCAAAATCCCCTCTTCATTTTTCGCAAGCAACATGAGTATTTCCCTTTCAAAACAATGTCTTTTATATCTTTATTCGTAATTAAAACACCAAAGAGAGGGCTTGTGAAATGGAACGAAGTATTATTTATTCTCTCACTTATGTAATCTCCCAAAACAAAAACGAGCTGAAAAAATTCCAGACTCGTTTTTTCTTATCCAAATAAATTCTGATTCTTTTTTTCAGGAACTTTCAAAAATAGAGCAAGCAAGAGCACTAGACCTATAATTGCTGCCAACATGAGATTCATACTACCATAGCCAAAACGATCTAAGATAGAGCCTGACATATTCTGGATGAAAATTGTTCCTAGATTTCTCCCTGTCTGTAGTAACGCAAAAGCGGTCACCAAATATTTTTCATCCACCAAATTTGCTACGATGCGCAGACTAAGCATGGTCAGTACCATACCAGAGGCATGCTTGGAAAGCAGGGTGACTGCAATTTTCGAGAATAAGCCAAAGTTCAAAGCATAAACCGCATACTGGAGGAGCATCATGCCCAAGCAAATATAGAGCAACTTTTTGACAGAGATTTTATCCATGAAAAGGTAGGAATAAAAGATTAAGGGAGCCTCGCATAGTACAGAGACAGCCACAACAGTTGTTGCCCAATCAACACTCAAGCCGCTAGATTCTAGCATGGACGGAATATAGGTATGCCCTGTATTGCCCACTCCAGAGTAAAGGGCGACAAGAATCAGATAAAAAAGATAGGTTCTGTTTTTAAGAATGGCTGAAAAGAGCGATTTTCCTCTTTTTCCAGTTTTTTTCGTCAACCTATCCCGCTTAGGATTCATGCCAAGAACCCCTATAATACTCAGCAACATAGTCCCGATAAAGACCAAATAAATGGCCTGGGGAGAAATATTTTTATAAATCAAACCTGCCAGCTGTGAACCGACGGCGTAACCGATCGTTCCCCAAATTCGGATTTTCCCATATTTATAAGGACTTTGGGTCGCCAGTACATCCATCACGGTACCCACCCCATTGATAAGCATCAAGACAAAACTGTACCAGATGGCTAAAAGCCATAGATTATCAGCCTCCATGAAAAAGATATCTCCCAGAATAATCAGGAAAAAACTGATAAGCGAAACCCTCTTGATGCCAAGCGTATCAGTTAACAGCCCCATGATTGGCTGAGCCAGCATGGAAGAAAAGAAAGAAGCTGATACGACGATAGATACTTGACCAGCCGTGTACCCCTTATCCAGCATATAAACGGATATCAAGGTTGAAAACAATGAATTGGATAGAAAATAAAAATTATACATCAAAAAATAAGCCAAATAGCTATTAGAAAACTTTTTTCCCATCATCAAAACCTCTCCAAAAATAGAATAAAACCCAGTTTTTAGGAACTGAGCTTTATTTCAGCTTGCAAGCTAAATGCAATCAATTATTTATTTTTCCTAGCTCTTGCTTTAGCTTTTCTCGATTTCCGATTCTCGATATAGAAAATCAGGATAATAATGACAATTGGCAAGGCAATTAACCAGCGGTTGCTCAGCAAGTCACTATACCAAGTTTTATTATTTTCTTTCTTAGTGACTTCTTCTTTGGCAGACTGGGTGACAGAAGCATCTACTTCCTCCACTTTCATCTCATCAGAGATCTTTGGAGAGAGCGTGTATAGATCATTTCCAGCCTTCAAGACACCATGCTCAACTACAGGCTTTGCCTTCGCGTCTTTTTTGATTGTCGCATAAAAATCTTCTGGCAGATTGTAAGTTTTTCCATCAATCTCCTGCTTCCCTTTAGAGAACAGTTTCTTGTACTCGTAGTCAGCATAAGATTTTTCGATCAAGGCATTTCCAAATGGGTGGCGGTAATATTCACCATCTTGGTCAGACCAGTCACCAACACCCATGATGACGCCAATCACGCGCTGATTCCCGCGCTTGACAGTTGCAATGTAGTTGAAAGCACCGTTCGGACTTGAACCCGTCTTCAGACCATCTACTCCCTCCAAAGCGTAGCGAGCACCCGGCAGTGAGTAGTTATAAGTCTCAAAGGTTTCTTCATAAGGCGTACCAGCCTTAACGGTCACTTTGGCCTGATTGGTATAGTTTAAAATATCTGGATAGTTTTTTACAAAATTATAAACTAAAATCCCTAAATCACGCGCAGTTGTTTGGTTGCTAGCGTAGTTATTATATCTCTGAGGAGTATAGTAACCTTTGAAGGAAACTGCCGCAGCACCACTGGCATTAAACCATTTGGTATTGGTCATGCCTAGTTCTTGCGCTTTCGCGTTCATCTTATCCAAGAAAGCATCGGGATCATTATCTGATAAGTAATTTGCCAACATCACTGTTGTTGCGTTAGAAGAAGGGACAACTGTCATGGTAATCAGCTCAGAAACAGTATAACTGACCCCAGCCACAATTTTATTATTGGAAATTTCATAAATTTCCGCAACCGCCTGATCTTGCGGTGTCGCCTTAATCACCGTATCTAAACTGAGTTTTCCCTCTTTAATGGCTTCAAAAACCAAGTACAAGGTCATGATCTTACTCATGCTAGCTGGATCGCGAACCTCATCAATGTTATCCTGCCACAGTATATCGCCCGTATTTCCGTCAATCATCAAAGATGACTTAGGACGATTGATTGCTTGTACATTTTCATTGGGATACATTTTTCGTGCCATATCTACCAATTCATCTGCCGCAGCAGAAAGCGGTGATAGAAAGGCAGACAAAATCAATCCAAACACCAAAAACTTCTTCTTCACATTTATCCTCCAAAAAAATCATTCCTAACTAGTATATCATATTTTTAATCATGTTTTTGATAAATATAAAAAATCCTACCTAAAAATTAGATAGGAAATAGATTGTTAAGCTTCTAATAAACTTAGAGCTTCTTTGTCTGCAATAATCACGACATCTTCATGGCCTTGAAGGGCGCTAGCTGGCACAGCTTCTGTTACCTCTCCTCGGACTGTTCCTGCGATGGCTTGAGCTTTAGAAGCGCCATAGGCAAAGAGAATGATTGATTTTGCATCTAAGATATTCCGAATTCCCATTGAGATGGCTTGTGTCGGTACGTCCTCTATCTTCTCAAAGAAGCGAGCGTTCGCTTGGATAGTTGACTGCTCCAAATCGACGATATGAACAGTGCTATCAAAGCTAGTTCCAGGCTCATTAAAGCCAATATGACCATTGGTCCCAATTCCCAAAATTTGCAAATCTACTGGATGGTCTGCCAAGACTTGATTGTAGCGTTTCACTTCTGCTTCCACATCTTCTGCTGCACCGTTTGGCAAAAAGCTTTCTTTGAAAGGTTTTTCATTAAATAACTGCTCATTCATAAAGTAACGGTAAGACTGAGGATTATCTTCTGAAAGTCCCACATACTCATCCAAGTTTACACTGGTCAGCTCTGACAAATCTAGGTCACTGGCAATGATTTGCTTGTAAAACTCAATCGGGCTACTTCCTGTTGCCAACCCCAATGTTTTGGCCCCCTGAGCTAGCTTTTCTTTCAAGATTTCTAAAGCTACCTTTGCGCCTTCTACTTGATTCTCAACACGAATAACTTTCATTCTGTTCTCCTATTTTTCTTGATTGATTCCTTATTTTATTATATGGTATAGACCAATTTTTGTCAAGTAGATTCCACTTAATTTTTTCAAATTTTACTGAGAGACTTAGCGTCAAATCATGGTATAATAAAAGCATGCTATTACCAATGATTATAATCTTTTTACTAGGAATTGCCCTTTTTACCGCTGGGCTTTTCTTAAAAAAACATCTCGGTTGGCAACTAATTTTTTTATGCCTGGGAATTTTCTTTATCAGTATTCCCTTTTTACTTGCCGCCTACTATATTTGGATCATGAGAACTATTTAAGGAGATAGAATGAATACTGCTGATTTTGATTTTCACTTGCCGGAAGAACTGATTGCTCAAACCCCTCTGGAGAAGCGAGACTCTTCTCGCCTGCTCATTGTAGATCGGGAAACTGGCCAGTTTAGTGACCAACATTTTGACAATATTATTGACCAACTTGAGCCAGGTGATGCCTTGGTTATGAACAACACTCGTGTCCTGCCAGCTCGCCTTTATGGGACCAAACCTGAAACCGGTGGCCATGTCGAGCTCCTACTCTTGAAAAATACCCAAGGAGACTTCTGGGAAGTCCTAGCTAAGCCTGCCAAACGACTCAGAGTCGGAACGCGTGTTTCTTTCGGTGATGGCCGTTTGACTGCCACTGTTACAGAAGAGCTAGAACACGGCGGACGGATCGTTCGCTTTGATTATCAGGGCATTTTCTTAGAAGTCCTAGAAAGTTTGGGTGAAATGCCCCTGCCGCCTTATATCCACGAGAAGCTAGAAGACCGTGAACGCTACCAGACAGTCTATGCTAAAGAAAACGGCTCCGCCGCTGCTCCAACCGCTGGCCTCCATTTCACAGAGGAATTGCTGGATAAAATTGCGGCAAAAGGCGTTAAACTCGTCTACCTGACGCTGCATGTGGGGCTTGGAACCTTCCGTCCTGTATCAGTTGACAACTTGGAAGAGCATGAAATGCATTCCGAATTTTATAGCTTGTCTGAAGAAGCAGCCGAGACCCTGCGCCAAGTCAAGGCAAGCGGCCACCGCATCATTGCTGTCGGCACCACTTCTATCCGAACACTGGAAACAATCGGCAGCAAATTCGAGGGTCAAATCCAAGCAGACTCCGGCTGGACCAATATCTTTATCAAACCGGGCTATCAGTGGAAGATTGTCGATGCTTTTTCAACCAACTTCCACTTGCCAAAATCAACCCTTGTCATGCTGGTATCAGCTTTTGCTGGACGCCAACTGACACTTGAAGCCTATGAGTATGCTATCGCTGAGCGCTACCGCTTCTTCAGCTTTGGCGACGCTATGTTTATCAAATAATACAGGTGAATCTATGAATAAAATCGAAAGTAGGCATCGCCTCATTCGCTCCCTCATCATGGAAAAAAGAGTCCATACCCAGCAGGAACTCCAAGAACTACTGGAAGCAAACGGCGTCATTGTCACCCAGTCTACTCTCTCTCGTGACATGAAAACTCTCAATCTAGTCAAGGTGACCGAAAACGACAAATCCTATTATGTCATTAACAGCATCGCCCCTTCTCGTTGGGAGAAAAGGCTGCGCTTCTATATGGAAGATGCCCTCGTCATGCTCCGCCCCGTTCAGCATCAAGTCGTCATGAAAACCTTGCCCGGACTAGCCCAATCTTTTGGTGCCATTTTAGACGCTCTGGAATTACCCCAGATTGTTGCTACAGTCTGCGGAGACGATGTCTGCCTGATCATCTGCGAAGATAATCAAGCTGCTATCGAATGCTTTGATAAACTCAAAGAATTTGCACCCCCCTTCTTCTTTAGTAAATGACAAAAAAAGAGTTGGAAAATCCAACTCTTTTGTCATTTTTTGCCAAGAAAATTAGTAGAACTAACATCTATCCTAGCAATTTTACTCCCCTGCCAAGCGGAAAATAGTCTCAGCATAGATATCCATCGCACGATAGAGATCTTCCAAAGACGCTCGTTCATTGGCCTGATGTTCCGTCTGCTCTACTCCTGGGAAAAGAGCGCCAAAGGCCACACAATTTGGCATAGTCCGAGCAAAGGTTGCCCCACCAGAGGACATAGCTGGACTAGTATCGCCAGTCTTTTCTTGGTAGATAGCCATCAGGGTGCTGACCAGTTCGCTGTCCTTAGGTACATAAAGCGGAGCCAGATAGTCAAACTCTTCATAGTCCAGCTGGTAGCGCCCAGCAATATCCGCTAGTTTTGCCACTAACTGATCTTTATCCGCTAAGACAGGAATCCGAATATCAATACGGATTTCAGACCTTTCTGAGTTCAGTGTCAGACCTGCAATATTAAAGGAAAGTATGCCAGACGGTTCATCCGAAATATCACCAAATAAACGGCTACCAGTCGCATCTTCTCCCACCGCTTCTGCAATAAAGGCCAGAGCAGGATGAGCTTGTAAAGGCTGCAAAACTGTCGCTAGCCGAACAATAGCATTGATACCTTCAGCTGCATCCTTGGCATGCTTAGGTAGACCGAGAACAGTGACTTGTTGGTCATTTTGCTCGTAGTCAAAAGAAGCTGCCTGCAAACCTGCCACGACCTGCTCTAAAAGCTCCCCTTGATAGCTAGCCTTGCCAGGCACAACATTAAAGGCTGCTCCTGCTTCTAGCTCCAGCTGATCTGAGCCAGTACCATGCAGCTTAACTTGCAAGAGGCCTTTTTCAGCATAGGTCAGAGGGAAAGAAGAATCTGGTGCAAAGCCAAGCGTTGCTGTTTCTTCTAGTTCATTGTACCGTCCCATGCAGCGCCAGAGCGTCTCCTCGTCCGTACCAAAGATAAAACGAACCCGCTTTTTAAATTCAACTCCGCTATCTAACAGAGCCTTAACTGCGTAGAGAGCAGCCATAGATGGTCCCTTATCATCTTGGACACCACGTCCGAAGATCCAGCCATCTTTGATAGTTGCCTCAAATGGCGGTGTCCGCCAATCCGCCTCATCACCTGATGGAACAACATCCAAATGACAGAGAACGGCCAGAAGCTCTGCTCCCTGACCGATTTCTGCATATCCGTAATAACCTTTAGGGTCAAGATAGGTAGTGAAACCTAAGCCTCGACAAAGCTCTAAAGTTTTTTCTAGGACATCTTGGATTGCTTGTCCAAAAGGTGTTCCATTTTCTCCTTCATTGAGTACCGAAGGGTAGGAGATCAAGGTTTTTAATGATGTAAGAAATTCATCTTTAACTTGATTTGTTATATATGTTTTCATGGAATCACCTCACTCACTATTTTATAGGAATGGAATGAACGTTCCAAGGAGAAGAAGGGCGATAGTCACTACAATGATAGCAACTACAAGTTTGCCCATGAATTTCCACCAAGTACCAATGTTGATACGTCCAAGTGCAAGAGCTCCCATCACAATACCAGATGTTGGTGCGATCAAGTTCAAGACACCTGAAGCAGATTGGTAAGCAGTGATGATCAAGCTAGGACGCACATTGACAAATTCTCCGAGCGGAGCCATGATACCCATAGTCGCGCTGGCAAGACCAGATGAAGATGGGATCAAGAATGACATAGGCAGATAGAAGATATAAGTCAAAACGATAAAGACTTGTGAAGACAGACCGCTCAAGCCTTCTTTACCCCAGTTGAGGATAGTATCTGTAATCATACCATCGTTCATGATAACTTGGATACCACGGGCAATTGCTACGATCAAGGCAACACTGAGCAAGTCAGCAGCACCATTCATGAAGGCAGAGATAATCTTGTCTTCTTTAAGACCATAAACAACACCAATAAGGATACCCATAAAGGCGAAGAGCATTGCTCCTTCTGGGAAGTACCAAGTACCCAAAGCAGCTGTAGATGAACCAATAATCTTACCGATAACTGGAAGACCAGTCAACCAAGTGTTGAAGTTATCAAAAACAGTTATCTTCAAGTCTGTCCATGGAATGAAGCTCAATACCATCAAGACAAAAGTAAGAACAAAGAGTACGAAGACATGTTTTTGTTTCTTAGTAAGAGTTGAGTTGACATTTTCTTCGTCTTCACCAACATTGAAGAATTTCATATCTTCATCACGTGTTGCATAAGTGAGAGACTTAGTTGGATCTTTTTGGATCTTATCAGCATACTTGTAAACGAACCAAGTGCTAAGACCAGTTAAAGCAAACCAGAAAATCAAACGAAGGATAATCCCTTCACCAAGACCTACACCTGCAGTTGATGAAGCAATACCTGTCGCAAATGGGTTCAAAGTAGATGCCAAACATCCAATTTGTGAACCGAGCAAGATAATGGCAACCCCAGTCAAGCTATCAAATCCAACAGCCATCATAACTGGCACAAGGAGAGGATAGAAGGCCATGGTTTCTTCACCCATACCATAAGTTGTACCACCGAGGGCAAACAAAGGCATGAGAACCAAAATCAACATTTTTTCGCGGCCCTTGTACTTCTTCACAATAGAAGCAATACCAGTGTCTAGCATACCAGTTTCATTGACAACACCAAGGAAACCACCAACCATGAGGATGAAGAAGGCTACATCGATCGCTGCACTTGTTTCCTTAATCAGCGAGCCTTCCTCTGGATGAGTACCTAGCATAGCCCGAATCGGTGCCATGAGAACATCCCAAATCCCTTGCGGATTTTGAGGTTGGGCTTTATAAACACCATCCACAAAGGCACCTGCAGGGATGATCCAAGTCAACACTGCCATAATAGCAATGATTATCAACAAGACGGTGTAAGATGAAGGCATCTTAAACCCTTTTTTAGCTTTTTCACTCATTTGTTTTTCCTCCTAATGTCTAACAAAGTGCAAAAAACCAACCACTTTCTTAAATAAATATTTAAGAAAAACGCTTTCTATTTATATTTATTTTACCACATTAAGGTCTAAAAAACTAGTATTTTTTGAAAATATCGCACCTATTTTCAAGAAATATTCCTAACTTGATATAAAGACGTTAGAAATACTATATATTTTACTAGTAAAATAGCTTATTCTTTTTCAATAATTGTTCCGCTTTCAGATTCGATCAAAGCGCCAAGATTTTCAAGGGAAGTAATAACTGCTTTTCCTTCTGGACGACCGTTGACAAAAGCGATAGCTGCTTCTACTTTTGGAAGCATGCTGCCAGGGGCAAATTGGTCTTGTTTGATATATTCTTCCAGCTGAGCAACATTCACATGTTCCAACTTTTCTTGGTCTGGTTTGTTGTAGTTGACAAAGACGTAATCTACACCAGTCAAGACGATGAAGAGGTCAGCTTCGACTAATTCCGCCAAGCGTTGAGAAGCAAAGTCCTTATCAATAACAGCTTCAACACCAGCCAAATGACCGTTGTCTTCCTTGATGACTGGGATTCCGCCACCACCAGCAGCAACGACCACTTGACCAGCATTCAAGAGGGTACGAATTGTTTCGATTTCCTTGATATCAACAGGTTTTGGTGAAGCAACGACCTTGCGCCAACCGCGACCAGCATCCTCTTTGAAAGTCGCTCCGCTCTTTTCAGCTTCTGCTTTTGCTTCTTCTTCTGAATAGAAAGGACCGATTGGTTTGCTCAAGTTAACAAAAGCTGGGTCATTTTTATCGACAACAACTTGTGTCACAACTGAAGCAACATCTTTTTCGATGCCTTCATCCAAGAGAGCATTTTGCAAGGCATTTTGCAGCCAGAAACCGATGCTACCTTCTGTCATAGCAACAAGTGAATCGAGTGGGAAAGCAGGGTTCTTTTCAGAATCAGCAGCCAAGTGTTGGAGCAAGAGATTTCCAACTTGAGGACCATTACCGTGAGTGATGATCAAATCATCCCCATTTTTGATCAATTTTACAAGGTGCTTAGCTGTTTCCACCAAAGCTTCCTGTTGAGCTTTTGCTGATGGATCAGAAGAAAGAATCGCATTTCCTCCCAAAGCCACTACAATTTTACGATTTGCCATAAATTCTCCTTTATCACATTCAATTGAATGCCTTTAGATTTCTGTTTAATATTTTTTCAAATTTTTATAAGAAATAACAGATTTCCATCATATAAAAGAGGACTGGACTAAAGCTATTAGTCGCAGCCCTCATAGCTGTTGGTATTACGGTTTATAAATTATACTTTTGGAATGTAAAGGTTGCCGAGTGTAGCAGCCATAACAGCTTTGATTGTGTGCATACGGTTTTCTGCTTGGTCAAAGTGGCGAGCGTATTTGCTACGGAAGACTTCGTCTGTTACTTCCATTTCTTCTACGCCAAATTTTTCAGCGACATCTTTACCGTAAACAGTATTTGTATCGTGGAATGCTGGCAAGCAGTGCAAGAAGATCAAGTCTTCATTGTCAGCTTTCTTCACCAATTCCATGTTAACTTGGTAAGGTTTCAAAAGTGCAACGCGTTCTGCGAATTTATCTTCTTCACCCATAGATACCCAAACGTCTGTGTAAAGTACATCTGCACCTTTAACAGCTTCGTCTGCATCTTCCGTGATGAGGATGTGTGCGCCACTTTCTTTCGCAAAGCCTTCTGCCAATTCAACAATTTCTTTTTCTGGGAAGAGTTCTTTTGGTGAGAAGATGTGAACGTTAACGCCAAGGATAGCTCCTGTTACGAGCAAACTATTAGCAACGTTGTTACGTCCATCACCACAGTAAACCAATGTCAAGCCTTCCAAACGACCAAAGTTTTCTTGGACTGTCAAATAGTCAGCAAGCATTTGAGTTGGGTGCCATTCGTCAGTCAAACCATTCCATACTGGAACACCTGAGAATTCTGCCAATTCTTCAACCATGCGTTGGCTGAAGCCGCGGAATTCAATCCCGTCAAACATACGTCCCAATACTTTAGCAGTATCTTCTGTAGATTCTTTCTTACCAAGCTGAATATCATTAGCACCAAGGTATTCTGGATGTGCACCAAGGTCAATAGCTGCTGTAGTAAAGGCTGCACGCGTACGAGTAGATGTTTTTTCAAACAAGAGGGCGATATTCTTACCAGCAAGATAGTGGTGCTGAATATTGCGTTTCTTTAAGTCTTTCAAGTGAGCTGAAAGTCCGATTAGGTATTCTAATTCTGCACGAGTAAAGTCTTTTTCTGCAAGGAAGCTACGTCCTTGGAATACTGAATGTGTCATTCTGTTATTTCCTCTTTCTAGTTATTAAATTTTCTATTGATAAATTGTCGAACACGAATTAAACTTCTTCACGTTCAAATGGCATAGACATACAACGAGGTCCACCACGGCCCCGAACCAATTCACTTCCTCGAATCTTGATCAAGCGAAGCCCGTATTCTTCCAAAATCTTGTTGGTTACAGTATTGCGGTCATAAACCACTACCACACCAGGAGCGATAGTCAAGGTGTTAGAACCGTCATTCCATTGTTCACGTCCAGCTGCTACGATATTGCCGCCACCGCAACGAATCAAATGAACTTTTTCTACGCCAAGGTTTTGAGCCAGAAGCTCAGCCAAGTCACCTTTTTCTTCAACGATCTTCAGTTTTTCGTTTTCATAAGTAACGGAGTAAACGCGAAGGTCGCCTTCGATTTCTGGGTGAATGGTGAACTTATCATAGTCGACCATAGTGAAGACAGTATCCAAGTGCATGAATTTACGGTTGTTAGCAAATTCAAATGCCAATACTTTCTTGAAGCCAACATTCTTCTTGAAGATGTTCACCAAAAGTTTTTCGATAGATGCTGCGTCTGTACGTTGAGAAATACCAACTGCCAATACATCTTTAGAAAGAACTAGTTCGTCCCCACCTTCAATACGAGTATCTTCTTCACGGTTGTAAACCAATTCCACTTTTCCAGCGTATTCTGGGTGATATTTGAAGATGTATTTACCGTAGAGAGTTTCACGGTTACGAGTATCTGCAAACATGTGGTTGAGCGATACAGCATTACCAATTGTAGCAAATGGATCGCGTGTGAAGTAAAGGTTTGGCATTGGATCAATCGCAAATGGATAATCTGATTCTACCAAGTCAGTCAGACCTTTCGCTTCGTCAGGGATTTCTGGCAATTCAGCTTTTTGAACCCCTGCCATTGTTTTTTCAACCAATTCTTGGTTGTCCTTGATACCATGCAGCAATTCACGAATAGCTTTCTTCGTTTCGCGTCCACGAATATTTGCTTCTTCCAAATATTCTTCGATGAACTGTTCACGAATTTCTGGAGAAATCAAGGATTCAGCAGCCAATTTTTCGAGATAAAGAACTTCAATTCCTTCATCACGAAGAGCTTGAGCGAATGCATCGTGTTCTTTTTGAGCATCTTCCAAGAAAGGAATGTCATCAAAAAGAAGACGTTCTAGGTAGTCCGGTAGCAAGTTTTCCAGCTCTTTGCCCGGACGGTGCAACATAACTTTTTTCAGTTTTCCAATTTCTGAGAAAACATGAATTGGATGTGTAGACATCTATTGTCCTCCTTTTCGTTGAGGTTCGGTTTCCCAATCCCTTTTATGCTATTATTCTATCATAGATTGGAAAGGCTTACACCTAAAATCTTACATTACAAATGCTAAATCCTTTGCGTTTTTTATAAAACATTATGATATTTATTTATTTTAAAGCGTTTTCTTTGCATATTTTGGTTGTTCTATTATTTTTAGGAATATATATTTTTTTGTAAAAAATATATGTTCAATTAATATTAGAATATGATCAGAAAAAACTTTTAAATGTTTAAAAATGTTTGAAAAAAGCCAATCAAATGATTGATTAGCTTCCTTCAAAATATCTCATAAAGTAATCCTTATTCTTAAATGTCAATTTTTTATGCTCGTAGTCAATCACTCCTTCTTCTCTTAGTTTTTTTAGAACCTGATTGACTGTTTCACGTGTAGTAGCTCCTAGCTTGGCCAACTCTTTCATACTCATTGGAAATGGAAGTGTATCCTGCTCTTTACACAGATCCATGCATAAAATAGATAAAGACTGGGTCACGCGATCCGTCGCACTTGCCGAGACAACATTCCGCAAGCGTAATTCCTGGAACTCTAAAATTTGTGATAAACGCTTGGTGATAAATAGTAGCTGATCCACGTTCTTTTTAGAATAGTCTTCAAACAAGTCCATCGGAATGCTGAAGTACTCTACATTGGTAACCGCACTAGCTGTATAATGATAACGCTCGTCGAAAAACATGCCCCCATAGGGAAACACACTATTCATTTTAACATAGTCCATATATGAAAAAGTATCAGTGGAATCGTACTGCTCGATACGAACATAGCCTCGATGCAGGAGGAAAAGACGATCCCTGCGATCCCCCGAAAAGAAGATAATCTGTCCCTTGGGAATCTTGCGAAATTGAATCTCAATAGCAATCTTATCAAAAATTTCCACAGGAAAATGTGCAAATGCTGGATGCCGTCTAATAATCTGATAATGTTCCTTATTGATCATAATACCCCTTCTTGCTCACTACTAGTATTATAGCATAAATCCGCTTCCAAAAACAGAAATTATTAGACTATTTTATTTTAGTAAAAAGAATAATATAAAAGTGAATCAGTAGCAATTGAGCTGTACTCGCTTTCTCCGAAAATTCGTTTTAAACATTCTCTCAGAACTTTTTAAGTACTCCTGCCAAGCACATTAAGAATCTTTTTCCAACGAAAGAGAGGCTAGGAATTTTTTGTCCTAACCTCTCCTTACTATCCAATCTCGTTTAGGCTCTTACCTACTTTACTTGAGCCTTATTAAGCATTTTTGCTCTTGGTATTAAAAATTGATAACGATAGAAACTTCTTAGTCAGAAATACCAGAGCAAGAAATTCTACCAAAATAATCACTTCAACCAGAATCGGCTGAGTCAGCCATCCAACTTGAACCAGAGCAGGAGCCAAATCAATCAAAGCATGAAAGCCCAGAGCCGCAAGAAAATAGCTCATTTTTTTGTCTTTGACAGCCGTCCAAACCCAGAAAGTCAAGAATACTTGGATCGCAAGTGCTAAAATCCGCTCGAAAGCCAGTAAGTAAATTTGACCTGCCTGTAGTTTTTGTACATAAGAAATCGTCACTTGGGGTAATTGCGCTAGCAAGGTGCTGCCCCCTTGGCTGACTAGTTGAGCGAGGACAAACAGACTCAAGAGACCTGAAATACCTATGAAAAGAGCTTCGATCCCGCCGTGTCCTAAACCATAGGCCAGACTATCACCAATGGTCAGGGAACGCTTCTTTTGCAAATATCGAAAAATCACATAGCGCGCCGTTTCTTCAAAGATGGCCGCCGTTGCAATTCCATATAGAACATAAAGCAAGGGAGCGTTTTTCATTAGAGCAATTGTCCCATCAGCCTGAGGCTGTAGAACCAAGCGATGGAGGAGATTTTCAAAAATCTGACTAGACAGATAAAATCCAACCCCTCCCAAGAGGAAAACAAGCAGGGAAATCTGCTTGGTCTTTTTAAAATAAATTACCGGAATAACTACAGCGGCTAAAATCAGCACCATAGCAATCAAAATATGCGTTTGAAGCATGAAATCGTCTCCTCAACTATTAAAAGTTTTACTAGAATTATACCTTTTTCCTCCCAGATGTCAATCCTCTAAAAAAGCTGGGCAGAAAAGTCACATTCAGAACAAAATGCGAGGATCAATCTCACATTCTATATCTATTTTTCTACAAGATAACCTGATTCAGCTGGTGCATTACAAGACCAAGCTGCTGGGCTGGTTTTAGTTCATATTAACCCGGTGCCACTCATTGATGATATAGGCAATTTGACCGACCTGATCAATACCAACTCCACTAATCTCCTCACTGGCTTCTGTGCTGCCACCTAGATAGGCTGTATAAAGTGCCACAATATAAGGCTTCTCCTCCATAACAATAGCATCAACATTGAGAGCTTCCCTAACATAGCCAGGCTTTTGATAGATGGTCAAATCATAAAGATAACGTTTGTAATATTCACCTGGGAAGGACACACCGATAAAATAAAGAATATCCTTGTATTTTTCTTGATTATTCCACAAATACTCTAGAACTTGAATATAATAGTCCGTTGTTGTTTTATTTTCGCCGCTGATCGTCTTGATTTTAGCTTTTGACCGACCATACCTTTCAAACATGCTGTAGGCCTTGTCCATCCCACCCAGTCGCTCTGCTAACGCATAAGCGGGCGTATTTTCAGAGTAAACCAAGGAATACTCCTGCATATCTGGGATAGACATGGCGCCATTGAAGGCCGCTACATAGTTATCATGTTCTCCTTTGTATTCATAGCTGGTGTTGGTAATATCAAACCGCTCTTCCAGCGATAATTTTCCTGCTGCTACCTCATCAACAACCAACATATTAAGGGGAAGTTTATAAGTAGAGCCCGCTGTCATAGGCTGGGTATCATTCATCGCATAAGCTTGCCCACTCGTCAGATCTTTATAAGAAAAAGCAATCTGCGAAGAGTCAATTCCCATGTCATCCATGTAAGCCTGAACAACTTGTGGCAGCGTCATATTCGCATAATCGTAAGATAAACCAAAGGCTTCCATGGTCGGAAGGTCTTGCTCCATCACCTCTTGCTTCTCTTCCATTGTCTTGCTAGCACGCGCAGTCGCCTCAGATTTTGTTTCCTCTCCTTCTGTAGACTGTGAAGAAGCGATTGCTTGACCTGCTTCTGCTATCTTTTTATCAGCTCGCTGTGGTTCCACCAAAAGACCCAAACAACAAATAAATAAGAAAACTCCACCGAACCAGCAAGTCAGTTTCTTTATGTCATTTTTAATCAAAGTATTTCTCCTAATATTTTAGTATTATAAAAGATTCTCATTAAAATAACAAGTAGAAAGGGCCATTTAAGGGCATTTAAAAACGAATCATTGCGATCCGTTTTATAATTCTATTATTTAGCTGCTGCGTAGAGTTCATCCACTTTGTTCCAGTTGATAACTGAGAAGAAAGCCTTGATGTAGTCAGGACGCACATTGCGGTATTTCACGTAGTAAGCATGTTCCCAAACGTCCAAGCCTAAGATTGGTGTCTTGCCTTCTGAAATTGGTGTATCTTGGTTCGCTGTTGAAGTTACTTCAAGTTTCCCTTCTTTGTTGACAACCAACCATGCCCAACCAGAACCGAAACGAGTTGTTGCTGCTGCAGTAAAGGCTGCTTGGAATTCTTCGAATGAACCGAATGTCGCATCGATCGCTGCTGCAAGTTCTGCTGAAGGAACTGTCTTTTCAGGCGTCATCAATTCCCAGAAAAGAGCGTGGTTCAAGTGTCCACCACCATTGTTGATCACTGCCTGACGAATATCAGCTGGGATAGACTCAACATCTGCCAACAGTTTTTCTAAATCTTCACCAATTTCAGGGTGTTTTTCAAGCGCCGCATTTACGTTATTCACGTAAGTTTGATGGTGCTTGTCATGGTGAAGGTGCATTGTTTCCTCATCGATGTAAGGTTCCAAAGCGTCGTATGCATAAGGTAGATCTGGTAAAATAATTGCCATTTACTTGTCCTCATTTTCTTTATTATTATACAAATCATAACGTAAAAACGCACATTTTTCAACTATTTTGCTTATAAATTTTGCTAAGCTTTTAGAAGTTTCCTGTTGCGATTTTCAGCAAGGCAAGGTCAAAAAGGTAATCCTTGTCATAAAGGCCAGACTTGATCTGGTAGTCCGCTTCAATCAAACAGGTCAGGGTTCTTTTCAGAAAGCTGAGGCTAAGCCCACGCGCATCCTTGAGTGCAAACTTGACTTGGAAGGGATTAATCTTGCGGCCTAGATAATCTGATAAATCCGCCACGATTTGACTTTCGGAGCGGCCATTGTCCACTAAAATCTTGACCTGAGTAAACATCCGAAACTGGCCTAACATGATGGCAATCAACTTGATTTCATCTTCACCCTGCAGGGTCAGATCGCGCACCAAACTCCGTGCGGCATCAATTTGTTTCTGTAAAATCAGCTGGGTCAAATCAAAAATGTTGTCTTGCAAGGTTTTAGGAATCGCCTCAGCGATGTCTTCTATACTGACTTGCCCCGACTCCTTATAAGACTTGAGAAAAGCCAAGTTTTTACTGATTTCGCTGAAATGAAAGCCTGATTTGATCAGCAAGTGGTCAAAAGCCTTTGGAGCAAACTCCAGACCTTCAAGCTGGGCCTGTTTAGCAAAATACTGGCGTAAATCTGCTTCCTTAATCTCAGCCGCTTCAAAAATCTGTCCGTCGCGCTTGAGCATCTTGACTAGTCGGCGTTTGCTGTCCAGCTTACCTTCCGCAAAAATGACCAATTTGGTCGTACTACTAGGATTTTCCAAATACTGCTCAAAGGACTTGAGCTCTTCATCCGATAAATAGCGCTTTTTTGCTGTCGTTAGATCCGCAAAATGATCTAAAATAATAATCTTTTCATCCGCAAAAAAAGGCAGGCTGACTAAATCCAGTTCCACATCTGGATAAGGCGTTTCTTTCATATCAAACAGCATCACATTCAAATCTGCAGGATCGTAGTGAATCTGCTTCAGAAACTCATCTTTTAACAGCTCATATTGCCCCAAGTCATCGCCCGTCAAAATCGTTAAGCGTGGGAGATTTTCGGGAGTGATTTTCCTAATTTTTTCAATTGCTAACACAGTGGCACTCCCTTCCAATTCCTTGATTCTTAGTCATGTATAAATTGTAACAAAAAACAGCAGGAAAGTCTGCTGTTTTTCATCATTCTAGCCAGAATATTAAGTGCTAAAAGAATTGTCCCAACTGCATGATAATCGTAACCAAGAGGGTGATAAGAAAGAGAATGCCACCTAGAACCGCAATCATACTAAACTCTTGCTTCTCTCTTTTCAACGGTTTTCTACGATTATCTAGTTGCTCTTTGATATGTTCCTGCAGAATTCCCTTTTTCTTCTCTGGCATGATTGTCCTCCCTTACTAAATCTGCATAAAGGAACTTGCCTTCATCGAAAGCAAGTTCTCATGTATCTGGTTAAAGAATGGTCTTATATTGCTCCAAACTAGCTTGATTAGCAGCCTGTTTCTGTCTAGCAAGTGCTGCTTCCATCTCTGATGAGTAAGCAAGGACAGCTTGAATCTTATCCACCATGGTTGAAACATTTTCTGGCGCGTAAATGTGATCATCCGCAATAAATCGACGGCTATGACAAGTGTTTGTGAAACTGAGAATCAACATGTTGTTCTCAAAAGCTGTGCGACATGCATTGAGGATTTCATCGCTGATATTG
>NZ_CAURYF010000014.1:0-44477 GCF_963529205.1 Streptococcus cristatus | reverse complement strand
TTATCAAAGTTGTACGTGAAATCACTGGTCTTGGCCTTAAAGAAGCTAAAGAACTTGTTGATGGTGCACCAGGTGTCATCAAAGAAGGCGTTCCAACTGCAGAAGCTGAAGAAATCAAAGCTAAATTGGAAGAAGCTGGGGCTTCAGTTACTCTTAAATAATAAGGGTACGCAATTTGATTGCGAAAGCCTAGTAAATCAAGGTTTTCAAGTCGCTTAGGGCGATTAAAATAGTGGGGAAATAGTTTCATTCCCCACCAAAACCCCACTAAGATTTATTCTTGGTGGGGTTTATTTATAACCATCAAAGGTTAGATTGCGGAGTAAACCAATTTGCAACAATGAAAAGAGGAAATCAGTGTTTTGTTGACTTCCTCTTTTTTTATTCCTCAGTATTAATGTATTCAATTATATCTTCAACATCGCACTCCAATATTTCACATAATCTATCAATGGTTTTTGTCGTAATAGATTCTCCATGCTTCATTCTATAAAGTGTGTTAGCAGATATTTTTTCTATTTTAATGAGATAATACTCACTCACATCTTTTCGTAGTAATGTTTGATAAAAAGGTTTGTAAGAAATTGCCATAGTTACTCTCGCATATAATAATTTTATTATATAAAGACAATATCACAACCAATCTATTGACTATACTCAATTTATTGAGTATAATTATGAAAAAGATTTTAAAAAGGAGTTTTTATGAAAAACAAAATAGTAACCGCAAGTCTAGCCCTACTCTCGGTTTCTCTGCTGTTGGGAGCATGTTCAAATAGTAAAGAAAAATCAGAAAGTAAAACTACTGAAAACACTGAAAAGAAGGTTGTAGAAAAGAAAGAAGTAGGTCTGGGTGAATATCTGAACCAAAGTGATAAAGAAGCACAAATCTGGTATGCAGTAGATAGTGTTTCTCAAGACGGGAAAGTGAAGGAATTGTTTTTAGTACAAGATAGAAAGACAACTTATTACAATACGTCTACAGAGACTAGTCTCTCATCAATATCTGCGAAGGACTATGAAAAAGATTATCTAGGAAGGAATCTTTATTCTTCAGGAAATATCGCGCAAGGTTTATTAGATGATTTCAATGAGACTGATACCATCACTAAAATTACGATGGATAATTTAATAGATGTTATAAAGAAATACGATACAGAAGATGGAAATCAAGATGGTGTTATTCAAGTGCCATCAATAAATGCTTTGACACTTGCTGAAGTCGCAAAATCCTCAGATTCAGAGATTATTAATCTAGCGAAAAAAATAGAGAGTGCAAAGATACATTATACAATTTTAAGAGCTAAAATTAATTTAGAGATGCAGACTTTAACAGATGGTTCTGATAAAACTCATGCGTTAAAAAAATTAAGTCAGTTAGAGGAGAGACTTGTCAATAAAAAAGGTGACGAATATTTGTTAGAATCTTACACTGATGAAGATTTTGAGAAGACAGAGTATGAAGTTTTACAGTTTAAAACTTATAATCTAATTTATGAAAATAAAGTTTATGATGACTTTATGATAAAAGAAGACAGATTTAACTTAACTACAAATCAAATACCGCTTGCTACAAAAAAGGTAGGTAATACTAATTTCATGGGATTTGTAGGTACTGCTTCTCTATCTTTTGTGACTAAGCAACCAGAAAATAATATGGAATTAACGGTAGATACGTATGTTAAAAAACCAAAAAATGTTAGCTTTTATCAAGTAGGACATTCAGATAATAAAGAATAAAATAAAGGTGGCTGTAGAGAATGAATAATTTCAAGAAAATAGTAGTATTTGTGGTAACAATGCTGATGGCGATTTTTTTAGTTGCCTGCTCATCTAAAAGCGATTTAGATGGGACTTATACCTACAAAGAAGACGGAGCAAGTATGATGATTACAATTAACGGGAACAAGGGGCGTGTGAAAATTCAGGCTGGCGATGATAACGCTGCACTAAATCTTGCTTTAAATAATATAGAATTTACTATTGATAGGGAAAGTAAGACATTTAATTTTGCAGGTAAAGAAGATTCACAATTATACTACTCTGTTTCGGGAAATTCGTTAACAGTTCGGGGTGGTGGATTTGGTTCAGTGACCTTACAGAAAAAATAACTATCTATACTAATTAAAGACTTACTAAAACAGCTCTATAAATTTATAGAGCTGTTTTTGTGATATTTTCATTCATACATTTATTGTTCGTTACAATTCAAGTATTTCAGCATACAGTTTCTGATACTCATCTAATAATGAAAAATCTAGTTTGGTTTTTAGCATAATATTCCAATTTTGAATATTATCTATATTTAGTAGTTTTTTAAATAAAGGGGTTGCTAAATTTAGATAGCTTAATTCGACTTCATTACCAATGATGTAATTTTCAATAAAATCTGACAATAGTTGAAAATTGGCTTGTAATTGTTGAGATATAACGTCTGTTTCCAGGGATAGGGATGTGGGAATTAAATTTTCAAGATATTTAGGAGAATAATCCCTATATAACAATAAGTCCCTGAATTCTTTAAAGAATTGTTCAAAAGCATAATAATCATTTTCAAAATGTAACTCAATGAATAAATTGTTTAGATTATCATGCTCTATATTTAGATGGTCATTTACATATTTTTTAATTTCTTCTTTTTCTTCTTCTTCACTGCATAATTCTTCTTGTTTTAAGTACTTAACAACTAATTTTAGGAAAGAAGAGAATTCTAGCCATTTTTCTAACTCTGATGTTCTATTATTATCTAGTATTTTAAAAGCATACTCAATTTTATCTGCAATGTCCTTTAAATCCTTAACATCTTCAAATTCTTCATTTAAAAGTGAATCAAATTTTCTATATTTAGCAATTTTTTGGAATAACCATTCTATAAAAGAAATAGAATTATTTGTTAAACATTTATTAAAAGCCTTGTTTAGAAAAATTATATTTTTAGCAAAAATTTCATCTCGAATATTATCCAGAGCTTTATATTTATTAGTTAGTAAACAGTGATTTTGTTCAATGGCAGAGCTGAAATCACCAATATGCTGCGATTTTATAATAAGTTCTTTTATAAACTTTAAATAATTCTGTTTAAATTCTGTTAAGTGTCTTTCGTATTCTAGACTTTTTAAAAATAGAGGGCGAAAGTCTTTTTTGGGAATATCAACTAAAATAAAGGTAGTATCACTTTGCAGGTTGCAGAAATTATGAATTTTTTGTAGATTCTTTAAAGTCGGAAAGGTCTTTCCATTTTTCCAATTAGAAATTTGAGATTCACTAACTTTCAATTCAGATGCTAACCATTTTTGGATAGAGTCTATTTCATATTTATTTGGTAAATTTGATTCTAATTCTTGCTTTTGTAAATCAGTTATATTATAGATAGATGAGTGAAAATTTAGACCACTATTAAGAAAGTCTATTAAGTTATTAAAGTTTGATTTAAAAGTTTCCTTATTTTTTTGTATATTCGTTTTATTATATTTCTTCTGTTGTTCTATCTCATCATCTGGTGTAAATAAAATCAAAAAATCCTCTAATTCCTCATTATCTCCTATTCTATCTTGTAAACTTTCAACATATGAAAGAAATTTAATCAGTTTAGATTTTTTAGGTATTGTCCCATTTTTCCAATTTGTTAGGGTGTTTTTAGAAAATCCTAGTTCAGTTGTAATCTGTTTTGCAGTTATACCCACCTCACATTTAATTATCTTTAGTAGTGAGCTTAATTTTTCTTCAAAAATATTTTTCATATATTAATTATATCAAAAAATCCCAAAATCTTTAAGAATATAGAATTGATGAATTTTTTCTTTGATAAACTATTTATGAATTGAAGTTCAGCAAAATTTCAATGGTTGTCAGAATGAGTTGCAAATCATTCTAAATCTATAAAGTAAGAAATTGCTGTTTCTTACTTCGATTTTGAAAGGTAAAATAATATGCTAAAAAATTTACGTAGTTTTCTAGTTTTTAAACATCAAGATTTTTTTGAAAAGAAGAAATTATTCTTCTTAAATGCAAAAGAAATTGAAGGTGGAGCTGTAAAAGTAACACTGTTAATTTTAGAAGATAAAACAGATTATAAAAATTCTAATAATAATCTAGGAGAGCAAATTGTTATAACTGTAGCAAACAAATCTATAGCCTATTTTGAAAATTTTGAATCGTTGCGTACTGAATGTAAGATAGTACATGTTGTCAAAGCGACAGTTTTTGGAGAATATCAAAATCAACTATCAATTCACGCTGATGTAATAGCTGCAAATGCTGAAGGAGGTAAGAAATGAGAAGGGTAAGCGCAAGCTGGAACTACCCCTTTTGGGCAAGTTTTTCATTTATGATTTGTTCATCTATCATATTATTTCTAATTTATAAGTATATTAACCCTATTTTAATTACGTTTTTCGGAAATACTTATAATCTCTATTTCTACAGTATCGTAGTAATCTTGAGCTTACTTCACATTTTCGGTTTATATAGACATAAAGTCTATATAAACCGAAAAAAGTTAAAGGAATTCATTTTGAAAAATCATTTATATGAAACAGAAAAAACATTCAATGGTAAAGAAGTGATAACAGATTCTCTAGAACTAGATTGGATAGATAAAAAAGACTGCATAGTAATAAGAGCTTATAAAAATGGTGATTCAATAGACAGTTTAGTCACTGAAATCGGCGAGGGTCTTCAAGCATTTTTTAAATTGAAACTAATTAGAACAAAGGACGAAGCTTTTCAGACTGATTATGTCTTTGAACTTAGCTCTGATAACCGTCTAATTTTTTCAAACTCACAGAGACAGGAATACATTAATGATACGGTAGTCCAATTGACAGAAAAAATCAGGTATGATATTTCAAAAGTAAGTCATGGATTGACTGTTGGTTCAACTGGTTCTGGTAAGACTATGTTTATTAATTCAAAAATCTTAGCTTATGCTAAGATGAAAGCTGACATATTTATTTGTGACCCTAAAAATGCTGATTTAAGTTTGATTCAATATGTTGAAGGGTTTCCCAATTCTCATATTGGTATATCACATGCTCAAATTTGTAAAATATTGCGATTAGTGAATGAACAAATGGAGCAGAGATATGAACAATATTTTTCAGATAAAACTGCCTTTGGAAAAAAATTTGTTGATTTTGATTTACCCCCAATTGTCATATTTTTTGATGAAGTAACAGCATTTATGAAAACCGCTGATAAAAAGGTACTTACAGAAGCTAAGGAATATCTATACGCTCTCATTATGAAAGGACGTCAAGCAGGTTGTTTTATTGAGTTAAGTATGCAAAGGGCAGATGCTGAAATTTTAGATGGGGCAATCCGAGACCAATTAGGGTGCCGTGTAGCGCTTGGGAAGATGTCAAAAGATGGCTATAGAATGATTTTTGATACTGCTGATTTTAATTACTATGATTCAGTCAGTGTTGGTAGTGGCTACATTTCAATTACAGGTCAAACAACTGAGCCTATCTATTTTGAAACACCTTTTTTTGATGATGATTTTGATTTTATAGCCGAGCTAGAAGACTATTATACGGGTAACATCTTTGAAAGCGAAGAATAGAGATGCTTGGCTCGGAGAGCTAAAGCAAACGGAGTGTTCGTCTTTCTTCGCTTGATAAGATGTGCGCAAGCAGAAGCTTGCTTCTGCTTGCTATTAACTTGATAAGCGTCAAACATTAGAGAAAGATAAGGATTGTATGACTGAAATAAGCAATGCAAAAATTGTAAAATCTTATATCTATGGAGATACAGTTGAAATTACTACCGCAAATGGTCAACAAAAACAAAAAATAAAAGTTATCAGTGGCCGGCGCTATGTAAATCTTGAAACTGGAGAGATTCATGACATGCAGACTTCAAATAGTACACGGTCTGATAATTTGAAATCTGTTCAACAAACGATGAAGAAATTAAGAAGACTGGTGGCTCATAATTTTAAAGGAGGTATGAACCAACTTTGGGTGACACTGACTTATGGAAAGCATGTTACTGAAGCAGAAAAGGTTTATAAAGACTTTAAAGCTTTCATTAGGCGAGTTCGTAAAAAGTATGGTCGCATTGATTATATTGCAGTAATTGAACCACAAGCAAGTGGGCGATGGCATTTACATGTATTGATGAAGAATGATTCAATTTTGATGATTCCGAATGCTATTCTTGCAGACTTGTGGGGAAGAGGTTTTACTAATACGAAGAGATTGAAAAGTGCGGATAAGATTGGAAATTATCTAATATCATACTTATCAAATCTTCAACTGGGAAATGATGATTCAAATAGCAAGGCAATTGTTAAAGGTGCAAGATTATACATGTATCCTAAAGGGATTAGAATCTATCGAACTAGTAGAGGAATAGAGAAACCCTTAGAAATAACAGCAACCAAAGGAGAATTGCTGAAAGCTTTTAAAATTTATAGGCCACCCAATTTTTCTAAGACAACAACACATGAAACACCCTATGGAATAAAAGAATATACTACAGAGTTTTACGACAAAGTAAAAAGCTTGTCAGATACTTTTAGCGGAGCAACCGACAAGCCAAATGAATAACAAAAGATATGGAATACCTTTTGGTAATTCCATTATATCATAGAAAGGTTAAGATTATGAAGACAGTTAATCATAAGGATATTATGGAACTTGGTTTTCCAAAACACACAGCAAGGGATATTATAAGAAAGGCTAAGGCGATAGCAGTAGCAAAATTTGAAAATGCTAGAAATTCTTCAGATAATTTGGTAGAATTAAGAAAATCGCCCTTTGATAATTCAAGACTTGACCTTGCTCCGACTTATATCGTAGAAGATTTGCTAGGTTTTCAGTTACCTTTTGATAAATAGAAAGGAACTGAAAATGGCAAGTAAAAAATATCGTGGTGTATCTCGTGATAAACAAGGAAGAATTTACTATCAAACAGAGTTTAAAGCTAACGACTTAACTGGCAAGCGACAACGCAAGAAAAGCTATAAAGACCAGTTTGGAAATCCGTTTAAGAGTGAAAAGCAAGCTTATGATGAATTGTGTCGAGTAAGAGCAGAATTTCAAATGTCTCAAAATAGAAACGGAGATTATATGACCTTTGCTGATTATATGGAAGAAATTTATCTTCCTTATTACAGGCAAACAGTCCAATCGGTGACTTACAAAACGGCTCTAACTCATCATAAAATGTTTATTGAAGTTTTCGGACAAAAGAGGTTATCAGCTATAACCGTTAGGGATTGTGAGCAATTCAGAGTACATTTGATTGATACATACTCCCCCAATTATGCTAAAGGTGTGTGGATTCGCTTTAAGCAATGTTTGGGTTATGCTGAACGCCTGCAAATCATTGAAGAATTTCCGTGTAAGATGTTAGATAATCCTAAAGGTTCAAGACCAGATACAAAATTTTGGACATTGGACGACTTTAGAAAAGTTATTGCAACCTTTGACTTAACAGATTACGAAGAACTGCATAGATTTACAGCGATTTGGCTTTACTTCTTCACGGGTCTTCGAGTATCTGAGGGGCTAAGTTTGATATGGTCTGATATTGATTTTGATAGAAAATTGCTCCATGTTCAGAGTACACTAGAGTATGAAGGTGAAGGTGTTTATACTCGTAAAAATCAAACGAAGACAGAAGCGGGTTTCAGGTGGATTGAGCTTGATGATGAAACAGTTGAAGTGTTACAACGGTGGAGAAAGGTGCAAGTAGAAAATGGTGATAACAGTTATATTCTTGCACGATTTGGCAAACCGTTAAGCAAATGCACACTAAGTCGTATTCTAAAAAGACAAGCGAAAAAGGCAGGAGTTGAAGTAATTACTGGAAAAGGATTGCGACACTCCCACGATAGTTTTTTGATAAATGTATTAGGGAAAGATGTTCTTTATGTGTCGCAACGCTCTGGACGAGTTGATAAGGCGACAACACTTAACACCTATTCCCATTTGTATGATAGTCAAAAAGCGACTGGTGGAAGAGAGATAACTCAAGCCCTTTATAAATTTGGGGTATCGTCAAATCCCACCAAGACCCCACTAAACTAACTAAGGATAAGAAAAAACTGATTATATCAGCGTTTATAGGCATTGTGTAACTGTTACTCTTAAATAATAAGGTATCCAATTTAAAAAACCAAGTCTTTCGACTTGGTTTTTTTGTAATTATTCAATTTGTAACAATTTGTATTAAATAACGTATTCTTAAAATATAGTACAAACTCGAAAGAAAAGATATCAGTGTAAGTCTTTACGATTTTTCGCATTTCTGCTATAATATTCTTAATAAAGCGTGCATTTGCGCGCTCTTTTCTGTCTAAAAGTACTCTTCAGTGCTTTTTTATTATTATAGAAATTGGAGGGATTATGCTTTACATTTGGTCTTATTTGAAACGCTACCCCAAGTGGTTGGTGCTGGATTTTGTTTCGGCCATCTTTTTTGTAGTGGTCAATCTAGGGCTGCCAACGGTTTTGGCGCGCATGATTGACGAAGGGATTAACCAGGGCGATCAGGAACGCCTGTATTTCTGGGGCTTTATCATGCTGCTGGTTATTATCCTTGGGATTTTGGGGCGGATTGTCCTTTCCTACGCCGCTGGAAAATTAACGACCAGTATGGTGCGAGATATGCGGAATGATCTCTATGACAAGCTGCAGGAGTATTCCCATCATGAGTACGAGCAGATTGGTGTTTCTTCGCTGGTGACACGGATTACCAGTGATGCCTTTGTCCTCATGCAGTTTGCTGAGCAAACGCTCAAGATGGGAGCTATCACGCCTATCATGATGCTGTCGTCCATCCTCATGATTTTCCTGACTAGTCCGTCCATGGCTTGGATTGTAGCGATTTCAGTGCCTTTTTTGGCAATCGTAGTCTGGTATGTGGCGGTCAAGACGCGTTCCCTGTCTGAAAAGCAGCAGAAGACGCTGGACAAGATCAATCAGTATGCTCGGGAAAATCTGACTGGTCTGCGGGTCATTCGAGCCTTTGCCCGTGAGGAATTTCAGGAAGAGCGCTTCGCTAATGAAAATGAAATCTATGCGGAGAATTCCAACCGTCTCTTTAAATTGACAGGTTTGACGGAGCCTCTCTTTGTGCAGATTATCATTGCCATGATTGTGGCCATTGTCTGGTTTGCTCTTAAGCCACTGGGGAGCGGCGAGTTGAAAATCGGGGATTTGGTTGCCTTTATCGAGTACAGTTTCCATGCCCTTCTGTCCTTCCTGCTCCTGTCCAGTCTCTTTACCATGTATCCACGGACGGCAGTCTCTAGCGAGCGGTTGAAGGAAGTCATGGATATGCCGATTTCCATCGATCCAAATGAGAGTGGGATCACGGAAACTACGACTCGTGGCTATCTGGAATTTGACAATGTAACCTTTGCCTATCCAGGTGAGACGGAAAATCCTGTCCTGCATAATATCTCTTTTAAGGCCAAGCCGGGGGAAACGATCGCCTTTATCGGCTCAACAGGCTCTGGTAAGTCTTCCTTGGTGCAGCTGATTCCGCGTTTCTATGATGTGACCTTGGGCAAGATTTTGGTGGATGGTGTGGATGTCCGCGCTTATAATCTCAAGGCCCTCCGTCAGAAGATTGGCTTTATCCCGCAGAAAGCTCTGCTATTTACCGGGACGATCGCTGAAAATATCCGCTATGGTAAGGAAGATGCTAGCTCTGAGGAGCTCAATCAAGCAGCGGATGTGGCTCAGGCTCGCGACTTTATCGAAAGCAGAGAAGAACGCTACGAGACGCATTTGGCTGAAGGCGGCAGCAATTTATCTGGTGGTCAAAAGCAGCGTCTGTCCATTGCGCGTGCGGTTGTCAAGGAACCAGACATTTATATCTTTGACGATTCCTTCTCGGCTCTGGACTACAAGACGGATGCGACTTTGCGCCGTCGACTTAAGGAAGTGACGCAGGATGCAACGGTTCTCATCGTGGCTCAGCGGGTCGGAACCATTATGGATGCGGATCAAATCATTGTCTTAGACAAGGGTGAAATCGTGGGTCGTGGCCGGCATGAGGAGCTGATGGAAAATAATGCCATCTATCGTGAAATTGCTAATTCCCAGCTCAATAGCCAATCATTAACAGAAGAATAGGAGGAAGAGATGAAAGAAAATAGTTTTGTCCGCTTATGGGGCTATCTAAAAGTCTATAAAGCAGCCGTGCTTCTTGCAGTCTTCCTCAAGATTGTCAGCGTGGTCATGAGTGTCCTAGAGCCTTTTGTCCTAGGGCTTGCCATCACTGAGCTGACGCAAAATTTGCTGGATATGGCCAAGGGAGTACCCGGTGCAGCCATCAATAGCAGCTATGTGGCTTGGATCATGCTTCTTTACTTTATTCGTGCCCTCTTTTATGAGATTGGTGCCTATTTCTCTAACTATTTCATGACCAATGCAGTGCAGAGCACCGTTCGCGACATGCGAAATGAGCTCAGTCGTAAAATCAATCAAATTCCTGTTTCGTATTTTGACAAGCACCAGTTCGGTGATTTGATTGGGCGCTTCACTAGTGACGTGGAGACTGTCTCAAATGCTCTCCAACAAAGCTTTTTGCAGGTGGTCAATGCCGTTATGACCCTTATTTTGGTCATCGGGATGGTTCTTTATCTGAATATCCATCTGGCCTTGATCGTTATCGTCAGCATTCCTCTGACCTATTTGGGAGCTAGATTCATCCTCAAAAAATCCCAGCCCTACTTTAAGCAGCAGGCGGATGTTTTGGGTGCTATGAATGGCTTTGTTCAAGAAAATCTGTCAGGCTTCAATGTGCTCAAACTTTACGGTCGGGAAGAGACCTCGGCTGAGGATTTTCGAGCCATTACTCAAAATCTACAGGAAGTCGGCTTTAAAGCTAGCTTTATCTCGGGGCTCATGATGCCCGTCCTTAATGCGATTTCGGATTTAACCTATCTTATCGTGGCTCTGGTAGGCGGTTTGCAGGTTATTGCTGGTCAGCTGACCATCGGGAATATGCAGGCCTTTGTCCAGTACGTCTGGCAGGTCAATCAACCCATCCAAAACCTTACCCAACTGGCTGGTCAGCTCCAAAGTGCCAAGTCTTCGCTGGATCGGATTTTCCGGATTTTGGATGAGCCAGATGAAGTGATGGATAATACCGTCCAGCTAGATAAGGACTTGACTGGTCAAGTCAGCTTCAAAGATGTAGACTTCCAATATGTGGCAGACAAGCCGCTGATTCGCAACTTTAATCTGGAAGTTCAGCCTGGTGAAATGGTGGCTATTGTCGGGCCGACTGGAGCTGGTAAGACGACCCTGATCAACCTGCTCATGCGTTTCTACGATGTGACCAAAGGCTCTATCAGCGTAGATGGCCACGATATTCGCCAGCTATCCCGTCAAGACTACCGCAAGCAATTTGGTATGGTTCTGCAGGATGCTTGGCTTTATGAAGGGACTATCAAGGAAAATCTTCGCTTTGGTAACCTTGATGCCACCGATGAGGAGATTGTGGAAGCAGCCAAATCAGCCAACGTGGACCACTTTATCCGTACCTTGCCGGGTGGCTATAATATGGAAATGAATCAGGAATCTAGCAATATTTCGCTGGGACAAAAGCAGCTCCTGACGATTGCACGGGCTCTCTTAGCGGATCCTAAGATCCTGATTTTGGACGAGGCGACATCCTCTGTGGATACCCGTTTGGAGCTCTTGATTCAGAAAGCCATGAAAACTCTGATGCAGGGGCGGACGAGCTTTGTCATTGCTCACCGCTTGTCCACTATCCAAGAAGCAGACAAGATTTTGGTGCTTAAGGATGGACAAATCATTGAGCAGGGCAATCACGAGTCGCTGCTGGCCGACAAGGGCTTCTATCATGACTTGTATATGAGCCAATTTTCAGACAAGAAAGAAGCCTAGACATACAAAAAAGGAAGCTCGCTTGAGTTTCCTTTTTGATTTATAATTGATGGTTTTTTACCTTAAAAGCTTGTCGGGTGAAAAGGTGCTTAAAGATCATCTACTTGAACGATATGGGTTTCAAATTCGAGATTTGGCATGGCTGCTGCTAAATCCTGTTGAATGCGTTCAAGCGCTTCTAGTCGCATTTGGACAGATGTATGGGCATTTCCTTGGATAATGAAAATGGCATTTTTGGTGTTATCATCAAATTTATACAGGTCGCTGTCACGGACGTCAAGCCAGGCAAGGATGCCTTTTTCATCTCGGTAGACATAGTCAGTAGGAGCTACATGCTTTTCCTTGGATAAGATAGGGAGGAAAATATCGTCCTTCTGACTGACAGTAAACTCAATCTCATCACCGATTTTATCAAGGTCATGACCGCCGATAGCTAGGAGAGAATGCAAGGATTCTACATTATAAATATCAATAACGCTGTTAATTCGTGGAATGGAGCCGCGGTGTTGGATATTGCGGATCAGAGCTGGTACTGTTGGCGGGTTCTTTTTAACACTGCGCCCAACTTTCTGTAGCAAATTACAGTAGCCTTGGATAGTCGGATGGTCAGTGATTTCTGCTAAATTGCAGTTCAAGGCCCAATTCTCTGCTTCTTTCTGTTTCTGGAGAAAAGCCTCTGATAAAGGTGCTTGGGGATCAACGTTTCTGGCAATACCAAGGACGACGCTTGTGATGCCAAGTTCTGCTAAACTTTTATCAATGGTAAATTTCATCTTTGACGGACCTCCATTTTTTTCTTACAATCATTATACCTTTTTCAAGGGCTTTTCACAATGAAAAATATGCGTGGAATAAGGAGAAAAGGAAGGGAAGCAGTAGAATTCCGATGATAAACGCATGCCATTTCCAGTAGATACAGATTAAGCCAGCGGTTTCTCGGATCCATGCAGAAGGAAGAAAATAGAAGGCCGTGCGAGAACCAATACTGCGGCCTTTGAGACCAACCTGTTTCATATAGATGCCAGCACGTAGCGCGTGGAAAGAATTTGTGACTAGGACAACTCGATCTTGTTCCAGTCCATGGGCCAGCATAAGCTGCTTACTGAATATGAGATTTTCAAGCGTAGTGCGAGATTTATTTTCGAGGAAAATACTGTCAGCTGGGACTCCTTTTTCCATCAAATAACCTGCCATAGCCTCTGCTTCGGAAATCCACTCGTCGTCTCCCTGACCGCCAGATACAATGATGACTGGCTTCCGATTAAATTTTTCATAGATTGCTAGGCCTTTATCTAAGCGTTGAGCCAGTAGGGGAGGTACCTTGTCTCCAAACAATCCTGCACCGAGGATAATAATAGTCTGAGGCTCTTTCTTGACTGGAAAAATATTTAAAAAGAATGCATAGATGATATAGGAAAGATAGAGAAAGGTTCCGTAAAATAGTAGCAAATCAGCGAGGGAAATCAAAGTTGCAAGAAACGACCGAGGAGCGAGAAAATGCAGTAAAGCAAGTCCCACGATCGCTAGGCCGTAGAGAAGGGATAGGAGATTGGCTAGTCTGAGCCCCTCTAGCTGTAGCATTTGGCGACCATTAAAAATCAAATAAGCAGTGGAAGCGAAAATACTAATAGGAATTGCTAAAAGGAGGATATAAAAGCTAATAATAGCTGATTTATAACCAATAAATCGCTCAAGACTAACAATCGTAAGCCCAGCTAAAACAATGCCCATCATCATAAGAGTGAAGGTCAGCAGATAAGCATTGAATAAACTTCTAGGTTCCCGATAGAATAAAAGAGCAAAGATAGCAGCAGGGATGAGCCAGATTAGATGAAGTAACATATTAAAACCTCGCAAATGAACTTATAACCAGTATAGCATAAGTCCATCTAATAAAAAAGAAATTGGATATATGATATAAATCGGAATTTAATAAAGATAATTCGTAATAAATCGTATTGTGTTTTGCGATTTTCTTAAGGTTGAGAAAAGGCAATTTTTATTTCAAAATTCTTGCAATGAGTAGTGTTTATCGGTATAATGGAAAAATCTTAAAAAGACTGGAGATGACGATGATAAAAAAGGGATCCTTGACCGGTTTGCTTTTATTTGGAATGTTTTTCGGAGCCGGTAACCTGATTTTTCCACCTCAATTAGGTTTGGAATCTGGCCAAAATTTCTGGCCAGCTATTGGAGGCTTTGTCCTATCAGGTGTCGGTATTGCCATTTTAACTTTAATTATAGGTACTTTGAATCCCAAGGGTTATATTGATGAAATTTCGAAAAAGATTGCCCCTTGGTTTGCGGTTGCTTACTTGGTAGCCCTCTATCTTTCAATTGGTCCCTTCTTTGCCATTCCTCGGACGGCGACCACTGCCTTTTCTGTCGGGATTGAGCCCATGTTGCCTGCAGGTTCTCATACTATTTGGCTTTTCGGCTTCACGCTGATCTATTTTGCTTTGGCCTATCTGATTGCCCTCAATCCCTCAAAAATCCTTGATAGTATCGGTCGTTATCTAACACCAATTTTTGCCCTATTGATTGTAGTTTTGGTGGTGTTAGGTGCTGCCAAATATGGTTCCACTGCCCCTCAAGGAGCAACAGCGGAATATGCTGCTTCAGCTTTCGGCGCAGGCTTCCTTCAAGGCTACAATACTCTGGATGCCTTGGCTTCAGTTGCCTTTAGTGTGGTTGCCGTGACGACACTCAATCAGCTAGGTTTCAAGAATAAAAAGGAATATATTTCTACTATTTGGGTCGTGGGTATTCTTGTGGCACTTGGCTTTAGCGTTCTTTATATTGGCCTTGCCTTTCTTGGAAATCACTTCCCACTTGATCTAGCGAATTTGCCGAAAGGAGCAAATGTAGGGGCCTCTGTTTTGTCTTCTTCAACTCAGGCTATCTTTGGGCCGATGGCTCAAATTTTCCTAGCGATTATGGTAACGGTGACTTGTTTTACAACAACAGCTGGACTTATCGTCTCAACTGGCGAATTTTTCCACAATACCTTCCCGAAAGTATCTTATAAAGTGTATGCGACCATTTTTACGCTAGTTGGTTTCGCTATTGCAAATCTTGGTTTGAATGCTATTATTCAGTATTCAGTTCCAGCTCTGGAAATTCTTTATCCTATTACCATTACGATTGTGATGATTGTCATGGTTAATCGCTTTTTACCACTTTCTAAACCAGGGATGCAGTTGACCATCGCAGTAGTGACGCTGATTGCTTTTGCTAGCATTTGGGGACGACAATTCCAGCTAACTGCCATTCTCAATCTGGTTAATGCTCTGCCATTTGCTCAAGCTTCTCTACCTTGGTTGCTGCCGGCTCTAGTTGGCATCTTGCTCTCTCTCCTTTTGCCAAACAAGCAAAAAAGTGAAGCATTTGAATTTGAAGCATAAGAAGAAAATTCACCACAGTGTGGTGGATTTTTTTGGCTCATTGTCAATTGTAGTAGGTGATTTAAGTTTAAGACTGGGAATGTTCGGTGAAGAAACTCAAGTTGTTTCTTATGAATAATAAGACAATATAAGGATTTTATAAGATAGATTTAAGAAAAATTTTAACTCTTTCTTATCCCCATTTAATCTTAGGAGATTATACTAAAGTCATCAAAAAAAAAAAAACAAACCTAAAGGAGAATCTTATGAAATTCAATTCAAATCAAAAATATACCCGCTGGTCAATCCGTCGTTTAAGCGTAGGTGTGGCTTCCGTCGTAGTTGCCAGTGGTTTCTTTTTGCTAGTTGGTCAACCAAACACTGTACATGCAGATGTTCTCACTACGACTCCGACTGAAGTTCTTCAAACAGATTCATCATCACTAGAAAAGAATAAGTTGCCAGAGACAGTTTTAAAAGAAGGAGTGGATTCAGCTCTTCCTGAAAATCAGTCAGCTCCAAAGGAAGTGGTCGATGAGACTAATCCTTCAGACAAGTCTAGCCTAGCTCCTAAGGAAGAAGTTGCAAAACCAAAAGAAGAAGAGGCTATGTTGGAAGTTAACGAACCAAAAGAAGAAAAGGTTATGTCGGAAGTTAACAAACCAAAAGAAGAAGCTAAGCCAGTAGCAACTCCTGATGCAGTTTCAAAACAAGACCGTGAAGCGACTACTCCTCAATCAGTAACAACTCCAGACGAAGTTAAAAAAGGTGTTGCTGAGAATACTAAAGATACAGTAGATGTCCCAGCTAGTTACCTAGAAAAAGCGAACGTTCCCGGTCCATTCTTGGCGGGTGTTAACCAAGTCATTCCGTATGAAGCTTTCGGTGGCGACGGCATGTTGACGCGTCTCTTACTCAAATCTTCTGACAAGGCACCTTGGTCCGACAATGGAACAGCGAACAATCCAGCTCTCTTGCCACTTGAAGGCTTGACCAAAGGTCAATACTTCTATGAAGTGGATTTGAACGGCAATACTACAGGTAAAGATGGACAAGCCCTTCTCGACCAACTTCGTGCTAACGGAACCCGCACTTACCAAGCTACTGTCAAGGTCTATGGTGCCAAAGACGGCAAACCAGATTTAAGCAATCTTGTTGCGACAAAAAATGTTACGGTTGACATGAATGGTCTTACTTCAAAAGAAGCAGTCAAAGATTCAGTCACTAAAAATATTAAAGACCATATCGACGTTCCAGCCAGCTATTTAGAAAAAGCGAACGTTCCCGGTCCATTCTTAGCTGGTGTTAATCAAGTTATTCCGTATGAAGCTTTCGGTGGCGACGGCATGTTGACGCGTCTCTTGCTCAAATCTTCTGACAAGGCTCCTTGGTCCGACAATGGTACAGCTAACAATCCAGCCCTCTTGCCACTTGAAGGCTTAGCGAAAGGTCAATACTTCTATGAAGTAGACTTGAACGGCAACACGACAGGTAAAGACGGACAAGCCCTTCTTGACCAACTTCGCACTAATGGAACAAATGCTTACCAAGCGACTGTAAAAGTCTATGGTGCTAAAGATGGAAAAGCAGATTTAAGCAATCTTGTTGCGACAAAAAATGTGATGGTTGACATGAATGGCCTTATTTCAAAAGAAGCAGTCAAAGATTCAGTCACTAAAAATATTAAAGACCATATCGACGTTCCAGCTAGTTACCTAGAAAAAGCAAATGTTCCTGGTCCATTCTTAGCTGGTGTTAATCAAGTTATTCCGTATGAAGCTTTCGGTGGAGACGGCATGTTGACGCGTCTCTTGCTCAAATCTTCTGACAAGGCTCCTTGGTCCAACAATGGTACAGCTAAAAACCCAGCGCTCTTGCCACTTGAAGGCTTGGCCAAAGGTCAATACTTCTACGAAGTGGATTTGAACGGCAATACTACAGGTAAAGATGGACAAGCCCTTCTCGACCAACTTCGTGCTAACGGAACCCGCACTTACCAAGCTACTGTCAAGGTCTATGGTGCCAAAGACGGCAAACCAGATTTAAGCAATCTTGTTGCGACAAAAAATGTTACGGTTGACATGAATGGTCTTACTTCAAAAGAAGCAGTCAAAGATTCAGTCACTAAAAATATTAAAGACCATATCGACGTTCCAGCCAGCTATTTAGAAAAAGCGAACGTTCCCGGTCCATTCTTAGCTGGTGTTAATCAAGTTATTCCGTATGAAGCTTTCGGTGGCGACGGCATGTTGACGCGTCTCTTGCTCAAATCTTCTGACAAGGCTCCTTGGTCCGACAATGGTACAGCTAACAATCCAGCCCTCTTGCCACTTGAAGGCTTAGCGAAAGGTCAATACTTCTATGAAGTAGACTTGAACGGCAACACGACAGGTAAAGACGGACAAGCCCTTCTTGACCAACTTCGTGCTCACGGAACTCACACTTACCAAGCTACTGTCAAGGTCTATGGCGCCAAAGACGGCAAGCCAGATTTGACAAATCTTATCGAGACTCGTCAAGTAACGATTCAGCTTCGTGGGAAAGAAATGCCTACAATACCATCTCAAGAAGGTCAAATGAATATGAAACCTTCTACAACACCATCTCAAGAAGAGCAGGTGAATAAGAAGCCTTCTGTAACAGATTCTATGAGTATAGCTAAGGGTACGAAAGAAGTGGATCATCGTGTGTCGGATGTGAAGAATGAATATCCAACTTCTAAGCCGATGGCAGATACGATGAAAAAAAATGATAAGTCTACGTTACCAAAAACTGGTGAAGCTCAAACAGCTACAGCTACCATTGGTTTCTTAGGACTAGCTTTGGCAGGAATTCTTAGCCTTCTAGGTTTGAAAGAAAAACAAAAAGATTAAGGTTCAAATCATTTAAAAATTACTAAAAATAGTGTTATACTAAAGCCAGTATAACACTGTTTTTATCAGGAGATTGGCAAATGGGAAAGACAATTTTACTCGTTGATGATGAGATGGATATTCTTGATATTCAAAAGCGCTATCTTGTGCAGGATGGCTACCATGTTTTAGTGGCTCGAGATGGCGTGGAAGGGTTAGATCTTTTCAGAAAGAAATCTGTTGACCTGATCATCACGGACATCATGATGCCGAATATGGACGGTTATGACTTTATCAGTGAGGTTCAGTATATAGCACCTGATCAGCCTTTTCTTTTTACAACGGCTAAGACTAGCGATCAAGACAAAATTTACGGCTTGAGCTTAGGAGCAGATGATTTTATAGCCAAACCTTTTAGTCCGCGCGAGCTGGTGCTAAGAGTCAATAATATTTTGCGCCGACTGCATCGTGGAGGCGAGATCGAACAAATTGAGCTCGGTGATTTGGTGATGAATCATGCGGTTCATGAGGCTCGCATCGGGGAGCATTTTTTGGAATTAACAGTGAAGTCCTATGAACTGCTCTGGATTTTAGCTAGTAATCCTGAGAGAGTTTTTTCAAAGACGGAGCTTTACGAGAAGGTGTGGCAGGAAGACTTCGTAGATGATACCAATACCCTTAATGTTCATATACATGCTCTGAGACAGGAATTGACCAAGTATGCCAGTTCAGACACTCCTGCCGTCAAAACTGTCTGGGGTCTGGGGTATAAAATGGAAGGAGCACGAGGTATAAAATGAAATTAAAAAGTTACATTCTGGTGGGGTATCTGATTTCTAGCCTATTAACGATTTTGCTTGTTTTCTGGGCAGTCCAGCGAATGTTGATTGTAAAAAGTGAGATTTATTTCCTAGTTGGAATGACCTTGATTGCTAGTTTTATTGGAGCAGCAGTCAGTCTCTTTCTTTTATCGCCAGTATTTTCTTCCCTTCGGCATCTTAAAAAACAGGCACAGAATATAGCTGGCAAGGATTTTAGTACAGAGATTGACGCCAAGGGTCCTATCGAATTTCAAGAGTTAGGTCAGGCTTTTAACGATATGTCGCATAATTTGCAAGAAACGTTTGAATCGCTTGATGAAAGTGAACGAGAAAAAGGAATGATGATTGCCCAGCTTTCTCACGATATTAAAACTCCCATTACCTCTATTCAGGCGACTGTGGAGGGGATTTTAGATGGAGTGATCGAAGAAGAGGAGCAGATTCATTACTTGACCACGATTAGCCGTCAGACAGAGCGTTTGAATAAACTGGTGGAAGAATTGGATGTTTTGACTCTTAATGCCCAGCCTCGAATAGAATCAGATGGAGAAGCTGAAATAGTCTTTCTAGACCAGCTATTGATTGAGGTCATGAGTGAATTTCAACTATTGATTGAGCAAGAGGAGCGAGACATCTACATTCAAGTGTCTCCTGAGTCAGCGAAAATTAAGAGCCATTACGATAAACTTTCCCGTATCTTGGTCAACTTGCTAAATAATGCCTTTAAGTATTCAGACCCTGGAACTAAAATTGAGGTCGTGGCTCAATTAACTGGGCAAATCTTGACAATAAGTGTAAAAGATGAAGGACAAGGTATTGCTCCTGAGGATTTGGATAAGATTTTCAAACGCCTTTATCGTGTGGAAACATCTCGTAATATGAAGACAGGCGGGCATGGTCTGGGTCTTGCTATTGCGCGTGAGTTAGCTCATCAGCTGGGTGGGGAAATAACGGTCGAAAGTCAATGTGGCCTAGGAAGCACTTTTACATTTACTCTCAACTTAACATAAATCCACAGCAATTGGTATACGTTTTCAATTCTTGATTTAGCAAAGATAAAACCAAATTCAAGTTTTTTCAAATCGATCTCCCTATTTTTAGGGGGATTTTTATTTTATACTAGAGTCAGAAATTGATAGAGAGGTTTTTGAAATGGCAACAAGTTTTTTGTTCTTTATTTCTGTTTTTCTGGCGGGGATTCTATCTTTTTTCTCGCCCTGTATCTTACCGCTTATGCCAGTCTATGTGGGAATTCTGCTGGATTCAGATCAGCCGAAAACGGTTCGGTTTATGGGAAAAGAGATTTCCTGGTATGGATTGGCTAAGACGCTCTGCTTTATAGCAGGTCTATCTACTGTATTTTTGGTTTTGGGCTATGGAGCTGGCGCTCTAGGGCAAGTCCTCTATGCCCCTTGGTTTCGCTATATTCTGGGCGGGATTGTCATTCTACTGGGAATCCACCAGATGGGAATCATTAATATCCAGCAGCTGCAAAAGCAAAAGAGCATTCAACTTAAAAAGAATAGTAAAAGAAGTGATTTTCTTAACGCTTTTCTCTTAGGCATCACCTTTAGTTTTGGTTGGACGCCCTGTGTGGGACCTGTTCTGAGCTCTGTTTTAGCAATTGCTGCTTCTGGCGGTAATGGCGCTCTTCAGGGAGGCTTACTTATGTTGGTTTATACACTTGGATTAGCACTTCCATTTCTAGCTATGGCTTTGGCTTCTGGCTGGGTATTGCAGCGCTTTGCCAAACTCAAACCTTATATGGGAACGCTTAAGAAAATCGGCGGTGCACTCATCATCCTCATGGGAATCTTGCTTATGCTCGGAAATCTAAACGCTTTAGCATCGCTATTTGGATAAATATTATATAATTAAAGGAGAAATATCATGAAAAAAATCGCTACCCTTACAATGGCTACTCTTAGTATCTTCGCCTTGGCTGCTTGCTCCAGTCAAAAGTCAAATTCAGACATGAAAAAGATGGATGATAGCAGTATGATGAAGAAAGAGGATATGAAAAAAGACGACATGAAGAAGGAGGATATGAAAGACTCTAGCATGTCTGATGATAAGATGAAAAAGGATGACATGAAGGACTCTTCTATGATGTCCGACAGCAAGTCTGACATGAAAGATGATATGAAATCAAGCGACTCAAGCATGAAGGATGAGATGAAAGATTCATCTGAAATGTCATCTGAAAAATAAAGTTATCAATAAGGGTGGAAGTCGTCAGTTTTGTCGGCTTTCTCCTCATTTTGAAAGGAAAGAAAACGATGAAGAAACTATCGATTTTGACTGCCAGTCTGCTTTGTGTCGGCTTATTGGGAGCTTGCTCAAATCAGCAAATGAATTCGGAAGCTTCTAAAAATGATAAAAGTTCCATGACTAGTAAGGCAGATTCAAATCAAGCTACAAAGATGGCCAAGGATTTTAGTCTGCAAGGAGTGGACGGCAAGACCTACAAGCTATCTGATTTCAAAGGCAAGAAAGTCTATCTAAAGTTTTGGGCTTCTTGGTGCTCTATCTGTCTATCCACACTTGGAGATACCAATGATTTGGCTAAGGAGCAATCAGGAAAAGATTATGTTGTCCTGTCGGTAGTATCTCCGACTTTTAACGGAGAAAAGTCTGCTGATGATTTCAAGGAATGGTACAAGTCTTTGGATTACAAGAACATGCCAGTTCTTATGGATACTAAGGGAGAATTACTGAAAGAATACGGTATTCGATCCTACCCATCTGCTCTCTTTATCAATAGTGATGGCTCACTTGCTAAAACTCATGTGGGCTACATGAGTAAGGAAGATATTGAGAAAACACTAAAGGAAATCAAGTAGAAAGGAGTAATGAGCATGGAAGGCAAATGGAAGATTTTTCTGGTTTTGGTTGGCTTGCTTGCCTGTTTTGGTCTATTTTTCTTAATCAAGGGCTCCATGTCTATTAACCCATCTCAGGCCAATATTGAGCAAATCAAGAAAGCCTCTATGAGCAAGACAGAAGTGACTAAACAGAAGAAAGAAGATGTCAAGGAAGAGGACAAGCGGGAGATTTATCTGGCTGGCGGCTGTTTCTGGGGAGTAGAGGAGTACTTTTCTCGCGTGCCAGGTGTACTGGATGCAGTATCTGGCTATGCAAATGGTAAGAGCGACACGACCAAGTATGAGCTAGTTTCTCAGACTGGTCATGCAGAGACGGTAAAAATTACCTATAACGTTAAAAAGATATCTCTCAAAGAAATCTTACTACATTATTTCCGCATTATTGATCCAACTTCCAAAAATAAGCAGGGAAATGATCAGGGCACCCAGTATCGGACAGGCGTCTATTATAAGGACGAAGCGGATCTTGAGACTATAAATCAGGTCTTTGATGAGGTTGCTAAGAAATATGATAAGCCTTTGGCTGTCGAAAAAGAAGCTCTGAAAAACTTTATCAAGGCAGAAGATTATCATCAGGATTACCTAAAAAAGAATCCTAATGGGTATTGCCATATCGATGTTAATCAAGCTGCTTATCCTGTAATCGAAGCTAATCGCTATCCTAAGCCTAGCGACGAGGATATTAAGGCCAAGCTTTCTCCAGAAGAATACGCAGTTACGCAAAAGAATGACACAGAGCGCGCCTTTTCTAACCGCTATTGGGATAAGTTCGATGCTGGTATCTACGTGGATGTGGTGACAGGCGAACCTCTCTTTTCATCAAAGGATAAGTTTGACTCAGGCTGCGGTTGGCCGAGTTTCACACGTCCTATCAGTCCTGATGTTGCGACTTACAAAGAAGACAAGAGTTTCAATATGACACGGACAGAAGTTCGTAGCCGAGTTGGAAATTCGCATCTGGGTCATGTTTTCACTGACGGCCCTAAGGACAAGGGTGGCTTGCGCTATTGTATTAATAGTTTGTCAATCAAGTTCATTCCAAAAGCTGAGATGGAGGAGAAGGGCTACGGTTATCTTTTGGATTATGTTTAAGAGCATTTTGATTGAAAATTTGCTATAATAAATCCAGTAAAAATAAGGAGTTGAATCTTGTGTATTCAATTATGATTGTAGAGGATGAGTATCTGGTAAGACAGGGGATTGCGTCCTTGGTAGACTATGAACAGTTTGGTATGCAAGTTATTGCCCAGGCTGAAAATGGAAGAGAAGCTTGGCAGAAATTTCAGGAAAATCCTGCTGACATTCTGCTGACCGATATCAATATGCCACAGATGAACGGCCTCGAACTGGCCAAGCTAGTCAGAGAGCAGTCTCCTAGGTGTCATATCGTTTTTCTGACGGGATATGATGACTTTGACTATGCTCGGTCGGCCATTAAGCTAGGTGCAGATGACTATCTGTTAAAACCTTTTTCCAAGGATGATGTTGAGGAAATGTTGGCCAAGGTGCAGACCAAGCTTGATAAGGAACGCAAAAAAGCCCAGATTCAAAACTTGGTCGATCAAGGCCAACATTCTGAGTTGGAAGAGGCTATTCATGCGCGTCTAGCTGATTCAGAATTAAGTCTGAAAAGTTTAGCTTTCCAATTGGGGTTTAGTCCGTCCTATCTTAGCGTTCTTATCAAAAAAGAACTAGGCTTGCCCTTTCAAGATTATCTGATCCAAGAGCGGATGAAAAAAGCAAAGCTCTTACTCCTGACTACAGATTTGAAGATTTATGAAATAGCAGAGCAGGTTGGTTTTGAAGATATGAACTATTTTTCTCAGCGCTTCAAGCAGGTGGTCGGGCTGACACCTCGGCAGTTTAAAAAAGGAGAGGAGAAATGAAACGCTATCCGCTTCTTATCCAGTTGATTGTCTATATTTTTCTACTGGTCCTTTTACTCTTGGGATTTGTTGGGAGTCTCTACTATCAGACTAGCTCGCAGACTATTCGACAGCTGACAGAGCGGACGACGCGCAATAGCATGGAGCAAAGCGGGCAGTTCATTACTTCCTATTTGCAAAAATTAAAACAGACCACCTCCACACTGAGCAAGGAAGAAACGATTCGTAAGTTTGCTCAGAATCAAGAAAGCAGCGAAACCTCAGTACAGGTTTTGATGAAAACCATCATTGAGACAGATCCAGATTTGGTGTCGGCAGTATTGGTTACCAAGGACGGGCGCGTGGTCTCGACAGATTCTCAAATCAGCATGCAGACATCCTCTGATATGATGAATGAAAAATGGTATCAGGAAGCTGTTCATACCAAAGCCATGCCTGTCTTGACTCCTGCTCTCAAAGAGTCTCTATCATCTGAGAAGGAGAAGTGGGTTGTTTCCGTCACTCAGGAAGTAGTGGATGAAGCAGGACAGAATCTCGGGGTTTTGCGTCTGGATATCGGTTATAAGAGTCTCAAAGCCTATTTGGATCGGCTTCAGTTAGGGAAGAAAGGCTTTAGCTTTATTGTCAATAGCCAGCATGAATTTGTCTATCATCCCAAGAAAAGTGTTTATTCATCCAGTCAGGAAATGAAAGCTATGCAGCCCTATATCTCGGTCAAGGATGGTTATGCAGACCAGAAACAGGCTTTTGTCTACCAGATTGATATCGCGGACAGCGACTGGACTTTAATTGGCGTCGCTTCATTAGAGCAATTACAGATGCTTCAGTCACAGATGCTTTATTCTTTTATAGGAATGGGCATTTTAGCACTCCTGCTGTGCTTGACTGGTATTTGGTTTGTCCTGCGTTTGTGGATTAAGCCTCTGCAGAATCTGCAAGCTGTCATTCTGAAGATTGGGGCAGGTGACTCAAACCTTCGGGCAGAAGCAAAGGGTTCTCCAGAGTTGATTGACTTGGCTCAGCAGTTTAATAAAATGCTGGACCAAATTGAACAACTAATGGAAGCTGTCAAGACTGAAGAACAAAATGTCCGTCGCTATGAGCTCCGAGCTCTCTCAGCTCAAATCAACCCCCATTTCCTTTATAATACCTTGGATACGATTGTCTGGATGGCTGAGTTTAATGACAGCAAGCGTGTTGTTGAGGTAACAAAGTCACTCGCTCAGTATTTCCGCTTGGCGCTTAATCAAGGGCACGAACAGATTTCTCTTAGAGATGAGATTGATCACGTTCGTCAGTATCTCTTTATCCAGAAACAGCGCTATGGTGACAAGCTCCAATATGAGATTGAAGAGGATGGATCTATAGCTGATTATAAACTGCCCAAGCTAGTACTTCAGCCTTTGGTTGAAAATGCCATCTACCATGGCATCAAGGAAATTGACCGACAAGGCATGATTCGCGTGACTGCGGCAGCAGAAGAGGGGCAACTGATACTGTCTATCTATGATAACGGCCGCGGCTTTGATCTCCAAAATTCAGTGGACAAGACTCTCCCTCGCTTAGGTGGTGTCGGTCTGAAAAATGTCGATCAACGCTTAAGATTGCAGTTCGGAGACGACTACCATATGGAAATCCAGTCCGAATCGGATAAATTTACCCAGATTAGCCTTTATTTGCCACTAGATTAAGATGCATAAGTTCGCTAACCTTTCAATATTAAAGCCAGAAAATTTCCGGCTTTTTTACTGTTTAGGAGCAAAATAGTGTTTTTATAGACGGCTTCTCCGATAAATTATACAAGAATGAGGATAGTGTAGCAAAATGTGGAAAAATTTAAATCGTTTGTTATAATAATATTGACAAACACATCTTAAAGGAGGTTGGGATGGAGTCTAGTTTATTTTTTGTTTCGGTCTTTTTGGCTGGAGTTCTCTCGTTTTTCTCACCCTGTATCTTTCCCTTGTTACCAGTTTACATAGGGATATTGCTGGATGAAGAAGAGCCTAGAGAAGTCAAGTTTTTAGGTAGAAAGATCGCTTGGACTGGTCTAATCAAGACCCTTTGCTTCATTGCTGGAATTTCCTTGGTTTTCTTCCTATTAGGCTTTGGTGCAGGATTCCTAGGTGGAGTGATTTACGATGAGAAATTCCGTTATCTGATGGGGATCATCATCATTTTGCTAGGAATTCACCAGATGGAGCTGATTAATATCAGGCAGTTACAATTCCAGAAAAATATGGAATTTAAGAAAAACAGTCGTCGGAATGATTTTCTGTCAGCCTTTTTGCTTGGTATTAGTTTCAGTTTTGGTTGGACACCTTGCATCGGACCTGTCCTTAGTTCGGTTCTGGCTCTAGCTGCCTCTGGAGGAAATGGAGCTATCCAGGGAGCACTTCTAACATTGGTATATACGTTGGGAATGGCCTTGCCATTTCTCATCTTAGCACTAGCTTCTAGCTTCGTTATGCGCTATTTTTCAAGAATCAAACCCTATATGGGGTTAATGAAAAAAATTGGAGGAGCCTTAATCATTTTTATGGGAATCCTTCTCATGCTCGGGCAGTTAAATGCTTTATCAGGAATTTTTGGATAAAAGGAGAAAAAGATGAAAAAAATTCTTTCGCTAGTTGTTGCTTCGATAGCTTTTCTGACACTATCAGCTTGTTCATCTGATGAAAAGGGGATGGATAGTCAAAGCCAGTCCAGTACAAGTGTCCAATCGCAGGTTGCAGTTGGCCAGGAGGCACCGGACTTCACTCTTCAGTCGATGGATGGAAAAACTGTCAAGCTTTCTGATTACCGTGGAAAAAAAGTCTATCTGAAGTTCTGGGCTTCTTGGTGCGGACCTTGTAAGCGAAGCATGCCAGAATTGGTCGAATTAGCTGGTAAAAAAGATCGTGATTTTGAAATATTGTCTATTGTAGCACCGGGTCTCCAAGGAGAGAAGTCTGTTGAGGACTTCCCAAAATGGTATCAAGAACAAGGATATAAGGATGTGCCCGTTCTATTTGACACGTCTGGTGCAATTTTCCAAGCCTATCAGGTTCGCAGTATTCCAACCGAAATCCTCATTGATAGCCAAGGAAAAATTGGGAAGATTCAATTTGGAGCAATCAGCAACGAAGAAGCAGAAAAGGCCTTTAAGGAAATGAAATAAAATAAAAAAAGAATGGATGTGAAAATCCATTCTTTTCATTTTGTTTCGATTAGGCACTAGCGCCAGAAGTGGCATCGGCATCTCCACCACCGTGACCACCGCCAGTATCTGAAGCACCAGAAGTAGCATCGGCTGTTGCAGCTGCGGGAGCAAAAGGACCACTTCCTCCAACCAAGCGTTGACCAGTTGTTTTTAGATACCAATCTAGCCAAGGTTGGAAGTTGAAGACGATTTCGTTGATACCAGCGTAAGATCCATCAGGATAGTACATTGCTTGGTAGTTGTGGGTATTGATAACACCTGCTGGTGAGCCAGGCACGATTGTACGAACGTACTCTTGATCACCGTTACGAAGAACACCAACTACCCATTCCACGTTCTTCATGCGAGCAGCAGGAAGAGAGTTGTGTAGAGTTGAGAGACGGCCACCTGATTGGGATGGTACACGTTTAGCAAACATAGTGTCTGGATCTTGATGAACGTTGTTATAGTAAAGGAACTGGTTGTTATCATCGGCATAAGTCAACTCGAACGGCATAGCTTTTAAGAACATGTCGATTTGGTTAACTGTCAAGATACCATGGTCAAGTTTGACATAAGTATCGCCAGAAACAGCACCGACAGCGTTTGCAGCTTTTTCTACCCATTCTGGATCGTCAGGGTCAACTTCTGTGATGGTAGTTGCGATTGGGTTCGTGACATCTAAGTCTTCAGGAGCAATTGGTTTAGGTTTTTTCAATTTTGAGACTACCTCAACATATTTAACAAAGTTATCTAAGCAAGATTCAAGGAATTTAACAGTTCCTTCGTTTGTGATGTTGCCTTCATTATCAAAAGCTTCTTTTGCTTTACCAAGAAGGAATTCATTTCCTGGTAAAGTATAAGCATTGACACCTGGAGCATCTAAGATCTTACGCAAATGTACTTGGGCACGAGACGTTCCTTGGTCGTAGTAGGAAGCTCCCACAATCATGACAGGCTTGCTTTCAAATGGGTGAACTTCATAAGAGAGCCATTCAAGGACGCTTTTGAGAGCTGCTGTAATGGTGTGGTTGTGCTCAGGAGTAGCAATGATGACACCATCAGCACGCGTGATGCGGTTGTACAAAAGGCGCAGTTGGAAGGATTCGTCCCATTTTTCATCTTGATTAAAGAGTGGAACTTCATCAATTTCCAAAACTTCTAATTCAAATTTCAGTTTAAATTGTTTTCTGATAAATTCTAGTAATTTACGGTTGTATGATTGGTCTGCATTTGAGCCGACAAGTCCAACAAATTTCATGTGATTCTTTCCCTTCTAGTTCTTACAATTTTTCCCAGTCAAAGTTTTCAGCTTCTTGATGAAGAAGTGCTTGGGCACTTGATAACTTTTCTGTAATTTTAACAAACAAACGGAAGTCATCAAAAAGAGCGTCTAATTTTTGAATGGTTTCGAGGTCAATCAAGTCACCATTTTTATCAAAGGCTTGAAGTGAGTGAGAAAGTAGGAATTCAGAACCTGGCATAACAGAAGCCTTGAGTTCTGGCGAATCCAAAATTTGACGGAGTTGTAGTTGGGCGCGAGATGACCCTAGAGTTCCATAAGAGGCACCTGTAATCATCACTGGTTTACCAAGTAATGGATAGATACCGTAAGACAACCAAGCCAAGGCACTCATAAGTACAGCAGGAATAGAGTGGTCATATTCAGGCGTTCCGATGATAACACCATCAGCAGCTTCGATTTTCGCAGCGATTTCTTTAACGATCTCTGGAACTTGCATATCAGATGGTTTGTTGAAAATAGGAATATCTTTGATTTCAACCAACTCGATTTCTGCTTTATCAGCGAAATGCTTTTGCATGTACTGAAGGAGTTGGCGGTTGGTTGATTTCTTTGAGTTTGTACCAACTAGACCGATAAATTTTAACATAGTAGGTTCCTTTCTGGATTTAGGATAAGATTTCTGGGCTGAGACCAGATGAATAAAAAATTTGATGATTTTCTGTAATAACGAAGGCTTCGATTCCATTTTCTTGCTCGACTTTCTCTAAGATGGAAGTAGGGCTCTCCCCGAATAAACGGGTCGTCCATATTTCACCATCGACTGATTTTGATGAAACAATCGTGAGACTAGCTAGCTGATTGTCGATCGGATAACCTGTGGTGCGGTCAAAAATATGATGATAGACCCTGCCGTCAACTTGCAGTTTTCTTTCATATATCCCTGAGGTCACGACAGACTGATCCTGAATGGACAGAAGAGCTAGGTTGTTTCCCCGTGGCAGACTTGGATTTTGAATGCCAATGCGCCAGCAACGATTATTTTTTTCATTTAGACCAATGGTTAAGATATTTCCACCAAGATTGATGAGGGCAGAAGTAACACCTTGTCCCTGTAAGAACGCAGCGATTTTATCTGCGATATAGCCTTTGGCAAGGGCGCCTAAGTCGATTTTCATGCCTTCCATTGTCAAAAAAACACTGGAGGCAGCTGTATCTAACTCGATACACTCAGGGTCAGTGAATGCCAGCGCTTGCTTGATTTCTTTGGGACTGGGAACTTTCGCATCCGCAAAGCCTATCCGCCAAGTTTGGACCAAGGGACCCAAGGTAATATTGAGATGACTGTCTGGAGCGAGACTATGCTTTTTTCCCAACTCAATCAACTCAAACAAATCAGGATGGACACAAACGGGATGTATACCAGCGGCGTGATTGATTTGCATGAGCTCAGAGCTGTCATCATTCGCACTAAAGCGCTTTTCATACAATCTTAGGAGAGAAAATACCTGGTCTAAAAGACTGTCGGCCTTTTCATGGAGAATCGAAATAGTGATAGTCGATCCCATTAAATGGATGGATCTAGAGTTAAGATCCACTTTTATCACAACCTTCCCTATTAAATTTCTTAATCTTCTCTATTAGTATACCAGAAAGATACCGTTTTCACAATTGTAAATATATAATATTTTCAGAAAAATTGAAATTTTTTGTCTAAAATCAAAGTTATTTGCCAAATTTTAAAATAATTCTGAGCATATATCTTGTAAACGCTAACAGATACATGGTATACTAGTTTGGTAAATTAAATTTAAAGGTGGATTATTCTATGAGTAAAATCGTTGTAGTTGGTGCTAACCACGCTGGTACAGCTTGTATTAATACGATGTTGGATAACTTTGGTCATGAGAATGAAATCGTAGTATTTGACCAAAACTCAAATATTTCATTCCTTGGTTGTGGAATGGCTCTTTGGATCGGGGAACAAATTGATGGCCCAGAAGGTCTCTTCTACTCTGATAAAGAAAAATTGGAAGCAAAAGGTGCTAAAGTTTACATGAACTCACCAGTTCTTTCAATTGACTACGATAACAAAGTTGTGACTGCAGAAGTGGAAGGAAAAGAACACAAAGAGTCTTATGATAAATTGATCTTTGCAACTGGTTCAACTCCAATCTTGCCTCCAATTGAAGGCGTTGAAATCGTTAAGGGTAACCGCGAATTTAAAGCGACTCTTGAAAATGTCCAATTCGTTAAATTGTACCAAAATGCTGAAGAAGTTATTGAAAAACTTGAGGACAAGAGCAAACACCTTGAACGCATTGCCGTTGTTGGTGGTGGTTACATCGGTGTAGAACTTGCCGAAGCCTTCGAGCGTCTTGGAAAAGAAGTGGTGCTTGTTGACATCGTAGATACTGTTTTGAACGGCTACTACGACAAAGACTTCACTCAAATGATGGCGAAGAACTTGGAAGACCACAACATCCGCTTGGCTCTTGGTCAAACAGTTAAAGCAATCCAAGGTGATGGTAAAGTTGAACGCTTGGTAACAGACAAAGAAACATTTGATGTGGACATGGTTGTTCTTGCAGTTGGTTTCCGTCCAAACACAGCGCTTGCTGACGGTAAGATCGAGCTCTTCCGCAACGGTGCCTTCCTTGTAGACAAGAAACAAGAAACGTCTATCCCAGGTGTATACGCTGTTGGTGACTGTGCGACTGTTTATGACAATGCTCGTAAAGACACAAGCTACATCGCTCTTGCATCAAACGCTGTACGTACTGGTATCGTGGGTGCTTACAACGCTTGTGGTCATGAGTTGGAAGGAATCGGTGTGCAAGGATCAAATGGTATCTCTATCTACGGTCTTCACATGGTTTCAACTGGTTTGACTCTTGAAAAAGCCAAAGCTGCTGGCTATAATGCAACTGAAACTGGATTTAACGATCTTCAAAAACCAGAATTTATCAAACATGACAACCACGAAGTTGCCATCAAGATTGTCTTTGACAAAGACAGCCGCGAAATCCTTGGTGCGCAAATGGTGTCTCGTGACTCTGCAATTAGCATGGGAATCCACATGTTCTCACTTGCTATCCAAGAGCATGTAACAATTGACAAGTTGGCCTTGACAGATCTCTTCTTCTTGCCACACTTTAACAAACCATACAACTACATCACTATGGCTGCACTTACAGCTGAAAAATAATCAATGAAAGTCCCGATGAGGGACTTTTTTGTTGCTTGTTTTATCGAGTTTAATGGCCAATACAATACAGAACAAGGCATATATATTATAAGTTTATCGACTAGTACAATAATTAATAATCATTATAATGAGTCTTAAAATTAGTTCTATTTTAGATTTTTTTGTTATACTAAGATGAAAATAAAATTTTAGAAAGTTGTTATATGAAGAAAAATATTGTTCTTTTCACTTTTCTCCTTCTAAGCGCGATTGGCATGGAATACGAGACGCAAGCTTATACTACTGGCAGTATGTCAGGTACTGGTTATGGAATTGTCGGACTGTCAGCCCTTTTGGCCCTGCTCTATATCATCCCAGCTCTGCTTTTGATTCGCAGCTTGGGTAAAAAATGGCAGACGCCTGCACTTAGCCTTGGGATTGCTCTGCTAGGTGGGCTATTCATTTCTGGATGGACGTCTGGCTTAGCCAATACTTATATCCACGAGTGGGTTATTACGAGCTTTCCAAATACAGTGATTAGTTATCTGGAGAATGCCTTCGCAGCTCCGCTGGTTGAAGAGCCGCTTAAGCTTTTGGCAGTTGCTTTCGCTGTCTATCTAGTGCCAGTCAAAAAACTTAAAGGCTTTTTACTATTGGGAATTACAGCTGGCATAGGTTTTCAGATTAGTGAGGACTTTTCTTATATCCTTTCCGACCTTCCTGAAGGATTTTCCTTCACTATCTCTGGTATCTTAGGCCGTATCACTGGTGGGGTAGCTTCTCACTGGCTCTACACTGCTTTGACCACTACCGGCCTAGCCCTGATGTTCCGATTTGCCAAGACGCAAAAGGCCTACTTTAAAGCTGGACTATTTTATTTCTTGTCAGCTTTTGTTCTCCACTTCTTCTGGAACTCTCCATTGACTTCTATTGAAACGGATATCCCAGTTATCGTTCCCATCATGACTGCTGTGGCTGTCTTCATTTTCTACCAAGCTTATCGAACAGCTGGCAAGATTGATCAGGAAGAGTTGTCAATCTAAATGCGAAACGACCTCAAGGTCGTTTTTTTGATGTCCAAACTGCATTTTGGGCATTCTTTTACATCTGAAAAAGTTGATATTAAAAGTTTTACATTCAAAAGTAAAATGTTCATGGCTATCGCCTTGTTTCTGGCCTATATTTTGTGCTAAAATGTTGCTATAAGGACTTTGGGAGAGAAATGATGATTAAACAAAAAGAACAAATTTCTGATACGAAAAAAGAATTTAATTTTATATCCAGCTCTATTATTTCCCAAGTGTTCAGGGGGATTCTGGTAGGCATTTTTGCTGGACTAGTAGTGGGAGCATTTCGTTTTTTGATTGAGAAAAGTTTTCACTTGATTCAGGCGGCTTATGTGAGGGGCAGGAGTGAGTGGTTTTGGCTAGTAGCCTTGCTTTTCTTGTATGCTTTTATTGTCTTTGTAAATGCTAGATTGGTAGCTACAGACAAGGATATAAAGGGTTCAGGGATTCCACAAGTTGAGGCCGAGTTGAAAGGCTTGATGTCACTTTCTTGGTGGAGCATTCTCTGGAAAAAATTCTTAGTTGGTATTTTAGCGATTTCCAGTGGCTTGATGCTGGGACGTGAGGGACCGAGTATTCAGCTAGGAGCGATGAGTGGAAAAGGCATATCTAAGTGGTTGAACTTGAGTCCGGTAGAGGAGCGGACCTTGATTGCTAGTGGTGCAGCTGCGGGCTTGGCTGCGGCTTTTAATGCGCCAATTGCAGGTTTGCTCTTTGTTGTTGAGGAAGTGTACCATCATTTTTCCCGCTTCTTTTGGGTTTCAACCTTGGCCGCAAGTTTAGTGGCAAATTTTATTTCGCTGTCTATATTTGGCCTGACTCCCGTTCTGGATATGCCGGATAATATTCCTTTCATGGGGCTGAATCAGTACTGGATCTATATCTTGATGGGCCTGTTTTTAGGATTGGCTGGCTTTCTCTATGAAAAAGCGGTCCTTAATATTCATCTGGTCTATGAAACCCTGGGAAAAATATTTAGGCTACCGAAAAACTATTATCCGATTTTTGCCTTTGTTTTAATCATTCCGATTGGCTATTTTCTGCCTCATTTACTGGGCGGTGGGAACCAGCTGATTTTGTCTTTGACGAGTGCTCATTACACAGTTGGAAGCTTGATTTTCTTTTTCATACTCCGTTTTGTATGGAGCATGATTAGTTATGGCAGCGGACTTCCTGGTGGTATTTTTCTGCCCATTCTGGCTTTGGGTTCTTTACTAGGCGCAGCAATTGGAGCCCTTTGTGTGGAGGCTGGCTTTATCACGCAGGAACAATTTCCAATCTTTATCATCTTGGGAATGAGTGGGTATTTTGGTGCTATTTCCAAAGCTCCGCTAACAGCTATGATTCTCGTCACGGAGATGGTGGGAGATATTCGAAACCTCATGCCACTGGGCTTGGTCACTCTGATGGCTTATATTGCTATGGATCTGCTGAAGGGAGCGCCTGTCTATGAAGCCATGCTTGAAAAAATGCTGCCAGATCGGATTGAAGATGACGGAGAGACAACCTTGATTGAAATTCCTGTTTCAGAAAAGATCGCAGGTCGGCAGGTGCATGAGTTGGAGCTACCGCATGGTGTTTTAATCACGATGAATATCCATAAGGGCAAGACTCAGACGGTCAACGGAGCCAGTCGTCTCTACCTAGGAGATATGATTTATGTAGTCGTTAAGAAGTCAGAAATTGGCAAAATTAAGGATATCTTGCTTTGAAATGCTCATTTTATACTCAGAAAGGAAAGTTTCATTATAATTATCTGACAATTTATTGAAATATGAGAAATAAATTGTTATAATTTATATGAATTCGCCCCTTTTAGGGAAAATAAAGGAGTCAAGATGAAAAAACTTGGAATTGTCTTATTGTCAACAGCTATTTTACTGACTGGCTGTGCTGCTAATCAAAAATCGAATACAAGTGCCAGCAGTTCGGAAGCTAAAACAAGTCTATCGGCCTCTGACCAGAAAGCTTTGGATAAGGCAACAGCAGAGTATAAAGCTTTTGTACAGAAAGAAATTGATCAATTATTGACGGATACGGAGAAATTCAGAGATACGCTCAAAGAAGGAAAGCTTGATGAAGCCAAGAAAATGTATCCGCTAATTCGCATGAGCTACGAGCGTTCAGAGCCGATTGCCGAAAGTTTCGGAGAGTCTGATGTGAAAATTGACTTCCGCTTAGCTGACTATGTGGATGAAAATAAGACCGAAGAAGGCTGGTCAGGCTTCCACCGGATTGAAAAAATTCTGTGGGAAAGTAATACAACGACTGGTACAGAGAAATATGCAGACCAGTTGGTCAATGACATCAAAGAATTAAAGGCTAAAATCGCAACTGTTGAGGTTACACCAGACATTATGCTGACTGGTGCAGTTGACCTCCTTAACGAAGTGGCGACCAGCAAGATTACCGGTGAAGAAGAAATCTTCTCCCATACGGATTTGTATGACTTCCGTGCCAATATCCAAGGGGCAGAAAAGATTTTCGAACTCTTTAAACCTTTGATTGAGAAGAAAAATGAAAAACTGGTAAAAAGTATAGAAACTGAATTCAAGAATGTTAATAGTTTGCTAGACAAGCACATGACGGATTCTAAGAATTATAAACTTTATACCGAATTGAGCAAGGAAGATACCAAAGAGCTAGGAGAAGCTGTCACAAAACTGGGCGAGCCTCTCTCTCAAATGGGTATCATCCTAGATGGGAAGTAAGAACATGACCAAGGACGAAAAATGGTTTAATAAAAAAATGGATCGTCGGGAATTTCTTAAAAAAGCAGGGATTGGAGGCGCAGGCTTAGCACTGGGTGTCTCCAGTGCATCTGCTTTTTTCGCTAATCAAGCGAAGGAAGACAAAAAATTAGCTGACGGTGAGGAAGAAATCAGTTTTTACGGTGAGCATCAAGCAGGCATCACGACAGCTATGCAGAAGAATATCTATTTTGTCATTCTGGACTTGCATACGACGGATAAAGAGACCATTATCCAGATGTTCAAGGACTGGACAGTTTACAGTGAAAAGTTGGTCAATGGAGAGCTAGTCAAAAAAGATGGCTCTAATGCCCTCTTGCCACCTACGGATACTGGAGAAACGGTCGGCCTCAACCCTTATCGACTGACCTTGACTTTTGGCGTTTCTGCCTCTTTCCTGAAAAAAATGGGCTTGGAGAATAAAAAGCCCAAGGAATTTCGCGACTTGCCTCCTTTCCCCAAGGAACAACTAAAAGAGAAATATACTGGCGGTGATATTGTCATTCAAGCTTGCGCAGATGACGAGCAGGTGGCTTTTCATGCCGTTCGCAATCTGGTTCGTAAAGCACGAAATGCTGTCACCATGAAATGGAGTCAGGCTGGCTTTGCTGCCATTGGCGATCGTATGTCTACTCCCCGAAATCTATTCGGGTTTAAAGATGGCACGGCCAATGTCACCAAGGAGAAAGATTTTGACAAGGTAGTTTGGTGTGACAGCAAGGACTGGATGAAGGGTGGCTCTTATATGGCTGTCCGCCGAATCCAGATGTTTCTTGAGACTTGGGATCGGACCAATTTGCAAGAGCAGGAAAATACCTTTGGTCGTTATAAGGAGAGCGGAGCGCCCTTTGGTAAGAAGAATGAATTTGACGAGGTAGACTTGGACTTGCTTCCAGTTGATGCACATGTACGGCTGGCCAAAGAAGTCGACAAGCCTCTCTATCGTCGTTCCTATTCTTATTCGGATGGGATCGATGAAACAACCGGTCAATTTGATACAGGTCTCCTTTTTATCTCTTTCCAAAAGGATCCCGATAGCTTTATCAAGGTGCAGACCAATCTTGGAGCACAGGATAAGATGAATGAATATGTCACCCATGTAGGCAGTGGCTTGTTTGCTTGTTTCGGCGGTGTCAAAAAAGGAGAATATCTTGGTCAGAAATTATTTGAATAAGATCTTGTTTTTACTTTTGGCGCTCTTGCTCCTAGCTCAGCCTGTATCAGCTGAAGATTCTTATAGCAGTCTCTTTATCAAGATTACGGATGCTAGCACCGCCGTTCAAAAAGGCGATCAAGCTAGTGCCAAAGAATTACTGGAAGAAATCCAGACTGAATTTGCGGCTTTAAGCAACCATGACTCAGCTGCAGGGAAAGAAGTCAGCAAGGCATTGACTATCTCAGGCGATGTAACAGAGGACAAGCTGACTAAGGTTTCAGCTGCTCTTTTAGCTTTTGAAAAGGAGCAGAATCCCGTTGATCTTGAGGCGGAAAAAACCAAGTTAGTCAATAAACTGGAATCAAAGTTTCAAGCTCTTCAGGCAGCGATTGAGAGCAAGGATCTTGAAAAGATTCGTGAAGCCTATAAAAAAATGAATTCGACTTGGACTGCCAATGAAGGAGTGGTGCGAGATCATAGCACGGCTCATTATGGTAAGGTGGAGACGGCCATTTCCTTTTTACGGAGTGCCATCGAGACAGAGCCAACGGATTTTGAAGCCATTCAAACTTCCTATGATGACCTGAGAGCAGCGATTGATAGCTTTGTCAAGGGAGAAGAAGCAACAGCTAGCAGTGAAAATCTTACGCTGGCAGATGGTATTGGTCTGCTGAAAAAGGCTCTGCTTGCTTTCCAAAAAGGGGACGAAAAGCAGGGCAAGGCTGCGATGAAGAAATTTATCACGATTTGGCCAAGTGTTGAAGGAGATGTCAGCACGAAAAATCCTTCCCTCTATACCAAAGTAGAGAGCCAATCACCTGTCATCATGGTGAAGGGCAAGGATAAGGAGTATCAAGACCAGCTCACGTCCTTAATCAGTGAGCTAGAACAGATTGACACCAGCGGGTCTTATACTTTCTTTGATGCCATGCTGATTTTGTTGCGCGAGGGCGTTGAGGCTCTCTTGATTGTGATGGCACTTGTCACGACGCTTAAGACCTCCAAGATGAAAAAAGGCCTCAAATGGGTTTATACTGGTGCTGGTTTGGGTGTACTAGCCAGTGCGGTCATTGCTATTTTGCTGCAAACTCTTTTTCCAGCCGTTGCCTCTGGCTCTAATCGTGAAATCATTGAGGGGGCAGTGGGGATTTTTGCGGTTGTCATGATGATTTTGGTCGGTATTTGGCTCCACAGCAAGTCCTCTGTCAAGAAGTGGAATGACTTCATGGAAAGTCAGATGCAGGCAGTGACAGCCAGTGGTAGTTTTATTTCCATGTTTGCCCTGAGCTTTCTCGCTGTTTTCCGTGAAGGAGCAGAAACCATCTTGTTCTACGCAGGAATTTTACCGCGCATTACTGCTTTAGATTTCTTTTTAGGACTGGGACTTGCTATTTTGGTTTTAGTCTTGCTCGCAATTCTAATGACCAAGGCCAGCAGTTTGATTCGGCCTCATCGGATTTTCTTTGGTCTGACTTGGCTGATTTATGCCTTGGCCTTTAAGATGTTAGGTGTCAGCATTCATGCCCTGCAGTTAACAGCCATTTTTCCTAGTCACTTGCTGTCTCATCTTCCAACCATTGATTGGTTGGGAATTTATCCGAGCTTAGAAGTAGTACTAAGTCAAGCAATTTTTCTTGTCGTTGTCCTTTATGTGACCTTTAGAAATCGGCAAAAGGAGCGAGCAGATGCCTAGTAAGGAACAGACAATAGTTGAGCATTTGACGGAATTTAGATGGCGTTTTATAGCTGTTTTAATCTGGTTCGCTTTGATTTTTCTGGCCAGTCTGCTTTTTGCAGCGGATATTTACAAATGGCTGACCGCTTCCTTTGAGCAGAAGCTGATTGTATTGGGACCAGACGACATACTTTGGATTTATATTAGCCTGGCTAGTCTTGTGGCTTTCTCACTGACGCTCCCTTTTATGGTCTATCAGATTTGGGAATTTATCCGACCTGCTCTTAGAAATAGTGAAGCAAAGGCGATTTTTGCTTACATACCAGCTACATTTTTCAGCTTTATCTTGGGCTTAGCCTTTGGTTTTTACTTTGTCAGTCCTGCTATTTTGCAAGTTTTACTTTCTTTAGGTGATGGATTGTTTGCCGTTCAGATGACAGCGCAGAACTACCTGTCCTTTCTGTTTCACACGACCATTCCGATTGCTTGCTTGTTTGAATTGCCTGTCATTGTGGCCTTTCTGACATCAATCGGTTTGCTCAAACCGCAATTTTTGATAAAATATAGACGCTATGCCTATTTCGTTTTATTAGTATTAGCAGTAATCTTGACGCCGGCTGATTTCATCAGCGACTTGTCAATGACAGTGCCGCTGATTTTGCTGTATGAAGTCAGTATCCTACTGAGTAAAATGATTGAGAAAAGGAGAACATCGTAATGGGAATTTTAAAAGACATCGGGCTACCAGGGCTTATCGTTATCGTCCTAGGTGCCTTACTGATTTTTGGACCAAAACGTCTGCCAGAGCTAGGGCAGTCGATTGGAAAAATGTTTTCAGAGTTTAAAAAGGCAGTCAATGGAGGAGCAGAGGACTCCAACTCAGAAAAAGATAAGAAAGAATAAAACACGGGCGACCGTGTTTTTCTCAATTTCCGAACTTTATCAATAATACACTTGAAATATTTTACAAAAACTGTACCTTGTGATATACTTTTCCTGGAAACGTCTGGATAGATGTAGCGATGCTGAAGAGCATAGGTAGGTCATTTTTAAGTATTGATAAGGAGTTTTCCATGCTCAATGATTTTCAGGTTTTTGACTATGAAGATATTCAACTAATTCCAGCGAAATGTATTGTGAAAAGTCGTTCAGAGGCTGACACTAGCGTGAAATTTGGTAAACATACGTTTCGGATGCCAGTCGTTCCGTCCAATATGCAGACGATTATTGACGAATCTGTCGCTGAGGAGCTTGCTCGAGGAGGCTATTTCTACATTATGCACCGTTTCGATGAGGAAGGGCGCAAACCATTCGTCAAGCGAATGCATGAGCAAGGCCTGATTGCATCGATCTCCGTCGGTGTGAAAGACTATGAGTATGACTTCGTTAGTAGCCTTAAAGGTGATGCACCTGAATACATTACCATTGATATTGCGCATGGGCACTCAGACAGCGTGATTCGAATGATTCAGCACATCAAGAAAGAACTACCAGAGACCTTTGTCATTGCTGGAAATGTTGGAACTCCAGAAGCTGTGCGGGAGCTGGAAAATGCTGGCGCAGATGCGACCAAAGTCGGCATTGGCCCAGGCAAGGTTTGTATTACCAAAGTCAAGACAGGTTTTGGTACAGGCGGCTGGCAATTGTCTGCTCTTCGTTGGTGTTCAAAGGTTGCCCGCAAGCCTATTATCGCGGATGGAGGGATTCGGACGCATGGTGATATTGCCAAATCGATCCGCTTTGGAGCCAGCATGGTCATGATTGGTTCGCTCTTTGCAGGCCACATTGAAAGCCCAGGTGAAACCATCGAGGTAGACGGCGATAAGTTTAAAGAATACTATGGTTCTGCCTCCGAGTATCAAAAAGGTGCTTATAAAAATGTCGAAGGCAAGAAGATTTTGCTGCCGGCCAAGGGACACTTGCAAGATACATTAACTGAAATGGAGCAGGATTTGCAGAGCTCCATTTCCTATGCTGGCGGTCGTGATTTGCATAGCTTGACTCGTGTGGATTATGTCATCGTTAAAAATTCCATCTGGAATGGCGATGCTCATTAATGAAATAGAATAACTTATTTATCTTGCTAATGATTGGGGCAAGGTCTCTACAAGATGCCAAACATCTAACAATAAGTGAGTCTAATGACTTTCTGGTACTTTCAGTGTCAGGCTATTTGTCATTAAAAGAAAGGACTTGCTTATCGTGGCAGGTCCTTTCATCATTGAACCAAGATATGTTAAGAGGAGATACATGAAAACATTAGAAGAAAGAATTTTGAGGGATGGCAACGTTTTAGGAGAAAATATTCTCAAAGTTGACTCTTTCCTGACTCATCAGGTCGATTTTTCGCTTATGAAAGAAATCGGGCAAGTATTTGCTGAGCATTTCAGGAATGCAGGCATTACAAAAGTTGTGACGATTGAGGCTTCAGGGATTGTACCGGCTGTCTACACGGCAGAAGCTTTGGGTGTTCCAATGATTTTTGCTAAAAAGTCTAAGAACATCACTATGACTGAAGGGATTTTAACGGCGGAAGTATATTCCTTTACCAAGCAGGTCACTTCGACTGTCTCCATCGCTGGCAAGTTTTTGGAGTCAAGTGACAAGGTCCTGGTCGTTGATGATTTTTTGGCAAATGGTCAGGCAGCCAAGGGCTTGATTAAAATCATTGAAGAAGCAGGCGCTGAGGTGGCAGCCGTTGGAATTGTGATTGAGAAATCCTTCCAAGATGGTCGAAGCTTGCTAGAGGCTCAAGGACAAACAGTTCTTTCTTTGGCTCGAATTGACAGATTTGAAAATGGAAAAGTTGTATTTAGAGAGGCAGATCTATAAGATGAATTATAATGAAGAAAAACATTCACAGGCAGCCATTTTAGGTTTGCAGCATTTGTTGGCTATGTATTCCGGATCCATTCTGGTTCCAATTATGATTGCTGGGGCTTTGGGATATTCGGCTGAGCAGTTGACTTATCTGATTTCTACTGATATTTTTATGTGTGGTGTTGCCACTCTCTTGCAACTCCAGTTAAATAAATATTTTGGTATCGGTCTGCCAGTCGTGCTGGGCGTGGCCTTTCAATCCGTTGCTCCTCTGATTATCATTGGGCAGAGCCATGGTAGTGGCGCTATGTTTGGTGCCTTGATTGTATCAGGGATTTATGTTGTTCTGATCGCTGGGATTTTCTCAAAAATCGCTAATCTATTTCCTTCAGTTGTTACTGGTTCGGTCATTACGACCATTGGGTTGACCTTGATTCCAGTGGCCATTGGCAATATGGGAAATAATGTAGATAAGCCTACCGCCCAAAGTCTGATTCTAGCAGCTGTGACGGTATTGATAATTCTTTTGATTAACATTTTTACCAAAGGTTTTATCAAATCCATCTCTATTTTGATTGGTTTGATTGTCGGAACGGGCATTGCTGGAGCCATGGGCTTGGTAGATTTAACGCCGGTCGCACAGGCTCCGCTGGTCCATGTGCCAACCCCTTTCTATTTCGGAACACCGAAGTTTGAATTTTCTTCTATCGTGATGATGTGTATCATCGCAACGGTTTCTCTAGTGGAGTCAACGGGTGTATACTTAGCTCTTTCTGACATTACCAAAGATAAAATTGACAGCACCCGCTTGCGAAATGGTTACCGAGCAGAAGGACTTGCGGTGCTGCTGGGTGGTGTCTTCAATACCTTCCCTTACACAGGGTTTTCTCAAAATGTTGGCTTGGTCAAATTATCTGGTATCAAGACGCGGTTGCCGATTTACTATGCGGCTGGTTTCTTGATTCTTCTCGGTCTTCTGCCAAAATTCGGAGCCTTGGCTCAGATTATTCCAAGTCCAGTCCTTGGTGGTGCCATGCTGGTCATGTTTGGTTTTGTGTCCGTGCAGGGGATGCAAATCTTAGCGCGTGTTGACTTTGAGCACAGTGAACATAATTTCCTCATTGCAGCTATTTCTATCTCAGCAGGTGTCGGACTCAATGGTAGCAGCCTTTTCAACAGCCTACCGACCAGCCTTCAGATGTTCTTCTCAAACGGAATTGTCATGGCCAGTCTGATTGCCATTGTCCTAAACGCGATCTTAAATCGCAAAAATAAATAAGAAAGAGAGTGGGACAGAAATCGGTAATTCGTTAGAATTCGATTTCGTCGTCCCACCTCCGCACAGTTGAGTAGGGCTGTAAAAGCTGATGAAATCAGCGTAGTAGAGCCCATTCAACCACTGCGTCTTGCTCGACAATCCAAAGACAATTGAGAGGCTAGGACTTTTGTCCCAGCCTCTTTTTTCTGTCTTTTGCTGAGACATTAGCTATACATCCTGCTTTCTTGTGATTAGTGCCTTTATTTTACGAATAGTAAATAGGAGATAGAGAATCAAAGGAGGATTATAGATGGAAATAGCAAAAATAATTTATCGGCTTCCTTGTCCAGAAAAGCGGCCAATTTACCTGAGATTTCGCGATTTGGAGTGCTTGGCAAAGAAGAGCCAGAAAAAGAAAGGGAGCCAAGATAAGGCTGACAGAAAGAGTGCTTTTTGATATACTATAGAGTATGGAAATCAAGGAGAACTTTTATGAATGAAAGAAATCAGCAGGAAAACGTGGAAATTTTAGTATCTATGTCCGCAGAAACCTGGCAAAATACGAGTGAGAGACGGCGATTAGAGAAAATAATCGAGCCAGTTCCCTCCTTACAACTATTTTTTTGGAGCGTCTTAGTCAGTTTGACCAGTGTCATCAATCCTCTACTAACCAACTTAGCCACCAATTTGCAATCGCAAAATCTATATGCTGGCTGGGCCTTGACTCAGGGAGAGGTTGCCTATGCAAATATTTATGGAACAAGCGGTCTCCTCTACTATTTGCTGAGCTGGTTGGGGAATTTGTTTTTGGGTCAGCTATTGTTTTTACTTTTCCAAGTAGTGGCTTTGATCTTGGCAGGAATATATCTCTTCCAGACAATTTCACAAATAACGGTTAGAAGTGGTCTAGCTCGCCAGATTACAATCCTGTTCTATTTGTTTGTACTGACACTGGGATTTGGTGGAACTTATTCTATTATTTTTGCTCTTCCATTTATCTTTCGGAGTCTGTACCATCTCGTGAAATACTTACAAGGGCGTGTCCGCGATGAGTCTTTTATTCGTTTTGGAATGGTTGGAGCCTTGGCTTTTCTAATCGAGCCAGCTTTTAGTCTGCTTTTTTACTCATTGACGACGCTATTCTTGCTCTTGTACAATATCGCTGATAAGCGAAAAGCGCGTGGTTTTTATCAATTGCTAGCAGTTCTATTAGGTTTTTCTTTGGTCTTTTATCCACTGGGCTACTATACGGTTTTGAATGGTTCCTTTGGTGTGGCGATTAGCCAAGTGACTTATGTTCTAGAGGCTTTTCGTCTTAATGGCAACTATATATTAGATCATTTGCTCTATTATGGCTTACTTTTCCTAGGATTAGGTTTTGCGACAGCGTTGATGACGGCTTTTGCTTTCAAAGAAGAACCAACTGCCGCGCGTGGCATGCGCTTTATTGGTTTGCTAGGTCTTCCTATCAGCTTTGTTGGTGTTCTGGGCCTGCCAGAGAAGGGCGCTTATCAATTGTTGACAACTCTGCCTTTTGCTTTGTTATTACTGGCCTTGTGGCTGGATACAGGTGGAGATAGGGATGGACATGAAAGACGCCACCGCAAGCCTACCAAGACATCTAGCTGGAATCGTTACTTGGGTAAGCAACTCTTTCTACCTTTGCTTGCGATGCTCTATCTCGTAGTTTATCCGTTTGTAAATGAGTATATTCTATCCAATGGAGTTTCAGCAGAGAGAAATCTGGCTGCCCAATATGTCCGTGAAAACAGCACTAGCAAGGATAGCATTTATGCTTGGGACAATACAGCGAGCCTCTATAAAAAAGCGCAGCGTTTATCCGCTGTTTCTCTACTGAGTCCGTCGCTTCATACAGGAACGGAGGAAAATCGCATTCTCTTGCGTAATGCTTTAAACGAAGCGAGTCCAAAGTTTATCTTAGTCAATAAAGATGTGAAACTCTTTTCGGATGTGAAAAAGAAAATTTCTCAAGATTATGAAGAAGTGAACCTAAAACTCAATCACTTCAAGCTTTATCAAATCAAGTGATCAAATCAATATGTTGTGTGTAAAATAAAAAAATAACAATTTTACCACAACATATTGATTTTTTATTTTGGAGTGATATAATGTTTGGTAGATGATTAATTGAGAAGAGGAAGTGTTTGTGATGATTTTAAGAGAAGCAAAATTTGATACAGCGCCCACCATCTACGTTGAGAAGCGAGACGGCCGTAGAGTAGCTTTTGATGTGACTAAGATCTATAAGGCTATGGTACGAGCGGCTCAGGACCTTGGTCCTATGACGCCCATGCTGGAAGCTAAGCTCGAAACCATCACAGACCGTGTTGTGGCAGAAATCAGCAGTCGCTTCGCTAAGTATGCCAAAATCTATGAGATTCAGAACATCGTTGAGCATGAGCTTTTGAATGCCAAGGAA
>NZ_CAURYF010000013.1:0-45011 GCF_963529205.1 Streptococcus cristatus | reverse complement strand
ATGCCATTCGCTTTTTAGGAATTGACGCGATTGAAAAGTCTAAGTCAGGTCACCCTGGTATCGTGATGGGTGCTGCGCCAATGGCTTACGACCTATTTACCAAACAGCTGCGCATCAATCCAGAAGAGCCAAATTGGATTAACCGCGATCGCTTTGTTCTATCTGCAGGACACGGCTCTATGTTGCTTTATGCCTTGCTTCATCTGTCTGGCTTTAAAGATGTCAGCATGGAGGAAATCAAAAACTTCCGCCAATGGGGATCTAAGACACCAGGTCACCCAGAGTTTGGTCATACGGCTGGAGTTGATGCGACGACTGGACCATTGGGACAAGGGATTTCTACAGCGACTGGATTTGCTCAAGCAGAGCGTTTCTTGGCTGCTAAGTACAACCGTGAAGGCTATCCGATTTTCGACCATTACACTTATGTCATCTGTGGTGATGGCGATTTGATGGAGGGAGTTTCAGCTGAGGCGGCTTCTTACGCTGGTTTGCAAAAGCTGGACAAGCTGGTTGTTCTCTATGATTCAAATGATATCAACCTAGATGGAGAGACCAAGGATTCCTTTACAGAAGATGTTCGTGCCCGCTATGAAGCCTACGGTTGGCATACTGCCTTGGTAGAAGACGGAACAGACCTTGCAGCGATTGATGCGGCTATCAATGAAGCGAAGGCTTCTGGCAAGCCATCTTTGATTGAAGTTAAGACAGTTATCGGTTACGGTTCTCCAAACAAGCAAGGAACCAATGCAGTTCACGGTGCGCCTTTAGGAGCAGAAGAAGCGGAAGCTACTCGTAAAGCCTTGGGTTGGGACTATGCCCCGTTTGAGATTCCTGAGGAAGTCTATGCAGACTACCGTCAAAATGTTGCAGAGCGTGGTGCAGCGGCTTACGATGCTTGGAAACAGCTAGTAGAGGACTACAAGCAGGCCCATCCAGAATTGGCGTCAGAAGTAGCGGCTATTATCGCTGGTCAGGATCCAGTAGAGATCAAACCAGAAGATTTCCCAGTGCTTGAAAATGGCTTCTCTCAAGCGACCCGTAATTCTAGCCAAGATGCCCTCAATGCAGCAGCTAAGGTGCTTCCGACTTTCCTCGGTGGTTCTGCTGACTTGGCTCATTCTAATATGACCTACATCAAGGAAGACGGCCTGCAGGACGACACCCACCGTCTCAACCGCAATATCCAATTTGGTGTGCGCGAGTTTGCCATGGGAACTATTCTCAACGGTATGGCGCTTCATGGTGGTCTTCGCGTTTACGGTGGTACCTTCTTCGTCTTCTCAGACTATGTTAAGGCAGCTGTCCGTTTATCTGCCCTTCAAGGCTTGCCAGTGACTTATGTCTTCACACACGATTCTATTGCAGTTGGTGAAGATGGACCGACTCACGAGCCGATTGAGCACTTGGCTGGTCTGCGTGCGATTCCAAACCTGACTGTTCTTCGCCCAGCAGATGCGCGTGAAACTCAGGCGGCTTGGTACTTGGCCCTTAAGAGCCAATCTACTCCGACTGCTCTGGTCTTGACCCGTCAAAATCTGACAGTCGAAGAAGGAACAGACTTTGACAAGGTAGCTAAAGGAGCTTATGTAGTCTACGAAACAGGAGCAGATTTCGATACTATCTTGTTGGCTTCTGGTTCTGAGGTTAATTTGGCTGTTGCAGCTGCTAAAGCACTTGCAGCAGAAGGCGCTAAAATCCGCGTGGTCAGCGTGCCATCAACAGAGCTTTTTGATGCTCAAGATGCAGCCTACAAAGAAGAAATTCTACCAAATGCAGTTCGGCGCCGTGTAGCGATCGAGATGGCAGCTAGCCAGCCTTGGTACAAGTATGTCGGTCTGGACGGTGCAGTTATCGGAATCGATCAGTTTGGTGCATCTGCTCCAGCAGGCAAGGTGCTGGAAGAATACGGCTTTACAGTTGAGCACGTAGCAGAAGTTGTTAAAAATCTTAAATAAAAGGGCATAAAATCGGGATGCAAGGCATCCTGATTTTTTGGAAATCATTTTCCTGCCTTGTCAAACGGGTCAAAATCTGCTATAGTAATTACGTAGATGAATTCCAAAGGAGAAGAGAAATGAATCCAACAATGATGATTATTTTTTTTGTTGTACTAGTAGGGATGATGTATTTCCAAGTACGGACACAGAAAAAGCAAGCTGAAAAACGGATGGAAAGCCTCAATAAACTGCAAAAAGGCTATGAAGTCATTACTATTGGTGGTCTTTACGGGACTGTTGATGAAGTTGATTCAGAGCGTAAGACTGTTGTCTTGGACGTAGACGGTGTTTTCTTGACATTTGAATTAGCAGCCATTAAGACTGTTTTGCCATTGACAGAAGGTATCCCAGCTGCTGCGGGAGTGGAAGGCGATATCGCTGTGTCTGATGAAGATACTGCCATTGAAGAATAGGATATAGGACAGTCGAGAGGCTGTCTTTTTTATTTTAAGGACATATTGTAAACTCATCTTTTACAATATTATAGTTGCACAACACTAGCGAAACCTGCCTGTAGGCACTACCAGCTATTTATCATCAGCTCTGATAGACGAAAAATCAGCTCTCCTGCCCACATTTGAAGGATTTATGATATAATGAAATGATAAAACTTTAAATAGGATAAAAAATATGTTTAGTTTTAAGAAAAAAGAAAAGCTCGATGAGGCCTTGCTTGTTCCCAAGCATATAGGCATTATCATGGATGGCAATGGTCGTTGGGCTAAAAAACGTATGCAGCCACGCGTCTTTGGTCATAAGGCTGGTATGGAAGCCTTGCAAGAAGTGACGATTGCAGCCAAGGAGATGGGTGTGCAGGTCTTGACAGTCTATGCCTTTTCAACGGAAAACTGGACGCGACCAGAAAAAGAAGTGTCCTTCATAATGAATTTGCCGGTTGAGTTTTATGACCGCTATGTGCCAGAATTGCACAGAAACAATGTAAAAATTCAAATGATTGGCGATACGAAGCGACTTCCTAAAGCTACTTTTGAGGCCTTGGAGAAAGCTGAAGATCTGACTCGCTTGAATACAGGGCTGATTTTGAACTTCGCCCTGAACTACGGTGGACGAGCTGAAATCAATCAAGCGGTTCAAAAGCTTGCCCAAGATGTTTTAGATGCGAAAGTTCAACCAGCTGATATTACAGAGGAAATGATTGGAGATTACCTCTATACCAGCAGTCTGCCTGCAAGTTTACGGGATCCTGACTTGGTCATTCGGACGAGTGGCGAGCTGCGCCTTAGCAATTTCTTGCCTTGGCAGACAGCTTATAGCGAGTTGTATTTTACAGATATCCTTTGGCCGGATTTCGATGAGAAGGCTTTGAAGGATGCAGTTGTAGAGTATAATCGCCGTAATCGCCGCTTTGGCGGTGTATAAAGGAGGGAGAAAAAGATGAGTTTAGATTTACAAAGACGTCTTCTTTTTGGAGGAATTGCTCTAGCTATTTTTATACCTCTAGTGAAAATGGGAGGGATTCCCTTCCAGATCAGTGTTGGCCTTCTAGCTATGCTAGCAGTGCATGAATTGCTTAAGATGAAGGGGCTTCCGACAGCGACCTTAGAGGGTGGATTGGCTATGCTGGCAGCTTTCGTCTTGACCCTGCCACTTGAAAATTACTTGAAGTTTTTGCCCGTGGACGGCAATGTGATGGCTTATAGCTTGGTTGTTTTCGTCTTGCTAGGAGCGACTGTTTTAGGTTCCTCTTATAGTTTTGAAGATGCAGCTTATCCGATTGCTTCTAGTTTTTATGTTGGTCTAGGCTTTAATGCTTTGATCGATGCCCGTTTGGTGAATGTGGACAAGGTTTTGCTGGCTCTCTTTATCGTCTGGGCAACAGATAGTGGGGCCTATCTGGTTGGTACCCGCTACGGGCGGAGAAAATTATTGCCAAAGATATCGCCAAATAAAACCATTGAAGGCAGTTTAGGAGGCATTATCTCAGCGGTGTTGGTTTCTGCGATTTTTATGTCTGTTCGTCCGCAAGTTGCCACTCCATATAGCTTTGTGACCATGCTGCTTTTGACTGTTGTCTTTAGTATTGCTGGCCAATTTGGCGACTTGGTAGAGAGCGCCATTAAGCGTCACTTTGGTGTGAAAGACTCAGGGAAATTTATTCCTGGGCACGGCGGCGTTTTAGATCGCTTTGATAGCTTGCTTTTTGTCTTTCCACTGATGCACCTCTTTGGCCTGTTCTAAGGAGTTTGGTGGCCAAGCAGCCGAAAGCCTTCTTGGCTTAATGAACAATCTTAAGAGAAAGATTAGACTTATGCAGATTTTTACATTTATTATTATTTTTGGGATCATCGTGGTGGTTCATGAGTTTGGACATTTCTACTTTGCCAAAAAATCAGGCATTCTAGTTCGTGAGTTTGCCATTGGGATGGGCCCGAAAATCTTTGCTCATATTGGCAAGGATGGAACAGCCTATACGATTCGGATTCTGCCATTAGGTGGATATGTCCGTATGGCTGGCTGGGGCGAGGATTCGACAGAAATCAAAACAGGTACGCCAGCTAGTCTGACCTTGAATGAAGATGGGAAAGTCGTCCGCATCAATCTGTCTGGCAAGAAAATTGATCAGACGGCTCTACCTATGAATGTGACTAGTTTTGATTTTGAAGAAAAGCTGGAGATTACAGGGCTGGTCTTGGATGAGACCAAGACTTATTCCGTTGATCACGATGCGACCATTGTTGAGGAAGACGGAACGGAAGTTCGGATTGCTCCGCTGGATGTTCAGTATCAAAATGCGACTATCTGGGGACGCCTCATCACCAATTTTGCTGGCCCCATGAATAATTTCATTTTGAGCATTCTAGTTTTCATGCTCTTGGCCTTTCTGCAAGGCGGTGTCCAGGATGAAAACAGCAATCATTTTCAGGTGCTGGAAGGTAGCGCCGTTGCCAAGGCAGGGGTGAAAAGCAATGACCAGATTCTGAAAGTCAACAATTATGAGATTGCAAACGGGGATGACCTGACTAAAGCCGTGTCAGAAGCGACGAAAGATAAGGCAGATGCACCAAAACTGACCATCACTTATAAGAGCGAGGGTCAGACTCACAAGGTAGATATTGAACCTAAAAAAGAGGGGGATCGCTATCTATTAGGTGTTTCGCCTGCTATCAAGACTGGTTTTTGGGACAAGGTGGTCGGAGGCTTTACCGCTACGTGGACGACCACAGGTCGGATTTTGACAGCCTTGAAAGATTTGATTTTTAACTTTAATTTAAATAAATTAGGCGGTCCGGTTGCTATTTATAATGTCAGCAGTCAGGCGGCTCAGCAGGGCTTGCCGGCTATTCTGAGTCTCTTAGCCATGCTATCCCTTAATATCGGGATCTTTAATCTAATTCCGATTCCAGCCTTGGACGGAGGAAAAATTGTCCTCAATATCCTTGAGGCTATCCGTCGCAAACCCTTGAAACGGGAAACAGAAACCTATGTTACCCTTGCAGGGGTAGCTGTCATGGTTGTCCTCATGATTGCTGTGACTTGGAATGATATTATGAAATTGTTCTTCTAACATTTTAAAAGATTGAAAAATATTCTATGAAGGAGTTTTGTTTTTATGAAACAAAGTAAAATGCTAATCCCAACGCTGCGCGAAATGCCAAGCGATGCTCAGGTTATCAGCCATTCCCTTATGTTGCGGGCTGGCTATGTTCGCCAAGTTTCTGCGGGAGTTTACTCTTATCTGCCACTCGCTAACCGTGTCATTGAAAAAGCGAAAAAAATCATGCGGGAAGAGTTTGATAAGATTGGTGCGGTTGAAATGCTGGCCCCAGCTCTGCTCAGTGCGGATTTGTGGCGCGAGTCAGGTCGTTACGAGACCTACGGTGAAGACCTCTACAAGCTGAAAAATCGCGAAAAATCAGACTTTATTCTAGGTCCGACACACGAAGAGACCTTCACTTCCATTGTCCGTGACTCTGTTAAATCTTACAAGCAATTGCCGCTTAACCTCTATCAAATCCAGCCTAAGTACCGTGATGAAAAGCGTCCGCGTAACGGCCTTCTTCGTACCCGTGAATTTATCATGAAAGACGGTTATAGTTTCCATGCTAACTATGATAGTTTGGATGTAACTTATGATGAGTACAAATCTGCTTATGAGAAAATCTTCACTCGCAGTGAGCTAGATTTCAAAGCCATTATCGGTGACGGTGGCGCTATGGGGGGTAAGGATAGTCAGGAATTTATGGCTATCACACCTGCTCGTACAGATCTTGACCGTTGGGCTGTTTTGGATAAGTCAGTTGCCTCATTTGATGAAATTCCTGCAGAAGTGCAAGAAGAAATTAAGGCAGAATTGCTTAAATGGATGGTTTCTGGTGAGGACACCATTGCCTACTCTAGTGAGTCTAGCTATGCAGCTAACTTAGAAATGGCAACCAATGCTTACAAACCAAACAAAAAGGTAGTGACTGAAGCAGAGTTGGTGCGTGTAGAAACTCCTGACTGCAAGACCATTGATGAGGTAGCAGCTTTCCTACAAATTGATACAGAAGAAACAATCAAGACCTTGGTTTACATGGCTGATGAAAAGCCTGTCGTAGCGCTCCTTGTCGGCAATGACCAACTCAACGAAGTCAAGCTGAAAAACCACTTGGGTGCAGATTTCTTTGAAGTCGCTAGTGAAGAGGATGTTCGTCAGCTCTTGGGCGCAGGCTTTGGCTCACTAGGTCCAGTCAACCTGCCAGAAGATGTGGCTATTATCGCAGACCGTAGAGTCCAAGACCTTTCTAACGCCGTAGCTGGAGCCAATGAAGATGGCTACCACTTGACTGGTGTTAATCCAGGCCGTGACTTTAGCCCAGAGTATGTGGATATCCGCGAAGTTCGTGAAGGTGAAGTGTCTCCGGACGGTCAAGGTATCCTTAAGTTTGCTCGTGGGATTGAGATTGGGCATATCTTTAAATTGGGAACACGCTACTCTGACAGCATGAATGCCAATGTCTTGGACGAAAATGGCCGTGCCGTACCGATGATTATGGGGTGTTACGGTATCGGTGTCAGCCGTCTCCTGTCTGCTGTTATGGAGCAGCATGCCCGTCTCTTTGTCAATAAAACTCCTAAGGGTGAATTCCGCTATGCTTGGGGAATCAACTTCCCTAAAGAGCTGGCACCATTTGACGTGCACCTGATTCCGGTCAATGTCAAGGACGAGGAAGCTCTGGCTCTGACTGACCAAATCGAGTCTAACTTGCTAAGTGCTGGTTATGAGGTCTTGGTGGATGATCGCAATGAGCGTGCGGGTGTCAAGTTCAGCGACAGCGATTTGATTGGTCTTCCAATCCGTGTGACAGTTGGTAAGAAAGCCGCAGAAGGCATCGTCGAAGTCAAGATCAAGGCTACTGGCGATACCATTGAAGTCCACGCCGATAATCTGCTAGAAACTCTGTCTATTTTGACAAAATAAAACAAGAGTTTAGGACAAAAGTCCTAGCCTCTCAATTGTCTTTGGATTGTCGAGCAAGACGCAGTGGTTGAGTGGGCTCTACTAGGCTGATTTCATCAGCTTTTACAGCCCTACTCAACTGTGCGGAGGTGGGACGACGAAATCGAATTCTAACGAATTTCAGATTTCTGTCCCACTCTCTTTCTTTTGCTTATTAGCCTTGAAAATGCTATAGTAGGGAAAATGGATTGGAGGACGGATAATGGGATTATTCAGCGGTTTATTGGGTAATGCTTCTCAGAAAGATATTGAAAAAACAGAAAGAGAATTGGAGAATATTCTGACGCCAGCAGAAAATGTGGAGTTGGCTTTCAGTCTGATTCGTGACTTGATTGTCTTTACAGATAAGCGGTTGATCTTGGTGGACAAGCAGGGAGTGACAGGCAAGAAAACGGCTTATAAGTCTTATCCTTATCGCTCCATTTCTCGTTTTTCAGTGGAAACGGCTGGCCACTTTGACCTAGATGCTGAGCTGAAAATCTGGGTTTCCAGTGCTGAGGAACCGGCCGAAACCCTAACTTTCCGAAGTGATAAAAGTGTCATTGCCATCCAAAAAGCGCTGGCAGAAGCAGTATTGAGATAAAAAGCGGTTGAAACCGCTTTTTTTCAAACAAAAACTAACCATATCTTATTAGCTTGGTTAGTTCATAAATAAAGATTGACGACCTGGAATACTTTCTATCTAGTTATCTTCACTAGGGAAAGTTTCACCAAAATGCAGCTCAGAATATGGAGTTTCAAAATGACCCCCGTCATAAGTTACCTTGACTGAAGTTATTCCAAAGTCAACGATTATTGGTTTTGCAGCTGTTACAAAGACATAGCGATTAGCGTTTTGTTTTATATCATAGATTTTTACTGCTCCGTAAATGGAATCGGAAGAATAGATATCTCCATTTTTAGTCGATTTGCTTATTTCAATGGTCTTCTTAGTAGGAGAGTAGGATAAATTATAAGCTTCTTTTTTTCCAATGCCTTGTGTAATAAAAGTTTCGTTGTCATCACTTTTAGCTTGAAAGTGAATAAAATTTTTATCAAAACTTTGCTGAGCGTTGTTCATAACGAGAAATACATTTACTCCCCATGCAGCTAAGCCCAAAATAAGAAGAGAAGCGATACCAATAAAAACAGTTTTTTTAGTTAAGCGCATAAAAACTCCTTGAAAATCATGCTATTGGAGAAGTGAAAGCTAATAGCTTACTCTAAAAAATATTTCCTAAGTTTTTTTCTTGCTGGCGAACTAAGGACTTGGCTAGCAAGACAGGATAGTTTCTAAAGTAAAAAATAAGTCAGAAAAGATTTCATTCTTCTGTGAATCCTTGAGATAGCAGAAAATCAAAGAAATCTTCGGGCTTTTCCTTAAGCTTTTTGAATAGGTTATCTTTAGTTGTTTCCCCTAAAGCCGCCATGACTTGTTTTTCTTTTGCTTTGCTGAGATCAAAGTGGGCAACTTGTGCAACGGTTTTCTTGTCCTCTGAAACTTTGATTTCAAGTGTGACTCCATCTAACTTGCTGAATTTATCATAAATGTCACCAGCTTTTAATTCTTCTTGATAAATGTTGCTGATTTCTTCAGGACTCTTACTTTGCTCGTCCTCTTGAGTCGGTTTCGTAGCCATAAAATCGAAGGCTCGAATCCTATCTTTTTGATAATAAGCGACAATTTTATTATTGTATCCGTTAGGCATGTTGTAAGCAAAAGTCTTGGTTTTTACTTTCTCTTCTTTTTTTGGCTTGCTTTGGCTCTGACTTTGGTTGGGCTTGCTTTCGTGCTTAGTTTGCTTAGGCATGCTGCAGGCAGTCAAAGCCAGCAGACAGGCGCTAGCTAGTAAAATTTTCTTCACAGTTAAGACTCCTTTTAATAAATGTTCTGTTCTATTATAGCATAACTTAGTTTTAAGACAAGAAAACATATAAATATATAGGTATCAACAACTTTACTCCGCTCTTTTTCTGTCGAAAAAAGTGCTGATTTATGGTAAAATAGGGTCACTACTGTACGAGGAAATGTCATGTCAAACAAGTTTGAAATTTTAATGAATCAGCTGGATATGCCACTGGAAATGAGAAACTCAGAGGCCTTTTTGAATGCAGAAATTGAGAAGGTTCTGGTCCACAAGGTCAGTCGGGTCTGGGAGTTTCATTTTTCTTTTGTAAATATTCTGCCCATTGAGATTTTTCGGGAATTGCAGAAGCGCTTAGCTCAAGAGTTTTCTAAGACAGGTAATCAAGCTGTTTTTGAAATTCATTGTCAGGCGCCTCAGGTATCGGATGAGCTCTTGCAGGCTTATTACCAGCTGGCCTTTGAGGAGGGGCCTTGTGCCAGTCATGGCTTCAAGAGTCTTTATCAGGATTTGCAGGTCCATTTGGATGGGGACAAGCTGCTGATTGAGGGGGCTTCAACCATTGATACGGAGCATTTTCGTAAGAATCACCTGCCAAATCTCAGTCGCCAGCTGGTCAAATACGGCTTCCCTCATCTGACTTGTCAGGTGCAGCACAGTGATGAGCTGACCCAGCAGCAAGCGGAGAATTTTCAAGCGGAGAATGACAAGATTGTTCAGGCGGCTAATGAAGAGGCACTCAAAGCCATGGAATCCCTGCAACAGATGGCACCACCGCCAGAGGAAAAGCCGACTTATGATTTCCAAGCTCGAAAGGCTGCGGCTAAACCAAATCTGGATAAGGCAGAGATTACTCCTATGATCGAAGTTCAGACTGAGGAAAACCGTCTGGTTTTCGAGGGAATGGTCTTTGACTTGGAGCAGAAGGTTACTCGGACCGGCCGAGTCTTGCTTAACTTCAAAATGACAGACTACACTTCTAGCTTCTCCTTGCAAAAATGGATGAAAAACGAAGAAGAAGCCAAGAAGTTTGACGTGATTAAGAAAGGCGCCTGGCTGCGGGTGCGGGGAAATGTGGAGATGAACAACTTCACCCGCGACCTGACCATGAATGTGCAGGATGTCCAGGAAGTTACCCACTATGAGCGCAAGGACTTGATGCCTGAGGGGCAGAAGCGGGTCGAGTTTCACGCCCATACCAATATGTCTACTATGGATGCCCTGCCTGAGGTAGAGGAAATCGTTGCAACGGCTGCCAAGTGGGGCCACAAGGCTGTCGCTATTACCGACCATGGCAATGTGCAGAGTTTTCCCCATGGCTACAAGGCTGCCAAGAAAGCTGGTATCCAGCTGATTTACGGTATGGAGGCCAATATTGTAGAAGACCGGGTGCCCATCGTCTACAATGAAGTGGACATGGAGCTGAGCGATGCGACCTATGTAGTCTTTGACGTGGAAACAACAGGCCTTTCAGCGGTCTACAATGACTTGATTCAGGTTGCTGCCAGCAAGATGCACAAGGGCAATATCATTGCTGAGTTTGATGAGTTTATCAATCCTGGTCATCCTCTGTCGGCCTTTACGACGGATCTGACTGGGATTACAGATGAGCATGTCCGCAATGCCAAACCGCTAGAGCAAGTTCTAAAAGAGTTTCAGGAATTTTGCCAGGACAGTGTCCTCGTTGCCCATAATGCTACCTTTGACGTGGGCTTTATGAATGTCAACTATGAGCGTCATGGCCTGCCGAAAATTACCCAGCCGGTCATTGACACGCTGGAATTTGCCCGCAATCTCTATCCAGAGTACAAGCGTCATGGTTTGGGGCCTTTGACCAAGCGTTTCCAGATTGCTCTGGAGCATCATCACATGGCCAACTATGACGCGGAAGCGACAGGCCGCCTCCTCTTTATCTTTATCAAGGATGTAGCTGAAAAGCATGGTGTGACCAACCTTAAGGATTTGAATACGGATCTGGTCGATGAGAATTCTTACAAGAAAGCTCGGGTCAAACATGCGACCATTTATGTGAAAAATCAGACGGGGCTCAAGAATATTTTCAAGTTAGTCAGTCTGTCCAATACCAAGTATTTCGAAGGTGTCCCTCGGATTCCACGGACTGTACTAGATGCCCATCGTGAAGGCTTGATTTTAGGCTCAGCCTGCTCAGAAGGCGAAGTCTATGATGCTGTTGTCTCTCAGGGGGTGGATGCAGCTGTCGAAGTGGCCAAGTATTATGACTTTATCGAGGTCATGCCACCAGCTATCTATGAGCCACTGATTGCCAAGGAGCAAATCAAGGACCAGGAAGAACTGCAGACCATTATTCGCAATCTGATTGAGGTTGGCGATCGCTTGGGCAAGCCTGTCCTTGCGACGGGGAACGTCCACTATATCGAGCCAGAAGAAGAAATCTATCGGGAGATTATCGTCCGGAGTCTCGGTCAGGGAGCCATGATTAACCGGACCATCGGTCACGGTGAAAATGCCCAGCCGGCGCCGCTTCCTAAGGCTCACTTCCGGACCACTAATGAGATGCTGGACGAATTTGCATTCTTGGGTGAGGACTTGGCTAAGAAGCTGGTTATCACCAATCCAAATCAGCTGGCGGAGACCTTTGAGCCTGTAGAGGTGGTCAAGGGCGATCTCTATACACCTTTCATTGACAAGGCCGAGGAGACAGTTGCCGAGCTGACCTATCAAAAAGCCTTTGAGATTTATGGCAATCCGCTGCCAGATATCGTGGACTTACGGATCGAAAAAGAGCTGAGCTCCATCTTGGGGAATGGTTTTGCCGTGATTTATCTGGCTTCGCAGATGCTGGTGCAGCGCTCCAACGAGCGGGGCTATCTGGTAGGTTCACGGGGGTCTGTTGGATCCAGCTTTGTTGCGACCATGATTGGGATTACCGAGGTTAATCCCCTGTCACCCCACTATGTCTGTGGCAAATGCCAATACAGCGAGTTCATAACGGATGGATCTTATGGTTCTGGCTTTGATATGCCGGATAAGGACTGTCCAGAGTGCGGTCACAAGCTGAGCAAGAACGGTCAGGATATTCCATTTGAGACTTTCCTTGGATTTGACGGGGACAAGGTACCCGATATTGACTTGAACTTCTCCGGAGAGGATCAGCCGAGCGCCCACTTGGACGTGCGGGACATCTTTGGTGAGGAGTATGCCTTTCGGGCTGGAACTGTTGGTACCGTTGCAGCTAAGACGGCCTATGGATTTGTCAAGGGCTATGAGCGCGACTACGGGAAGTTCTACCGGGACGCCGAAGTTGAGCGGCTGGCGCAGGGGGCTGCTGGAGTCAAGCGGACTACTGGACAACATCCGGGCGGAATCGTTGTTATCCCTAACTACATGGATGTTTATGACTTTACCCCGGTCCAATATCCAGCTGACGATGTAACGGCCGAGTGGCAGACCACCCACTTTAACTTCCATGATATCGATGAAAATGTCCTCAAGCTTGACGTTCTGGGACACGATGATCCGACCATGATTCGGAAGCTTCAGGACTTGTCTGGTATTGATCCAAATGACATTCCTATGGATGATCCTGGTGTCATGGCCCTCTTTTCTGGGACAGACATTCTGGGTGTGACTCAGGAGCAAATCGGCACGCCGACTGGTATGCTGGGGATTCCGGAGTTTGGAACCAACTTTGTACGGGGCATGGTTGATGAGACCCATCCGACGACATTTGCGGAGCTCTTACAGCTATCTGGTCTCTCTCATGGTACGGACGTTTGGCTGGGCAATGCTCAGGACTTGATCAAGCAAGGGATTGCTGACTTGTCCACCGTTATCGGTTGTCGGGACGACATCATGGTTTACCTCATGCACAAGGGCTTGGATCCTAAGATGGCCTTTACGATCATGGAGCGCGTGCGGAAGGGCCTTTGGCTGAAGATTTCTGAAGAAGAGCGCAATGGCTACATCGCAGCCATGAAGGAAAACAATGTGCCAGAATGGTACATCGAATCCTGTGGAAAGATCAAGTACATGTTCCCTAAGGCCCATGCGGCAGCCTACGTTATGATGGCGCTACGGGTAGCCTACTTCAAGGTGCATCATCCGATTTATTACTACTGTGCCTATTTCTCCATTCGGGCCAAAGCCTTTGACATCAAGACTATGAGTGGTGGACTCGATGCCGTCAAGCGCCGGATGAGCGAAATCGCTGAAAAGCGCAAGAACAATGAAGCCTCCAATGTAGAAATTGACCTTTATACGACTCTGGAAATCGTCAATGAAATGCTGGAGCGGGGCTTCAAGTTCGGCAAGCTAGATCTTTACAAGAGCCATGCGACGGAGTTTCTCATCGAAGGGGACACCCTTATCCCGCCTTTCTCTACTATGGATGGTCTGGGTGACAACGTTGCCCGCCAATTAGTTAGAGCGCGGGAAGAAGGTGAATTCCTTTCTAAGACGGAGCTCCGCAAGCGCGGTGGCCTCTCTAGCACCCTAGTCGAAAAAATGGACGACATGGGCATTCTGGGCAATATGCCTGAGGATAACCAGTTGAGTTTGTTTGATGAGTTTTTCTAAAATATAGAAAGAGGTTTTTATGAAATTGACCATTTCCGCTCAGGATAAGCCTGCGCAAAAGATGTTTGATTACCAGCTGGATCTTGATACAGATACAATTTTGAAAATGACCGCCTTGATTTGCGGTACTGTGGCAGCGGTTAGTCTGCTGTCCCTGTTAAAAGAAAAATAAAAAAAGAAAAGGAGAAGCAGAATGGTTCTGCCAAATTTTAAAGAAAACTTAGAAAAATACGCTAAATTATTGGTTGCCAATGGGATCAATGTGCAGCCAGGTCACACGGTGGCGCTCAATATTGATGTGGAGCAACGTGAGTTGGCTCACTTGATTGTCAAGGAAGCCTATGCTCTGGGAGCTCATGAGGTTATCATCCAATGGGCGGATGATTTCACTAATCGGGAGAAATTCCTCCATGCGCCAATGGAGCGCTTAGACAATGTCCCTGACTATAAGGTGGCTGAGATGAACTATCTCCTCGAAAGGAAAGCTAGTCGCTTGGGCGTGCGCTCATCTGACCCAGGGGCTTTGAATGGTGTAGATGCCGAGAAATTATCAGCTTCTGCTAAAGCTATGGGACTGGCCATGAAGCCAATGCGAATCGCAACCCAATCCAATAAAGTCAGCTGGACGGTCGCTGCTGCAGCCGGTACAGAGTGGGCTAAGAAGGTCTTCCCAAATGCAGCTAGCGACGAAGAAGCAGTCGATCTCCTTTGGAACCAAATCTTCAAAACTTGCCGTGTCTACGAAGAAGATCCTGTTAAGGCCTGGGAAGAACATGCAGCCATCCTCAAGAGCAAGGCAGATATGCTTAATAAGGAGCAATTTTCAGCCCTTCATTACACAGCGCCAGGGACAGATTTGACACTTGGTTTGCCTAAGAACCACGTTTGGGAATCAGCTGGTGCTATCAATGCACAGGGAGAAGGATTCTTACCAAATATGCCGACAGAAGAGGTCTTTACAGCACCGGACTTCCGTCGGGCCGATGGTTATGTGACTAGTACCAAGCCTCTTAGCTACAATGGCAACATCATCGAGGGCATCAAAGTGACCTTCAAGGATGGCCAGATTGTGGATATTACAGCTGAAAAGGGAGACCAGGTTATGAAGGATCTTGTCTTTGAAAATGCGGGTGCGCGTGCCTTGGGTGAATGTGCCTTGGTACCAGATCCAAGCCCAATTTCTCAGTCAGGCATTACCTTCTTTAACACGCTTTTCGATGAGAATGCTTCAAACCACTTGGCTATCGGTGCAGCCTATGCGACCAGCGTTGTTGGTGGAGCAGAGATGAGCGAAGAAGAGCTGGAAGCAGCGGGTCTCAACCGCTCGGATGTCCATGTGGACTTTATGATTGGCTCTAATCAAATGGATATCGATGGTATCCGTGAGGATGGAACACGAGTTCCTATCTTCAGAAATGGAGACTGGGCAATCTAAGATTTTAAGTTGTTTTGACGGGCACTTTTAATCTGACAGCTCCCACCTGCTTCTTGAAAAGAATTCTTAGAAACATAGAAAGAAGGATCCTATATGATTGGTAGTATGTTTGTCGGTTTTATTATTGGTCTCATGGCTGGGGCTATTACCAGCCGCGGGGAACGTATGGGCTGTATCGGAAAAATTCTCTTGGGCTGGTTTGGTTCATGGCTTGGGCAATTGCTTTTTGGCCACTGGGGACCGATGTTAGCGGACACAGCTATTCTTCCCTCAGTCTTGGGCGCTGTGATCCTTTTGGCTCTTTTCTGGGATCGAGGCACTTAGAATAGTGTAAAAGAAATACCTAGACGTGAAAACGTCTAGGTATTTTTGGTTACAATATACGATCTGTTTATTCCAGTACCAGCATGCCGTCTTTCACTGCAAATGGATCTTTTTCGTTGATGCGGTCGTAGAACATAATGCCGTTGATATGGTCAATCTCGTGTTGAACCACGATAGAATTGTAGCCTTTGAGTTTGATGCGGTGTTTTTGGCCGTCCTTGTCAAAGTAATCCACGGTCACTCGTGCATGACGCACAACATAGCCTGGCACCTCTCGGTCAACGGACAGGCAGCCTTCTCCATCAGCCAGAGCAGCATCTTGCACAGAGTGGGCAACAACTTTAGGATTGTACATGACCTGAGCTAGGGAGTAGGCTTCTTTAGGCGGATTTCCTTCTTCGTCCTCCAGATTTGGCACTAGCACAGCGATAATCCGCTTAGAAATATCCAGCTGAGGCGCTGCTAGACCGACTCCGCCACGGAGCCCCATTTTTTCCGCCATGACAGGATCTTGAGAATGTTTCAAGAACTGCATCATTTTCTCACCTAAAATGATTTCCTGATCAGATAAGGGAAAGCTGACTTCCTCAGCCACTGCACGCAAGGTAGGATTTCCCTCACGGATAATGTCGCTCATATCAATCAAATGAGCTGCTTTGGTTAATTTATCCATAACCGATTTTTTTTCACTAACAGACATGATTCTCTCCTTTTTCTTTCTTTCATCATAACACAAATCCCGCCAGAAATAAAGAAAGGGCATGTCCTTTTATCAGAGGAGAAATTTTTCGAAAGAATAATCTTTTTAATGGTCGAATTTTTAAGAAAAGATGATTGCGTCTTTTTCTAAAAAGCTGTATGATAGAATGAGTGTGATTTTTAAAGGAAAATAGAATGAAAAAGTTTATGGAAAAAGTGAGTATTCTCTCACTTTCTTTAGTGTTGACGACCTCCTTTTCGATTTCCAGTGCCCAATCGGCTATGTTTGCTTATTATAAAGACTTGCCAGAAAGTTGGATTGAATTGTTGGTTTCTCTCCCATCGGCTGGGATTATGCTCATGCTAATCTTAAATGGTTTGGTGGAGAAATATTTATCGGAACGAAAGATGATTGTGACGGGGCTCTTGATTTTCTCTCTTTGCGGCTTTGTTCCTCTTGTGAATAAGGCATACTGGGTGATTTTTGCCTCGCGCCTGATCTTTGGTATGGGAGTTGGTTTGCTCAATGCCAAGGCCATCTCGATTATCAGCGAACGTTATGAGGGCAAGGAACGGATTCAGACCCTCGGTCTGCGTGGATCGGCTGAAGTTGTTGGGACGGCTCTCTTGACGCTTGGAGTGAGCCAGTTGCTTCGCTTTGGCTGGGAAATTTCCTTCTTGGTCTATGCTTCGGGTTTGATTGTTCTAGCCCTCTATCTGCTCTTTGTGCCTTATGGCAAGGAGGAGAAGCATCATGAGACTCATCAGGAAGGCAAGGGATTGACAGCTGCACAGTGGTTTCTGACAATCGGTCTAGCCCTAGTAGCAGCAGTGATCGTCTTGACGAATGTTGTCATCAACGTGCGCGTGCCCGGACTGGTTGAAAAGTCTGGTATAGGCAGTGTTCAGACAGCAGGCTTGATTCTTTCAACTATGCAGTTGATTGGTATTGCCGCAGGCTTGTCCTTCGCGCCTCTTCTTCATTATTTCAAGGAAAATTTATTGACGGTTGCAGGAGTTGTCTTTGGTCTTACTACAATCATGATTGGTTTGGCACCAAATCTCTCGCTCTTGAGTGTGGTGACCATCGCTTCTGGCTTTGTTTATAGTGTCAGTCTGACATCGATTTTCCATATTCTTTCCGAGAGAATCCCTAGCAAATCCTTGAATCAAGCAACTTCGATTGTGATTTTAGGCTGCAGTGCTGGAGCGACTGCCACAACCTTTTTCTTATCTTCGATCGGTCAATTCTCAAGCCAAGCTTCCTTTATTTTTGGCGTTTTGGGAAGTCTGATGGTTTTAATGGCAGTGCTGGCATTCGGCATTCTCAAGAAAAAGTTTGCTTAGGAGAAGAGTATGCGTCTGGATAAATTTCTAGTAGAAAGTGGGCTTGGCTCGCGCAGTCAAGTCAAGCAACTATTGAAAAAAGGTCAAGTCTGGGTCAACGGGACAGCAGTCACGTCAGCCAAGACACAGATTGATGAACGGTCGGATCAGATTGTGGTGGATGGTCAGACCTTGGTTTATGAAAAATTTGTCTACTATCTCTTGAACAAACCAAAGGGTGTCATTTCCGCAACTGAAGATGACCGCCATAAAACAGTTTTAGATTTATTAGACGATACTGCCCGTCAAAAAGAAGCCTTTCCTGTGGGGCGCTTAGATGTGGATACGCATGGTCTTCTGCTTTTGACCAATAATGGTCAGCTATCGTATGCTATGCTATCTCCCAAGCGCCATGTAGCTAAGGTTTATCAAGCTCAGGTTGCTGGTTTGATCGATCAGGCAGATGTTGATCGTTTTGCTCAAGGAATCGAACTCAAAGATTTCACTTGTCAGCCTGCTCAGCTCGAAATTCTCGAAAGAGATGAAGGAGCGCAGACCAGTTTAGTCCGTATCACGCTCTCAGAAGGCAAGTTTCATCAGGTGAAGCGTATGGTCCTAGCTTGCGGGAAGGAAGTCACCGACCTTCAGCGCTTGTCTATGGGGCCTCTGCAGCTAGATCCAAATCTGGATCTGGGGCAATGGCGGCGCTTGACAGAAGAAGAAATGCAGAGCTTGGAAATTTTTCAAGTTGAACTATAGAAGATTAGGAAAGTGGAGCAATATACTTGTTTCACTTTTTTGCTTTATTTGACAGTTAAGCCTTGATATGATAAGATTTAGGTAACTATATCTAGAAAAAGTTTCAGAGGAAATTATGGCAATTGAAAAGACAGTCAGCGAGCTGGCCGAGATTTTAGGAGTCAGCCGTCAGGCAATCAATAATCGTGTCAAGGCTCTGCCGCCAGAAGATACAGAAAAAAATGAAAAAGGGGTCACAGTCGTGACCCGCAGTGGCCTGATTAAGCTAGAAGAAATTTATAAAAAGACCATTTTTGAAGATGAGCCAGTCAGCGAAGAAGTCAAACAGCGCGAGTTGATGGAAATCTTAGTGGATGAAAAAAATGCTGAGATTTTGCGCCTTTATGAGCAACTCAAGGCTAAAGATAACCAGCTGGCTGAGAAAGACGAGCAACTCCGTGTCAAAGATGTGCAGATTGCTGAAAAAGATAAGCAGCTGGACCAGCAGCAACAGTTGACAGCCAAGGCTATGAGCGAGCGGGAGACTCTCCTTTTGGAGCTGGATGAAGCCAAGGAGAAGGTGCAAAAGCAGGAAAACAAAGGATTTTTCGCCCGTTTATTTGGTAAATAAGAAAGAAAATCTCAGTTGAAAAGCTGGGATTTATTTGTCAAAGAAGGGATGGAGCCAAGATGGCAATAATAGGAGCGGACTCACTGTAGCCACTGTAACTTGACTGCCCCTGTTTCGCCCAAATTTCTGAAAGAAGAATAAGATGAAACCAGAAAAACTTAGCTTTAAGCGCTTTTATCATAACTTAGACAAGATCCTAGTTCTCTTTTTCATGGTCTTTATGATGATGGAGTATGCTTGGATTCCCTTTAATTCCTACGCAGCAGAATACCTGCTCAAACAGACAGGCTATCTCTTTTTGTCTTACAACAATGTCTGGGCAGTCCTCAGCTCTAATTGGCTGGTCGGTCTAGGTTTTCTAGTCCTCGTTGTGGTCAATCTCTTTGTAGCCTATTTCCAGAGCGGCATGATTTTCATGGGGATTCGCAACCTTTTGGATCAAGAAAATCGACCAGTATTCGCTTTTCTTGGAAAAACATTTAGGGATAGTTTTGCTATTGTCAAGAAGGCTGGCCCAGGGAAAATGCTCTTTATCGTACTTTATATGGGCTTTCTTTTTCCTTTCTTGCGCCAAATTTTGAAAATTTACTATCTCAATAAAATTTTGGTTCCGGATTTTATTGTCACCTATTTGGCAAATAATATTGTGTTCGCTGTTTTCATGGGACTTCTTGTGGTCGGCATGTTTCTGGTGGCAGTGCGACTAATGTTTGCCCTACCACAGCTCTTTTTTGAGCACGCAACAGTTCCTCAGGCAATTCGCTTTAGTCTGGCCAAGACCAAGAACCGCCTTTTCTTTTACACTAGGCATCTTTTTTGGATTATTATCAAAAGCTTTCTGCTTTATACTTTTCTCTCAGCTCCAGCTATACTAGGACAGCAGTACATGCACACTCAACCAAATGAGGTTGTCCTCTTTAGCGGTATTGTAGCTTTTGTCCTGATTAAGTTTGCCTATTATGCTATGTTGTCCTATTTCCTTCTCAAATTTGTCTCCTTCCTGACAGATCGTACCTTAAATGACTATCCAACGAAAAAAGGCCTGTCTCTAATGCGTTGGTTTGTTCTGACTATTGCCAGCTTAAGCTTTTCATTAGAAGGTTATGTCTATCTAAATTTCCCTTTGGAGAACGTTCCGATTACGATTTCCCATAGAGGGGTTTCGAGGGAAAATGGAATCCAAAATACCGTAGAAGCGCTGGAAAAAACAGCCTTGCTCAAGCCTGACTTGGTAGAAATGGATGTGCAGGAAACCAAGGATGGGCAATTTGTCATGATGCATGACGCAAACCTGAAGCAGTTGGCAGGTCTTGATGCCCAACCTCAAGACTTAACCTTGGCCGACTTAACTTCACTAGAGATTTCAGAAAATGGCTATCGGGCTAAGATTTCTAGCTTTGATGATTACTTTACTCGTGCCAATCAACTCGGCCAGCGCCTCTTGATAGAAATCAAGACCAGCAAGAAAGACTCCAAGAATATGATGGAGCGATTCTTGAGCAAGTATGGTGCCAAAATCAAGGTTTATCAACACCAGATTCAGTCTTTGGACTACCAAGTCATCGATCAGGTTGTCAAATATGACTCTTCTATCCCCAGCTTTTTTATCTTGCCTTATAATACAATTTTTCCACGAACTAAGGCTTCTGGCTACACCATGGAGTATTCAACCTTGGATGAAAATTTTGTCAATAAACTCTGGCAATCCGACAAACGTCTCTATGACTGGACCATTAATGATGAGGATAGCATCGTCAAATCCTTTCGCTTAGGAGTGGATGGGATGATTACAGATGATTTGGAGTTGGTTCAGACTTCCATCAAAGAACTCAAGGATGATCCGGACTATACTACCCTTCTATTAAATAAGTCTATAGACTTGCTAAGTTTTTCTTAGAATAGCAGTGGAAAATGAACACGAGTAATAGAGTAGAGTCATTGCATGGCTACCATAATATTCAGAAAATTTAGTTTACTTTTTTCCTTTCTTGTGCTATAATCCTAAGTAAACCTAAAAAAACAAAATTGGAGAATTCGTATGAAAAAAAGCAAAGTATTAGCTTTAGCTGGGGTTAGCCTTCTTTCAGTAGGCGTTTTAGCTGCTTGTTCTGGTTCATCAAAAGGAAACAGCGCAGCAAAAGCTTATAATTATGTCTATACTGCTGAACCAGAAACATTGGACTATGTGACATCTGGTAAGGCTTCAACAGCTGACCTCGTGACTAACGGTGTGGATGGTTTGTTGGAAAATGACCAATATGGTAATTTTGTACCGTCTATTGCAGAGTCTTGGACTGTTTCTAAGGATGGTTTGACTTATACCTATAAAATCCGTAAAGACGCTAAATGGTACACTTCAGAAGGTGAAGAATACGGCGATGTGACAGCTCAGGACTTTGTGACGGGCCTCAAGCATGCTGCTGATAAGAAATCTGAAGCCCTTTATCTTGTTCAACATTCTGTAAAAGGCTTGGATGACTACGTAAATGGTAAAACACCTGACTTCTCTACTGTTGGAGTTAAGGCAGTTGACGACCACACTCTCCAATATACTTTGAACCAACCTGAACCACAGTGGAATTCAAAGACAACTTCACAAGTTCTTTGGCCAGTTAATGCTGAATTCCTTAAGAAACAAGGGGACAAATTTGGTCAATCTACTGACCCATCTTCTATCCTTTACAATGGACCATTCTTGATGAAGTCTATCACTGCTAAGTCTGCTGTTGAATATCAAAAGAATGAAAACTACTGGGATAAAGAAAATGTTCATGTCGATACTATCAAGTTGTCTTACTTTGATGGACAAGACCAAGATGCCCTTGCTCGTAACTTTAAAGACGGCGCCTACACAGTAGCTCGTCTCTACCCTACAAGCTCAAACTATGCTGGAGTAGAAAAAGACTTCAAGGATAATATCTTTTTCACACCGCCAAGTGCTGGTGTAGCTGTTATGGGTGTCAATATTGATCGTCAAAGTTACAACCATACAAGTAAAACAACAGATGCTCAGAAGTCTGCTACTAAGAAAGCGATTCTGAACAAAGACTTCCGTCAAGCCTTGAACTTTGCTATCGACCGCACATCATACTCAGCACAGATCAATGGTAAAGAGGGTGCTCCTTACGCTGTCCGTAATACTTATGTACCACCAACTTTTGTTCAAGCCGGTGATAAATCTTTTGGTGACGTTGTAGAAGAGAAAGTTGCTGCATTGGGTGACGAATGGAAAGGTGTTAAACTTGAGGACGGTCAAGATGGCCTCTTTAATGCTGAGAAAGCAAAAGCAGAGTTTGCCAAAGCAAAAGCGGCTCTACAAGCTGACGGAGTAGAATTCCCAATTCATCTGGATCTCCCAGTTGCTCAGACTGCTAAGCCAATGGTTAACCGCGCGCAATCGCTTAAGCAATCTGTTGAAAAGACTTTGGGAACTGAGAATGTTGTTGTAGATATTCAACAAATGTCAGAAGATGATCTTTACAACATTACTTACTATGCACCAAATGCTGCTGGCGAAGACTGGGATATCTCAACAGCTGTTGGTTGGAACCCTGACTATCAAGATCCATCAACTTATTTGGATATTTTGAAAACTACATCAACTGAAACTACAAAGAGTTACCTTGGTTTTGAGGGAGCAGACAATGCTGCCGCTAAGCAAGTTGGTCTAGATGAATATGACCGCTTGGTAGATGAAGCTGGTAAAGAAACTTCAGATGTTGTTACTCGTTACGAAAAATATGCAGCAGCTCAGGCTTGGTTGACAGATAGCTCTCTTGTTGTCCCATTGATGGCAAACCCTGGTGCAGCACCATTTATCTCACGTATCGAGCCATTCTCAGGTTCTTATGCCCAAACAGGTAATAAGACAAGTTCTACTTACTTCAAACGTATTAAAGTAAAAGATGAAGTAGTAACGAAGAAAGACTACGAAGCAGCTCGTAAGAAATGGCTGAAAGAAAAAGAAGAGTCAAATGCGAAAGCACAAAAAGATCTCGAAAGTCATGTAGAATAAATCGTTCACTAGAACTTTCTCTAATAACGAGAGAAAGTTCTTTTGAAATTTAAAGGAAACGATAAATGAAGAAATACATTTTTATGCGTATTTTACGCTCAATTGTGTCGATTTTCTTGGTAACGACCTTGACCTATACCATTATTTATACAATGGTTCCGAGAAGATTGATTTTCAAACAAGATCCGAACTACAATAAGATAGCCACAACCGAAGATAAAAAGACAAACTATGAAAATACAGTCTATGAGCGGATGGGTTATATTGACTATTATGATACAAAAGAGTTGCAGGAAAAAGCCAAGAAGGAAAATAAATCTGTAACTACTGAGGCAACTGATGAGAATAAAAAAATCTACGAAGCCTATGTTGAAAAACTTGGCAAAGGTTGGAAATTGTATCAATTCAAAGAAAGCAAAGAATTCTATGCTGTTCGTGAAGTTCCAGTTTACGAGCGCGTACTCGAGTTCTATGCTAATCTGATTCAGATTGATCATCCAAATGTGATTCAAGATGATGAAAATCCAAATCTTAAGCGCTACATCCGTATCGAAAATGACCCAGCCATTGGTTGGTCAGTCGTAGGTTCGGGTACTCGTCATAAATATCTTCTATATTTTAATGGCCAATTCCCATTTGTTCACCAAAACTTTGTTAGTTTGAACCTAGGAAATTCTTACCCTACTTATGCGAATACGCCTGTACTACAAGTTATTTCCCAAGGACAAGGTCAAACAAAATCGTCAGAAGTTCAATTCCCAACAGGTAAGAAAACTTCTGCTGTAGATATTTACTCTCGTACCTACAAGACTCCAAGCAAGGCAGACTCTCAGGATATTGCTAAATATGGCAAGGGAGATGCTTACACTGCAACCAAGAATAACTATCAAAACCCATCGATGATTGTCAGCTCATCTATTATTGGTCTGATTGGTGTGGCGCTTTCTTATTTGATTGCTGTTCCGCTTGGTTCTTATATGGCTCGTTTGAAAAATACATGGTTTGATAGTATTTCAACAGGTGCCTTGACCTTTATGATGTCATTGCCAACCATCGCTCTTGTTTATATTGTTCGTTTGGCTGGTTCAGCTATTGGACTTCCAGATTCCTTCCCAATTTTGGGAGCAGGCGACTGGCGTTCCTATGTTTTGCCATCTCTGATTCTTGGACTTTTGAGCGCACCTGTGACAGCTGTCTGGATCCGTCGTTATATGATTGACTTGCAGTCCCAAGACTTTGTTCGCTTTGCCCGTGCCAAAGGTCTTTCTGAGAAAGAAATTTCGAACAAGCACATTTTCAAGAATGCGATGGTGCCGTTGGTATCTAGTATTCCAGCTTCTATCGTTGGTGTTATTGCAGGTGCGACCCTGACAGAAACTGTCTTCGCCTTTCCTGGTATGGGTAAAATGCTGATTGATTCTGTTAAGGCATCAAATAACTCAATGGTGGTTGGTCTTGTATTCATTTTCACCTGTCTTTCAATTTTTGCCCTCTTAGTTGGTGATATCTTGATGACAATGCTTGACCCACGTATTAAATTAACATCTAAAGGAGGTAAATAATGGCTACAATTGATAAAAGTAAATTCCAATTTGTCAAACGTGACGATTTTGCCTCTGAAACGATTGATGCTCCAGCTTATTCATACTGGCGCTCCGTTATGCGTCAATTCTTGAAAAAGAAATCAACGACGATCATGTTAGGAATTCTGGTTGCCATCGTTTTGATGAGTTTCATTTATCCAATGTTCTCGAATTTCGATTTCAATGATGTCAGCAAGGTAAATGACTTTAGTATGCGCTATATCAAACCAAATGCTGAACACTGGTTTGGTACAGACAGTAATGGTAAATCTTTGTTTGACGGTGTTTGGTTTGGTGCTCGGAATTCTATTCTGATCTCGATTATCGCAACACTCATTAACCTGATTATCGGAATCATTATTGGTGCTATCTGGGGAATTTCCAAAGCGGTTGACCGTGTCATGATGGAAGTCTACAATATCATTTCAAATATTCCAGCCCTCTTGATTGTCATTGTATTGACTTACTCTATCGGTGCTGGTTTCTGGAACTTGATCTTCGCCATGACTATCACTGGCTGGGTAGGGATTGCGTATACGATCCGTATTCAAATTATGCGTTACCGTGATTTGGAGTATAACTTGGCATCGCGTACCTTGGGAACTCCGACATATAAGATTGTGACCAAGAATATCATGCCCCAGTTGGTATCTGTTATTGTGACGACAACTTCTCAAATGCTTCCAAGCTTTATCTCTTACGAGGCCTTCCTGTCCTTCTTTGGGCTTGGTCTTCCTGTAACAGTTCCAAGTTTGGGACGCTTGATTTCCGACTATTCACAAAACGTAACAACCAACGCTTACCTTTTCTGGATTCCATTGACAACCTTGATCTTGGTATCCCTGTCCTTCTTCGTAGTTGGTCAAAACTTAGCCGATGCAAGTGATCCACGGACACATAGATAGGAGTAAATATGACAAAAAATAAAAATGTAATATTGACTGCTCGCGATATTGTCGTGGAATTTGACGTTCGTGACAGAGTATTGACTGCCATTCGAGGCGTTTCCCTTGACCTAGTTGAAGGTGAAGTTCTAGCTCTGGTTGGAGAATCTGGCTCTGGTAAATCTGTTTTGACAAAAACATTTACTGGAATGCTGGAGGAAAATGGCCGTGTAGCTCAAGGAACGATTGATTACCGAGGAACTGATTTAACTGCCCTAAAGAGCAACAAGGACTGGGAACCCATCCGTGGTGCTAAAATTGCGACTATTTTCCAAGATCCGATGACTAGTCTAGATCCGATTAATACAATCGGAAGTCAAATTACCGAAGTTATCATAAAACACCAAGGAAAAACAAGTAAAGAAGCCAAAGAAATGGCAATCGACTACATGACTAAAGTTGGGATTCCAGACGCTGAAAAACGTTTTGAAGAGTATCCCTTCCAATATTCTGGTGGGATGCGCCAACGGATTGTTATCGCGATCGCCTTGGCTTGTCGTCCAGATATTCTGATCTGTGATGAGCCAACAACGGCCCTCGATGTGACGATTCAAGCCCAAATTATTGACTTGCTTAAGTCATTGCAGGCAGAATACCATTTCACGACTGTCTTTATCACCCACGACCTTGGTGTTGTAGCAAGTATTGCTGATAAAGTGGCGGTTATGTATGCTGGCGAAATCGTTGAATATGGAACAGTTGAAGAAATCTTCTACGATCCAAAGCATCCATATACATGGAGCCTGCTATCTAGCTTGCCTCAGTTAGCTGAAGCAAATGGTGAACTTTACTCGATTCCAGGTACACCACCATCGCTATATACTAGCATTAAAGGGGATGCTTTTGCGCTTCGTTCGGACTATGCAATGGCTATCGATTTCGAAGAAAAAGCTCCTGCCTTTCAGGTTTCCGATACGCACTGGGCTAAGACCTGGCTCTTGCACGAAGATGCACCAAGGGTTGAGAAACCAGCTATTATCGAAAACCTTCATGATAAAATTCGTTCAAAAATGGGCTTCAATCACTTAGAAGCTTAGGAGGAAGGAAATGACTGAAAAATTAGTTGAAATTAAAGATTTAGAAATTTCCTTCGGCGAAGGAAGTAAGAAATTTGTTGCTGTAAAAAATGCGAATTTCTTTATCAATAAAGGAGAAACTTTTTCCCTAGTAGGTGAATCTGGTTCTGGTAAGACAACCATCGGCCGTGCTATCATCGGCTTGAACGATACTAGTGCAGGTGAGATTTTATACGAAGGTAAAAAGATCAACGGGAAGCAATCTAAAGCTGAGGAAGCTGAATTGATCCGTAAGATTCAGATGATTTTCCAAGATCCAGCTGCTAGCTTGAATGAGCGTGCTACGGTTGACTATATCATTTCAGAAGGTCTTTATAACTATCATCTTTTTGAAAATGAAGAAGACCGTCAGCAAAAGGTTAAGAATATCATTCGTGAAGTTGGTCTTTTAGCTGAGCATTTGACACGCTATCCCCACGAATTTTCTGGTGGTCAACGTCAGCGGATTGGGATTGCTCGTGCCCTAGTCATGGAGCCAGATTTCGTTATTGCGGATGAGCCAATCTCTGCCTTGGACGTTTCCGTCCGTGCGCAAGTCTTGAATCTTTTGAAAAAATTCCAAAAAGAACTTGGCTTGACCTATCTCTTTATCGCCCATGACCTATCGGTAGTTCGCTTTATTTCAGATCGAATCGCTGTTATCTATAAAGGGGTTATCGTTGAGGTGGCAGAGACAGAAGAGTTGTTTAACAACCCTATCCACCCTTATACGCAGTCCCTTTTGTCTGCTGTGCCGATTCCAGACCCAATTTTGGAGCGCAAAAAGGTCTTAAAGGTTTACGATCCAGAGCAGCATGACTACTCAGTGGATCAACCTAGCATGGTTGAGATCCGTCCTGGCCACTATGTCTGGGCTAATCAGGCAGAAGCTGACCGCTATAAAAAAGAATATAAATAAAAAGAAGCTGTAGAAACATGGAATTGAATGTTTCTCGGCTTTTTTATTGTTATTTCAGTAAATTTATGAGAATATACGCAATCGCTTGCATACTAAAATTTCACCTTATTCTATATATTATTCCACTAAATATAGGAAAAATTCCCAAAATATTTTTTATAAAAGCCTTTACAAAATTAAAAATAGTGGTATAATAGTATTATTCAATGCAAACGATTTCATCAAGGGGTGGTTTGTGAAAATATAAGGAGGTCTGGATGATGAAAGATTCATTCAAAAACATTTTTAGCTTTGAATTTTGGCAAAAATTCGGTAAAGCTTTGATGGTGGTTGTTGCGGTTATGCCCGCAGCAGGTTTGATGATCAGTATTGGTAAGTCAATTCCGATGATCAATCCTGAGCTAGGTTTTCTAGTGACTACTGGTGGCGTTTTAGAACAAATTGGTTGGGGGGTTATCGGTAACCTGCATATCCTCTTTGCTCTTGCTATTGGAGGTAGCTGGGCGAAAGAACGTGCTGGTGGTGCCTTTGCGGCAGGTCTATCCTTCATTTTGATTAACCGTATCACTGGGGTTATGTTTGGTGTATCAAGCGATATGCTGAAAGATTCTAAAGCAGTGGTTAGCACTTTCTTAGGAGGAAGCATTAAGGTTTCTGACTACTTTATCAGTGTTCTTGAGTCTCCTGCTTTGAATATGGGGGTTTTCGTCGGAATCATCGCTGGTTTTGTCGGAGCAACAGCTTATAACAAATACTACAACTTCCGTAAATTGCCAGATGCTTTGTCATTCTTTAATGGTAAGCGTTTTGTACCATTCGTTGTTATCTTGCGTTCAGCAATCGTAGCAATTGTTTTGTCATTTGTATGGCCAGTTGTTCAAACAGGTATCAACAACTTTGGTATTTGGATTGCTAACTCACAAGATACTGCTCCAATCTTGGCACCGTTCTTGTACGGTACTTTGGAACGTCTCTTGCTTCCATTCGGTTTGCACCACATGTTGACGATCCCAATGAACTACACACAACTTGGTGGTACTTATGAAGTATTGACTGGTGCTGCTAAAGGTACTCAAGTATTTGGTCAAGATCCACTCTGGTTGGCTTGGGTAAATGACTTGGTTGGTACTAAGACAGCTGATCCTACTAAGTACCAATATTTGCTTGACACATTCCATCCAGCCCGCTTCAAAGTTGGACAAATGATCGGTTCATTTGGTATCCTTATGGGTGTTGCCGCAGCTATTTACCGCAATGTTGATGCTGACAAGAAACATCAATACAAAGGTATGATGATTGCGACTGCTTTGGCAACCTTCTTGACAGGGGTTACTGAACCAATCGAATACATGTTCATGTTCGTGGCAACTCCACTTTACTTGATTTACTCATTTGTACAAGGTGCTGCCTTTGCTATGGCGGACATTGTTAACCTTCGTGTGCACTCATTCGGGTCTATCGAATTCTTGACTCGTACTCCAATGGCTATCAATGCTGGTTTGGGTATGGATATCATTAACTTTATCTGGGTAACAGTTCTCTTTGCAGTAATCATGTACTTCATTGCGAACTTCATGATTCAAAAATTCAATTATGCAACTCCAGGACGTAACGGTAACTATGAAACAGCTGAAGGTTCAGAAGCTACTTCATCAGAACAAGGTGGTGCAAAAGTAGCTGCTTCTTCTCAAGCCGTTAATGTTATCAATCTTCTAGGTGGCCGTGCTAATATCGTTGATGTTGATGCATGTATGACACGTCTCCGTGTGACTGTTAAGGACGCAACAAAAGTTGGTTCTGAAGAAGAATGGAAAGCCGAAGGCGCTATGGGCTTGGTTATGAAAGGTCAAGGCGTTCAGGCAATCTACGGACCAAAAGCTGACGTTCTTAAATCTGATATTCAAGACTTGTTGGATTCAGGAGAAGTGATTCCTGAAACTTTACCAAGTCAAAAAGCTGAGTCTGCAGCTGCAGCAGTTAGCTACAAGGGTGTGACAGAAGCAATTGAAACAGTTGCTGATGGTGAAGTTGTTAAGTTGGAAGATGTTAAAGATCCAGTCTTCTCACAAAAAATGATGGGTGACGGATTTGCAGTTGAACCAGCAAATGGCAAGATCTATTCTCCAGTAGCTGGTAAAGTGACAAGCGTCTTCCCTACAAAACATGCTCTTGGTCTCTTGACTGAAGCTGGTCTTGAAGTGCTTGTTCATATCGGTTTGGATACTGTTAGCCTTGAAGGCAAACCTTTTGAAGTACATGTAGCAGAAGGACAAACAGTTGCTGCAGGTGATCTATTGGTGACAGCAGATTTGGCGGCTATTAAAGAAGCGGGTCGTGAAACAACCACTATCGTTGTCTTCACAAATGCTCCAGCAATCAAATCAGTAGCAGTTGAGAAATTCGGTAAAGTCGCTGCTAAGACAGTTGTGGCTAAAGTAGAATTGTAAGATAGAAAAGAGAAATCATGGCAAAATTCCTGACTTTAAATACTCATAGTTGGATGGAAGAAGAGCAAGAAAGCAAGCTAAATCAGCTAGCTGAGCGTATTCTTCAAGAAAAATATGATGTCATTTGCCTGCAGGAAGTCAATCAATTAGTGGAGTCTGAACAGGTTGTTCAGGCTCCCTTCTATTATGAGGTAGATGGCGCCATTCCGATTCACCAGGACCACTATGCCCTACGTCTGGTTGAAAAGCTAGCTGAGGCAGGTCTGGACTATTACTGGTCTTGGGCTTATAACCATATTGGGTTTGATATTTATAATGAAGGGGTTGCAATTCTGTCCAGAAATCCCCTGAAGGTAAGAGAACTCTTGGTGTCTGATGTCAATGATCCAAGTGACTACCATACGCGTAAAGTCTTACTGGCAGAAACAGAGCTTGATGGTCAACTCATCACGGTTGCTTCTTGTCACTTATCTTGGTGGGATAAAGGCTTCCAAGAAGAATGGGCCAAGTTTGAATCTGAGCTTTTGCAAGTTGAGACTCCGCTAGTTCTCATGGGTGATTTTAACAATCCTGTTGATTATGAAGGCTATCAGCACATTCTTCAAAGTCCGCTTGTTCTTCAGGACAGCCATAAGGTGGCTGACCAAACAATTGGTACAGCGACAGTTGAAGGCGATATTGCTGGATGGGCAGGAAACAAAGATGCTCTAAAAATTGATTATATCTTTACAAGTAAAGATTTCAATATTGAAAGATCTGCTGTTGTTTTTGATGGGCAACGTGGTCCAATCGTTAGTGACCATTTTGGCTTGGAAGCACAAGTCCATTTCTAAGCTTGTCTGAACAATAGAAATAAACTAAAAATCGCTTTAAATGTTTGTTTTGCTTAAACAGCATTTGAAGCGATTTTTTGCTTTTTAGAGGGAAAGTGCAAAGAAGTCTAGAGCCTAGAAGTTCTGCTGCTAAAGATAGGATAATCTTTCCATTTCATGCCTCAGACGGAGGTTTTTTTGCTTAATTTTGTTACAATAGAGATGTAAGGAAGGGAATAGCTATGTGGAAAGTTCAATTATTCATCTTTGTTGAAGCGATTCTATTATCAATGGCGCTGGTTACCATGCTGGCTGCCGATTTTTCGCGTGTTGTTCTCATCATGCTACTCTTTCTCTTGTTTTTATATTATTATTTCGGCAAGCAGAGAGGCAATTCGCTGTTAGTCGCGACTATGATTGTCTTCTTTTTCATTGTCATGCTCAATCCTTACGTTATAGCCGCTGTGCTCTTTGCCTTGATTTACGGCATGATCGTAGCCTATCCTTATCTGTACAAGGAAAATCAAGAGACTCATCTTTTCTTTGAAGATGCGACCGAAGTTCGGGCTGAAAAAAATCGTTGGTTGGGAGATTTACAGCATTTCTCAAAGGATGACTGCCAGTTTCATGATATCAACCTTTTAAGAATGATGGGAAAGGATACCATTCATTTAGAGGATGTCATTGTGGTTAATCATGATAATGTGATCGTGATTCGCAAGGGCTTTGGGGATACCAAGATCGTCATTCCTTTGGATGTGGAAATTCAGCTTCAGATCAATACCCTATACGGAGACTTGAATTTTTTAAATCATCCGCCACGCAAGCTGCGCAATGAAACGATTTCGTTGACAACGCCTGACTATAAGCGAGCCAGCAAAACAGTAAAAATTGTCTTGGTCAGCTTTTTAGGAAATGTGGAGGTTGTTAGAAAGTGAAAAAAACAAGTTATTTGGTCATTTTTCTCTATACCTTCTTCGTTTTAGGGATTATCTTTCATTACATTTTTAATCTTTTTAATTTAGAATGGCAAAAGCTGCTGAATAATCTGGAACTGCTCCAGTCCTTTGCCTTTTTTGTTCTGGTTCTGGGCTTAGCGCTAACTATTTTCTTGGCCGCTGCTGCGCGCTTCCTTCAGCATCTGTCCCTTTCTCAAGTTCAAAAGAATTTAAAAGCTATTTTAGAAGGCAGGGGCATACAAGAAACCGGGCAGGCAGAATTAGATGATTCTTTCGTCCACTTGAAAGAAAAGGTGGATAGTCTAACCGAAAATTTGCAGAAATCTGAGAATCAGGCTTTACAGGCTGAAGAGAAGATTATTGAAAAAGAACGCAGGCGGATTGCTCGCGATTTGCATGATACGGTCAGTCAGGAGCTATTTGCTGCCAATATGATTCTCTCAGGCGTTGCTGGAAATGTGGAGCGTCTGGATAAAGGCAATCTCCAGCAGCAGTTAAAGGGAATTGCAGACATTCTAGATACAGCGCAAAAAGACTTGCGGATCTTGCTCTTACATTTACGTCCGACAGAGTTGGAAAATCGGACCTTGGTAGAGGGCATGAATGTCTTAATCAAAGAGTTGACAGATAAGTCGGACTTGACTGTCCAGTTTAAGCATGAGGTGGTCAGCCTGCCCAAGCAGATAGAGGAGCATATTTTTAGGATTATCCAAGAAATCATCAATAATACCTTGCGCCATGCACAGGCCAGTCGTCTGGACATCTATCTCTATCAGACGCCAAATAGACTCAAACTCAAGGTTTCTGATGACGGAATCGGTTTTGATCCGACTAGCTTGGCTGACATGAGTTATGGTTTGAAAAATATTGAAGATCGAGTGCATGATATGGCTGGAACCTTGAAGATTCTGACGGCTCCCAAAAAAGGAGTTTCTATCGAAATCAGTGTTCCATTGTTAGAAGGGAAAAAAGATGAGAATATTACTAGTGGATGACCATCAAATGGTCAGATTGGGCTTGAAAAGCTTTTTTGAATTACAGGACGATATTGAAGAAGTAACAGAGGCTACAAATGGTAGAGAAGGTGTCGAAAAGGCTTTGGAAAGCCGTCCAGATGTGATTATGATGGATATCGTCATGCCAGAGATGAGTGGCATTGATGCCACCTTGGCTATCTTGAAAGAATGGCCAGAGGCAAAGATTTTGATTTTGACTTCCTATCTGGACAATGAAAAAATCTATCCTGTCTTGGATGCTGGTGCCCGTGGCTATATGTTGAAGACTTCCAGTGCGGATGAAATTCTCCACGCTGTCAGAAAGGTTGCAAAGGGTGAGTTTGCCATTGAAACAGAAGTCAGCAAGAAGGTCGAATACCATCGAAATCATATAGAGCTTTACGAGGATTTGACAGCGCGAGAGCGGGATATTTTGGGGCTTCTAGCCAAGGGCTATGAAAACCAGCGGATTGCTGATGAGCTCTTTATTTCCTTGAAAACGGTCAAGACGCATGTGTCCAATATTTTATCCAAGCTGGAAGTGAGCGATCGAACCCAGGCAGTCGTCTACGCTTTTCAGCATCACCTTGTACCGCAAGACGACTTTTAATGATATAATAGAAGAGATCAAATTGAAAGAGGAAGATATGAAGGCAAAATTAAAATATAAGGCGAAAAAGATTAAGATTGTTTTCTTTGATATCGATGATACCTTGCGGGTCAAGGAAACGGGCTTCATCCCAGAGTCGATCAAAGTTGTATTTAAGCAGCTGAGAGAAAAGGGAATTCTGACAGGAATTGCTTCTGGTCGTGGCATTTTTGGAGTCGTTCCAGAAATTCGTGCCTTGGATCCTGATTTTTTTGTTACCTTGAATGGGGCTTATGTTGAAAATCGAAAAGGCGAAGTCATTGCAAAAACGGTCATTCCACAAGAGTGTGTGGAATCCTATAACGCTTGGACCAAGGAAGTGGGCATTGAGTACGGTTTGGTAGGCAGTCACGAAGCGGCTCTGTCTGTTCGCAATCCTATGATTTCGTCAGCAATTGATATCATTTATCCAGATCTGGCTGTCAATCCTGATTTTTACCAAGATCATGAAATCTATCAAATGTGGACTTTTGAGGATGTAGGTGACAGTTTGCAGTTGCCAGAAGATTTGGCCAAGTCTCTCCGTATGGTACGTTGGCATGAGCATTCATCGGATGTCGTACCGAAAGAAGGTTCAAAGGCAGCCGGTGTTACCAAGGTAGTGGAACACCTAGGCTTCAAGCCAGAAAATGTTTTAGTTTTTGGTGATGGACTCAATGATTTAGAATTATTTGACTATGCAGGTCTCAGTATTGCTATGGGAGTTTCCGATGAAGAGCTACAGAAAAAAGCTGATTTTGTTACAAAAACGGTCGAAGAAGACGGCATCTTTGACGCCTTAGAGCAATTGGGCATGGTGGAGAAAGAATTAATCTTCCCACAGCTCCATCTTGACGAGGTTGAAGGCCCAGTTGCAAAGATCAAGACAAATCATGGTGAACTGAAGATTCAACTCTTCCCAGAGCAAGCACCCAAAACAGTTGCCAACTTTATCGCCTTATCAAAGGATGGCTACTATAACGGAGTAATCTTCCATCGAGTTATCAAAGATTTTATGATTCAAGGTGGCGATCCGACGGGTACTGGTATGGGCGGAGAGTCCATCTACGGCGAACGCTTTGAAGATGAGTTTTCACCTGAGCTTTACAATATTCGTGGGGCTCTTTCCATGGCGAATGCTGGACCAAATACCAATGGCAGTCAGTTCTTTATTGTCCAAAATAACAGTCTTCCTTATTCAACCAAGGAATTGACTCGGGGAGGATGGCCGAAGCCAATCGCTGAAGTTTATGCTAGCAAGGGCGGGACACCGCATTTGGACCGTCGACATACTGTGTTTGGTCAACTGGTGGATGAGGCATCTTATGAAGTTCTGGACAAGATCGCAGCAGTTGAGACAGCTTCAATGGATAAACCACTTGAGGATGTTGTCATTGAGACGATTGAGGTTATAGACTAATGAAAATCGGAGATAAGTTAAAGGGCAAAATTACAGGAATTCAGCCCTACGGTGCCTTTGTCGAACTAGAAAGTGGTCTGATCGGCCTCATTCATATTTCTGAGATTCGGACGGGTTATATTGACAATATTCACGATATTTTAAAAATCGGGGATCAGGTTCTCGTGCAGGTGGTGGATTATGACGAGTTTTCTGGTAAGGCCAGCCTGTCCATGAGGACTCTGGAAGAAGAAAAGCACCGCCTCCCTAGACGCCACCGCTTTTCAAACGACCGCTGTAAAATTGGTTTCGCGCCCTTAGGTAAGCAATTGCCAATCTGGATAAGGGAAGCCAAAGCTTTTCTGAAAGAACAAAAAGAGTAAAAAATTCCTACCCAAACGGGTAGGAATTTTGTTAACTCTTTTCACTATTAAGCGTCAAATTCGTAGAGAGCGGTAGATAGGTAACGCTCACCATTATCAGGTGCTAGGGCAAGGACTTTTTTACCAGCTCCTAGTTTTTTAGCGACTTCAATGGCTGCAAAAATAGCTGCAGCAGATGAAATTCCTACTAAGAAACCTTCCTGACCACCAATATAGCGTCCCAATTCTAGCGCTTGCTCAGAAGTCACGCGGACAATGCCATCGTAAGCTTCTGTATCCAAGGTTTCTGGAATGAATCCAGCTGAAAGTCCTTGGATTTTGTGAGGGCCTGGTTTCTCACCAGAAAGGATAGCAGATTCGTCTGCTTCAACCGCATAGATTTGGACATTTGGATTCGCTTTTTTAAGAGCATGAGAAACACCAGAGATAGTCCCACCAGTTCCAACACCACCGACAAAAGCATCCAGTCCAGTTTCACCGAAAGCAGCGACAATTTCTGCTCCTGTTGTTCGTTCGTGAACTTCTGGATTGGCTGGGTTGTTAAATTGTAGCGGCAACCAGCCTTTGCGCTCTTGGGCGATTTCTTCTGCCTTGGCAATAGCTCCTTTCATTCCTTCGCTACCTGGAGTCAAAACTAGCTCTGCTCCATAGGCTTGAATAATCTTGCGGCGCTCCACACTCATGGTTTCTGGCATAACAATGACAACCTTGTAGCCTTTAGCTGCCCCAACCCATGAAAGACCAATACCGGTATTTCCGCTGGTTGCTTCCACAATAGTGTCGCCAGGCTTGATAAGGCCATCGCGTTCAGCCGCCTCAATCATGCTGAGAGCAATCCGGTCTTTAACAGAAGAGCCAGGGTTGAAGGCTTCTAACTTTACATAAACCTCAGCTGCTCCTTCAGGAACGATATTATTTAGTTTAACAATTGGCGTTCTTCCAACTAATTCTGTGATATTTTGATAAATGTTTGCCATTTTTCCTACCTCAATACTTTAATGAGACTAGTATAAGCTGAAAGTGGCACTTTGTAAAATATAAAAAAGCTATGACTACGATAAAAATTCTTTATCACTAGGCCTAGCTGTTAAGATTATTCAACTGTTAAAGGAATTTCAACCTCGCGCAAACCTCGATCATCAATTTGGATTTTTCCATTGAAAAACTCGATTAATTTCTGCTCTAGTGGTTCTTTTTCCTGCTTGTCGATATAGATGGTTGTGGCAACTAGATCTGTGAACTCTGTATCAAATTCGATCAGATCTTCAGCTTTCAAAAAGTTATCGAAGTTTTGGTACTGGCTGTAAGACATTTTGAGGCGCAAACCGACCTGTTCCTTGATTTCGATGAGACCAATTTCTTTGATTGCCAAGGCAACGCTGCCTGCATAAGCCCGAATGAGTCCACCAGCTCCTAGTTTGATCCCGCCAAAATAGCGTGTGACCACAAAGCAGACATTGGTCACCTGGTGATTTTCCATGACACCGAGCATGGGAACGCCCGCTGTGCCGCTGGGCTCCCCGTCGTCACTGGTTCGTTTGGTTTCACTTTTCTCTCCGACAATAAAAGCAGAGCAATTATGAGTGGCTTTATAGTGCTCTTTTTTGATGGCAGCAATAAAATCCCGAGCTTCCTCTTCTGAGTAAACGCGCTTGGCATGGCAAATAAAACGAGATTTTTTAATTTCTTCCTGGGCTTGGCCGTCTTGGCTAATTGTTCTATATTCCATAGTTTTATTGTACACAAAAAAATGGATTTTTCCAAAAGTTTTACGAATAAAAAAGTATGTTAGAAAAAAATGATTGCCTAGGTAGGATATTTACAAAAGATCAGCTCAGTCCTGAGCTGCGTATGCAGGCTCAGCAGTTACCCAGTATGCGAGAGGAAAGGAGAAAGTTATTCTGCAGCCGCTGTGGCTCTCAAGTGGACAAGGAGAACTACCAACTACCTGTCAATGCCTATTATTGCAGGGAATGTGTGATTTTGGGGCGAGTCCGGAGTGACCAAGAACTTTATTATTTTCCGCAGGAAGACTTTCCAGAAAATCAGGTACTCAAGTGGCAGGGACAATTAACGACCTTTCAAGAAAAAGTTTCTCAGGGACTCTTAGAGTCAGTTGCTCAAAAGCAGAATAGCCTAGTCCATGCGGTGACTGGTGCAGGCAAAACGGAGATGATTTATCAGGTGATTGCAGAAGTGATTGATCGCGGAGGTGCCGTTTGCCTAGCCAGTCCTCGGATCGATGTCTGTTTAGAGCTTTATCGTCGCCTTAAGCTAGATTTTGCTTGCCCAATTTCGCTTTTGCATGGCGAATCCGAGCCGTATTTTCGTAGTCCCTTGGTCATTGCTACTACCCACCAGCTTCTTAAATTTTATCGAGCCTTTGATTTGCTGATTGTGGATGAAGTGGATGCTTTTCCTTATGTTGACAATCCTGTGCTCTACCATGCCGTGGAGCAGTCGGTCAAGGAGGAGGGAACGACAATTTTCTTAACTGCCACTTCGACGGATGAACTGGATAAAAAAGTTAAAAAAGGAGAATTAAAACGACTTAGTCTTCCTCGGCGCTTCCATGGCAATCCTTTGATTGTACCCCAAAAAATTTGGCTGGCGGATTTTCAAAAGTATCTAGCAAAAAAGAAACTATCGCCTAAATTGAAGAAGTATATCGAGAGACAGAGGAAAACAGGCTTTCCTTTGCTGATCTTTGCTTCAGAAATCAAAAGAGGTCAGGAATTTACGCAAGTTTTGGAGGAGATCTTTCCAGCGGAAAGAGTCGGTTTTGTAGCTTCAACAACTGAAAATCGTTTAGAAATCGTTGGAGAGTTTCGCAAGCGAGAAATTACCATTTTGGTCACGACGACCATCTTAGAGCGTGGTGTGACCTTTCCCTGTGTAGATGTCTTTGTTCTGGAGGCCAACCATCGTCTCTTTAGCCGTAGCGCCTTGGTGCAGATTTCTGGTCGAGTGGGACGTAGTATGGAGAGGCCGACGGGAGATTTATTCTTTTTTCACGACGGCACTACACGTTCAATCGAAAAAGCGATTCGTGAAATCAAACTGATGAACAAGGAGGCTGGCCTATGAAAAATTGCCTGTTATGCAGCCAAGCAGTCGAAGAAAATAGGACTTTTTCTTCCTTGATTTTATTGCAAAAAGAGCTAAATACAATTTGTAACCATTGTCGAGCGGGATTTGAAGCGATTTCCTCTATCCATTGCCCACGTTGCTGGAAGGATGGGGAAGTGGAAGTAGAAGTCTGCTCGGATTGTCAAATATGGGAAGCGCAAGGCTATTTAGTGCAGCATCAGGCTTGCTTTCTTTATAATGATTTGATGAAGGATTTCTTTAGCAAATACAAATTTCAAGGGGATTATCTTCTGAGATTTGTGTTTGCGGAAGTCATCAAAAAAAGTCTCAGAAACTTCAAAAAATATACTTTAGTTCCTATTCCGGTCAGTCCTGAAAAATACCAAAGTCGGGGTTTTAATCAGGTAGAAGGCTTCTTGCAAGCTGCTGGTTTGCCTTATCAACATTTGCTTGAAAAGCAGGATGCGCTTGCTCAATCCAGTAAAAATCGCGAGGAACGTTTAAACAGCCAGCAATGTTTCACATTGGTAAAAGATGTCTGTCTGCCAGATAAAATTTTACTGATAGACGATGTGTATACGACAGGAAAAACCTTGCAATTGGCTCGAGAATTATTGCTGGAAGCAGGTGTGAAAGAAGTTTTGACATTTTCACTCGCAAGATAAGAAAATATTTGCAAAAAAGGAATGAAAGCGTTATAATGATATTGTAAATAAAACATTTATGTTTAGAAAGAAGGTACTTATATGCTTAAATATAGTATCCGTGGTGAAAACCTAGAAGTAACTGATGCTCTCCGTGACTACGTAGTTTCTAAACTTGAGAAGATTGAGAAGTATTTCCAAGCAGAGCAAGAACTTGATGCACGGGTAAATTTGAAAGTGTACCGGGAGAAGACGGCGAAAGTCGAAGTAACCATTCCTCTTGGCTCAATTACCCTTCGGGCAGAAGATGTTTCACAAGACATGTACGGATCTATTGACTTAGTTGTCGATAAGATTGAACGTCAGATTCGTAAGAATAAGACAAAGATTGAAAAGAAAAATCGGAACAAAGTTGCAACTAGCCAGTTGTTCACTGATGCTTTAGTAGAAGACGCTGATACAGCATCTTCAAAAGTAGTACGTTCTAAGCATATTGATTTGAAACCAATGGATCTAGATGAAGCGATTTTGCAAATGGATTTATTGGGACACGACTTCTTCATCTACACAGATGTTGAAGATAGTACAACGAATGTTATCTATCGTCGTGAAGATGGAGATATCGGTTTGTTAGAAGTAAAATAATGTAGAAAGAGAGTGGGACAAGTGGGACAGAAATCGGTAATTCGTTAGAATTCGATTTCGTCGTCCCACCTCCGCACAGTTGAGTAGGGCTGTAAAAGCTGATGAAATCAGCCTAGTAGAGCCCACTCAACCACTGCGTCTTGCTCGATAATCCAAAGATAATTGGGAGGCTAGGACTTTTGTCCCAGCCTCTTTTATTGAAGACAAGATTCACGCTCACTCTACTTCAAAGAATGTTTACAAATAAAGAAATTCTATTTTATTTTTATAGCTGTCCTATGGTATAATAAAGGGATAAATGTTAGGTGGTAGGTATGGCTAAATTAATTCCTGGTAAAATTCGAACGGAAGGAATTGCCCTCTGTGACAGCAAAAAAGTCGAAATTCTTGACGTCAAAGATTCCTTTTTATACACGCGCGTGGATCAGTACAATCTACGCTATAGTCTGGATGATGATGCAGTTTTCTGTTCCTGTGATTTTTTTCAAAAGAAGAAGTACTGTGCCCATCTGGCTGCCTTGGAATATTTTTTGAAAAATGATTCGGCGGGTAAAGATCTGCTGGCGAAGATGACAGAAAAAGAGTCTTCTAGTCAGGAAGCCCAGAAATTGGTTTCTTTTGGTAGTCTTTTTTTGGATAAGATTTTGCTAGATAAATCTAGTCAGCAAATCCGCTATGAGCTATCAGCGACTGGACAGGAAGATACTTACACAGGACAATTTTTATGGAGCCTGCGGATTAGTCGGCTGCCGGATGAGCGCTCTTATTTAGTGCGTGATATTTTGTCCTTTTTGAGAACCTTGAATAAGGGTGGACATTATCAAATTGGTAAGAACTACTATGAGCCTATTCGAATGGAGAATTTTGATGAAGCCAGTCAAGATCTACTAGAATTTTTACGAGGCTTGGTGACGGATTATAAGGGGCAGGACTCTTCGTTGGTCTTTCCCAATGCTGGACGGCACCTTTATTTTCCAGCTAGTCTTTTTGAGGAAGGCGTGACTCGCTTGATGAATCTCGCTTCATTTCGTCTGGAATATAGCTTTTATGATTATGCTGAGGTATTTTTCCAAGACTTGCATGAAGAGGCGGAGATTTATCAGTTTGAGGTGCAAGAGCGGGAAAACTATTTTGAACTGCTGATATCAGAAAAGAATTATAAGCTGCTCTATGGAGGTCAATTTCTCTTTCATAATCAGACCTTCTATCAACTGACAGCTCAGCAGACCAAGTTAGTCAAGGCATTACAGGAATTGCCGATTGAGCAAGAGCGCGTCAAGCGTCTGCAGTTTGATGTGTCTGAGCAGTCCAAACTAGCAGTAAGCTTGCTCGAGTTCGAAAAAATTGGCCGTGTGACAGCACCTGAGCGCCTGCTCATTCATGATTTCACAGTAGATTTCAATTTTTATTTAGGGGCTGACAAGCAAGTATTACTGGATCTTGTCTTTGATTATGGCAGTCAGACCGTAAGCAGTCGCGAGGCGCTAAGAAAGTTGCCTTTTGCCAGCAATTTTGAGCGGGAACAGCAAGTTTTTAAAGCAATGCTGGAGGCAGGTTTTGCAGATGATTTTATCAGCCAGCGTCCGCCTTTACGACCCGAAGAAATTTACCGTTTCTTCTCTGTCTTGATTCCGCGCTTTAGAGCATTGGGTAATGTCTACTTGTCAGATGAGCTGCAAAGTCTATCACAAACAGCACCTCCGAAGGTTTCCATCAGTATGAATGGAGGGCTCTTGGATATCGGCTTTGATTTTACTGGTATCGACCAGTCTGAAGTAGATGATGTCCTAGATTCGCTGATGAGTCAAAAGGATTACTTTATCAGCAAGACGGGTCAGGTTGTGATTTTTGATGAGAATAGTAAGCGAATCAGCCAGACCCTGCAACAATTGAGAAGCAAACACTCCCGAAATGGGGTCATCCAAACGCATAGCTTGGCTGCCTATCAACTCTCTGAATTGTTCAAAGATCAGGAAAGAGTTGACTTGTCGCAGGATTTTCGCCAGCTGGCTTATGATTTGACCCACCCTGAGGATTTTCCTCTGCCTAAGCTGAAAGTTCAGGCAGAGCTTCGAGATTATCAAGAAACGGGTGTGAAATGGCTATCCATGCTGAATAAATATGGATTCGGCGGTATTCTAGCCGATGACATGGGCTTGGGAAAGACCCTTCAGACCATTTCTTTCTTGGCTGCTCATTTGACCAAGTCTAAAAAAGTTTTGATATTGGCACCGTCGAGTCTAATTTACAACTGGAGCGATGAGTTTGCCAAATTTGCTCCAGACCTAGATGTCGCTGTTGTGTATGGACTGAAAAATGTTCGAGATGCTGTGATTGCAGAAGACCATCAGATTACCATTACCAGCTATGCTTCTTTCAGACAAGATGTTGAAGAGTATAAAGGACTTCATTTTGACTATTTGATATTAGACGAAGCACAGGTCATGAAGAATGATCAGAGCAAGATTGCTCAATATCTGAGGGCGTTTGAGGTGGAGCGGACTTATGCCTTGTCTGGCACGCCGATTGAAAATCATCTCGGCGAACTTTGGTCTATTTTCCAGATCGTCCTTCCGGGCTTATTACCGAGCAAGAAAGCTTTTTTGAAGATGCCGGCAGAAACAGTTGCGCGCTATATCAAACCCTTTGTTATGAGGCGCAAGAAAGAAGAAGTCTTGCAAGAACTTCCTGATTTGATTGAGGTTTCTTACCGAAATGAACTCGCAGACAGCCAGAAAACAATTTATCTAGCCCTGCTCAAGCAAATGCAGGAGCGAATCCTCCATGCAACGGAGGAGGAAATCAATCGCAGTAAAATTGAAATCTTGTCTGGGCTTATGCGACTCCGTCAAATCTGTGATACTCCTAAGCTTTTTATGGATGATTACGACGGGGAAAGCGGTAAGCTGGAGAGTTTGCGTGAGCTGTTGGAGCAGATTCAAGGCGGCAATCATCGTGTTCTGATATTTTCACAATTTCGTGGAATGTTGGATATTATTGAGGAAGAGCTGGGTCAGATGGGGATGGAATCCTTCAAAATCACAGGCTCGACTCCGGCAAAAGACCGGCAGGAGATGACAAAAGCCTTCAACCTAGGAGAAAGGTCAGCCTTTCTGATTTCCCTCAAGGCCGGCGGTGTCGGTCTCAATCTGACTGGTGCTGATACAGTTATTTTGGTGGATCTTTGGTGGAATCCTGCGGTAGAAGCCCAAGCTATTGGTCGGGCTCATCGTATCGGTCAGGAGCGGAATGTCGAAGTTTATCGCATGATTACGCGAGGAACCATTGAAGAAAAAATCCAAGAATTGCAGGAGACTAAACGAAATCTGGTTTCAACGATTCTGGACGGGGCAGAGTCTCGCTCCAGTCTTTCAATGGAAGAAATTCGAGAAATTCTTGGAATTTCATCTGAATCGCTTGAAAAAAAGTTTGAATAGTTTATAATAATGAAGAGTTGAAAGGATATGCTATGACAAATACCAAATTTCCTATAATCGCTGATGACGAAATCATGTTGACAGAAATGCCGCACATGAATTTGTACGATGAGTTGGATCTGATTAGCAACATTAAAGGTGACTACCAAGACCGTAATTATTTAGAATGGATGCCGATTGCTAAGCCAGAAAATCCTGCTCATGCTGCTCCTAGTCAAACTGTAAGTAAAGCTAGAAAGAAGCAAGCCCCAGTTACGGACTTTAAAAAGCCGATTGATAAGAAAGATCCAGCTATTCGCTATGCTGAGCAAGCACGAGAGGAAGCTCGGGCTGATCTGAGGAAAAAACGTTCGGCTGCCTATTTGACGAGCAAGCTCCCAAATAAGGTTCGTAGTCGAAAGGTAGCAACTCCTCTTGAGGGGACTCCAGTTAAACCAACAGCCCCTTTCCAAAAGGAAAATTCAGGGGAGTTGACGAAGTTCAGTGATAAGCTAAAGCAAGATAGCTACATATTAGCAGATGTTCAGTCTCAACCTCTCATAGAAGTACCAACGAATCCAGAAAAAAAGAAAAAGAATAACTACGATTTTCTCAAAACCAGCCAAGTCTATAACAAGGGCAAGAAGCGAGAAAAACACAATAAGCATAAAAAAGCACAGGAATTGGACATCACCAAGTTGAGTTCAGATGTCCAAGGGCAATAAGGCTTCAGTTATTTAAGATTTAAGGAGTAATCATGACGAAAACCTATCATTTTATTGGAATTAAGGGCTCAGGTATGAGCGCTTTGGCTTTGATGTTGCATCAGATGGGCCATAAGGTTCAAGGAAGCGATGTTGATAAATATTATTTCACTCAGCGTGGTCTGGAGCAGGCTGGTATTCCTATTTTGCCTTTCGATGAGAAAAATCTCCAGTCAGATTTTGAAATTATTGCCGGTAATGCCTTCCGTCCAGATAACAATGTGGAAATTGCCTATGCAGATGCCAATGGTATTAGCTACAAGCGCTACCATGAATTTTTAGGTGGCTTTATGCGTGACTTTGTTAGCTTGGGAGTGGCTGGTGCCCACGGGAAGACCTCTACAACTGGGATTCTCTCCCATGTTCTCTCCAATATCACGGATACTAGCTATCTGATTGGTGACGGTACAGGCCGTGGTTCTGCCAATGCTAAGTATTTTGTCTTTGAATCAGACGAGTACGAGCGTCATTTTATGCCATATCATCCGGAATATTCGATTATTACCAATATCGACTTTGATCATCCGGATTATTTCACAAGCTTGGAAGATGTATTTAATGCTTTCAATGATTACGCCAAGCAGATTACAAAGGGGCTCTTCGTTTATGGAGAAGACGAGCAACTACGCCGCATTACTTCAAATGCGCCGATTTATTACTATGGTTTCAAGGAAGAAGGCAATGACTTTGTTGCTCACGATCTCTTGCGCTCTACAAGTGGTTCAGGCTTTAAAGTTTCCTTCCGCGGGCAAGAGCTGGGTGAGTTCCAGATTCCAAGCTTTGGCCGTCACAACATTATGAATGCGACAGCGGTCATCGGTCTCCTCTACATTGCAGGTATTGACTTGAATCTAGTAAGGGAACATCTCAAGACCTTTAGTGGAGTCAAGCGCCGCTTTACAGAAAAGATTGTCAACGACACAGTCATTATTGATGACTTTGCTCACCATCCAACAGAAATTATCGCAACCTTGGATGCAGCCCGTCAGAAATATCCAAGCAAGGAAATTGTGGCCATCTTCCAGCCGCACACCTTCACTCGGACCATTGCTCTCCTGGACGAATTTGCGGAAGCCCTCAATCAGGCCGACTCAGTCTATTTAGCTCAGATTTACGGATCTGCGCGTGAGGTGGACAAAGGCGATGTTAAGGTTGAGGATCTGGCTGAAAAGATTGTGAAGCGGGCCAAGGTTATTGACGTGGATAATGTTTCTCCACTTCTTGACCACGATAATGCCGTTTATGTCTTTATGGGAGCTGGTGACATCCAGACCTATGAATATTCCTTTGAACGTCTC
>NZ_CAURYF010000012.1:0-47151 GCF_963529205.1 Streptococcus cristatus | reverse complement strand
AGTGATTTTGATGTGTGCGATTTTTATTGCCTCTATAGGTCTAAATATGAATTCAACAGCTGTCATTATTGGAGCCATGCTGATTTCCCCTCTCATGACACCGATTGTTGGACTGGGATTCGGTTTAGCTATTTTTGATACGCGTTTAATCAAGCAATCTCTAGAGGTTTTATTGACTCAAGTGTTGGTCAGTTTGCTTGTCTCGACTCTGTATTTCTGGATTTCTCCCTTGTCTTATGCAAGTAGCGAGTTGATTGCACGAACCTCTCCAACCATTTGGGATGTTCTCATTGCTATTGCTGGTGGGATTGCTGGTGTGATCGGTTCAAGGAAAAAAGAAGCAAACAATATCGTGCCAGGAGTAGCCATTGCTACAGCTCTGATGCCGCCTATCTGTACTGCTGGCTATGGTTTAGCTAATGGAAATGTACGATTTTTATTGGGGGCTCTCTATCTTTTCTTGATCAACTGTGTCTTTATCATGCTAGCCAACATTGTTGGAACAAGAATTTTGATGAGAAAATCTCCTTTAACTTCATTTAAAGAGCTGAGCATTAAAATGAGAATTGGCTTGATTTCTTTGATTGTATTGTTGATTCTTCCAGCTAGCTATTCGGCAGTTACTCTGACAATAGAACAAGCGCGCAAAGAAGGGATCAAACAGTTTGTAGGAAAAGAGTTCGCCAATTATACGGTTATTAATCAAGTCTACAAGTCAAGTAACAATGAATTGGTCTTGACGGTTGTTGGAGATCCGATTTCAGAAGAAGAATTAGAAACGCTCCACCAAAAACAAGCCTCTTACGGTATTCAATCTGTTCAATTAAAAGTCAATCAAGTCCATAATTCGACAAAATTAGATAGTGATACGACCAAGGAATTTTATGAAACCATTGACAAGTATATCGATCAAAAACTCTCTGAAAAGGATTCGCAAAAAGATCTCGTAAAAGAAAATGAAGCAGACAAGGATTGAGGACGATGAACTGAATAGGTTTTTATGCCGTGTTTTTCTTGTTTGTTCTTCTTTCTTACCTATAACAAAATAAAATTGATGAATACGAGATTTTTCTTTAGATGAAAGAAAGTACATAGAAGAAAGGGATAGTGTAAATGAGTAAAGTATTTTACTGCAAATTCAATTTATAAAAAAACAACCAGAAAGAAAATATTAATTTCGCGGTTTTTCTTTCTGGTTGTTTTCTGATAACGGAGGTTTGCTCAAATGCTATAAGAAATAAATTAGGAGGTCTATCATCTAAAAAAATGTATGTAACAAAAAATAATTTAACTAATGGTGTGAACTTTTAGTATTTATCAGCTCAATTCGTGTATTTTTAGGATAAAGTTCACACCATTCAGATGAAATTAGTTGGAATTGGATGAAATTTCAAGTATTAAAAACTAGTGAAAACGTTGATTTAAAAGCTTTTTGAAATTTATCCAAATACATATTTATAAAACCAGATCTTAAGAAAGCTCGTAAAGCGTCACAATTCTCAAAATGTTAATCAATACGATTATATCAACGTTTCAAAGCACTCAAGAGTTTACCTCATGGGTGCTTTTTCGTGTTTTTTTGAAAAATTCACCTCAAAATCTACCTTAGTTTTATCTTAATCTTGAATATTATTTTGTTAATGGTCTTTTGTGTTATAATGTAAAACGATATGAAAAACAAAAGTATTTGTTTAAATTCTGTAAATGTTATTTCGTGTAAAGATAAGAAAAGTTGAATGTGGATAATGGTGGGAGATGGTTTACAATGATAAGTTTAGAGCTGCTGTCTGAGGAAAATAGTATAGATGTATATGCTTTTGAAAGAGAAAATCGGGAGTATTTTGAGCGGAATTTACCTCCCAGACCAGCTAACTATTTTGATCCAGAAGGTTTTAAAGAAATTACAAGGGAATTGTTAGCGGAACAAGAAAATCATGATGCCTACATGCATATTATTAGAGATTCGCTAGGCGTTATGGTCGGAAGGATTAATTTAAGTGTTTTAGGGAGTGATAGAAAAACAGCAGAACTTGGATATAGGATTGTAGAAAATGTTACTAATCTAGGCTATGCAAGCGAAGCGGTTAAACTTGTTTTAGATAAGGCATTTAGTGCTTATGGTTTAAATAGAATCATTGCGGGAACAGCAACGGATAATCTGGCCTCTAAGAGAGTGCTTTTAAAAAATGGTTTCACCTTTAGTAGGATCATAGAAAATGACTTACAAATGAATAATGAGTGGGTGCATACAGCAGTATTTGAGATAACGAATCTATAGTATTATCATTCCCAGTTTACTGACAAGACCAATGGAGTCATCAATCTTTGCGGACATTCAAGAATTTTCTCTGTATATCTCTTTTGTATAAAATCAAGAGTCTATCAGAAATTTCTCTGAATCATTTTTTTGAGATTTATAAAAGCCATTTTCACCAACTGTTTGATTAGCGATATCAGCTGTAATTACATATGCTTTTGTTACCTGTTTATCACTATGAGTTAAGGCTCCAGAAACAGGCTGTAGTGAAACTCCAGCTTGTTTTGTTAACCTGGCTCCTGTGTATCTTAGTTTGACATTCATGAATAGTTTTATTCTCTTCTGAAAAATCAATGCCTTAGCAATATAGAAAAACACCCTTATCCATAGTTTTACTAAAAGCATTGGATAAGAGTGTTTTTCTATAAGAACGATAGATGATGATTATTCTTCGTCTTTTTTGATAATGTTTTTAACGCCTTCGATAGCACCTTCAACAGCGCCTTTTGCGTCTTCAGCAACTTCTTTCGCTTTTGAAGCTAGTTTTTCAGCAGTGCCTTCTGCTTGAGTTTTTGTATCGCCAGTAAGTTTTCCCAATCCTTCTTTGAGAGAACCTTTAGCTTGGTTGAATTTTTCTTCGATTGACATGGAAATTTCCTCCCTTTATTAAATGTATTATCTAAGTTGGATGCGGTTTGATACTCATTCAAGCGAGATAATACATACAAGTATAGACTCTTTACTAAGAAAAAGCAAATAACTGCTACGAAATGACAAATAATTTTTAATAAGTCACGACATTAATTTCGCCTTTGTCATATTCTGCAATGAAGATATCGGAGACATTTTCAAAGCCTTCTTTTTGTAATTCGGTCATCAACCATTCTTCTGACTTGCCGATAGTTTCTAAGATTTCAAGTTGGACAACTCCATCGGTAATGATTGGATATTTCGGATTTTCATCGCCAATTCTTACGATAATCAACTGACCATTTTGCTCGATAACGGCTCTTTTGACTTCTTTCAGTTGGAAGACTCCTTGGGAGCGTAATTTCAGAGCGACGTCTGATGCGGATAGCCCTTTTGAACGACAGGCTTCAGGATCTAGTTTACCGTTTTTGATGATAATGGTTGGCTTCCCATCAATCAGATGCTTGATGTAGGAAACATTGGTGTTCAGCCATTTTAAGAGCAAAATCAGAATAGTCCAGATGATTAGGATGATTGCATATTGAAGGATAGTAATGGAGCTATTGTAGATGACCCCGCCGATAATGCCACCGAGAACAAAGTTTTGTACTTGGTCTGTTGCAGAGCTTGGTGCTAAATTTCCCTTACCTGTCATATTGATGACAAAAACGAGAGAAACGAGTCCCAAAGCTAACTTAATCGCAATTGTAATAAAAAAGCTCATTATTTTTCAACCTCCACGAGTTCAACGTCTGATTTGTACAGTTCCATTTTTTCTAATAAATAGCTATCCTGATCGGTTCCGCTAATAGCACGGTAGAATTGTTTGCCAACCTTAATGATAGCTCCATCTGTTGTAGCTGAAGTGTTGACGTAGACTTCTTCTTTCTCAACGCCTAATTCTTTTGAGACAACCTCAATAAAATGCAAGGAGCTACGGAATTGATTGTCATTTGACTGATTGTTTTGGAAGTTAGTAATGCTAATCAAAACAGTGGCTACTAAGGTCAAGATAGAAATAATGGACAGTTCGCGAAACTTACTTCCTCGTCTGTCTTTATAGGCCTTAAAGGCGAAAAATCCCGTCACCAAAACCAAGCAGGCTGATACAATCACCATCACCCAATTCTGCTGGCTAATCTGACTCAGTACATAGTCATATGAATAGAATTTCATAAGATCCCTCACTTTTTTTGAATTCAAGCTATTATAAAACAATTTAGCGGCTACATCAATAGCTTTATATCGGAAAAATAAGGTTTTCTAGAACTTGTTTGAAATATGAGTTTGACTGCTGGTGATCTTTCAAAAAGATACTGTATATTCTCAGGTAAAATATTTGCTTCATTCGAGTTTCCAAACTGCCAATAGAACTTGACAAAATCATTCAGAGTGCTAGAATAGGAGACAGGTAGAGGCCGATTTAGCTCAGTTGGTAGAGCAACGCACTCGTAACGCGTAGGTCACAGGTTCGATCCCTGCAATCGGCAGAAAGAAAACCAGCACCTTTTTATGGGGTTGCTGGTTTTGTTTATATAATTCTTATAAAGAAGTAAGAAAAGTTAGGCCACCTAATATCACTCCCGCAGCATTGGGAATAATGAGGATCCAGTCTTTTTTAGGTTCTTTTGTCCAACCGTAGATAACCCAAATCAGGCAAGAAACCGCTGCGAATAGTGGTTGGAAAGGTTGAGCTTTGGATCCTTGTAAGTTTGCGATAATTTGTGGAATATAAGCGACGAATACAAGAATTCCAATAAAAGCTCCAATAGATCCGACAAAACGATTAATTTTTTGTTTTGACATACGATACCTCCTGAACGTCCATTATATCAAAACGGAAAAAATTGTCAAATGAGACGTAAGCCAGTATGGAGAATAAGTTTTAGTTTTTATCTAAAACTAAGAGAAAGAGCCAAGTGTGGTTTGAGAAGTAGCGTTAGAATTGTTCATACCTGGTTTATCCATTGTTAGGCTGGATAGAGAGCTTATGATCATAGAAATAGTAGTAAATCAGTATTGTCGTGTTGATAAAAATGGGTAATGATTAATTTCTTTGAAGCCTTATGCTGGGAAAATTCAAGATTTTTTATTTCATTTTAATCTTTTAAAATAACCACTTACCAGCCCATATTGACCACTTACTGAAAGTCCCTTGTTTCTTTTCAAGAAATTGTTATAATGAAGATAGAAAGAGGGGAGGAGTGCTTATGAAGGTTCGGATTGAGCTAGACGATCGTTTGGCTGATACAGAATTGGTGATTCGAGTATCGCGGATTGATGAGAGGATTCAGAAGATCCAAGATGCTTTGAATGAAGTGACTGCTCCAGCCATTCTCTTTTATAAGGAAAATAGTGAGTATTTTGTGGACTTGGCGGAGATTCTCTTTTTCGAGACGGACGGAGCCAAAATCTTTGCCCATGCGCGCAATGATGCCTATGAAGTCAAGTTGAAACTCTACGAGCTGGAGGAATTGCTGCCTCGCTATTTTTGCAGAATTTCCAAATCAACCATTGCTAATGCTAGAGCGATTTATTCTCTAGAAAAGTCTTTCTCGGGTACCAGTTCCGTCCAGTTTTCTGAAACACATAAGAAAGTGCATGTTTCAAGGCATTATTATCAACTACTAAAAGAAAAGTTAAGTGAAGTGAGGTAATCATCATGAAAAAAACAATTCTAGGCGTCGGTTTTTTGGTTTTAGCCGGCTGGATTTTGCTTCAGGGAAACTTTGGTATTCCTATGTTCAATTTTAATATCTGGCCCCTGCTTTTGGTCGGCATGTTTGCGTATTTTGCTTTGGAAAATTTCTTGGAGCGAGATTTTGGTGCTGCCCTGATCATGACGATTATTGCTCTGATAATTGCTAATTCTGTCTATCACTTCTTGGCTATCTCTACAGGCACCTTGGTAATGGGTGGTGTTTTGGCCTGCATTGGGCTTAACATGATTTTTAAACCGAGAAGGATCTGGGGCGTTCGTTGTTTGTCTAGAAAGGGCTTGTCTACAACGGAAGGAGAGATTTCTTTTGGCAGCGGCACTCGCTATATCAATTCGGAGAATTTCGTCCATGATAAAGTAGAATGTGTTTTTGGTAGTGTGACCGTATATTTTGATAATGCCAGAATTTTAGGTGATTCTGCTAGTTTTGATGTGGAAGTAGCCTTCGGTAGTGCGACGCTTTATATCCCAAGTAACTGGCAAGTAGAGCTAAATGTGGACAATGCTTTCGGTACAGTGGTCAATCCGCATAATGTCAATGAGAAAGACAAGACTTTATATGTGCGCGGCAATGTTGCCTTTGGCTCTTTGAAGATTGTTTACATTTAAGAAAACGGATTATTGGTTAGAAATTGCAAAGTTTGGGAAAATGTACTTGCCAAACGTCAAGTTTTTTGATAATATAGTACGGTATGTGGTGCTAGCACATCCGTAATATTAGATCTAATAGGAGGAAACACACTAATGGCTAAAGTATGTTACTTTACAGGTCGTAAGACTGTATCTGGAAACAACCGCTCTCACGCGATGAACCAAACAAAACGCGCTGTTAAACCAAATCTTCAAAAAGTTACTGTTTTGATCGACGGAAAACCTAAAAAAGTTTGGGCTTCAGCTCGCGCGCTTAAGTCAGGTAAAGTTGAACGCGTTTAATACATGAAAGGGATTGGAAAGATTTATTCCTTCCCTTTTTTGTTGTTGAATTTTCAGACTAGACAGTTTATTTCTGTCCTTCCTCTTTTACACCCTGTCTAAAATATGGTAAAATAAACTATAAAATACTTTTGAGGTACAAGTGATGACTGTAAAAATCAATACAAAAGATGGTCAAATTGAGCTGACTGATGACGTGATTGCAACCATCGTTGGCGGCGCAGCAACCGAAATTTTTGGTGTGGTTGGAATGGCCAGCAAAAATGCAATTAAAGATAACTTTCAAGCTCTTTTGGGTAAAGAAAACTATGCCAAGGGTGTGGTCGTAAAAACGTCTGAAGATGGTGGTATTGCAGTTGATGTTTATACCGTTTTGAGCTACGGCATTAAAATTAGTGAAGTTTCCAAAAATATCCAAGAACGCGTTAAGTTTAGTTTGGAAAATCAACTTGGGATCACTGCCCACACAGTGAATGTCTATATCCAAAATATTAAAGTTGTAGGAGAATAATCGTGTCAAATATTACTACTAGTTTATTTCAAGAAATGGTGCAGGCGGCATCAACTCGTTTAAATAAACAGGCTGAATATGTCAATTCTTTAAATGTTTTCCCAGTTCCAGATGGTGATACAGGAACCAATATGGGCATGACCATTGAAAATGGTGCCAAAGAAGTAGCTGATAAGTCAGCATCAACAGTTGGTGAGGTGGCCGCTATCTTTGCCAAGGGACTCTTGATGGGTGCGCGTGGGAACTCTGGTGTTATCACATCTCAGCTCTTCCGCGGTTTTTCGCAAAGCGTAAAAGGCAAAGATGAGCTTGATGGACAAGCTTTGGCCCTTGCCTTCCAATCTGGTGTAGAAGTGGCCTATAAGGCTGTTATGAAGCCAGTTGAGGGAACAATTTTGACTGTTTCCCGCGGTGCAGCTATCGGTGCTAAGAAGAAAGCTGAAGCGACAAATGATGCTGTCGAAGTCATGAAAGCGGCTCTTGAAGGAGCAAAGACTGCTCTTGCTAAAACGCCAGATATGTTGCCAGTTCTCAAGGAAGTTGGCGTCGTGGACTCTGGTGGTCAAGGTTTGGTCTTTATCTATGAAGGCTTCCTTTCTGCCCTGACTGGCGAATACATTGCATCAGAAGATTTCCAAGCGACTCCGGCTACGATGACTGAGATGATCAATGCTGAACACCACAAGTCTGTAGCAGGCCATGTGGCGACAGAAGACATCACTTTTGGTTATTGTACAGAAATCATGGTGGCTTTGAAGCAAGGACCAACTTATGTCAAGGACTTTGACTACGATGAATTCCGTAATTATTTGAGTGAGCTTGGAGATTCCTTGCTGGTAGTTAATGATGATGAAATCGTGAAAGTGCACGTCCATACAGAAGATCCAGGTCTTGTCATGCAAGAAGGTCTTAAGTATGGTAGCCTAGTTAAGGTAAAAGTGGACAACATGCGTAACCAGCACGAAGCCCAGCTTGAAAAGGAAGAAAAATCTGCTAAACCAGCTGAAGAAAAAGAGTACGCTATTATTGCAGTAGTAGCTGGTGAAGGTCTTGCTGAAATCTTCAAGGCTCAGGGCGTGGATTATATCATTTCTGGCGGTCAGACTATGAACCCTTCTACAGAGGACTTTATCAAGGCTGTTGACCAGGTGAATGCGCGCAATATCATTTTCTTGCCAAACAATAAAAATATCTTCATGGCGGCTCAATCTGCAGCAGAAGTGCTTGAGCAACCAACGACAGTGATTGAAACGCGTACGCTTCCTCAAGGTTTGACAAGTCTTTTGGCCTTTGATAGTGGAAAAACTATCGAAGAGAACCATGAGCGAATGACAGTTGCCTTGAGCGACGTGGTCAGCGGTAGCATTACGACTGCAGTTCGTGATACGACCATTGATGGCCTCGAAATCCATGAAAATGATAACTTGGGTATGGTTGATGGCAAAATCCTTGTGTCAAATCCAGATATGTTGACAACTCTGAAGGCAACTTTTGCGAAGATGTTGGATGAGGACAGTGAAATTGTTTCTATCTATATCGGTGAAGACGGTGACGAGGAATTGGCAAATGGCCTGGCTCAAGATCTGATGGAAGAATATGAAGATCTAGAAGTTGAGATCCACCAAGGAAATCAGCCAGTTTATCCATATATTTTTAGTGTAGAATAATTTATTTGAGAGTGGGACAGAAATCGGTAATTCGTTAGAATTCGATTTTGTCGTCCCACCTCCGCACAGTTGAGTAGGGCTGTAAAAGCTGATGAAATCAGCGTAGTAGAGCCCACTCAACCACTGCGTCTTGCTCGATAATCCAAAGACAATTGAGAGGCTAGGACTTTTGTCCCAGCCTCTTTGATTTTTTTATATGCAAGATTTAGACAAGATAGTGGCATTATGGTATACTGGAAAAAATAAAAAGAAAAGGTGTACTATGAAAAAGTTATTTATTCTAGTTATTTCTGCTTCTGTGTTATTGACAGGTTGCGTATTTCCAAAATCTGGCAAGCATCGTCCGAAAGTTCCAGCTGAATCAAAAGTTGCTAAAACAAGTTCTAGCTCAAGCTCAAGTGACTCCTCTACGAGTGCTTCTTCTGAAAGTACAGCTATTGTCTCTAAAACCTTGGTCGGAGACCTCAAAGGCATCCATCATCGTGATACGGTGACCTATCGAGGAGATAAACTCTTGAAACTTCGAATGGAGCTGTTGAGTAATTTGCCAGAAGAAGCCAGTGGTGCTGCAGCTACTATGAGCCCAGAGGAAATGACAGCTATCATTCGAGAAGGAATGGAATCAGAACCAAACTACGTGGAAGCTAAGAATATGGAAGGAGTGACGATTGAATACTCCGTAACAGCTGATAAGAAATTACAGGCCATAGTTGATCTGGATTTTGAGAAAATGGATATAGCGAAAGCAGCAAGTCTATCTTTCTTTAAAGACTTGGGACTTAATGACATAAAAGACGCCTCTCCTTCAATGTTTATTTTGGGTATGAAATTAGGCGGCTTGAAAGAAGAATAAGAGTGTATAAAGGCGAGTTATCTCGTCTTTTTTGCTGCCTAGGAACCATGACATTTGTCATATGGCCTAGTGACAAAATCATCTAGTCGGAAGATGCAGGAAGTTTTATAATACAAGTAAGAAATGAAGAAATAGGGAGTAGTTACATGAAAATATGGTTGATAAAGGTAGCAGTCTTGAGTCTTGTTGGGATGATGTTTTATCAGTTGGCGAGAATGAGCGGAGCAAGTCTTTACCGCTTTCCTTGGGAGATTTTTGCTAGCTTGGGAATGGCTAGCTATGTCCTAAAGGAAGTGGCTAAGTTAAGCAAGAGGAGAAAGTAGAAATGAAAAAGCACTTGACCCTCTTATTCATTGGAGTTGCAATGGGTGTATGGTGTTTTCAGATGATACCGGGTTTTCTGTTGGAATTTCTACCCCGGCAATTTTATATAGGAGTATGGGGAGTGATTCTAGTTGTCTTTGTCATCTGGCCGCTCATCTATGATTTTATTAAGGAGGAAGATCATGAAATTGATTGAAGTGAAAAAGCTATCTAAAAGTATTCGGGGGAAGGAGATTTTACGCCACATTTCCTTTGATATTGAAGAAGGAGATTGTGTGGCTCTGATTGGTCCCAACGGAGCAGGCAAAACAACTCTAATGGACTGTCTCTTAGGTGATAAGTTTATGACTTCTGGCCAAGCCCTGATTCAAGGGTTAAAGCCAACGGACAATCGCCTGAAAGAGATGGTTGCCATTTTGCCTCAGGAAAATACAGTGGTGGGAGATTTGAAAGTCAAGGAACTCCTCGCTTTCTTTCGCTCTATCTATCCCAATAGCCTGTCTGAAGAGGAAATCGATGCCTTGTTGGGCTTTTCTGACAAACAAAAGAACCAGCTGGCTGCCAAGCTCTCTGGTGGTCAAAAACGTCTCTTCTCCTTTATCTTAGCCTTAATTGGCCGTCCAAAGATCCTCTTCTTGGATGAGCCGACTTCGGCTATGGATACTTCGACGCGCCAGCATTTCTGGGAAATAGTGGACAAGCTCAAGAAGCAAGGTGTAACCATTGTTTATTCTTCCCACTACATTGAAGAAGTGGAGCATACGGCTGACCGGATTTTGGTGCTCCACAAGGGTGAGCTAATCCGCGACACCACACCTTATGCCATGCGCAAGGAAGAGCAGGAAAAACACTTCACACTGCCCCTTTCCTACAAAGAAATCGTGGAAAAGATAGCTGGTGTAACAGAGATTGAAATCAAGCAAAAGGCTCTATCTTTTGCGACCAAGGATGCCAGTCAGGTCTGGCACATTCTGCAGGAGCATGGCTGTACGATTGAAGAAATCGAAGTCCGCAATCGCACCCTGCTGGATAGTATTTTTGAGACGACACAAGAGTAAAGGAGTAGCATCATGAAAAATATGGTTAGTTTAATGAAAATGGAGCTGATTTTGATGAAGCGGCAGGCAGCTTACTACCTGCTCTCTATCGGTCTGCCCAGCGTGTTCTATCTGATCTTTTCAGGAATAATGTCAGGTTCTGATGTACCGGCGCTTGTGCTCCGAACCTATCTCTTTTCTATGACACTTTTTAGTATCATGTCTAGTGCCTTTTTTAGCATTCCCAGCACCTTGCAGTCAGACAAGACCAATAACTGGCAAAAATTGATTCAGCATTCGCCAGTTTCTATGGTAGAATATTATATATCAAAGCTTTTTAGTACTTTACTGACCTTTCTGCTTTCCATTATCGTGGTCTTCTCTGTCGGACATTTCGTTCGTGGAGTCAATGTGCCCATGATGGACTGGCTAATGATTGCACTGATTCTTTTGATCGGTAGTCTGGTCTTTATCGCCATGGGCGTCTTGGTCAGTCTCCTGCCCAGTGCCCAGCTCATGTCAGTCGTAGGCAATATCGTCTATATGGCTTTAGCAGTCTTGGGTGGCCTTTGGTTTCCTCTGACTATGTTTCCAGACTGGCTACAATCCATCGGCAAGCTAACGCCAAGCTATCAGCTCATGCAGGTGGTCTCTTCCTATTTGGAACACCATGACTGGAATGTGTCTGCCATGCTAATCGTCCTGGCCTATACCATTTTCTTTAGCATTTTAGTCCTTCAGCTCAAAAAACGGATTGAGGTTAAATAGTTTTATGTGGGAAAAGTTCAAAAACATACATCATATGTTTCATATTTCTCTGGTCTTTATCATCTTTCCGATAGCGGGTGTCATCAGTGGTGAGTACCCGCTTTTGACTTTGCTTTGGACAGCATTGTTAATAGGGGCCTATTACACCATCCTCACGGAGACAAAACCTTTCTACCAGGCTCTATCTTGGTGGGTCATGCTTGCTTACATTTTTTACACTCCCATTTGGCTGAATGTGGGCTTCGTTTGGTATATTTTTTATTTGTCCAATCTTCTTGTTTATCATTACAATGATATTTCCCTTAAATCTTGGCGCTTTTGGAGTTTCCTAGCTGTCCAACCAGCTCTTCTGGTCGGGGTGTATCTGCAACATCAATTGAGCACTGGCTATCTGGTCTTTTTCTCAACGACCTTTCTCTTTGCGGATTTCTTGACGCTAGGTCTGCATCGTATCCAAGTTGCTGAACAGCTCAAGGAGGAAAAAAGCAAGCAGAATGCTCAGCTCAATCTTTTCTTAGCGGAAAATGAGCGCAATCGAATCGGACGGGATTTACATGATAGTTTGGGCCATACCTTTGCCATGCTCAGTGTCAAGACAGAGTTGGCCCAGCAATTCCTACAAATGGAGGCCTACGAGCAGGCGGAGAAAGAGATGGAGGAAGTGCGACGAATCAGTAAGCAGGCTATGGCTGATGTTCGACGGATTGTAGATAATCTCAAGACGCGGACGCTAGATGAAGAATTAAATACAATCCGAACCATGCTGGAAATGAGCGATATTGACTTGGAGCTTCATAATCAGCTCAATGTAGCCAGTATCCCTACGGAAATGCAGTTTACTATTAGTATGATTTTGTTGGAATTAGCAACCAATATTATCAAGCATGCGGAGGCCAAGAAGTCCAGAATTGATTTGTATAGTCAGAACCGAGATTTGATCTTGGAAGTTGAAGATGATGGTCGAGGCTTTAAGCAAGTCACTGGCCGAGAGCTACATTCAGTTCGAGAGCGCTTGGAGGGGCTTGATGGTAGCGTGGAGGTCATCAGTAATCACAAGCCAACCATTATTCGCGTGCGCTTGCCGTATAGGGTTAAAGGAGAAGAGCGATGAAGATATTATTAGCAGAAGACCAGAGTATGCTGCGGGATGCTCTTAGCCAGCTCTTGCAATTGCAGCCGGATGTTACTAGTGTTTCTCAAGCAGCAGATGGTCGTGAAGCTATGGAGCTGCTCAAGACCAATCCAGTCGATGTGGCTATCTTGGATGTAGAAATGCCCTATCAGACGGGGCTGGATGTTCTAGAATGGGTGAAGGAGCATCAGCCAGCTGTCAAGGTCATCATTGTGACGACTTTTAAGCGGCCAGGCTATTTTGAGCGAGCGGTTAAGGCGGATGTTGATGCCTATGTACTCAAGGAACGTAGCATTGCGGATCTGATGAAAACCATCCACACTGTCTTGGCTGGACAAAAAGAATACTCACCTGAACTCATGGAAGTGCTGATGACTCATAAAAATCCCCTCTCTCATCAGGAGCTTCTAGTCTTAGAAGCAGCAGCAACTGGGCTCTCCAATAAAGAAATTGCGGAAAAGCTCTATTTATCAAATGGAACTATTCGCAACTATATGTCGACCATCCTGACCAAGCTAGCAGCAGACAATCGTACGGAAGCTGTCCGGATTGCTCAAGAACAAGGATGGATATAAAATAATTATCTCGCTACATTCGGATTTAGCGGGATTTTCTTATCTTTTTCAATCAGAATGAAAAAAAGCATCCGCGATACTTGCAATTTTTTTCAAAAATGTTATCATAGTAGAAAGCTTTTTGAATTTTTAGAAAATTGTAAATAAATGAAAGGGGAAATATGGAAAGAATCCAATTAGAAACTCCTAAGTCCGGCTCGCAGCTGGTCTTGGAAACCTTGAAAAATCTTGGTGTTGATACTATTTTTGGCTATCCTGGTGGTGCAGTCTTGCCTCTCTATGATGCTATTTATAGCTTTAAAGGTATCCGCCATATTCTTGGTCGCCATGAGCAGGGGTGTGTTCATGAAGCAGAAGGCTACGCTAAGTCTACTGGGAAAATTGGTGTGGCCGTTGTAACTAGTGGCCCGGGGGCAACCAATGCCATTACTGGGATCGCCGACGCTATGAGTGACAGTGTTCCCCTTTTGGTTTTTACTGGGCAGGTAGCGACGCCAGGCATTGGTAAGGATGCCTTTCAAGAAGCCGACATTGTCGGTATTACTACTCCCATCACTAAGTACAATTATCAGGTACGGGAGACGGCAGACATACCAAGAATCATTACGGAGGCCATTCATATTGCGACCACAGGTCGTCCTGGGCCAGTCGTTATTGATTTGCCAAAGGATGTCTCAGCTCTGGATACGGACTTTATCTATGACACTCAGTTGCATCTGCCAAGCTATCAGCCAACAATTGAGCCTAATGACTTACAGATTAAGAAGATTCTTAAACAGCTTTCTAAGGCAAAAAAACCTGTTCTTCTTTCTGGTGGTGGTATTAGCTATGCAGGAGCAGCAGCGGAGATGGTTGCTTTTGCAGAGCGGTATCAGATTCCAGTAGTGACCTCATTGTTGGGTCAGGGAACGATTGCGACAGATCATCCTTTGTTCTTGGGTATGGGTGGCATGCATGGTTCTTTCGCGGCTAATATTGCTATGACGGAAGCGGACTTCATGATTAGCATTGGATGTCGTTTTGATGACCGTCTGACTGGTAATCCTAAGACCTTTGCTAAAAGTGCTAAGGTGGCCCACATTGATATCGATCCAGCAGAGATCGGTAAAATCATCAGCGTGGATATTCCTATTGTAGGAGATGCCAAGAAAGCTTTGCAAATGTTGCTTGAAGAAGAGCAAGTGCACAACAATACCAGCAAGTGGATAGAAAAGGTGACACGAGACAAGGAGCGGGTGCGCTCCTATGATAAGAAGGAACGAGTTGTCCAACCTCAGGCTGTTATTGAGCGCGTGGGGGAGTTGACCAAGGGCGATGCCATTGTGGTAACGGACGTCGGCCAGCACCAGATGTGGACAGCCCAGTATTATCCTTATCGAAACGAACGTCAGTTAGTTACGTCTGGTGGTCTTGGAACCATGGGCTTTGGTGTTCCAGCAGCGATTGGGGCTAAGATTGCCAATCCAGATAAGGAAGTAGTTCTCTTCGTTGGAGACGGTGGCTACCAGATGACCAATCAAGAGATGGCCATCCTTAATATCTACAAGATTCCGATTAAGGTTATCATGCTCAATAATCATTCGTTGGGGATGGTTCGTCAGTGGCAGGAAGCCTTCTATGATGGTCGTACCTCCGAGTCAGTCTTTGACAGTTTGCCAGATTTTCAGCTGATGGCTCAGGCTTATGGTGTCAAATCCTATAAATTTGATAATCCAGAGACCATTGCTCAAGATTTGGAAGTCCTGAAAGACGACATACCGATGTTTATCGAGGTAGATATTTCCCGCAAGGAGCACGTGCTTCCAATGGTGCCGGCTGGCAAGAGCAATCATGAGATGTTGGGGGTGAAGTTCCATGCGTAGAATGTTGACAGCTAAACTCCAAAATCGTTCAGGTGTTCTGAACCGCTTCACTGGTGTGCTTTCCAGACGTCAGGTCAATATCGAGAGTATCTCTGTCGGTGCGACCGAGGATGAAAATGTCTCTCGGATTACCATTATCATTGATGTAAATTCCCTCAATGAAGTGGAGCAGATTATCAAGCAGCTCAATCGCCAAATTGATGTGATTCGAGTGCGGGATATTACAGATCATCCTCACTTAGAACGGGAAGTTATCTTGATCAAGGTATCGGCACCAGTTGCTAAGCGTGCAGAAATCTTGGCCATTATCCAGCCTTTCCGTGCAACGGTAGTCGATGTGGCGCCAAGCTCGATCACTATCCAGATGACGGGCGATGCAGAAAAGAGCGAAGCGCTTTTACGAGTCATCCGTCCTTACGGCATTCGCAATATCGCACGGACTGGGGCAACTGGCTTTACCCGTGATTAACACTCTTCGAAAATCTCTTCAAACCACGTGAGCTTCGCCTTGCCGTAGGTATATGTTACTGACTCCGTCAGTCTTATTGACAACCTCAAAGCAGTGCTTCGAGCAACCTACAGCTAGCTTCCTAGTTTGATCTTTGATTTTCAGTGAGTATAAAACCCTACTTAAATTTGTTAAAACCGCCTAAGAGGCAATAAAAATAGAAAAGAGAGTAAACATTATGGCAGTAACAATGGAATACGAAAAAGATGTAAAAGTAGCAGCACTTGACGGTAAAAAGATCGCCGTTATCGGTTATGGTTCACAAGGTCATGCTCATGCACAAAACTTGCGTGATACAGGTCATGATGTGATTATCGGTGTTCGTCCTGGTAAGTCATTTGACAAGGCTAAAGAAGATGGTTTTGCTACATACACAGTAGCAGAAGCTGCTAAATTGGCTGATGTTATCATGATCTTGGCTCCAGATGAAATCCAACAAGAACTTTACGAAACAGAAATTGCTCCTAACTTGGAAGCTGGTAACGCAGTTGGATTTGCTCATGGTTTCAATATCCACTTTGAATTTATCAAAGTTCCTGCAGATGTAGATGTCTTCATGTGTGCTCCTAAAGGACCAGGACACTTGGTACGTCGTACTTACGAAGAAGGATTTGGTGTTCCAGCTCTTTATGCAGTCTACCAAGACGCCACAGGAAATGCGAAAAACATTGCTATGGACTGGTGTAAAGGTGTTGGTGCAGCTCGTGTTGGTTTGCTTGAAACAACTTACAAAGAAGAAACTGAAGAAGATTTGTTTGGTGAACAGGCTGTACTTTGTGGTGGTTTGACTGCCCTGATCGAAGCAGGTTTTGAAGTCTTGACAGAAGCAGGCTATGCTCCAGAATTGGCTTACTTCGAAGTGCTGCACGAAATGAAATTGATTGTGGACTTGATCTATGAAGGTGGATTTAAGAAAATGCGTCAATCTATTTCAAACACTGCTGAATACGGTGACTATGTATCAGGTCCACGTGTGATTACTGAGCAAGTTAAAGAAAACATGAAAGCTGTCTTGGCAGACATCCAAAATGGTAAATTTGCAAATGACTTTGTAAATGACTATAAAGCTGGACGTCCAAAACTCACTGCTTACCGTGAACAAGCAGCTAACCTTGAAATTGAAAAAGTCGGTGCGGAATTGCGTAAAGCAATGCCATTCGTTGGTAAAAACGACGACGACGCTTTCAAGATCTACAACTAAGATTGTGTGGAAAACTCAGCTGGTATCCCAGCTGAGTTTGTTTACCTCATTTGGAAAGGAAAAGGAATGTTAACAGCAAAAGATATCGTCCGTGCTCATAAGGTATTAAAAGATGTTGTTGTCAATACACCGCTTGATTATGATCATTACTTGTCAGAGAAGTACGGGGCAAAGATTTATCTTAAAAAGGAAAATGCCCAACGTGTCCGTTCTTTCAAAATACGTGGTGCCTATTATGCTATTTCTCAGTTGAGTAAAGAAGAGCGAGAACGCGGGGTTGTCTGCGCTTCTGCGGGAAACCACGCTCAGGGTGTCGCATACACCTGTAATGAAATGAAAATCCCAGCGACTATTTTTATGCCTATCACAACTCCTCAACAAAAAATTGGACAGGTTCGTTTCTTTGGTGGCGATTTTGTTACGATTAAGCTAGTAGGAGATACTTTTGATGCTTCTGCTCGGGCGGCTATGGAATTCACTCGGATGGAAAATCGGACTTTCATCGATCCTTTTGATGATGCTCATGTTCAAGCAGGTCAGGGAACGGTTGCTTATGAAATCCTAGAAGATACAGCTCGGGAGTCCATCGATTTAGACTTGGTCTTGGTACCAGTAGGAGGCGGTGGTCTCATCGCGGGAGTATCCACTTACATCAAGGAAAGCCAGCCACAAATTGAAGTGATTGGGGTAGAGGCCAATGGTGCCCGCAGTATGAGGGCGGCTTTTGAAGCAGGCGGTCCTGTCAAACTCAATGAAATTGACAAATTTGCGGACGGTATCGCAGTTCAAAAGGTAGGGGCCTCTACTTATGAAGCAACGAAAAAGAATGTAGAAACACTTATCGGGGTTGATGAAGGCTTGATTTCTGAAACCTTGATTGATCTCTATTCTAAACAAGGAATCATCGCAGAGCCTGCTGGTGCAGCTAGCGTGGCGGCCTTGGAAGTGTTGCGAGAATATATCAAAGGAAAAACTGTCTGCTGTATTATTTCGGGAGGAAATAATGACATTAATCGTATGCCTGAAATGGAAGAGCGTGCCCTCATTTATGATGGCATCAAGCATTATTTTGTAGTAAATTTCCCGCAGCGGCCTGGTGCCTTACGTGAATTTGTAAATGATATTTTAGGGCCAAATGATGACATCACTCGATTTGAATACATCAAGCGAGCCAGCAAAGGAACCGGACCAGTCCTGATTGGGATTGCTCTGGCCAATAAACATGACTATGCAGGCCTGATCAATCGAATCGAGCATTTTGACCCTTCCTTCATCAATCTAAACGGAAATGAAACGCTTTATAATATGTTAGTCTGATCCTAAAAATATTTTAGTAAAACCCCACTTTTTAATTGCAAGTGAGTGAGGACTGTGCTAGAATATACTATATTAAATTAAGGAGATGCGCTTATGTTACTGAATTTCTTTTTCTTCTTTCTCATTTTTCTTCTTCTTTGTGGTCTATTGGCATTTAGCTCGCTTTATGTCGTGCGCCAGCAATCTGTTGCCATCATTGAGCGTTTTGGTCGTTACCACAAGACTAGTACAAGTGGGATGAATGTCCGTTTGCCTTTGGGAATTGACAAAATCGCTGCTCGTGTTCAGTTGCGTTTGCTACAAAGCGATATTGTTGTTGAGACCAAGACTCAGGATAATGTCTTTGTGACCATGAATGTTGCGACCCAATATCGGGTAAATGAACACAATGTGACAGATGCTTACTATAAACTCATGCGGCCAGAAGCGCAGATTAAGTCCTACATCGAAGATGCTTTGCGTTCCTCTGTTCCTAAGCTGACCTTGGACGAGCTCTTTGAAAAGAAAGATGAGATCGCCCTAGAAGTTCAAAAGCAGGTAGCTGAAGAAATGTCGACTTATGGCTACATCATTGTCAAGACCTTGATTACCAAGGTTGAGCCAGATGCAGAAGTTAAACAGTCCATGAACGAAATCAATGCGGCTCAACGCAAGCGCGTGGCAGCTCAGGAATTGGCAGAAGCAGATAAGATTAAAATTGTAACTGCTGCAGAAGCCGAGGCTGAGAAAGACCGTCTTCATGGGGTCGGTATTGCAGAGCAGCGGAAGGCAATCGTAGACGGCTTAGCAGACTCAATTAAGGAGCTCAAAGGCGCCAATGTTGAGTTGACAGAAGAACAAATTATGTCCATCCTCTTGACCAACCAATATCTAGATACCTTGAATAATTTTGCAGATAAGCAAGGAAATAACACGATCTTCCTCCCAGCAAATCCTGATGGAGTGGAGAGTATTCGCACCCAGATCCTTTCAGCCCTCAAAGCTAAATAAATATAGAATATTCAGAATTATTTAATTTGTTTGTTTTGGTTTTTCTAAGTTGACAAACTGTATAAAAACCATTATATTAGTATTCGAAATAAGTTAGAGAGGAGTAAGAAATGGCTAAATCAAATTTTGAAAAAGTAGAGTCAGTCGTTGGATGGGTTCGTGACAAAAAAATTACAGGTTACCGTATTAGTAAAGAAACAAACGCGCGTGAAATGTCAATTATTGCTCTTGCTCAAGGACGTGCAAAAGTAAAGAATATTTCTTTTGAAACAGCTCTTGGCTTGATTGATTTCTACGATAAGAATCATGAAAAGTTTGAAGACTAATCTTCAAAAAGTGGGGAAACCCGCTTTTTTATTTTGCGAATAAAAAAACAAGGCGGATGTATCTTTTTCCGTCTTGTTTGTTTGATTGGTTGTTTATTTCAAAAAGCGATGTAGGAATTCCTTGGTTCGTTCTTCTTTAGGATTGGTAAAGAATTCTTGTGGAGTGCCTTCTTCTGCGATGACGCCCTTATCCATAAAGATAACACGGCTGGAAACATCGCGGGCAAATTCCATTTCGTGGGTCACGACAATCATGGTCAGGCCTTCTTTAGCCAGTTCCTTCATGATTTTCAGGACTTCGCCGACCATTTCTGGGTCAAGAGCTGAAGTTGGTTCATCGAAAAGGATGGCATCAGGATTCATGGAAAGCGCACGCGCAATGGCAACCCGCTGTTTTTGTCCACCTGAAAGCTGTTTAGGCTTAGCTTGCCAGTAGAGCTCACCCATACCTACCTTTTCCAGATTTTCTTTGGCAATCTTTTCTGCCTCAGCACGCTCTCTTTTGAGTACGGTTGTCTGAGCTACGATGGTATTTTCTAGGACATTGAGATTTTCAAAAAGATTGAAACTTTGGAAGACCATGCCTAATTTTTCGCGGTAATGAGTCAGGTCGTAATTTTCATCCAAGACATTTTTCCCGCGATAGAGAATTTCGCCAGCAGTAGGTGTTTCGAGGAGGTTGATGGAGCGGAGAAAGGTTGATTTTCCGCTACCCGAACTTCCGATAATGGAGATAACTTCGCCCTTGTGGACAGTCAGAGAAATGTCTTTTAAGACTTGATTCTCCCCATAAGATTTTTTGAGATTTTTAATTTCTAAAATTGTTTCGGTCATTGTTTCAATTCTCCCGTCTGCATTTGGTTGGCACCTGTTGTGTAATGATCTGTGTCAAACTTCCGCTCGATGAAACGTAGGATTCGAGTGATGGTAAAGGTCAAGACGAAGTAAATGACTGCGATAATGGTGAAGGTTTGGAAATACTGATAGGTCTGAGTTGCAATCGTATTTCCTGAGAAGTAGAGCTCTACCACGGAGATGACATTGAGGACAGAAGTATCCTTGATATTGATGACAAATTCATTACCAGTTGCAGGCAAAATGTTGCGGACCACCTGTGGCAGGACGACCTTGCGCATGGTTTGACCGTGGGTCATTCCGAGTGCAGTAGCCGCTTCGAATTGTCCTTTATCAACGGCAAAGATACCACCGCGGACAATTTCACTCATATAGGCACCAGTATTGATAGAAACGATAAAGATAGCTGCAGCTGTCCGGTCAATCGAAATGCCAAAAGCCTGAGCTGTTCCATAGTAGATAACCATGGATTGTACAATCATAGGAGTACCACGGAAAATTTCAATGTAAACATTGAGAAACCAACCGAATAGTTTTTGTAGGAAGGCTAAAGCCTTGTTTTTTGAAATCGGTGCTGTCCGATAGACCCCAATAAGCAAACCGATGAGGAGGCCAGCGATTGTCCCTGTAATGGAAATGAGCAAGGTCAAACCAGCTCCGCGTAAGAATTGTGGCCAATTTTCCTTCCAAATCTTAAGGACTTTATTGAAGAATGTGTCTTCAGCATCGTCAGTATCAGTGTCCACCGGCTGATTTTTAATCATTTGATCCATCAGTTGCGTTTGGTCATCCGTTGAGAGTTTAGCGATAGCTGCATTCGCTTGCTCGATTCGGCTGTCGTCTTTACGCATGCCGACGGCGATGGAAGCATCCTCTTCGCCAACTTCAAAGCCCTCTTTGAATTGAATCATTTTGAACTTAGAGTTAGCAGCTTCAGCTGTCAGAGCTTCGGGACGTTCAGAAATGTAACCGTCAATAACACCAGATTCTAGAGCTTGACGCATTTGGGCGAAATCTCCCATGGCCGTTTCTTGCTTGGCACCTGGCAGTTGAGAAATCAGATTGTAAAGATAGACACCTTGCTGAGAGGTGATTTTAGCATCTTTAAAGTCCTTGAGGGTCTTGGCATTGGCGTAGTTGCCGTCTTTTCGAACCAACATAACAGGCTCACTGGTGTAGTAGCTGCTAGAAAAGGCGATTTCTTTTTTCCGTTCGGCTGTTGGGCTCATACCAGCGATAATCATATCGATTTTACCAGATGTCAAGGCTGGAATCAGTCCGTTCCAAGAGGTTTTTACAACTAGAGGTTCCTTGCCCATTTCCTGAGCAATCTTCTTGGCAACTTGGACATCATATCCATTGGCGTACTGATTTGTTCCTTCGATTTTAACAGCACCATTTGAATCATCATCTTGGGTCCAGTTGAAGGGGGCATAGGCCGCTTCCATCCCAATTCTAAGATAATCATCCGCCTGAGCTACGGTAAAGGTCCCCAGACAGACGAGGAGGGCTGTCAATAAGGTTAAAATGAATTTTTTCATATTCTCTCCTAGTCCTTCTAAAATAGTTCTTTCTATTCTACCGAAAAATATTCGACTTTTCAATCCTGGTAAGCCCTTACTTGAGAAAAATGCTATAATAGAATAAAGATTTAGAAAAGGACTTTGGTTTATGAAAAGGTACTTGTCAGGGATTTTTATTCTTTTTTTGAGTTTATTTTTTGCTGGGACAGTGTCAGCTTTAGACTATCAAATCCAGTCATATAAAGGAAATTTGGAGATCCACGCCGATAATACAGCCACCTATACAGAAGAGGTGACCTATCATTTTGATGATGATTACAATGGCCAGATGGTCTCTTTAGGATCGGCAGGAAAGATGCCAGAAGGCTTTGCTATTGATTCAGACCCAAAAGTCTCCGTGAAAACGAATGGAGTCGTAAAATATGACTTTGAGCCACGAGTCACAGATTTGGGAGATGGCTACGAAGTCAAGATTTACAATGCAGGTAAAGAGGGAGACACGGTCAAAGTAACAGTCACATGGAACTTGACCAATCTTCTTTTCCTCCATAAAGATATAGCAGAGCTCAAATGGACACCGATCAGTGATTGGGAAGAGGAACTGCAAAATGTGACGATTAAGGTTTGGGGTCTGGGAACTTGGACCTTAACGGACATGTATGTTCATACAGGTTATTTTGGCCAATCGGCCACTATAGATGAAAATCGTGGTGTTTATCAGATTCAGCTATCTCATTTGCCTAGCAGGAAGAAGGTCGAACTGCATGGATATTGGCATCGACAGGCCTTGCATCAGGCAGCAGAGGATCCAAAAGCAACCGACTATCTACAGACTTTTCAAGCAGTTGAGAAAGAGATTGTAGCTAAGAGCCAGTTTTATCATCGCTTGGGAGAAGTCTATCTGCCTCTTTTGGCCTTGTTCTTGCTCATGTTTTCGGGAATATTTTATCTGATCTTTCGGATGAAGATTCGTCCTAGCCAAGCTTTTCCTAAAGAAGCTCGCCTCTATGAAGCTCCGCAAGATCTGGCCCCTCTCATTGTAGCGGCTAATATCTTTGCTGTGGATATGAGAGAAGTCGATCCGACCAGTGGTGGACGAGCGCATTTAAAATTTGAAAATTTGGTGCAGGCAACCTTGCTGGATTTGATGGATCGGGGCTATATCGAGCTTTTAGGAACTGCAGACAAGCCAATCCTGAAACCAACTTCTAAAAAAGGTTTGTCAGAGTTTGAAGGTCAATTCCTACAGATGGCATTTGGCGACCATAAACAGGCGGCTGTGGCAGACTTGTTTGAATCTTATCAGATTTCAGAAGATCTTTATAAAAATAAAAAATCAGCAGATGAGGCACGAATTCGCCAAATTGGCAATCGGATAAAGAATCGCTTTTCAACTAATTTAAACATCTTGTCTGAACAAGTGCTAAGGGAGATTCAGGAGCTGAACTTGCTGGATCACTATCGTCCTTTGAAACGAGGAGAAAATCTTCTCTTGTGGTTGGCTCTAATGGCAAGTTTCCTTGCTTTTGGCTTGTCTCTCTTGACCTTTTTTGTCTATTTGATCAAGCTAGACGGTTTTATTTGGTCCTATCTTCCACTTGCAGCTGTCGCTTCGGTGTTGACCATTCTGCTGGGCAAAGCCTTGCAGCTATATCAGCGGGATGGTGTCTTGAGCGATGAGGGAGCCCATGATTTCTATCTCTGGAATAGCTTTGCGAATATGTTACGCTATATCGCTCGCCTATACGATACCGAGGTGGAGGGCATTGTCCTGTGGAACCGGCTTTTGGTCTATGCTACCCTATTTGGCTATGCGGATCGTGTTAGTCGGGTCATGAAGCTGCGTCAGATTTCCTTGGAAAACGCATCTATGAATACTTATCTACAATACAATCTTCATCCTATTTTCTACGCAAGTTCCCATAGTTTTTCAAATTATGGACACATTGCCTCAACGGCGAGTCATTTCTCGGTTTCATCAGGAGGCGGAGCAGGAGGTGGCTTCTCTGGTGGCGGTGGAGGCGGCGGGGGCGGAGCCTTTTGATAAAAAGCTTGCTAAAGCCTTTGAGATAGCTTTTCCTCTCCTCCAATATGTGGTATAATAAATGTTAAAGTTGTTTTAGGAGTTATCTATGTTTATTATTGAAATTTTAAAGTCTATTATTTATGGAATTGTTGAAGGAATTACAGAGTGGCTACCCATTTCGAGTACTGGCCACTTGATTCTGATTCAAGATTTTATCAAGTATAAAAATGAAAATCCAGCCTTCATGGAAATGTTCAATGTAGTCATTCAGCTGGGAGCTATCTTAGCGGTTGTGGTGATTTATTTTGATAAGCTCAATCCTTTTAAACCAGGGAAAACGGCTCGTCAAATTCAGCTGACCTGGCAGCTCTGGGCCAAGGTAGTCGTTGCTGCTTTACCAGCCGCAATCATCGGTCTCTTCCTAGACGATTGGTTTGAAGCACATTTTTATAATCTGGTATCCGTCGCAATCATGCTGATTATCTACGGGGTTGCCTTTATCTATCTGGAAAAACGAGAGCAGGTGGAACCGACTGTTACAGAATTGAGTAGACTTCCTTATCAAACAGCTCTTTATATCGGTCTTTTCCAAGTCTTGTCCCTCTTTCCGGGAACCAGCCGTTCAGGTGCAACCATTGTCGGTGGTCTCTTGAATGGTGTCAGCCGATCTGTTGTAACAGAGTTTACTTTCTACTTGGGTATTCCAATCATGTTTGGCGCAAGTGGGCTGAAAATCCTGAAATTTATCATCAAGGGCAATTCTTTAGGCTTCGACCAATTATTCCTTTTGTTGGTAGCTATGGGAGTGGCTTTCGGAGTCAGTCTTTACGTGATTCGCTTCCTGACAGACTATGTCAAGAACCATGACTTTACAATCTTTGGTAAATATCGGATCGGACTCGGAGTTTTGCTGTTGGTTTACGGTCTGATTAAGGTCATTATTGGCTGATCAAGGCTTGGGAAATTTTCCCGGCCTTTTCTTATTTGGCCAGTTATTTTTTTGAAATAAGTTTAGAATTTTAGTATAATAGAAAGACTATGAAAGTATGAGGTTGATGAGATGGAAGTGAAACAGATTAATGATTCAACGATTAAAATCACCATCCAGTTGGAAGATTTGGAAGAACACGGAATGGAAATTGCAGATTTCCTAGTTCCCCAAGAAAAAACAGAAGAATTTTTCTATACCATTTTGGATGAGTTGGAAATGCCGGACAGCTTTTTAGACAGTGGCATGCTAAGCTTTCGAGTGACGCCTAAGCCAGACAAGCTGGATGTCTTTGTGACGAGATCCAAGATTGATAAGAATTTGAATTTTGAAGACTTGGGTAATCTACCAGACATGGATGAACTTAGCCAGATGTCGCCAGATGAGTTCTTAAAGACTTTAGAGAAAAATATCTTTGAAAAGAGTAAGGATGATCTCGAGGCGGTTAAATCTTTGGAGGCAGCCGAGGCTGATCAGGAGGATTCTGCAGATTCTTCAGAAGAAAAGGAAGAAGAGAACCTAGACCGGTATGTCTATTATATTCTGTCTTTTACTGATTTGCGCAGCGTCGTTTCTTTCGCTAAAACGGTTGACTACCCAATAGACCTGTCAGAACTCTATAAATATGACTCTGCCTACTACCTGACTATTTTGGTAGATTTGGAAGAGCAACCTGCTCTTTATCCAGCTTGGTTACTGGCTAAAATGCGTGAATTTGCTGAGGATACAGATATTACTCGTGCTGTCCTACAAGAACACGGACGTCTGCTTTTGGTGACAGAAGCCATCCAACAGTTGCAGAAAGTTGAATGCTTATGATTGCTTTTCCATTGAAGTTCATTTTGGTGCTACTAGCGACATTTTTTGTCGGAGTTTTGTTGACTCCCCTCGTTCGGCTCTTGGCTTTTAAAATGGATGCAGTCGACTATCCTAATGCTCGACGAATCAATAAAAAGCCCATGCCGAGTGCAGGCGGACTGGCGGTTGTGGCAGCTTTTACCTTGGCGACTTTGGTCTTCATGCCGCAGATTGTTGGCGTCACTTTTTTTGAACAGACTTATTTTGACTATATTTGGCCGGTGGTGTTGGGGGGCTTGATTGTTGCCCTGACGGGACTTATCGACGATATTAAAGAATTAAGTCCTCTGATGAAGTTAGGGGGGATTGTGCTGGCTGCCTGCCTGATTTGGTGGCTGACGGATTTCCGCTTGGATGACTTTAAGATTCCTTTTGGTGGTCCCCATCTCTTTTTCCCACCTTGGCTATCTTTTATTTTGACTATTCTCTGGATTGTCTCCATTACGAATGCGGTCAATCTAATGGATGGTTTAGACGGCCTTGTTAGCGGGGTCTCCATTATTTCCTTGCTGACTATGGGCATTGTTTCCTACTTTTTCTTACCGGGTCATAATTTATTCCTGACCCTGACCATCTTGGTTTTAGTGGCCTCTATTGCTGGCTTCTTTCCTTACAATTATCATCCAGCCATTATATATGGCGGGGATACGGGGGCTCTTTTCATCGGCTTTATGATTTCAGTCCTGTCTCTACAAGGCTTGAAGAATGCAACGGCAGTAGCGATTGTCACACCTATGATTATCTTGGGTGTGCCAATTACCGATACTTTTTTAGCAATCGTTCGTCGGACTTTGTCAGGTCAGAAATTTTACCAGCCTGACCGTCACCACCTTCATCATAGGCTCTTGTCCTTAGGATTGACACATCGGGGAACAGTTCTAGTTATCTATGGGATTTCGATGATTTTCTCTATGATTTCCCTCCTGCTAAATGTATCGACTCGCATTGGCGGCCTCCTCCTCGTGATTGGCCTTCTGCTAGGTGTCGAACTTTTAGTAGAACTAATAGGGGTTCTGGGGCCGCAGAGGACGCCTCTGCTCAATATCCTACGCTTTATCGGAAACTCCTCTTATAGAGAAGAAGTCCGAGAGAAAAGATACCAAAAGAAACACAAACAAGAATAGTTCTAAACAAAATAAAAGCCTTTTGGGCTTTTTTTTGGTATACTAAAGTATGTAAATCAGCTAAGTAAAGAAAGGAAAAAGAAATGTCTGTCTTAGAAATCAAAGACCTTCATGTTGAAATTGAAGGGAAAAAAATTCTCAAAGGGGTAAACCTTACTCTGAAAACGGGAGAAGTTGCAGCAATCATGGGGCCAAATGGAACAGGAAAATCTACCTTGTCTGCAGCCATTATGGGAAATCCTAACTATGAAGTAACTCAAGGAGAGGTGCTTTTTGATGGGGTTAATATCTTGGAGCTAGAAGTGGATGAACGGGCTCGTATGGGACTCTTCCTTGCGATGCAGTATCCTAGTGAGATTCCTGGTATTACCAATGCAGAGTTTCTCCGTGCGGCCATGAATGCTGGCAAGGAAGACGATGACAAAATCTCTGTCCGTGACTTCATTACTAAACTAGACGAAAAGATGGAACTGCTCAACATGAAGGAAGAAATGGCTGAGCGCTACCTCAATGAAGGCTTCTCAGGTGGTGAGAAAAAACGTAATGAAATCTTGCAGTTGCTTATGTTAGAGCCAACTTTTGCGCTCTTGGATGAGATTGACTCAGGTCTGGATATCGATGCGCTTAAGGTCGTTTCTAAAGGAGTCAACGCTATGCGCGGTGAAGGTTTTGGGGCTATGATTATTACCCACTACCAACGCCTGCTCAACTATATTACTCCAGATGTAGTTCATGTCATGATGGAGGGGAAAGTTGTTCTTTCTGGCGGTCCAGAATTGGCAGTTCGCTTGGAAAAAGAAGGCTATGCCAAATTGGCTGAAGAGTTGGGCTTCAACTATACTGAAGAAGCCTAGTCAAACATTCTTTTGACTTTGATAAAAGATAGGAGAATGACATGACAAAAGAATTGATTCAAGAATTTTCACAAGTTCACGCAGAACCAGCATGGTTGGTTGATCTTCGTCAAAAGGCTTTTGACAAGATGGACCAGCTGGATTTGCCAGTTATTGAGCGGGTCAAATTTCACCGCTGGAATCTGGGAGACGGACGAATTTCAGAGAGTGAGCCGCTGACAAGTGTTCCAGACTTTACAGCTCTAGATGACAATCTCAAGCTTGTTCAGGTGGGAACTCATACTGTTCTGGAGCAATTGCCAGCTGATTTGGCAGAGCAAGGTGTGGTCTTCACTGATTTCCACTCTGCTTTGGAAGAAATTCCAGAGTTGGTAGAGAAGCATTTTATGTCCGCGGTTAAGTATGACGAGGACAAATTAGCGGCTTACCATACGGCCTATTTCAACAGTGGTGCGGTTCTTTATGTGCCAGACAATGTTGAGATTGCCCAGCCGATTGAAGGAATTTTTTATCAGGACAGCGAAAGCGATGTTCCTTTTAACAAGCATATTTTGATTATCGCGGGCAAGCATTCCAAGGTTAGCTACTTGGAACGCTTGGAAACTTACGGCGAGGGCTCTGTTCCTGTAACAGCCAATATCACTGTCGAAGTTATTGCTCAGGCTGGTGCTCAGATTAAGTTTTCAGCTATTGATCGTTTGGGCGAAAATGTAACGGCTTATATCAGCCGTCGCGGTAAGCTGGACAATGATGCCATGATTGACTGGGCTATCGGTGTTATGAACGAAGGCAATGTCGTGGCTGACTTTGACAGCGATCTCTATGGTAAGGGAAGCCATGCGGATATGAAAGTAGTGGCGCTCTCGAGTGGCAAACAGGTTCAGGGAATTGACACCCGAGTGACTAACTATGGCTGCAACTCTATCGGAAATATCCTACAGCACGGGGTTATCCTGGAAAAAGGTACCTTGACCTTCAATGGTATCGGTCATATTATCAAAGGAGCTAAGGGAGCAGATGCCCAACAGGAAAGTCGGGTTCTCATGCTGTCTGATCAAGCGCGTTCAGATGCTAACCCCATCCTCTTAATTGATGAAAACGATGTGACAGCTGGTCACGCGGCTTCTATCGGTCAGGTGGATCCAGAGGATATGTATTACCTCATGAGTCGGGGTCTTGATAAGGCGACAGCAGAGCGCTTGGTCGTGCGTGGTTTCTTAGGCTCAGTGATTGTAGAAATCCCTGTTAAGGAAGTCCGTGATGAAATGATTGAAAATATCGATATTATTCTCGCAAAAAGATAAAAAGCTGGGCCTTGTCCCGTGAAAGTAGATAGGAGTCTTCATGTCTGGATTTAACGCAGAAGCAATCAAGCAAGATTTTCCCATTTTGGACCAAATTGTCAATGATGAGCCTTTGGTTTATTTGGACAATGCGGCGACAACTCAGAAACCAAAGCAGGTGCTGGCGGCTATCGAAGACTACTATCTTAGAGACAATGCCAACGTCCATCGCGGTGTGCATACACTAGCCGAGCGAGCGACAGCATCCTATGAAGCAGCCAGAGAAAGAGTCCGTTCTTTTATCAATGCAGCTTCTAGCAGAGAAATTCTCTTTACACGAGGAACCACGACGAGTCTCAATTGGGTGGCTCAGTTTGCGGCTGAAATGTTGCAGCCTGGTGATGAAGTGCTGATTTCTATCATGGAGCACCATTCCAATGTCATTCCCTGGCAGGAAGCTTGTAGGAAGACCGGAGCCAAGCTGGTCTATGTCTATCTCAAGGACGGTGCTCTGGATATGGGAGATTTCCGTGCCAAGCTCAGTGAGCGAACCAAGTTTGTCTCTCTGGCTCATGCTTCCAATGTCCTCGGTGTCATCAATCCCATCAAGGAGATTGCCCAGCTGGTTCATCAGCAAGGAGCGCTTTTGGTGGTGGATGGGGCTCAATCCATTCCGCACATGAAGATTGATGTGCAGGATTTGGATGTGGACTTCTTCGCCTTTTCGGGACATAAGATGGCCGGACCTACTGGAATCGGCGTTCTCTATGGCAAGGAAGAGCTGCTGGAGCATATGTCGCCAGTCGAGTTCGGTGGCGAAATGATTGATTTCGTCTATGAGCAGGAGGCGACCTGGAAGGAACTACCTTGGAAGTTTGAGGCCGGCACTCCAAATATGGCAGGAGCAATCGGTCTTGCGGCGGCCATTGATTATTTGGAAGAATTGGGCATGGATGACATTGCCCGGCATGAGCAGGACTTAATTGCCTACGTATTTCCTAAGTTACAGGCAGTGGAAGGCTTGACCATTTATGGCTCTCAGGATTTGGCCCAGCGCTCAGGCGTGATTGCCTTTAATCTGGATGGTCTCCATCCGCATGATGTTGCGACGGCTCTAGACTATGAGGGAGTGGCTGTTCGGGCGGGTCACCATTGTGCTCAGCCTCTGCTTACCTATCTGCAGGTGCCAGCGACTGTGCGGGCCAGCTTTTACATCTACAATACCTATGCGGATTGCGACAAGCTGGTGGATGCTTTAGAAAAGACAAAGGAGTTTTTCAATGGCGCTTTCTAAGTTAGACAGTCTTTACAAGGCGGTTGTGACCGATCACTCGGCTCACCCCCATCATCATGGGAAACTGGAAGATGTGGAGCAAGTAGTTCTCAATAACCCGACCTGTGGCGATGTCATTAGTCTGTCTGTGAAGTTTAATGAGGAAAATCAGATTGAAGATGTTGCATTTGTTAATTCAGGCTGTACTATCTCAACGGCTTCGGCCAGTATGATGACGGATGCGGTTCTGGGCAAGACAAAAAAGCAGGCGCTGGAGTTAGCGGAAGTTTTCTCACAGATGGTTCAGGGCCAAGAAGACAGTCGCCAGAAAGAATTGGGAGATGGCGCCTTTTTAGCAGGCGTTGCCAAATTCCCGCAGCGGATTAAGTGTGCGACCTTGGGTTGGAATGCCCTCAAGCGAGCAATTGAAGAAGATAAAAAGTAAGAATGTGAAAGGAAATTATGTCAGAAGAAAGAGTAGAACCAAAACCGATTGATCTAGGTGAGTATAAGTTTGGTTTCCATGACGATGTTGAGCCTGTTCTCTCGACAGGGAAAGGGTTGAATGAAGCGGTTATTCGTGAGCTTTCTGCAGCCAAGGATGAACCGGAGTGGATGTTGGACTTCCGCCTTAAGTCCTACGAGGTTTTCAAGAAAATGCCGATGCAGACTTGGGGTCCAGATTTGTCGGAAATTAATTTTGATGACTTGATTTATTACCAAAAGGCCTCTGATAAGCCAGCTAGAAGCTGGGATGAAGTGCCTGAGAAGATCAAGGAAACCTTTGAGCGGATTGGGATCCCAGAAGCGGAGCGAGCTTACCTTGCTGGTGCAGCTGCCCAGTATGAGTCCGAAGTGGTCTACCACAATATGAAGGAAGAGTTCCAAAAGCTTGGGATCGTCTTTACGGATACCGACTCAGCTCTTAAGGAATATCCAGAGCTTTTCAAGCAGTATTTTGCTAAGTTGGTTCCGCCGACAGACAACAAGTTGGCTGCCCTTAACTCTGCAGTTTGGTCTGGTGGTACCTTTATCTATGTTCCAAAAGGTGTTAAGGTAGACATTCCACTTCAAACCTACTTCCGTATCAACAATGAAAATTCCGGTCAGTTTGAACGGACCCTGATTATCGTTGATGAGGGAGCAAGTGTTCACTACGTAGAAGGATGTACAGCTCCTACTTATTCAAGTAACAGCTTGCATGCTGCTATTGTCGAAATCTTTGCCCTGGACGGCGCCTATATGCGTTATACGACTATTCAAAACTGGTCTGATAATGTCTATAACTTGGTAACCAAACGTGCACGGGCTATGAAAGATGCGACAGTTGAGTGGATTGATGGAAATTTGGGTGCCAAAACAACCATGAAATATCCATCAGTCTATCTGGACGGAGAAGGAGCGCGTGGTACCATGCTTTCTATCGCTTTTGCCAATGCTGGTCAGCATCAGGATACAGGGGCTAAGATGATCCACAATGCGCCACACACTAGCTCGTCTATTGTTTCCAAGTCCATTGCTAAGGGCGGAGGTAAGGTGGACTACCGTGGCCAAGTGACCTTTGCTCGTAATTCTAAGAAATCTGTCAGCCATATCGAGTGTGACACCATTATTATGGATGATTTATCTGCTTCAGACACTATTCCATTTAATGAAATCCACAACTCACAGGTAGCTTTGGAACACGAAGCCAAGGTTTCTAAGATTTCCGAAGAGCAGCTCTACTACCTCATGAGCCGTGGCTTGTCAGAATCCGAAGCGACTGAAATGATTGTTATGGGCTTTGTCGAGCCTTTCACCAAAGAACTGCCTATGGAATATGCTGTTGAACTGAACCGTCTTATCAGCTATGAAATGGAAGGGTCTGTTGGATAAAAAGAGGCGTTGGCCTCTTTTTAATTGTGAATAAATCTTTGCTTAAGCAAAGTGTTTAAAAGATTCAGAGGACCTGTTAAACAGTAGCAAAATACTCGATTGCGAGTTAACCCTCAAAGAACTTTTTTTGATTACGTTAAACGTTTACAAACCATACAAATAACCGCGAATCAATTGATTCGCGGTATTTCTTTTATAACTTCTCATTGACAAAGCGGATAAAATCGTTCCACCAGACTTTGAAAATGATAGCTTTTTCAACCTTTTTTTCTGTAACCATAGAAATAGAAGTTTTCTTATTTTCAATGTAGCCCTGGCCGATCGGTTCAGAATCTGTATAAGTGAGGGTGCCCACTACACTACCCTTTTTCAAAGGGGCCTGCAGCTCCTGCGGGCTTGGAGTAAAGGTAATTTTATGTTCAGTCTGATTGGCTATCCTTTCTAAGATTACCAAGTCCTCACTGGCAACTGCAGCGACCTTATCCTCTTGGCTGTCTCTAATGGCTACTTGTGAGTCATTATATCGTTCGCCTTTCTTGACCAAGACCGTCGGAGAGAAATTTTGTATAACGTAGGTCATTAGGCTAGATGTAACGCCAAAACGGGTATTAGGGTCGTTATCTTCCTGTGCGACCCCTAAAACGACTGTGATCAATCGCATCCCTTTTTCACTTGTCACGCCGACAAATGAAACACCATTCTGCTCAGACCCGCCTGTTTTCAAACCCTTCACTCCTGTCCGAAAACTAGGAGAGCCTTCCAACATTAAATTGGGATTTTCTAGTTGGATTCCTGCAAAATTCACATGAGATTTGGAAGTGATGCCAAGAACCTCTGGGTAGTCATCAATCAGATGTGAAGCAATTACAGCTATATCATAAGCACTGAACTTATTGACAGTCTCTTGTTTTTTCTTGCTTTTAGAATTCTCTGCGGACTCCTCTTCGATATTGGTAGTTTCTAGCGAACCATCTAGTAAACGAATATCTGTACCAGTAGCATTTACAATGATTGCATCAGAAATATTCCATTCCTTGAGTTTGGCTTTCATCATTTTGACAAAATTTTCTTCACTTCCAGCAACTTTTTCTGCCAGAGCGATGGTAGCACTGTTGGCGCTTGCTAAAAGAGAAGCATTCAGTAAGTCCTTTACCTTGTAGCGTCGCGCTTCCAGAGGCAGGTTCGCGATAGAGGGATTTACTGTCAGCTGGTAAGCATAATCAGAGATATCAACCTCAGTTTCTAGGCTCAATTTACCATCAGCAATGGCTTCGTAAACCAGATAAACAGTCAAAATGTTAGTAATAGCACCGACTTCTAGTGGGCTTGTAGCCTCCTTTTCATAGAGGATTTTTCCTGAGTTTGCATCGACAGCAATGGCGCTTTTAGCGGCAATTTCATAGTCATCTGCTAGAACAGGCTTGGCAATCAGACCAAAGAATAGCAGTAGGAATACAAAAAATTTTTTCATTTCTTTCCCCTAGATTAGTAATAAATCTATTGTAACATAAAAAAGCCGATATTTGATAATCCTATTCAAGAATCCTTGTAAAATATTGAACAGGTTATTATTTATAATATTTTTTGTATTTTTATGAAAATATATGAAAATGCATAGAAATCTTCCTATATTTTGTTTCAATAAAAATAAGAAAAATGCATAGAATTTTAAAATTTTCTTAAATAAGACTTGTTTTTGTCTGGAAATGATGTATAATAATACATAATCTAAAGAAGGAGATTTGCTCATGAAAAAATCTAAATGGTTGGCTATTACTGGTTTGGTTGCAGCATCAGCGCTATTCTTAGCTGCTTGTGGCAAGTCAAGCACCAGCTCGGCAAAGACATATTCTTATGTCTATAATACAGATCCAGATACATTGGATTATGTAAACTCCAATCGCTCCTCCACTTCTGACGTTATTGCCAATTTGGTCGACGGTCTTTTAGAAAATGATCAATATGGGAATCTTATCCCTTCATTGGCTGAAGACTGGACTGTGTCTAAAGATGGCCTAACTTATACTTATAAGTTGCGTAAGGACGCTAAATGGTACACAGCAGAAGGTGAAGAATATGCTGCTGTCAAGGCACAAGACTTTGTAACAGGGCTCAAGCACGCTGCAGATGAAAAATCAGAAGCATTACCAATCGTGCAAAACTCTATCAAGGGATTAGATGCTTATATCAAAGGGGAAAGCAATGATTTTTCTACTGTAGGTGTCAAGGCAATCGACGATTATACAGTCCAATACACCCTGAATCAGCCAGAAAGCTACTGGAATTCTAAGACAACGATGGGCATTCTCTTCCCAATTAACGAAGAATTTCTGAAGAAAGAAGGCAAGGACTTTGGTACCGTGAAACCTTCCGGTATCCTCTACAATGGTCCATATGTATTAAAGTCATTTACTTCTAAGTCTGTTATCGAATATTCTAAAAACCAAAACTATTGGGACAAGGATAATGTGAAGATCGAAGATGTCAAGCTGACTTACTATGATGGTTCTGACCAGGAGTCATTGATCCGTAACTTTACTGATGGTGCTTACACACAAGCTCGTCTCTATCCAACTAGCTCAAACTATGCATCAGTAGAAAAGAAATATAAAGACAACATCATCTTTACTCCACAAAACTCAACTAGCTATTTCTATGCCTTTAACTTGAATCGTCAGGCTTATGGCCACACTTCTAAGACAGATGCCCAAAAAGCTGCCAGCAAAGAAGCAATTCAAAATAAGGACTTCCGCCAAGCAATCAACTTTGCTTTTGACCGTAAATCCTTTGGTGCCCAGATGAATGGTAATGAAGGAGCAACGAAGATCATCAGAAGCCTGCTTGTACCTCCTAGTTTTGTGCAAGTAGATGGCAAGGATTTCTCGGATGTCGTTGAATCACAACTGGCTTCTTATGGGGATGAGTGGCAAGGTGTCAAATTAGCTGATGCTCAAGACAGCATTTACAACCCAGATAAGGCCAAGGCAGAATTTGCTAAAGCAAAAGAAGCTTTACAAGCGCAGGGAGTTGAATTCCCAATTCATCTAGATGTACCAGTTGACCAAACTGATAAAATCATGGTGCAGCGGACCAATTCTTTCAAACAATCTGTTGAGGCAGCTCTAGGTCAAGAAAACGTTGTGATTGACGTGCATCAAATGTCATCAGACGATTTTGATAACTCTACTTACTTCGCAGAAACAGCTGCTCAAAAGGACTATGACCTCAATATGTCTGGTTGGTCAGCAGACTACCAAGATCCAGTGACTTATCTGAATATCTTTAACCCAGAAACAGGGGATATCTTGGACAATATTGGTCTGACAAAAGGTCAAAACCAAGATCTTGCTTCTAAGGTTGGTTTAACGGACTACAAAGCGCTTTTGGATCAGGCAGACGCAGAAAAGCAAGATACCAATGCTCGCTATACGAAATATGCAGCAGCGCAGGCTTGGTTAACAGATAGTTCTATTGTGATCCCATCTATTTCTGCAGGTGCTTCACCAATGGTTCAAAAGGTCGTACCATTTACCAAAGCCTACTCTTATGTAGGTATCAAGGGTGATGTCTATGTATTTAAGGGAATGGAGCTTCAAGATAAAGTTCTGACAGTAGCTGATTATCAAAAAGCTTTGAAAAAATGGGAAAAAGAAAAAGAAGAATCAAATAAAAAAGCTCAAGAAGAGTTAGCAAGTCACGTTAAGTAACAGAAAAGGTATGACGATTGTCATACCTTTTTAAAGTATAAAATCCTACATTTCGTTTATTTTTTTGAACTGTTGAGTTTCTCCTTAAGGAGAAATAAGAAAAGGTCCGATTGTTTCGGACCTTTCATTGTTTATTTTGGTGCGATGACTTCTAAGCCACCCATGTAAGGACGTAGGACTTCAGGAATGGTCACAGAACCATCTTCATTTTGGTAATTTTCCAAGATAGCAGCGACTGTGCGTCCGACAGCCAGTCCAGACCCGTTGAGAGTGTGGAGGAGTTTGACCTTGCCATCTGCTTCGTCACGGTAGCGGATTTGGGCACGACGAGCTTGGAAATCTTCTGTGTTAGAGCAGCTAGAGATTTCACGGTAGGTGTTCTGAGCTGGGATCCAGACTTCCAAGTCGTAGGTTTTAGCAGCTGAGAAGCCCATGTCGCCAGTAGAAAGGGCAACAACGCGGTAAGGCAGATTGAGCTTTTGCAGGATGTTTTCTGCATTGGCAGTCATCTTTTCCAGCTCTTCATAAGATTCTTCTGGCTTGGCAAATTTTACCATTTCAACCTTGTGGAATTGGTGCAGGCGGATGAGACCACGTGTGTCACGACCAGCAGAACCAGCTTCAGAGCGGAATGATGGGCTCATAGCTGTGAAGTAGATTGGCAAGTCTTTGCCGTCTAGAATTTCGTCTCGATAGTAGTTGGTCAGTGGAACTTCAGCAGTCGGAATGAGCACGAAGTTAGTGTCGCTCAGTTCAAACGTATCTTCTTTGAACTTAGGATATTGCCCGGTACCAAACATAGAGTCATGGTTGACCATATAGGGAGTGATGACTTCTGTATAACCTTCTTTGCCATGCTCATCCAGCATGAAGTTGTAGATAGCGCGCTCCAAACGAGCTCCCAAGCCCTTGTAGAAGAGGAAACGGGCTCCCGTAACTTTTGCTCCACGCTCCCAGTCCAGGATATCCAAATCTTCACCCAAATCCCAGTGAGCCTTAGCTTCAAAGTCAAATTGGCGCGGTGTACCCCAGCGACGGACCTCTACATTGTCATCCTCGTCTGCCCCGACTGGCACGCTATCGTGCGGAATGTTTGGCAGGGTTGTGGTGAACTCGGTCAATTTAGCATCCAATTCAGCTAAAGTAGCATCCAAATCCTTGACTTCAGCAGATAGTTTTTGCATGGCTGCAATCTTGTCATCTGCATTTTCTTTGTTGCGCTTAGCTTGGGCAATCTCTGCAGAAACGGTGTTGCGTTCGGCTTTGAGATTTTCTACTTTCACCAGCAAATCACGTCTTTGCTCATCAATTTCCTTCATTTGATTGAGCACATCAGCTGCTACGCCACGGGTAGCTAATTTCTCTGCGACAGCATCAAAGTCTGTCCGAATACGTTTTAAATCTAACATAAAACCTCCAAAAAATAAAAGCACACCGAGGAAACTGTTGGAGCGGCTAGGCCGCGGTTCCATCCAACTTCACAGGTGTGCACTTGATTATGTATGTAGTTGTCTTACAACGGTAGAATTTCACACTAAACTCCTATCTGCTCGCAGCACCCGCAGACTTTCTGAAAGAAGACGTAGTCTTACTTATCCGTTTCCTAAATTATACAGGATTTTCTATTTTTTTGCAAATAGATTTTTAATGAATTGGCCAATTGTTTGAATCAAAGTAGGCAATTTGACGACTTTCTCGTTCCCGATATGTTGCCGTGCAATTTTGAGAATCTTTCCAGTGTCCTTGGAGGCAAAGAGAAACTTGCCCTTATCTGTAAACACTTCAAAATGGCGACTGACATTTTTCCCAGAGACATTGGCACCGATCTGCTGGATGCTAGACCAAGGCAGCTGGATATAGTCTTCTACATTGGCATCAGCGTAGAATTCCAGTGCGACATCACCGACCAAAAACTTCCCAACCTTGCCACCCAAACCCAGATAGGAAACTCCTGTCGTTTGAAAGTCAATCGATTTATTTTGCGATTGTGCCATAGAACATCTCCCTTTTAAATACTATAGCTATTATACCACAATAAAAAGAAGGCCGAAACCTTCTTTTTAATTACATCAAACCAATAAGACGGGCAACGATACCAACAACGAAAAGTCCGATGATGATTGTGATTGGAGAAACTTTCTTCTTAAGCAACCACATGCATAGGAAGGTAAGGAGAAGTCCCATCAAACCTGGAATCAAAGAGTTAATTTGTCCTTGAAGGGTATTTGCTTTTTCAGGAGTCAAGCTCAATCCACCTGCAACATCACCTAAGATTTTTTGAAGTTGCTCACCAGTTACGGCACCTTTAGGGAAGTTGATGTAAGCTCCCTCAGAGAGTTTTGTAGATGGCAATTGAAGCGCAAAGCTAACGTTTACCCAGCGTGCTACCAATACAGCTAAGATAAACATACCAAGGATTGAAGCACCTTTAGTGATGTCTTGGAGGATACCACCAGACATGTCTTTAGTGATTTCAGAACCAGCCTTGTAACCCAATTCTTGAGTGTACCACAAGAAGGCCATACGGATCGCATTCCAAAGAACGAAGAAGAGAAGTGGACCGATGATATTTCCTGACATAGCAAGAGAAGCACCGAGCGCTCCAAGGATAGGGCGAACTGTAAACCAGAAGACTGGGTCACCGATACCAGCCAAAGGTCCCATCATACCGATTTTAACCCCTTGGATAGCTGCATCGTCAATTTCTGCACCATTTGCTTTTTCTTCTTCAAGGGCAAGTGTCACACCGATGATTGGAGCAGCAACGTATGGGTGAGTATTGAAGAATTCCAAGTGACGCTCAAGAGCAGCAGCTTGATCTTCTTTTTTAGTGTAAAGTTTCTTGAGAGCTGGAATTAAAGAATAAGCCCAACCCAAGTTTTGCATACGTTCATAGTTCCAAGAACCTTGCAAGAAAGTAGAACGCCACCAAACTTTTTGACGGTCTGATTTAGATAATTGAATTTTTTCAGTCATGATATAGCAGCTCCTTTCTTAGTAGTCTTCTAGGATATCGCCGATTGGGTCGTTAGATGTAGCAGAACCGCCACCACCGTTTCCGCCTTTCTTAGAAAGGTTGAGGTAGATAAGGGCGATTGCTACACCGATAGCACCGAGGGCAATCAAAGTCAATTGGCTAACAGCTGCAAGAGCAAAACCGATAGCAAAGAATGGCCATACTTCGCGAGTTGCCATCATGTTGATAACCATAGCGTAACCAACGGCAACAACCATTCCCCCGCCGACAGCCATACCGCCTGCCAACCAATCAGGCATCATAGCAAGCAATTTTTGCACTGCTTCTGCAGGGATAGCAAGAAGAAGGGCTGCAGGAATAGCGATACGAAGTCCTTGAAGAAGGAGAGCTACAAAGTGCGCACGTTCAACGCTAGCAAAATCACCTTTTTTAGCAGCAGAGTCTGCAGCGTGAACCAAGGCAACAGAGATAGTACGCACGATCATAGTCAGGAAGAGACCAGCTACGGCAAGAGGAATCGCGATTGTAGTTGCAACTGTGATACCTTTATCAGTGAAGTCTCCACCTTGAACCATGATGATAGCAGCAGCAACTGAAGCCAAGGCAGCATCAGGAGCAACGGCAGCACCGATGTTAGCCCAACCAAGAGCGATCATTTGAAGAGATCCGCCAAGGATAACACCAGCAGTTAAGTTACCGGTTACAAGACCGATCAAGGTACATGCAACCAGCGGTTGGTGGAATTGGAATTGGTCCAAGATACCTTCAAGACCAGCTAGGAAGGCAACAAAGACTACTAAAACCATAGAAATAATAGACATGTTTTAAATCCTTTCATAATAATATGAGAGCGAAACGTTTCAGATTATTGAACGTTGGCTTTGTTAATTAAGTCAAACAAATCTTTCTTAGAGTCATTTGGTACTTTACGTACGTCGAATTCAACTCCGAGATCACGCAATTTTTCGTAAGTTGCCACATCGTCCTTGTCCATTGACAGAACGTTGTTGACCATTGTCTTACCAGTTGAGTGAGCCATTGAGCCGACGTTGAGAGTCTTGATTGGCACACCGCCTTCGATAGCGCGTAGGGCATCTTGTGGAGTTTCAAATAAGATGAGAGCGTGCGTATTACCGAAACGTGGATCTTTTGAAACAGCAATCAGCTTATCAATTGGAACAACGTTTGCTTTAACATTACCAGGTGCAGCTTGTTTGATGAGTTCTTTACGAAGTTCATCTTTAGCTACTGAGTCAGAAGCAACGATGATACGGTCTGCTTTTGAATCTGGAGTCCAAGCTGTTGCAACTTGTCCATGCAACAAACGAGTATCGATACGAGCAAGGTTGATTTTGAGCTTGCCGTCTCCGATAACAGTTCCTTCTGGGATAGCTGATTGAGCAACTGGTGCAGCAGCAGGAGCAGCGCTTTCTAGGACTGGATTCAGCTCTTCAGGCAGAGCTTTGACGCCTTCCTTAGCTTCCTTGATGATATTTGCAACGACAGCATCTACGCCAGCGTTTGCATCCATCATGCGCTCTGTGTAGGCTTGAATTAGCATAGGCAGGTTCAAACCTGTAATAATCGCGAACTTGCGGTCTGGATTTTCACCCATGACACGGCTAGCTTGGTTAAATGGTGACCCACTCCAAAGGTCAGCCAAGACCAATACCTCATCGTTCGCATCAAACGAAGCCACAGCGTCATTGAATTTTGCATACAGATCATCAGGACCTTCGTTTGGCATGAAAGTTACAACTTGAACTTTTTCTTGCTCACCAAAAATCATAGAACCTGACTGATGAATGCCGGCAGCAAATTCACCGTGGCTGGCAATAATGATTCCAATACTCATTATTGTTTTTCCTCCTTATAAAATGTTTGACTTAAGTTTAAGAAAACTTTAAGGCTAACTATTATTATAAAACGTTTTCATGAAAAATGCAAGTACCTGAATCGAAGCGGCAATCATTTTCAAATTCTATTTCCCTTGGGAAACGCTGTTATATCAGTCTTTTTTGATCTTTTCTTCTCACTAAATAATTAGATGAAGATTAGATTATCAATGTAACTAGGTTAATATATGAAAGTTGTTGAAAATTTCTATGAAAATGCTTATCTACTAGATTGATAGAAAGCAAATTTATATAGGAAGAATTTATAGCTGAATCTCAAGAAGTATTTTACAAATCATCTATTTTCTGCTATAATCTTTTCTAGAAAGAATTCTCATTGTCTACTTTTTAGCGAGTTCGGGATAGTGTGAGCCGGATAGGGAAGCAGTGCAGATGGCGCTTTCGGTTAACATTTTAAAACGTAATGAAGTAATAAATTAGGGTGGAACCGCGTCTTGACGCCCCTAGGTCGCAATAGCCTAGGACTGTCGGATGTGGTTCTTTTGCGTACTGAGTCTATTGTTCGAAGGAAAGGAGATTCGTGGAGAACCTTTATCTTGTAAAAGACAAGAACCAATTAGCAGCTTTTCGAGATTTCGTCGCAAAGAATTCCGCAAAGTTGCAGGATTATCTAACATTTTTAAAAGACGAGTTTGCGGTTTATGACTTGCCGCAAGCCATCATTTGGTCCGATTTTGATTCTGCTACGCAGATCATTCGGGAAATTCCTGTACCAGCCTATACAAATGATAGGCGGATGGTTATGACTCCCGAGTTGCCGGTTTGGAAAGATTTATATCTCCTTCAGTTGGAGAATTACGAGACCTCTCACCAAACTCGAGCAATAGAAAGCCACTATAAGTCTTTGTCAGGAAATTCCCTCTTGCAGATTGTAGGCCATGAGTTGGCTCATTGGTCAGAGCATTTTTTTGATGACTTTGATGGATACGGTGCCTATATCTGGTTTGAAGAAGGTATAGCTGAGTATATTAGTCGCAAGTATTTCTTTACAGATGAGGAATTTCAAACGGAAAAGGCTTGTAATCAGTCTCTCGTTGAGCTTTTTCAGAAAAAGCACGGTTGGCACTCATTGAATGATTTCGGCACTTCAACTTATCAAGGGAATTATGCTAGTATTTTTTACGAAGACTGGCGCAGTTTTTTGACAGTTGACAAGCTAGTAGAAAATCTAGGAAGCGTGCAAGCGGTAATTGATTCTTATCATCGGTGGGCAAGCACAGATAAAACATTTCCCTTGTTGGATTGGTTCATAGAACAGAAAATAATAGACAAAGAAATATAAACAAATTAAGGAGTAACAAATGTCTAAAAAATTAACATTTCACCTCGCCAAAGTCAATTACGAACCTAAAGGTTCGATTGACTAACGACAACCGCTATGGGCGGTTTGTCTAGGCGATGTACTAGCTTTTCAAAAGGGAAATAATCGCTCCCTTTTGAACGCTTCGCAAGAACCTCAAGAAACTAAAGGAGTAAAAAATGTCTAAGAAGTTAACGTTTCAAGAAATAATTTTGACTTTACAGCAGTTCTGGAATGATCAGGGCTGTATGCTCATGCAGGCTTATGATAATGAGAAGGGGGCGGGAACGATGAGTCCCTATACCTTCCTGCGGGCTATTGGGCCAGAGCCTTGGAATGCGGCCTATGTAGAGCCGTCTCGCCGACCAGCAGATGGTCGTTATGGGGAAAATCCGAACCGTCTTTACCAGCACCATCAATTTCAAGTGGTTATGAAACCTTCTCCAAGCAATATCCAAGAACTTTATTTGCAGTCTTTGGAGCTCTTGGGTATCAATCCACTAGAGCACGATATCCGATTTGTCGAGGATAACTGGGAAAATCCGTCAACTGGCTCGGCTGGTTTGGGTTGGGAAGTCTGGCTGGATGGTATGGAAATCACTCAGTTCACTTACTTCCAGCAGGTCGGAGGGCTACCAACTCACCCGGTGACCGCTGAGGTGACTTATGGTCTGGAGCGTCTGGCTTCTTATATCCAAGAAGTGGACTCAGTCTATGACATTGAGTGGGCAGATGGTGTTAAGTACGGTGAAATTTTCACGCATCCTGAGTATGAACATTCTAAATATAGCTTTGAGGTCAGCGACCAAGACTTGCTCTTGGGGAATTTTGAGAAGTTTGAAGCGGAAGCCAAGCGCTGTCTAGACGAGCATCTGGTGCACCCGGCCTATGACTACGTTCTCAAATGTTCGCATACCTTTAACCTCTTGGATGCGCGTGGAGCTGTATCTGTGACAGAGCGGGCTGGCTATATCGCACGTATTCGTAATCTGGCGCGTGTCGTGGCCAAGACTTTTGTGGCGGAGCGTAAACGTCTGGGCTATCCGCTTTTGGATGCAGAGACGCGCGAGAAACTCTTGGCAGAGGAGGGAGAATAATCATGGTAAAAAATTTATTAGTTGAATTAGGCTTGGAGGAAATGCCAGCCTATGTCGTAACTCCGAGCATGAAGCAGCTGCGCGACAAGATGGGAGCCTTTCTGACAGACCATCGTCTGACTTTTGAGAAAATTGAAATGTTCTCAACGCCTCGTCGTTTGGCGGTGCGCGTGGTTGGCTTGGCGGACAAGCAGTCCGACTTAACAGAAGATTTTAAAGGCCCTTCTAAGAAAATTGCTCTGGATGCTGATGGGAACTTTACAAAGGCTGCCGAAGGCTTTGTCCGTGGCAAGGGCTTGATGGTTGAGGACATTACTTTCCGCGAAATCAAGGGCGAAGAATATGTCTATGTGACCAAGGAAGAAGTCGGTCGCCCGGTAGAGGAAATCATCCCAGCAGTGACGGAAGTTCTGCAAGCTTTGACTTTCCCTGTCAGCATGCACTGGGCCAACAACACCTTTGAATACATCCGCCCGGTCCACACCTTAACTGTACTCTTAGATGAGCAGGCCTTTGACTTGGATTTCTTGGACATCAAGAGCGGTCGTACTAGTCGTGGACATCGCTTTTTGGGGCAAGAAACAGAGATTGCTTCAGCGAATTCCTATGAAGATGACCTGCGGAATCAGTTTGTCATTGCCAATCCTCTTGAGCGGGAAAATATGATTGTCGAGCAGATTCGAGCACTTGAAGAGGAGCACGGGGTTTCTATCGAGATTGACGAAGACCTGCTCAATGAAGTCTTGAATCTGGTCGAATATCCAACTGCTTTCTTGGGTAATTTTGATGCTAAATACTTAGAAGTACCTGAGGAAGTCTTGGTAACTTCCATGAAAGAGCACCAGCGTTACTTTGTTGTGCGCGATGCTGAAGGCAAGCTTTTGCCACACTTTATCTCTGTCCGCAACGGAAATGCAGAGCATCTGGAAAATGTCATCAAGGGAAATGAGAAGGTCTTGGTGGCTCGTCTGGAAGACGGGGAATTCTTCTGGCGCGAAGACCAAAAGCTGGCTATTGCTGACTTGGTTGAAAAGCTGAGCAATGTGACCTTCCACGAAAAGATTGGCTCTCTAGCAGAGCACATGGAGCGGACTGGTAAGATTGCGGCTCTCTTGGCGCAAGAAGCAGGATTGGATGCGGATGAGACAGCCGACTTGGCTCGTGCAGCGGCAATTTATAAGTTTGATTTGCTGACTGGCATGGTTGGTGAGTTTGATGAGCTGCAAGGTATCATGGGCGAGAAGTATGCTCTGCTGGCTGGTGAGAATGCTGCGGTAGCAGCTGCTATTCGGGAGCACTATATGCCGACATCAGCTGATGGTGAATTGCCTGACACCAAGGTCGGAGCGGTATTGGCGCTGGCTGATAAGCTGGATACCATTCTGTCCTTCTTCTCTGTTGGCTTGATTCCGAGCGGTTCTAATGACCCTTATGCGCTGCGCCGTGCGACTCAGGGTGTTGTGCGTATCTTGGACAAGTTTGGCTGGAACATTGACTTGGATCAGCTTCTTAGTCGACTTTACGAACTGAAGTTTGATAGTCTAAGTTATGACAATCAAGAGGCTGTGCTGGACTTCTTCCGTGCCCGTGTTGAGAAGATGATGGATCGCAGTATTCCGAAAGACATCGTGACAGCTGTTCTTCAAAGCACTCACTTCGTTGTACGCGATTTGGTAGAAACAGCTGCGCTTCTAGCAGAAAAAGCTCAAGAAGATAACTTCAAGTCAGCGGTGGAAAGCCTATCTCGAGTCTTTAATCTAGCTGAGAAAGCCCAAGGGCAGACAGCTGTCAATCCAGCTCTATTTGAAAATCAAGAGGAAAAAGACTTGGCTGCAGCTATTGAAAAAGTGGAGTTGACGGCTGACTTAGTTGCTAGTTTGGACCAACTCTTTGCCCTCAGTCCAGTTATTGATGCTTTCTTTGACCATACCATGGTCATGGCAGAAGATGAGGCTGTACGCAATAACCGCCTAGCTCTTCTGGCTTCTTTGACGGCTAAAGCTGGACAACTTGCGCAGTTTAATCAGATTAATACCAAATAAAAGGTAAGAGGGGGAGAATCATGGATCCTAAAAAAATTGAACGTATCAACGAACTGGCTAAAAAGAAAAAAACGGAAGGCTTAACGGCTGAGGAAAAAGTGGAACAAGCCAAGCTTCGTGAAGAGTATATCGAAGGCTACCGTCGGTCTGTTCGCCATCATATTGAAGGCATCAAGATTGTCGACGAGGAAGGCAATGATGTGACACCTGAAAAATTGCGTCAAGTTCAACGCGAGAAAGGTCTTCATGGCCGCAGTCTGGATGACCCAAATTCATAAAAACAAGAAAAAGAGAGAGTGGGACAGACATCCATGACGGCATAGCCGTCACCCACAGAAACACGAAAATAAAGACAAAAGCCCTCATTTAGAAGTATAATCTAAGTGAGGGCTTTGTGGTTGATAATTTCTTGAATATCACTTTCGCGGGACAAACTAATCCACTCTACCGACGAGTACCCCAAAATATCGCCTTGAGCATGAGTATAAAAATACGACAACGTTATCGGTAGACAAGCTCTCTGACTTTATAAATGGAGGGAATCACAATGGATGTTCTCTATCAATCTTGTGCAGGTATGGATGTCCATCAAGCTACTCTTGTGGTTTGTATTCTACATGGGTCGCTCACTTCTACTCGTCCAAAGCGTGAAATGGCTCAGTTTGATACAACGACAAAAGGATTAAAAGCCTGTCATGATTTTCTCAGTCAATTTCATGTAGAAGCCGTCGGCATGGAAAGCACAGGAGTTTACTGGAGACCTGTCTGGCATGAACTCTGTGATGACTTTGAACACATCCTAGCACAACCTGCTCATATGAAAGCTATTCCAGGTCAAAAAACAGATAAGAAAGATGCTCACTGGATTGCCCAATTAACACGAATCGGTCTGCTCCCTCGCAGTTTCGTTCCTGATGAAACCATTCAAGAATTGAGAGAGTTAACACGACAACGGAAACACTATGTAGAGAGCCGTAATCGTGAGACCAATCGGATCCATAAAATCCTCCAATCAGGAGGTATTAAGCTGACAACCTACATAGAAGATATCATGGGGGCTTCTGGTCGAAACTTACTGCAACTGCTTATTGATGAGACGCCCCTTACCCCAAGAATGATCCATCAATCTGTTTATACCAGTTTGAAAAGAAAAGTTCCCCAACTCCTTGAGGCACTTGATGGGTATTTTTCCGCTCATCATCGTTTTATGTTAGGTCAGTCCTTGGAGATTTACGATTTTTATCAAAAAGAAATCGATTGTTTGGAAGAGCGTATGAACGGCTATCTAAATCTCTATGAGAGACCAGTGGAAATCCTAGATTCTATTCCTGGTATTGATCTCATTACAGCCTCTGTGATCATAGCGGAAATTGGGGTAGACATGAGCCAGTTTCCAACAGCTGGACATCTCGCTTCCTGGGCTGGTTTGTGTCCTGGAAATAATGAAAGTGCCGGTAAAAAGAGGAGCACAAAAATCAGACATGGCAATTCCTATTTAAAAAGGTGTCTCTGTCAAACAGTTTTTGCTGCAAAAAAACAAAAAGGAAGTCCACTAGCAGAGCGTTATTACCAGATTCAAAGCAGGAGAGGACCGCAAAAAGCAACTATTGCACTCGCACATCAACTTCTTAAAATAGCTTATATCCTTTTGAAAGAAAATCTTACTTATCAGGAGTTTGTGCTACAAAAAAGGCTACTAGAGACGAGCCAGTAGCCTAATACAATTTTTTCACTTTCATTATATCACAAGGGGGGGTCTTTTTGCGCTCTTTTGAGTTTTCGT
>NZ_CAURYF010000011.1:0-49972 GCF_963529205.1 Streptococcus cristatus | reverse complement strand
CATAGAGAGGAATGCCTGCAAGAGATAAATCATCAATGTCTCTCATAATAGTTCGGGTGCTGACTCTAAAAAGTTCTGATAGTTCTTTAGCTGTTGTTTTTCGTTGATTTACTAAATGAGAAATGATTCCCATTTGACGGTCAATTTTCATGATTTTCTCCTTAAATATGACAGATAGCCGTCATATTATTTTTGTTATGATTATACCATAAAGAAAGGAGTTCATATAATGAAACATCAAACCAAACCATCGTTTACCCTGATTGGCAGGAGTATTTTGATAGAAGGAACTACGGTTCATGAACAGCACTATTCTAAAGAGAAGACCGCGTTCTATGCTCAGTTGTTTAAGGAAGGAATGCTGGGGAAATTGATGCCCCATTCTCTAGATAAAAAAGGCTATGCTTTGATTGTTCCTCATAAAGATGGTATTCAATACTACGCAGGAGTTGCGGCAAAGAATGCTGTGGCAGACTACGAAAGCATTCTCGTCCCAGAGAAAGATTATTTAGTAAGTTCAGCCAGTGGTGATAAATCAAGACTCCTGTTTGACCAATTGGAGGATAACTTTTTTGAGGAAGAAAGCAGTTCCCTTTACCAAGATGGAATTATCTTAGAAATACTTTTAAACGGGAATCCTATGGATGCAGAAGTTGAGCTTTGGGTTCCAGTTCAGTAAAAGAGTAGGGATTTATAAGAAATAATCACCACAACACCAAACAAAAGACAGGGGACAAATGCCAGCCTGTCTTTTTTCTTTTTAAAGCAGAAACAGGCGAGACCAGCGAAGCTAGCGATTTGGATAAGAAGGAGAATTTCTGTCAGGCTGAAAATGGCTGAGCAGGAAGCAAGAAAGAGAAAATCTCCAGATCCGATGCGAAGATTAAAAAAGAAGGCTAGAAGTCCTAGGATCAAAAAGAAAATCATGAGCGGATTGATACCTGCTGTAGCCATCAGTAAGAACTGAAAAATCAGCCAGATTAGGAGAGGGTATTCTTGCTCACGCTGATCGTAGATGGCTAAGGTCAGGCCCATAGTTAGCAGTAAGAGCTGAGCTAGCGAAAGATAACCTAAACTCCAGCTTAGAAAAAGCAAGCCCAGCACTAACTCAAAAGCAGCATACCAGACAGACAGCTGGATCTTGCAGAAACGGCAACGGAAGCCATTCAGCAACTGAGACAGGATTGGGACCAAATCCCGTGCTTTGAGTATCTGCTTACAGTTATCACAGTGACTGCTTGGAGAGATGATGGACTGGTTAGGGAAGCGGTCAATGACTAAGCCGAGAAAAGAGGCTAGAACCGTTCCGACTAGAAAAAAGTATAGATGAATCATACTTATTTATTCGTGATTTTGAGTAGAAAAATCTGAAATTTTACAACTTTTCTAATAAAGTAAAATTTTGAGTTTTAATACTTGACTTTCTTAATTAGAAGCATTATAATTAAAACATAATCAATAAAGATTAGAATCATTACAAATAAAAAGAGAGGTATCATTATGACTCAAGTAAAACATGGCGCTGCAGCAGACGTAGCAACTTTCACTAACCAAAATTCCTTACCAAAAACAAAAGCAGTTCTTAACCAAGTGGTTTCAGATCTTTATACAGCTCGTATCGCTCTTCACCAAGTTCACTGGTATATGCGTGGTGCAGGCTTCATGGTATGGCACCCAAAAATGGACGAATACATGGATACAATTGATGAAACCTTGGATGAAGTCAGCGAACGCTTGATTACTCTGGGTGGCAAGCCTTATTCAACTCTGACAGAGTTTATTCAACACAGCAAAATTGAAGAAAAAGCTGGCGAATTTAGCAAGAATGTTGAAGAAAGCTTGGAGCGCGTGATTGAAATTTTCCGTTATCTGACAGATCTTTATCAAGAAGCTATGGATGTGACGGATGAAGAAGGCGATGATGTAACCAATGATATCTTCGTTGGTGCTAAGGCAGACCTTGAAAAGACGATCTGGATGTTGACAGCTGAGCTTGGTCAAGCACCAGGTTTGTAAAATGATGTTTAAAGAGGCTGGGACAAAAGTCCTAGCCTCTCAATTGTCTTTGGATTGTCGAGCAAGACGCAGTGGTTGAATGGGCTCTACTACGCTGATTTCATCAGCTTTTACAGCCCTACTCAACTGTGCGGAGGTAGGACGACGAAATCGAATTCTAACGAATTACCGATTTCTGTCCCACTCTCTGTTTTTTCTTAAGGATTGTTTAAGCTTCTTCCTTTATACTAAGATTATCAAATGAAGACCTCCTAACTTTGTTTGATAGAACTCCTAAACTTTTCTTTTTCATAATAATCTCCCGAAAAGTCAGCCTATGTGGCTGTCTTTTCTGTTTTGTCATCTTGAAAACTTTGCTAAAATCTGATAAAATATAGCTCATGAAAACACTCTATGATGTGCAGCAATTTCTTAAAAATTTCGGGATCATTATCTATATGGGCAAGCGTCTTTATGATATTGAAATGATGAAAATTGAGTTGGAGCGGATTTACGATGCTGGCCTGATGGATAAGCTTGATTATCTGGAGGCTGAGGCTGTCCTTCGCAGAGAGCATCAAGTAGAGTTGAAGTATTTAGAAGATAAAGGGAGAAACTAGAATGGGAATTTGGATTTTATGGGCAATCTTGCTGGGAATGTTAGCTTGGATGGGCTTCAATTATTTCCGTATTCGTCGTGCAGCTAAGGTAGTAGATAATAGTGAGTTTGAAGCTTTGATTCGTCAGGGGCAATTGATTGACCTGCGTGATCCATCCGATTTCCATCGCAAGCATATCTTGGGGGCGCGTAATATCCCGTCTCAACAGCTCAAGTCTAGTATCAATGCACTTCGCAAAGACAAACCAGTTCTTCTCTATGAAAATAGCCGTGGGCAACGTGTGACCAATGCGGCAATCTACTTGAAGAAGCAAGGCTTTAATGATATTTATATCCTGTCTTACGGCCTCGATTCATGGAGTGGCAAGGTTAAGACAAGCTGATTCTTTTTATAATTTAATTGGCCTTGTTTTAGATATTATCGGTCTGATTTTGGACAATTCTCATTAAAAAGAAACTTAATTAGATTATAAAACAGAAAGAATTCTGAATATCGTCGGTATTGTCATTTCTGTCATCAACTGGATTGCAGGAATTCTTCTGACTATGAATGGATTTATGTAGTAAATAAGAGAAAGGCTTGAATAAGCCTTTTTCTTTTACCAGGTTTGTTCCAAATAGCCTCTGATAATCTCGAGTTCGGAAGGATTCAACGGTCGATAACTGCCTTCTGTTAGATTAGGATCCAGCTGAAAATCACCGAAATGAGTACGTTTGAGATAGGTGACTTTGACACCAACTGCTAGAAACATTTTCTTGACCTGATGAAATTTTCCTTCAGAAATGGTAACTGAGGCGGTGGAGTGCTCTGGGCTGGTCGTGTGAATCTGAAGTTGAGCGGGCTTGCAACGAGTGCCATCCAGAAAAACAATTCCTTGCTGAAAAGCGATTGTGGCTTCTTGGTCAAGAGGACCGTTGACTTCGACATAGTAGGTCTTTGCGATATGGTATTGTGGATGGAGGAGTTGAAATCCCAGTGGCCCATTATCTGTAATCAGGAGCAGGCCACGTGTGTCGCGATCCAAACGGCCGATGGCGTAAAGCTGGTCGTTAAAATCTTCTGGGGCAATTAGATCTAGGACAGTCATCTTGTCCGAGTCAGAATTGGCAGTGACAGTACCGGCGGGCTTGTTCATCAGAAAATAATGGTGGGCTAGGTGGTTTAAAGGTTTACCAGCTAGGCTAATGGACTGGAGGCCACTATCGACATTTTGACTGAGGGAGCGAGCTGGCTGACCGTCGATTACAATCTGTCTGAGTCGCAGTTTTTGTTTCATTTCTTTCCGGCTAACCTTAGCTAGGGCTAAGAATTTATCAAGGCGCATGAGTTTTCCTTTCAAAGGTTTGGATCGATTCTTTTTATCATACACTTTCAGAAGTAAAATTGCAAAAATGGCTACAGTTTACGATTTGCCTATGAAAACATTTACACTTGGTTAGTCCGTGTTTTTTGGAAAAAACTGTGTTATAATTTTTAGTTGGAAATAAATAATAAGATTTAGAGGAAATCATGACAAAATTAAGAGAAGATATCCGTAACATTGCGATTATCGCCCACGTTGACCACGGTAAAACAACCCTCGTTGACGAATTATTGAAACAATCTGAAACTCTTGATGCACGTACAGAGTTGGCAGAGCGTGCTATGGACTCAAACGATATCGAAAAAGAGCGTGGAATTACCATCCTTGCTAAAAATACAGCCGTTGCCTACAACGGAACTCGTATCAACATCATGGACACACCAGGACACGCGGACTTCGGTGGAGAAGTTGAGCGTATCATGAAAATGGTTGACGGTGTTGTTTTGGTCGTAGATGCCTACGAAGGAACTATGCCACAAACTCGTTTCGTGTTGAAAAAAGCCTTGGAACAAGACCTTGTCCCAATTGTTGTTGTCAACAAAATTGACAAACCATCAGCTCGCCCAGCAGAAGTAGTGGATGAAGTCTTGGAACTTTTCATTGAGCTTGGCGCAGATGATGACCAGCTTGACTTCCCAGTTGTTTATGCTTCAGCTATCAACGGAACATCTTCATTGTCAGATGATCCAGCTGATCAAGAAAAAACAATGGCACCAATCTTTGATACCATCATCGACCATATCCCAGCTCCAGTGGATAACTCAGATGAGCCTTTGCAGTTCCAAGTGTCACTTTTGGACTACAACGACTTCGTAGGTCGTATTGGTATCGGTCGTGTCTTCCGTGGTAGTGTGAAAGTTGGAGACCAAGTTACTCTTTCTAAACTAGACGGCACAACTAAAAACTTCCGTGTTACAAAACTATTCGGTTTCTTTGGTTTGGAACGTCGTGAGATCCAAGAAGCCAAAGCAGGTGACTTGATTGCCGTATCTGGTATGGAAGATATCTTTGTCGGTGAAACTATTACGCCGACGGATGCTATTGAACCACTTCCAATCCTTCACATCGATGAACCAACCCTTCAAATGACCTTCTTGGTTAATAATTCACCTTTTGCAGGCCGCGAAGGGAAGTGGGTAACTTCTCGTAAGGTTGAAGAACGCTTGCAAGCAGAATTGCAAACAGACGTTTCCCTTCGTGTTGATCCAACGGATTCACCAGATAAATGGACTGTTTCAGGTCGTGGAGAATTGCACTTGTCAATCCTGATCGAAACAATGCGTCGTGAGGGCTATGAACTTCAAGTATCTCGTCCAGAAGTTATCGTAAAAGAAATCGACGGTGTCAAATGTGAGCCATTTGAGCGTGTCCAAATCGACACTCCAGAAGAATACCAAGGATCTGTAATCCAAAGCCTTTCTGAACGTAAGGGTGAAATGTTGGATATGATCTCAACTGGTAATGGTCAAACTCGTTTGGTCTTCCTTGTTCCAGCGCGTGGTTTAATCGGATACTCAACTGAGTTCTTGTCAATGACTCGTGGTTATGGTATCATGAACCATACCTTCGACCAATACTTGCCACTCATCCCAGGTGAAATTGGTGGACGTCACCGTGGTGCCCTTGTTTCTATCGATGCTGGTAAGGCTACAACTTACTCAATCATGTCTATCGAAGAACGTGGTACAATCTTTGTCAACCCAGGTACTGAGGTTTACGAAGGAATGATCATCGGTGAAAACTCTCGTGAAAACGACTTGACAGTTAACATCACCAAGGCCAAACAAATGACTAACGTCCGTTCAGCTACCAAGGACCAAACAGCAGTTATCAAGACACCTCGTATCTTGACCCTTGAAGAGTCACTTGAGTTCTTGAACGACGATGAGTACATGGAAGTAACACCAGAGTCTATCCGTTTGCGTAAACAAATCTTGAACAAGCAAGAACGTGAAAAAGCTAATAAAAACAAGAAAAAACAAGCAGCAGAATAAACCATTGAGTTGACTGGTGGTAGAAAGGAGCAGCATGATTTACCTGATTATTGGAATATTAATCCTGCTTTTCTATGTATTTGCCATTCCAACTAGTATTAAGGGGACGTTGAATGTCTTGACATTTGTACTCTTGCTGGTTGCCTTGATCATTTTGCTTGCTTTGGCAATTTTTCAAATTTTTAAATTGCCTGGAGAATTATTTGTGAGTATCTTTTTGATTATTATAACAGTGTGGGCCTTGATGGACATCGAGCGTCTAGTACCATCTCAGAAATCAAAAGAAACTTTAAACTCATAAACTATAAGGAAGGAATTAGGATTTCAAAGGTCGTGTAGACTTTTAAAATCCTAATTCCTTTTGTTTATCTAAAGCGAGATTCTTCGATGGTGGTTTTGGCTGAGTAGAAATATAATACAGTTACCGATGTTTTTCATTTAAAGAAGGCCCGATTCTTTTGAATGCTGTTGACCATCAGTGAGTAGGTCAGGTTTGATAAGTCACTGGCAATTAAATGTTTTGGATAGTCATTGCTTGTATAAATAGGTTTTTCAAAGATTTCAAATAGAATAACATTTCTTCTTATTCATTAAATGTTGATAACAGTTAAAATAAAAGCCTGATATGACTTTTTTATTTTCGCAAAAAAAGGTAAAATAGAAGGTAGTATGAATGAAGAGGTACATGATGAAGACTATTTCAAAATTTGCCAATAAGAAAGTTTTGGTGTTGGGTTTGGCCAAATCTGGGGAGTCAGCTGCCCGCCTTTTGGATAAGCTTGGAGCGATTGTGACGGTCAATGATGGGAAACCCTTCGAGGAAAATCCAGCTGCCCAATCTTTGCTAGAAGAAGGAATTAAGGTCGTGACAGGTGGTCATCCATTGGAGTTATTGGATGAAGATTTTGAATGGATGGTGAAAAATCCAGGTATTCCTTATAACAATCCTATGGTCATGAGGGCTTTGGAAAAGCAGATTCCTGTCATTACCGAAGTGGAGCTGGCTTATCTGATTTCGGATGCACCGATTATTGGGATTACTGGCTCCAATGGAAAAACGACTACGACAACCATGATTGCAGAAGTGCTAACAGCAGGCGGACAAAATGGTCTTTTGTCTGGGAATATCGGATTTCCAGCTAGTCAAGTCGCTCAAGATGCGGGTAAAACAGACACTTTGGTGATGGAACTTTCTTCCTTCCAACTAGTGGGAATCGAAGCCTTCCATCCGGAAATAGCGGTGATTACAAATCTGATGCCGACACATCTGGACTATCACGGCTCTTTTGAAGATTATGTGGCGGCCAAGTGGAATATCCAAAAAAATATGACAGCTTCTGACTATGTCGTTTTGAATTTCAATCAAGACTTGGCGAAAGAATTGGCTAAGAAAACAGCTGCTAAAGTGATTCCTTTTTCAACCCAAGAACAGGTTGATGGAGCTTATCTGGACGGCGATGTGCTGACTTTCCGTGGGGAAGCCATTATGAAAATTTCTGAACTAGGCGTGCCTGGTAGTCATAATGTAGAAAATGCTCTAGCAACCATTGCAGTAGCCAAACTTCGTGGGATTGACAATCAAGTTATTAAAGAAACTCTGGCTCATTTTGGTGGTGTCAAGCATCGTCTCCAGTATGTGGGCGACATCAATCAAGTCAAATTTTACAATGACAGTAAATCAACTAATATTTTAGCGACCCAAAAAGCTTTGTCAGGCTTTGACAATAGTAAGGTCATTCTGATTGCTGGTGGTCTGGATCGTGGCAATGAATTTGATGAATTGGTGCCAGATATCAAGGGTTTGAAAAAGATGGTGATTTTAGGACAATCGGCTGCGCGTGTTAAGCGGGCTGCGGATCAGGCAGAAGTAAGCTATCTGGACGCTTCAGATGTCAGAGATGCTACTCGCAAAGCCTTTTCTGTGGCGGAGCCTGGGGATGTTGTCCTTCTCAGTCCAGCCAATGCCAGCTGGGATATGTATAAGAATTTTGAAGTGCGGGGCGATGAATTCCTTGCCGTGTTTAAAGAATTAAAGGAATAGAATGAAAAAAATAGTATTTACAGGTGGAGGGACAGTTGGCCATGTGACCCTCAATCTTTTGCTGATGCCTAAATTTATCGAAGAGGGCTGGGAAGTCCATTATATCGGTGACCGTCATGGGATTGAGTACAAGGAAATTCAAAAATCAGGTCTACCTGTTGTTTTCCATTCGATTGCAACTGGCAAGCTCCGTCGCTATTTTTCTTGGCAGAATCTTTTGGATGTTTTTAAAGTGGCAGGTGGCATTCTCCAGTCGCTGGGCATCATGTTAAAAGTCCGTCCCAAAGCCCTATTTTCAAAAGGAGGCTTTGTGTCTGTTCCGCCAGTGATTGCGGCGAAGGTGACCGGCGTTCCAGTTTTCATTCATGAGTCTGATTTGTCGCTTGGTTTGGCCAATAAAATCGGTTATAAATGCGCGACAAAGATGTTCACGACTTTTGAGCAAGCTGAAGGACTGAGCAAGGCTGAACATGTTGGAGCGGTGACCAAGATTGCTGCCCCCTCTCAAACAGAACCAGCTGAGATTGAGAAAATCAAGGCTCATTTCACAGAAGGAAAACCTACCTTGCTCTTTGTTGGTGGCTCAGGAGGCGCTAAAGTTTTCAATGATTTTATTACAAAAAATAAGGATCGCTTGATTGAAAAGTATAATATTATCAATCTGACAGGCGATGCTAGCTTGGATGAGCTTTCCCACTGTATCTACCGGGTGTCCTATGTGACAGATCTGTATCAGCCACTAATGGCTATGGCAGATGTCGTCGTGACAAGAGGTGGTTCCAATACCATCTTTGAATTACTGGCTATGAAGAAGTTGCAAGTGATTGTACCTTTAGGGCTGGGGGCAAGTCGAGGAGATCAGATTGAAAATGCCAACTACTTCTTGGAAAAAGGCTATGCGCTTAAAATCAATGAAGAAAACTTGAATCGGGTCAATCTCCAAGTAGCAGTGGATGATTTACTAAGAGAAAAGGATGCCTACTATAAACGAATGGAAGAAGCGCCTGAACTAACATCAGTAGATGAATTTTATGAAATTTTGAAGCAAGATATTGACAAAGGGAAAAGATGAAAAAAAGCAAGGAAGATAAGCAAGAAACTGCTCAACTTTCTCTTTCTGAATGGCAAGTCAGAAACAAAGAGTATCTTGAGAAAAAAGCTCAAGAAAAGGCAAAAAAGCAAGCTGAGTTAGAGAAAAAAAGAGCTGAACTAGAGCAGAAAAAAGAAGAAATGAAGGCGGAACTGGAAAATCAGCAGCCTTCTAACGAAGAAGATACAGTCTCCGGAGAAATTGACACAGACTCTCCTACAAATGAAGAAGAAACTGAAGTGCAAGATTCTGATTCTGATTCTGAATCTGAAGTTGAGGAGCAGGATGAAGCCGAAGTTCAGGATCAAGAGCAAGATGAAGAAATAGAGCAGGTTGAGCTTCCAAAAGTTCCAATTGAGAAAATTCACTGGTATCGAGCTTTGCCAGTTTTAGTGACAAGCTCCCTAATTTTTTTAGCTTCCCTTTATTTCCTCACACCGCTTGCAACTATGAAGACCATTGAATTTATAGGAAACAAGGTTGTGAGTCAGGAGGAGCTAAGAAGCAGTAGCAAAATCGATCAGCGCGATTATACTATCACTGTTTACAAAAATCGCCATCATTATGAGCAAAATCTGAAAGCTTCTAGCCCCTGGATTGAAAATGTAGAGATGACCTATCAATTTCCGCTGACTTTCAAAATCGATGTTCAGGAATATGGCATTTTAGGTTATTTGCAGAAAGATTCTAAGTATTATCCTATTTTAACGAGTGGAGAATACGTAAAAAATGAGGTTGCGGCTGATGCCTTGCCGGAAGAGCGGATGGATGTGACCTTTTCGGATGCGGGTTTGATCAAGGAATTCGTTCAACAACTGAAGAATGTCCCTGATTCGATCAAAAAAAGTATGAGAAGGGTTGATTTAACTCCTAGCAAGGTGACAGAAGATTTAGTGACCATCACCATGTCTGATGAGCACCAAATTTTGGTTCCTATTTCTCATATTGCTAAGAAACTTCCCTACTATGAAGGAATTCATCCTCAGTTGGAAGTGCCAAGTGTGATCGATATGGAGGCTGGTATTTTTAGCTATGCGCAAGGCACAGAAAATGAAGCTATCCATGAAGCTAGCAACGATGCGCAAGATACAGAATCTTCAACTCAACATGCAGAGCAATCTACCGAGCATTCTGCTCAATCTCAGGCAGAAAAGCCAGAGATTTCTGAAAATAACTAATTATTATAGATAAAAAACTGCGCCAATTTCGTATTTTTATGATATAATAAAGTTTGGATAACCCTATTTTCTAGAGTTATTTGTATTAGAATGGAAACGTGGAAGACAGAGAGGACTGATGTAATGGCTAGAGATGGCTTTTTTACTGGATTAGATATAGGAAGTAGCACAATTAAAGTGTTGGTGGCAGAGCACATCAACGGTGAAATGAATGTTATTGGAGTCAGCAATGCAAAGAGTGCTGGCGTTAAAGATGGGATTATTGTCGATATTGAAGCAGCAGCAGCGGCTATTAAGTCAGCAATTTCTCAAGCAGAGGAAAAAGCGGGGATTTCAATTGGACTAGTGAATGTTGGTTTGCCTGCAAATCTACTGCAAATTGAGCCAACTCAAGGAATGATTCCTGTGACTAGTGACTCCAAAGAAATTACCGATGAAGATGTCGAGAGCGTTGTAAGATCTGCCTTGACCAAGAGCATGACTCCTGACCGTGAAGTAATTACCTTCATTCCAGAAGAGTTTGTTGTTGATGGCTTCCAAGGGATCCGTGATCCTCGTGGTATGATGGGGATTCGCCTAGAAATGCGCGGCCTACTTTACACTGGTCCTCGTACAATCCTGCATAATCTCCGTAAAACAGTGGAGCGTGCAGGAGTGAAATTGGAAAATATTATCATTTCTCCTTTGGCGATGACAAAATCCATCTTGAACGAAGGAGAACGAGAGTTTGGTGCGACAGTCATTGATATGGGTGGCGGACAAACTACAGTTGCTTCTGTAAAAAATCAAGAATTACAATTTACCAATATCTATCAAGAAGGCGGCGACTATGTCACAAAAGACATTTCAAAAGTCTTGAAAACTTCTCAGAAATTGGCAGAAAGCTTGAAATTTAACTATGGTGTAGCTTATGTACCATTTGCAGGCACTGAATCTTTCCCAGTTGAAGTCATCGGGGAAGTTAATCCAGTTGAAATAACAGAAACCTATCTAGCTGAAATCATCTCTGCTCGTATCAAACATGTTTTTGAACAAATCAAGCAAGATTTAGATAGAAGACACGTGTTAGATCTTCCTGGTGGTATCGTCATCGTTGGTGGTGGAGCGATCTTGCCTGGCGTTGTAGAATTAGCTCAGGAAGTATTTGGTGTTCACGCTAAATTATATGTACCAAATCAAATCGGTATCCGTAATCCAGCTTTTGCCCACGTGATTAGTCTTTCAGAGTATGCTGGTAATCTGACCGAAGTGGATAGAATTGCACAAGCTGCTGTTCGTGGAGACGAGCAGTTGCGTCATCAAGCAACTAGCTTTGAACGTCCAAGTCATAGAGTACCTCGCTTTGATCATCAGCCGGCTGAACCAGTTCAACCAGTTCAAGAGGTGGAACCAGAAATTGCACCGCTTAGAAATGAAGAACCACAAGAGGAACCAAAGGCTAGTCTTACAGATAAGATGCGCAATTTAATTGGTAATATGTTTGAGTAAGGAGAATAAATAGATTATGACATTTTCATTTGATGCGGCTGCAGCACAAGGCGCAGTCATTAAAGTAATCGGTGTCGGCGGTGGCGGCGGAAACGCTATTAACCGTATGATAGATGAAGGTCTTGCTGGTGTAGAATTTATCGCAGCAAATACAGATGTGCAAGCACTTAGCAGTGCAAAAGCAGAAACAGTTATCCAGCTTGGTCCTAAGTTGACTCGTGGTCTGGGTGCCGGAGGTCAACCTGAGGTTGGTCGAAAAGCAGCAGAAGAAAGCGAAGAAGTTTTGACAGAAGCCCTTCAAGGAGCAGACATGGTCTTTATCACTGCTGGTATGGGTGGTGGCTCTGGTACAGGTGCTGCACCAGTTATTGCTCGCATTGCTAAATCAGTAGGCGCCCTAACTGTAGCAGTCGTGACACGTCCATTTGGCTTTGAAGGAAGTAAACGTGGTAATTTTGCCGTTGAAGGAATCAATGAACTGCGTGAACATGTAGATACTCTTTTGATCATTTCAAACAACAACCTTTTGGAAATTGTTGACAAGAAAACTCCGCTTCTGGAAGCCTTGAGTGAAGCTGATAACGTATTGCGCCAAGGGGTTCAGGGTATTACTGACTTAATTACCAGCCCTGGCTTGATCAACCTTGACTTTGCAGACGTGAAGACTGTTATGGAAAACAAAGGTAATGCTTTGATGGGTATCGGTATCGGAAGCGGTGAAGAACGTGTTATCGAAGCAGCTCGCAAAGCTATCTACTCTCCACTTCTTGAGACAACTATTGACGGTGCAGAAGACGTGATCGTCAACGTTACTGGTGGCCTAGATATGACTTTGATTGAAGCAGAAGAAGCTTCTGAAATCGTTAATCAGGCAGCTGGTCATGGTGTCAACATCTGGCTCGGTACTTCTATTGATGAATCTATGAAGGATGAAATCCGTGTGACTGTTGTTGCAACAGGTGTTAAAGAAGATAAGGTTGATAAGGTAAGTGGATTGCAAGGTGTTAAACCTGCGAGCCGAGCTGAGCAAGTACGACCAGCACAATCATCTGCTCATTATGATCGAAACTTTGATATGACAGAAACAAGAGAAATGCCAACTCCTTCTCATCGCTCAACTCTAGAAACTTCTAGAGCTTCAGCCTTTGGAGACTGGGATTTACGTCGTGAATCAATCGTTCGTCAAGCAGAACCTGTGCCTTCTAGCCGTGTAGAGCGCTTTACAGATATTAAGGAAGAAGATGACGAACTTGAAACACCGCCATTCTTTAGAAATCGCTAATTAAATGGATTTTCAAGCAAATAAAGATTTAATTTTTCAAAATGTTGCTCAAATAGTTGAAAAAGAAAATCGATTGAAGGACTCCGTAAACATTATTGCGGTTACCAAGTATGTTGACTGTGAAACAGCGAAAAAACTCGTGGATACAGGAATCAAACATATTGGAGAAAATCGAGTAGATAAGTTTCTTGAAAAATATCATGCTTTAAAGGAAGAAAATCTTACTTGGCATTTGATTGGTAGTTTGCAGAGAAGGAAAGTAAAAGATGTGATCAACTATGTTGATTATTTCCATGCTTTAGACTCTGTCAAATTGGCTCAAGAAATCAACAAGCGAGCGGATCATGTGATTAATTGTTTCTTGCAAGTCAATATTTCAAAAGAAGAAAGCAAGCACGGTTTTTTAGTTGAAGAACTAGATAGTGTTTTACCAGAGCTTGTAGCCTTAGAAAATATTTGTATTGTTGGCCTGATGACCATGGCTCCACTCGAAGCTGATCATCAAGAGCTGAATCAGATTTTTTCAGAGGCACATCAGCTTCAATTAAACTTACAAAGCAAACAGTTAAAAAACATGCCCTTTTCTGATTTGAGTATGGGAATGAGCCGTGATTATCCAGAAGCGATTGCCAACGGCTCAACCTATGTCAGAATCGGAACAGCATTTTTTAAATAGGAAAGAACTATGTCATTAAAAGATAAATTTGATAAATTTATAGAATACTTTACAGAAGATGGAGAAAAGTCTGACTTACCAGTACAGCCTTTAGATGAATCTGATTCTGTTTTGAAGCAGGCAGAGGTCGAGCCGGTTCCAGTTGCATCAGCAAAGGAAAACGCACGTACTCGTTCAGCTTCTTCACAAGTCCAACAAAAGCCTGCAACGGAAAATATTACTAGATTGCATGCTCGCCAACAAGAACTGGCTCAGCATCGAGTGAAATCTAGTGAGAAGGTTACGATTGATGTTCGCTATCCGAAAAAATATGAGGAAGCAACAGAGGTTGTTGATTTACTTGTGGCGAATGAGAGTATCTTAATTGATTTTCAATATATGACAGAGGTACAAGCAAGACGTTGCTTGGATTATCTTGATGGAGCACGCTATGTTTTAGCTGGAAACTTGAGAAAAGTTGCTAGTACCATGTACTTACTTACTCCAATCAATGTTGTCGTCAATGTAGAAGATATTCGCCTTCCAAACGATGTGGATCTGAGTGAATACGATTTTGATATGAAACGCAGCAGATAATTAATGATTTATTTTATTTTAAAATTAGTTTCTAATCTAATTGATCTTTACTCTCTTCTCGTCTTCATCTATGCACTCTTGTCTTGGTTCCCTGGAGCTTACCAAACAGCCCTAGGAAGGCTTGTCGGTTCTCTGGTTGAACCATTTTTGCGTTTATTCCGCAGGTTACCTTTGCAGTTTGGTAGATTAGACTTTACTGTTCTGGTGGCACTTTTTGCCTTGAGAGTGCTTGATACCTTATTTCTACACTTCCTCGCTTCCTTGTTATTGCTATGGTAAACAATATCTATCAGCATTTTTCTCAGGATGATCAAGATTTTCTGGATAAAAGCATGGAATTGCTTCAAAGAGTAGAAAATCAATATAGCTATGAGACGACTGCTTTTTTGAATCCTCATCAGGTCAATATTCTCAAAAATTTGAGTAAGCAATATGATGTGCAAGTATTTGCTGGTTCAGATTATTTTCCAAGTGAGTTTGCTAAAGTGTTGATTGCACCTAGCTATTATCAATTAGAACTCGAAGATTTCGATGTGGTCTTGCTAGAGATTACCTATGCAAGTAAGTTCTACAAGGTAACTCATTCACAAATTATGGGAACTCTTTTGCATCAGCTAGGGATTGAGAGGCGGACGTTTGGCGATATCATCGTCGTGGATGACCATGCACAAGTATTTGTGGATAGAAGATTAGAAGAATATTTCATTACGAATGTTTCTAAAATAGCTAAAGTTCCAGTTCGGCTAAGAAGAGTTGATTTCAAAGATCAGTTACAAGATGCACCGGTGACTAAAACAACAGATGTTTTGGTCTCTAGTCTCAGATTGGATAAGCTGGTAGCGACAGTCTTTAAATTATCACGTAGTCAAGCTGTGGAACTAATCATGGGGAAGCAGGTAAAGCAGAACTACAGAACCATTGATAACCCTAGTCACCAGCTCTCTCTGGGGGATTTGATTAGCGTTAGGAAATATGGAAGATTTAAGATTTTAACAGAAAATGGTTTTTCCAAAAACGGGAAGCATAAACTAACAGTTGAATTATTACCTAGCAAATAAGGAGGAAATATGGCACTAACATCATTAGATATTAGAGATAAAGCTTTTTCGACCAAATTTAGAGGGTATGATATTGATGAAGTTGAAGAATTTCTTGATATCATTGTCAATGATTATGAGGAGCTAATCCGCGAGAATCATGAGAAAGAAGCAAAAATCCGCAATCTTGAAGAGCGTCTAATTTATTTTGATGAAATGAAAGATTCGCTCAGCCAATCTGTTTTGATTGCACAAGATACAGCAGAGCGGGTCAAGCAGGCAGCACAAGAACGTTCAGGAAATATTGTGCAGCAAGCAGAGCAAGATGCGCAACGTTTGTTAGATAGAGCTAAGTATAAGGCAAATGATATTCTTCGTCAGGCTACAGATAATGCGAAAAGAGTAGCTGTTGAGACAGAAGAATTAAAAAATAAAACACGCGTCTTCCATCAGCGCCTCAAATCGACGATTGAAAGTCAACTAAGTATTGTTGACTCTCCAGATTGGGAAGATATCCTTCGCCCGACTGCTACCTATCTTCAAACTAGTGATGAAGCCTTTAAAATGGTAGTTGAAGAAGCGCTTGGAGAAAAAGTTGAGCTAGAGGAAGAAGTGGATGTTACGCGCCAATTCTCACCTGAAGAATTAGCTGAATTGCAAGAAAGAATTGAGCAAGCAAATCGAGAATTGGCAGAAACTCAGACTCTTCAGACTATAGATGAAGAGCTGATCCAAGCACAACAGAAAGAAATTTTAGAATCTGGAGAACTTTCAGATTTGGATGAAGATTCTAAAGTTCAAGTAGATCTTTTATAAGTGCAGAAACACAAGGCAAATAAAATATTTTCAGCGAGCAGGTGGTGGTGAAAGACCTGTAATCCCTTTTGTTTGACTTATCATTCTGCTTCATCGTTTCTGAATCGAGTAAGAAACGACGTCTGCCTACGTTACAGGCTAAGAGGGACAGGCTTTTTCCTGTCTAAACAAAGGTGGTACCACGAATTTTCGTCCTTTCGGAGAAGTTTGTGGTTTTTTATTTTGAAAATTATAATGGAATAAGGAGACTAAATGAAACTCAAAGAAACCCTGAATCTTGGGAAAACTGCATTTCCAATGCGTGCTGGCCTTCCTACTAAAGAACCAATCTGGCAAAAAGAATGGGAAGAAGCAAAACTTTACCAACGTCGTCAAGAATTGAACCAAGGAAAACCACATTTCACCTTGCATGATGGCCCTCCGTATGCAAACGGAAATATCCACGTTGGACACGCGATGAACAAGATTTCTAAGGATATTATTGTTCGTTCAAAATCGATGTCAGGTTTTTATGCGCCTTATATTCCAGGTTGGGATACACATGGTCTGCCAATCGAGCAAGTTTTGGCAAAACAAGGTGTTAAACGCAAAGAAATGGACTTGGTTGAGTACTTGAAACTTTGCCGTGATTACGCTCTTTCTCAAGTTGATAAACAACGCGAAGACTTTAAACGTTTGGGTGTTTCTGGTGACTGGGAAAATCTATATGTGACCTTGACGCCTGACTATGAAGCTGCTCAAATCCGCGTCTTTGGTGAAATGGCTAAGAAAGGCTATATCTATCGCGGTGCTAAACCTGTCTACTGGTCATGGTCATCTGAGTCAGCCCTTGCAGAAGCAGAAATTGAATACCATGACTTGCTTTCAACTTCCCTTTACTATGCTAATCCCGTCAAAGACGGAAAAGGTGTCCTAGATACAGATACCTACATCGTTGTCTGGACCACTACGCCATTTACCATCACAGCTTCTCGTGGTTTGACAGTTGGCGCGGATATTGACTACGTAGTCGTACAACCTGCTGGTGAAGCTCGTAAGTTCGTGGTTGCTGCAGAATTGTTGAACAGCTTGTCTGAGAAATTTGGCTGGGCTGATGTTCAGGTCTTGGCGACCTATCGTGGGCAAGAATTGAACCACATCGTGACAAAGCACCCTTGGGATACAGCAGTAGATGAACTGGTAATCCTTGGTGACCACGTTACCACTGACTCAGGTACTGGTATCGTCCATACAGCCCCTGGTTTTGGTGAAGATGACTACAATGTCGGTGTTGCTAACGGCCTTGAAGTTGCTGTAACAGTAAACGAACGCGGGATTATGATGGCAAATGCAGGTGCTGAGTTCGAAGGTCAATTCTACGACAAGGTTATACCAACTGTTATCGAGAAACTTGGTAATCTTCTCCTTGCCCAAGAAGAAATCTCTCACTCATATCCATTTGACTGGCGTACCAAGAAACCAATCATCTGGCGCGCTGTTCCGCAATGGTTTGCCTCAGTTTCAAAATTCCGCCAAGAAATCTTGGATGAAATTGAAAAAGTGAAATTCCATTCAGAATGGGGTAAAGTGCGTCTTTACAATATGATTCGTGACCGTGGCGACTGGGTTATCTCTCGTCAACGTGCTTGGGGAGTTCCCCTTCCTATCTTCTATGCTGAAGACGGAACACCAATCATGACTGCTGAAACGATCGAGCACGTGGCTCAACTCTTTGAGGAACACGGTTCTATCATCTGGTGGGAACGTGATGCCAAAGACCTCTTGCCAGAAGGATTTAGCCACCCAGGTTCACCAAATGGCGAGTTCAAGAAAGAAACAGACATCATGGACGTATGGTTTGATTCAGGTTCATCATGGAATGGTGTTTTGGTAAATCGTCCAAATCTGACTTATCCAGCTGACCTTTATCTTGAAGGTTCTGACCAATACCGTGGTTGGTTCAACTCATCACTCATCACATCTGTTGCCAACCATGGCGTAGCGCCATACAAACAAATCTTGTCACAAGGATTTGCTCTTGACGGTAAGGGTGAAAAGATGTCCAAATCTCTTGGCAACACTATTGCTCCAAGTGATGTTGAAAAACAATTTGGTGCGGAAATCTTGCGTCTTTGGGTGACAAGTGTTGACTCAAGCAACGACGTGCGTATCTCTATGGATATCTTGAGCCAAGTCTCTGAAACTTACCGTAAGATCCGTAACACTCTTCGTTTCTTGATTGCTAACACATCTGACTTTAACCCAGCTGAGGATGCCGTGGCTTACGAAGAACTACGTTCCGTTGATAAGTACATGACTATTCGCTTTAACCAGCTTGTTAAGACCATTCGTGATGCTTATGCTGACTTTGAATTCTTAACCATCTACAAGGCCTTGGTAAACTTTATCAACGTTGACTTGTCAGCTTTCTACCTTGACTTCGCTAAAGACGTTGTCTACATCGAAGGTGCCAAATCACTCGAACGCCGTCAAATGCAGACTGTATTCTATGACATTCTTGTGAAAATCACCAAACTCTTGACACCAATCCTTCCTCACACTGCGGAAGAAATCTGGTCATATCTTGAGTTTGAAGCTGAAGACTTTGTTCAGTTGTCAGAATTGCCAGAAGCACAGACTTTCCCAAATCAAGAAGAAATCTTGGACACTTGGTCTGCCTTTATGGACTTCCGCAGCCAGGCTCAGAAAGCCTTGGAAGAAGCCCGCAATGAAAAGGTTATTGGGAAATCACTAGAAGCACACCTGACCGTCTATCCAAATGAAGTGGTGAAAACTCTTCTTGGAGCAGTGGACAGCAATGTAGCTCAACTTTTGATCGTGTCAGAATTGACCATCGCAGAGGGAGTAGCTCCAGAAGGTGCAGTTAGCTTTGAGGATGTTGCCTTTACAGTTGAACGCGCTGCAGGTGAAGTATGTGACCGTTGCCGTCGTATCGATCCAACTACTGCAGACCGTAGTTACCATGCAGTTATCTGTGACCACTGTGCAAGCATCGTAGAAGAAAACTTTGCGGAAGCAGTCGAAGAAGGATTTGAAGAAAAATAAGCCAGCCGAATCTTGTTGGATTTGACTGATAAGTAAAAGAAGTTCCGTCTCATTTGAGGCGGACTTTTTCACTTGAAAACTAAGGGCTTGACTTCTTTGTGGAAGCTGAAAAAATAAGTTCAAACTCTTGACAGGCTAGTATAAGTTTTTTATGATAGTAGTAAAGATTAGAAGGAATGAGGAAAGATGATGACACATCCAGTATTTGGATTTCATGAGGAAAATGTCGAATATGTGACGCGCTATGGAGTTTATGCAGTAATTCCGGATGAAAAGAAAGAAAATATTATTTTAGTGCAAGCTCCTAATGGCGCTTGGTTTCTTCCTGGAGGTCAAATGGAAGAAGGAGAAGACCAGCTGGCTACTCTCGAGCGGGAATTGCTGGAAGAGCTTGGTTTTAGCATCCAAGTAGGAGATTACTTTGGTCAAGCGGACGAATATTTTTATTCACGCCATCGGGACACGCATTTTTATAATCCAGCCTATATTTACGAAGCACTTTCGTATCAAGAAGTAGAAAGGCCACTGGAAGACTTTAATAATCTGGCATGGTTTCCTGTAGATCTTGCCATTGAAAAATTGAAACGTGGCAGCCATAAATGGGGAATTGAGCAGTGGAAGCGCAAATATCAGAATAACTAGCCTGCTATATTTAAAATGATATAAATTACAGGCAATCGTTCACAATTCCTGAAAAACGTGTTATAATAATAGCGACGATTTAAGGTAGGAGGCAAATGAATGAAGCTTATAAATACGACGAATACCCACGCAGAATTAGTAAAAAATCAGTTGGAAAGCACAGACGCAACGCTGGTAGAGGTTTACTCTGCTGGAAATAGCGATGTTATTTTCACAGAGGCCCCTAGCCATTACGAAATTCTCATTTCAAATAAGCATCGTGCGATACGAGAGCAAGAAATTGAAAAAATTAGAGAATTCTTTTTGAAACGAAAAATTGACCAAAAGAATATTGATGCCTCTGCCATTCGGACGATCTATGCTAATAGTCTGATTGAGATTTCAATCCCGATTAAGGGCTAATCATCTGCTTAAGATTTTAAACTTTTGTAACATTATCATTGCACCATTTGCTTCCTGATGGAAGTGATATCAAAGATCACTTGAAAGACCGTGCTTTTTAGCTCTTGCTTTCAGGTGATTTTTTACTTGTCTGATTTAGATTTTAAATTGCGTGATCTTTTCTGACTAGCCAAATTCTTCGAACTTAATAATGTTTCCATTTTTATTCTTTCTTTTATGAAATCACCTTTATTTTATGATAAATTATGGTAAAATAACTTGGAGGAGAGTAAAGATGTTTCATAAAAGTAAGTTAATGTTTTGGACCAGTGAAGTCTTGTTGCTGACGATTATCTTTTTTATCTGGCGCCAGATGGGAGATATGATTACGCCGGTGGTGAGCGTTATCAATACGATTTTAATTCCTTTTGTTATGGGAGGGTTTCTCTACTATATCACAAATCCTCTGGTGACACTGCTCGAAAAAAAGTTGAAGATTAATCGTATCTTTGGGATTTTAATCACTCTTTTCCTGCTGTTTGGCCTCGTGACAGTCGGAGTCATCTACCTCTTGCCAATTTTGATTAACCAGCTGTCCAGCTTGATTAATTCGACGCAAAATCTCTATTGGGAAATCCAGAGTTTTGTCAATCAATTATCCAAAAATCCTTTATTTAAGAGTTTAAATATTCAGTCTACTATCCAGCAACTCAATCTGTCCTATGTAGATATTCTGCAAAATATTTTAAATAGTGTTACCAATAGTCTGGGTAGTGTGGTGTCTGCTGTCATCAATACCCTCATGATTCTTATCATGACGCCGATTTTTTTGGTCTACTTCCTGATGGATGGACACAAGCTCCTACCAATGTTGGAGCGGACCGTTCTCAAGCGCGATAAGCTCAATATATCTAGTCTTTTGACCAATCTCAATGCGACCGTTGCCCGTTATATCAGTGGTATTTCGATAGATGCCTTGCTGATTGGGACCTTAGCTTATATTGGTTACAGTGTTATTGGACTCAAGTATGCCTTAGTCTTTGCTATTTTCTCGGCTTTGGCTAACTTGATCCCTTATGTGGGTCCTAGTATCGGCTTGATTCCCATGCTGATCACTTACTTTTTTACCGATCCTCATAAAATGTTGGTGGCCTTGATCTATATGTTGATTATCCAGCAGATTGATGGGAATATCCTTTATCCTCGTATTGTTGGGAGCGTTATGAAGGTGCACCCTATTACGATTATGGTTCTCTTGCTTCTTTCAAGTAATATCTATGGTATTATGGGCATGATTGTAGCGATTCCGACCTACTCTATCCTCAAGGAAATCGTGAAATTCCTTGCCAATCTTTATGATAATCACAAGGAAGCTCAGCAACAAAAGAAGAATGAAGAATTTGGTATTATAAAAAAATAGGAAAGTGGGACAGAAATCGCTAATTCGTTAGAATTCGATTTCGTCGTCTCACCTCCGCACAGTTGAGTAGGGCTATAAAAGCTGATGAAATCAGCGTAGTAGAGCCCACTCAACCACTGCGTCTTGCTCGACAATCCAAAGACAATTGAGGAGTCTGGGACAAAAAGATTTCAATTTTTAAAAATCTTAATTATTAAGCCCTTCAAATCTATAATTAAATGCAAAAAGCGAACAAAGCAGAATTCTGATTACCAGAAAACTAGTTTTGTTCGCTTTTTATATTTGAGGTCGGACTTTTGTCCAAAACTCTTTTTTACTGCATTTTTTATGGTGTATAATTGAATATTTATGCTAAAATAATAGTAATAGCATAAAGGAGGTATCATTATGGTAACACGTCGTAAATTTTCTCCGCAAGAAATAAGAAAAGATTCTTCTTATTTTTCGCCCTTGAAGACCATTGTAGAGACAGCCTTTTATGAGAATCAGGTGCAGGCAATCAAGACAGTAGAAGAAGCCTATCAGCTGGCTTCGGTAGCTGCTGGAACGGTTGTGCTGGACATGCCGGTGATTCATACTAAGGAGCTGGGACTTCCTTCTTATGCCCGCGTTTTATTGACTAATTCGGGGGCGGTTGTCGGCCGAACTGCCAAGGCTAGACGGATTTATGGCAGAGATCGTCAGGAAGACGAGCATTTGCTGTTTCTGGTTCGTAGTGCTGTTTACCAAGCACATCAGAGGACCTTTTATAAGGCAGATGCAGTCGTGGGGCTGGATGAGGACTTCATGGTTTGCGCCCACCTGATGGTGCCTCAGGAAGAAATCAACAATCTCTATTCTTGGCTTTTGAATTTCCAGATTTTGGATGAGGAATTTAAGAATCGCCTACGAGCTTCTAAAAAGTACGAGGAAAATGATATCTTTGTCTTTTTTGATCCTAAGTGGACGCATCCAGACTATCCAGAAGGTTTGGTTTACTTTGATACCAATCATAATTGCGCTGTTATTCTGGGCTTAAATTATTTCGGGGAGCTGAAAAAGGCAACCTTGACTTTGGCGTGGGGAACAGCTGCCAGAAATGGCTATGTTGCCTGCCACGGAGGTCTGAAAATTTTCAAGCAAAATACGGACAAAGAGGACTATGTTGCATCTTTCTTTGGACTGTCGGGTTCAGGAAAATCTACATTGACGCATGCTAAACATGACCATAAATATGACATCAAGGTTCTCCATGACGATGCCTTCATTATCTCGGTCAAGGATGGCTCCTCTATTGCCCTCGAACCGTCTTATTTTGACAAGACAAATGACTACCCTACGGGTCACAGTGAGCAGGATTTCTTTGTCACCGTGCAGAATTGTGGAGTGACGCTGGATGAAAATGGGCGGAAAAAGCTAGTAACAGAGGACATCCGCAATGGGAATGGACGGACTGTCAAATCGCGCTTTGCGACTCCAAATCGCGTAGACCGGATTGATGAGCCCATCAATGCTATCTTCTGGATTATGAAAGATGACTCTCTGCCGCCTCTGGTTAAGATCAATGATCCGCTGATGGCTTCCACAATGGGCTGCACCCTGATGACCAAGCGCTCCAACGCCGAGAATGTCACTGGCTTGCATGAAGACTTGGTTATTGAGCCTTATGCCAATCCTTTCCGAGTCTATCCATTGGTGGAAGATTATCGGAAATTCCGTCATTTATTTGAGTCGGGAGTTGCTTGCTACATTATCAATACTGGCTTTTATATGGGCAAAGGTATCTCAAAGGAAGTATCTTTAGACATTATCGAGCAGATTGTAGAGGGAAGGGCTCAATTTAAGCCTTTTGGTCCTTTGGAAGGTTTTGAATATCTGGATTATAAGGGTTATGCTGTTCCAAACTTTGACGACAAGTACAGACAGCTCATTCGTGAAAGAATGCAGGTCCGTTTAAACTTCCTATTGGCCTTTAATCAGAAATATCCCAAGACAGCCCTACCTGTTGGAGCTATTTCCCGGCTAGAAAAAGTCTTGCAGGACTTAGAGGATTAATCTGCAAAACGCTTTCCTATAAATCCTTGTGCACGAATCCCCAAAATATGTTATAATCAAAATTGATTATAATTTTTAGGAGAAGAATCCATGGAAGACCCTGGCAGTCAGAGTATTTTATTGCAAGCAATACTGCTATTTGTTTTAACCTTACTAAATGCCTTTTTCTCAGCTTCTGAGATGGCGATGGTGTCGCTCAATCGAGCTCGCGTCGAGCAGAAAGCCGAAGAAGGCGATGTCAAATACATTCGTTTATTAAAAGTTCTTGAAAGTCCCAATAACTTTCTGTCAACGATTCAGGTCGGTATCACCGTCATTAATATCCTGTCGGGGGCAAGCTTTGCGGATAATCTAGGGAAAATCTTTGCTTCTTGGATGGGTGATTCCAAAACGGCGCATGCAGTTGCTAGTTTCTTGGCACTTGCTCTTTTGACCTATATTTCCATTGTTTTGGGGGAGCTTTATCCTAAGAGAATTGCTATGAATCTCAAGGATAGTTTGGCGATTCGCACTGCGCCAGTGATTATCTTCCTAGGCAAAATCGTCAGTCCTTTCGTTTGGTTGCTTTCAGCTTCTACCAATCTTCTCAGTCAGATGACGCCGATGAAGTTTGATGATGCGGATGAAAAAATGACCCGAGATGAGATTGAGTACATGCTGACCAAGAGCGAGGAGACGCTGGATGCAGACGAAATCGAAATGTTGCAGGGGATTTTCTCGCTGGATGAAATGGTGGCGCGTGAACTCATGGTGCCACGGACAGATGCCTTTATGGTTGATATTCAGGATGATACCAAGGAAATCATCGAAAGTATCCTCAAGCAAAATTTCTCACGAATTCCTGTCTATGATGGCGATAAGGACAATGTGATCGGCTTGATTCATACCAAACGCTTGCTAAATGAAGCCTTCGCCAATGGATTCGACAATCTAAACCTCCGCAAGATTCTGCAAGAGCCACTCTTTGTACCTGAAACGATTTTTGTAGATGATTTGCTCAAATCTCTCCGGAATACCCAAAATCAAATGGCGATTCTGTTGGATGAGTATGGTGGTATGGCAGGTCTCGTGACGCTTGAAGACTTGCTAGAAGAAATCGTCGGTGAAATTGAAGATGAAACAGACAAGGTTGCTATCGAGGTTCATGAAATCGGTGAGAACACCTACATTGTTTTAGGAACGATGACCCTCAATGACTTTAATGAATATTTTGAAGTTGAAATCGATAGTGATGATGTGGATACTATTGCTGGTTATTATCTGACTGGTGTTGGAACCATTCCAAATCCAACAGAACGGCTCAGCTATGAAGTTGAAAGCCAGAATAAAAAACTGATTTTGACCAATGACAAGGTTAAAAATGGCCGTGTCACCAAGGTGAAAGTGGAAATATCTGAAATGATTGAAGAAGATGAAGAAGCTGAAAAATAAATTCAGCTTCTTTTGTTTTAGGTTTTCCGCAAGATTTTTATAAGGAATGCTTAAGCTAAAAGTCTTATACTAGTCCCAACAAATAAGAAATGAGGGCAGTCCAATGACATATAAAGTAACCTATCAGAAATCATTCATTCGCTCCAAGCTAAACGAAGTAGCCTAACCAGTACTAGCAATAGAAGCAAGAAATAGATTCTCGTATCAACATTTCATACATTTTTCATATCATCTCCTAAATATAAACAACGTATAAAACTAAAAACAAACCAAAGAACAGGAAAACTCCTCTGCTCGCTAGATTTTAGCTGACAGAGGAGATTTTTTATATTTGCTGAATAGAATCCTCATTCTTTTTGCCGAGTAGCAAAATCCACAAAGCGAAATTTATCTAGTTTGTGCCGGCTCTCCGTGTATTGAAACTGGCGGCCATCGGAGAGATAGGAGATAGAGCATTTTTAGATATTATCAAATTAGGCAGGTGCTGATTTCGAATTATGAGGAGCCAACGGTAACAACGACCATGAATCTGCAGCCATACTAAACCTTGGCTATTCTGGTAAAATAATGATTAAAACCAGCTTAAGCTTCTTTTAAGTATGGTGCAGTATACTAGAAACATCAAATGAAGACCTCTTAACTTTATTTGATAGAAGGAGTCCTTTAGTTTAACAGATGAGCAGCTGTTATAGCTATAGTTCCGCACCTTTTTTTCATAACAATCTCCGAAAAGGTCGCCTCTAGGGCGGCTTTTTTTATGGAGAAAGATGGAAACGGAGAGTAGTAGTTTTTAGAAAAACTGAAAAACTCTATCTGTTGTAACACAATGAAAATGAAATTGAAAAACAGTTTGTTTTCTAAAAAATAGGCAGAATCTATCTATTTTTAGTCAAATCGTGGTATAATGTAGTTATAGTAAAACGTTTTCAGGTACAAGAGGATTATTATGGTTGAAGAAGCGATTGATTATGGGAAAGTAACGGGAATGGTGCACTCTACGGAGAGTTTTGGAGCAGTGGATGGACCAGGTATCCGCTTCATCGTCTTTTTACAGGGCTGTCATATGCGTTGTCAATATTGCCACAATCCAGATACTTGGGAGATGGAGACTAACAAGTCTCAACTGCGGACTGTGGATGATATCCTACAAGAAGCCCTTCGTTACAAAGGTTTCTGGGGTAATAAAGGTGGTATTACCGTCAGCGGGGGAGAAGCCCTTCTGCAAATCGACTTTCTGATTGCTTTCTTTACCAAGGCCAAAGAGCTGGGGATTCATTGTACGCTGGATACTTGCGCCCTGCCTTTTAGAAATACGCCTCGTTATCTAGAAAAGTTTAATAAACTGATGGCGGTGACGGATTTGGTTTTGCTGGATATCAAGGAAATTAATGAGGCGCAGCATAGGATCGTGACTACCCAGACCAATAAAAACATCTTGGCCTGTGCAAAATATCTCTCAGATATTGGAAAGCCAGTGTGGATTCGACACGTTCTGGTGCCAGGCTTAACAGACCGTGATGAGGACTTGATTGAGCTAGGTAAGTTTGTCAAAACACTCAAGAACGTTGATAAGTTTGAAATCCTTCCTTACCATACTATGGGAGAATTTAAGTGGCGGGAGCTGGGCATTCCTTATTCACTGGAAGGTGTGAAGCCACCGACTGCTGACCGGGTCAAGAATGCCAAGGAATTGATGCATACAGAATCTTACACCGAATACATGAATCGAGTGCATAATAACTAAGTGATGTAAGTAGGGTAAGATGAGGCTGGGACAAAAGTCCTAGCCTCTCAATTGTCTTTGGATTGTCGAGCAAGACGCAGTGGTTGAATGGGCTCTATTACGCTGATTTCATCAGCCTTTATAGCCCTACTCAACTGTGCGGAGGTGGGACGACGAAATCGAATTCTAACGAATTACCGATTTCTATCCCACTCTCATTTTTCTCAAGAAAATATCTATTAATTTTTTGGGATGGCCTAATTTTATAAAATTTGATAGCATGATCAGCACCTATTTAAATACGTTACAGGTGGCGTCTGTCTGATTTTAAAAGGATGAATATATTAGAAGCGCTTATAGCAAGCTTTCTTCTTTTTGCCTGCTTAGCTTTCACCTCTCTTTTAAGGCTAGAAAAGTTAGGTCTAGCTTCCAAGAAGGCGTTTGAATAAAGGCGGAATTTATGGTATAATGAGCCCTAATAGTGATCTTTTTAGAGAATATCATAAACATAGTAGGAGTAGTATTTTGGGAAATAAAAAAGCCATTGTGGTTTCAGGAGATTATGGGTATATCAGACAGATTGAAACGACCATAAAATCTCTTTGCTGTCATCATAAAAATTTAGATATTTATGTTTTCAATCAGGACATTCCTCAAGAATGGTTTTACTATACGCGTCAGAAGGTAGAAGCAGCTGGTAGTCAGTTGAACGATGTGAAATTGTTTAATGATCAGATTGACGATCAGGTGAAATCGAAATGGGAAGCTGGAACTTATGCTCACATCAACTACATGGCTTACGGGCGCTATTTTATACCGAATTATGTTGAAGCAGATAGAGTCTTATATTTAGATTGTGATATTGTTGTGACACGAAATCTGGATCATCTTTTTGAGATGGATCTGGAAGATTATTATGTAGCAACGATTCGCGCGACGTATGGAGTAGGCTTGGGCTTTAATTCTGGAGTGATGCTCATCAATAATAAGCGTTGGCGTGAAGAAAACATGGCTCAGCAATTGGTCGAGTTGACAGATAGAGAATTAGCCAATTTTACTGAAGGTGATCAGTCCATCTTGAATTTGATGTTTGAGGGCAAAAAACTTGATTTGGAAGATACTTACAATTTTCAAATCGGCTTTGACATGGGAGCTGCGCTAGATAAGCATGACTGGATTTTCGAAATTCCGCTTTCCCCACTGCCTGCTGTTCTGCATTATATTTCTGGTCAAAAACCATGGAACACTGTTTCTAACATGCGTCTGCGTGAAGTATGGTGGTTTTACAATACTCTTGATTGGTCGACCATTATCGAGACAGATGAATTTGGTATCGAGAAAGCTATTAAACAGAGGGATGAAGGCTTTGCTCTCCACTGCGTAACCTTGACTAACTCGGATAGGTTAGAGGGAATTGAATATTTAGTGAAAGCATTGCCAAACTGCCTGTTTCATATTGCTGCCTACACACAGATGTCTGATAAGTTACTCAAACTGATGGCTTATGAAAATGTTCGCTTGCACCCTGTGATTTTACCCTATCCTTTAAGAGATCTACTTGCGAGCAGTGATATTTATCTAGATATCAATCATGACCAGAAATTCGACAATGTGATTAGGGAGTTTCAAGAGTCTGGTAAGCCTGTCTACGCCTTTGATAATGTTCAAACAGAAGGGGTTTCAGAGCAAGTATTCTCACATGAGAATTATCAGGAAATGGTGGAAAAAATTCGATCAGATTTTAATTAAATGACGAATTGCCCCACATTTTGTAATCGAAATAGAGAAAGCAAGTTGATTCCTTATCTATAATTCTATGGAATGGGCTTGCTTTCTTAAGTCTTTGACTTAAAAGACAAGTTTATGTATGAAAAGAGGGCTCTGGGCAAGTCCACAATGCAAATAAAGGATAATAAATGGAGCACTTTGGTCTTAAGAAAAAGAAGCGTCAGAATATTTTTAGAAAGAGAATCTTCTTTACCCTATTCATCATTACTATTTATATATTAGGAAGACATATCTTGCTTCCAGGCTACAATGGCAGTATGGAAGCTTTTCGGGTAAAGGAAGACAATCCCTTGGCCGCTTTGTATTTGCTGGCAGGAATTGATGTTTCTCAGATTTCAGTATTTTCTTTGGGCCTAGGGCCTTGGATTACGACCATGATTGTATGGCAAGTCATGAACCTAAAGAAAAGCTGGAATATACAATCTTGGTCTCTTAAAAAAACAGATTTCTTTCAAAAAATCCTAACCTTGTTCTTTGCGATTGTGCAGGGACTAGCCATTATGTACACCGCTTATAGAGGAAATGGTCGCTTTCTACTTCTCGTGGATGATTGGCTCTATAATCTAGCAGTTTTACTCACAGTTGTGACAGGCAGTTTTATCATTATTTGGTTGTCAAGTCTTAATACTCGTAAAGGAGTGGGAGGGTCAACCATTATTATCATTTCAGGGATTTTACTCCAGTTTGCTGACCAATTAATAGTCTTGCTTGGGAAATCCTTGTCTTCTGTCCGAGGAGGAATGATTTTAGTTGTGGCTCTATTGGCCTATCTTCTCTTGACCTTTGTTGCTGTCGTATGTGAGAAAGCCGAGATACGTCTGCCTCTCAATCGGATCATGTTAAGCAGTCGCTATTATGATAAATCTTATTTGCCAATTAAGTTCATTCCTTCTGGTGGAATGCCCATTATGTATGCAACAAGTGTCTTGATGTTGTTCCAATTATTACTAGACTGGACGGGAAAAAGATTTTCAGTAAAAATTGGAAATGTATTTGACTTTACAAAACCTTTGAGTCTCCTTATTTATCTAGTTGCAATTTACCTCTTGGCTATTTTGTTTGCTTATATCAATTTGGAACCGGAAGAGACAGCGAAACGCTTGCAGCGTCAGGGTGAGTATTTTGACTATATTCAGCCTGGGAAAGAAACCTTAAAAGTGTTAAAACACTATATTTCTTTGCAATCAAATATAGGAGCTATCTATCTCATCTTGTATGTCGGCCTGCCCTATTTTATTAATTTCTTCTTGCCTTTACCAAGTTTCTTTTTGACCTTGCCAAGCACACTAGTCATTTTGATCAGCATGCTCTTGCCCTTGCGTGAAGAAATACGAATCTTAAGAATCGGGACTTATTATCATAAAGAACTAGAAGTAAAAGGAGAATAGAGGGATATGTTTTACTTTGTACCGTCTTGGTATAAACAAGATCGAAAATGGTATTCTACTGCCCTACCTTTCTATCTGCAACCAAAAAATATGATGTTTGATGATGCCGTAAATTTATTGCGGATGTTTCAACAATCAGGAGAAGCCAACTCTGTCCTGATTTTGAATTATTCACCTCATATCCGGACTTTCTTTTATCAACAAAGACTTTCATCAGATGAAATGTGGAATCTATTTGATAGCATACAAGGTCTGACAGATGTGCCTGCACGAAAAATTCGTTTGGATGATTTGAAATGGCCTCAGGGAGCAGAAATCTTTTATACTCCTTTTATTGTAGATGTTTACGTCGATCACCTACCTCATGCTCAGATTAATTTTTCACAAATAGGTAATATTTTTGATATTACCTATTTTGAAAATAATCAGATAGATTATCAGCTTGTTTTTGATGACCGTGGCTTTGTCTCCAGTATTATCTATTTTGAGCATAATCAGCCTTATTATCAGGACTATCTGAATGCACAAGGGATATGGCAATTCAGAGAATTTTTGACAGCTGATAACCAGCAGGTCATTATCAATCCTGAGGCACAGGGCACATTTGCTAAGGATGTCTATCAGAATATTGAGGAGCTTGTTAAAGAAAAGCTAGAGCAGCATTTGGCTTCTGTTTTAACCAAGGATGATTCGATTATTGTTTCAGCAGATGTGCAGCATAATCATTTTTTCCAACAGATTAAGAAGGACCATCTTGTTGTTCAGTCCTTCTTTGGCAATCGTTATCCGATTACGAATACAGAACAATTATTCTCTGATTTAAAAGACACCCCATTTTTTGTGGTAGATAGCTTAGATAAAATCGTGAAGATTGCAGAACAAGTAGGAGAAGTAGAAGACGAGCAACTCCCTGCTTATTATGAGATTCCACCCTATGATACACAGTTGAATCTTGGGCATAGTCAGCGGAAAAAAGAGTTGATTATCTATGTCAATTTCGATACTTTACCAGAACATCATCTTCAATATGTTTTTACTTCCTTGTTTGATATGATGTTGCAACATGAGTGGATTGACTTATTGGTTGGGACGCAGAGTCAGGATTTTGGTCGAGAAGCTTCTATTCTACAGTTTCTTGAGGAATCTTTATCATCAACAAAGTATGCAGAAAAATTGCTCCTTGTTGACAAAGATAAGGCTGCCAAGAGTGGTGATCCACGCTTAGAAGATGATGATAGCCTCAGAGAGCGAATTGATACTGTGGTGATTCATAGTGATACCGATTTGGCGAAGGCTCTGAAGTATGTTCGCGTCATCTTGGATTTGGGAAGCCCGGCAGATATCCGAACTCAAATTGCAGGTATCAGCGGAGGGATTCCTCAAGTGAATTTGTATAATTCTTCCTATGTGAAGCATGGCGAAAATGGTTGGATCATGAATGATATTTCTAACCTGAAAGAGGCACTCTTGTATTACCTCACAGATTTGGAACACTGGAATCAGTCTTTGGTACATTCGGTTAAGAGGATTGAGCTGTATACAAGGGGAGAAATTGTCGAAATGTGGAAAAATACGATAAAGGAATTAAAGCTAAATGAACAGAATTAGTGTCCTACAGATTGCCAATGAGAATTGGCAGCACCAATATGAGATTCCTAGTAATATCGCATGGACATTTGTTAAACCAGAAGATATCATGTCTCTCTTGCCAGAAGATATTGGTATTTTAAAAAATGATGGGAAGAAACCAAAGGCTACTAAGCCCTATGATGTTGTCTTGGTAGATACTGTTGAGCATTTTGAGTACATCACAGTATTGGACAGCTTAATTCAGGTTTATCGTTTGTTTTATCATGAGCGCTGTCAGATCACTACAAAAACTTTGGAAAGATTCCTTTTACGCAAAAGGGCAGTTCAGTCTACTTTTGAAGATCCAGCTCAGATGCTGTATCTATTTTCACGGGGCTTTTCTTCTAAGCAAAGTGGTACCAAGCTCAGTGTTAATCATCTAGCCGTCAATCCCTCCTTCTCAGGTCAGATTAACTATGAAGGAACTAACTATCTCCGTCTGTGTGGTCAATATGGTGAGGATTATCAAACTGTAGCAACCTATCAGTACAATATCTTCCTGGGTTCAGATGCCCCTTTGGATTTATGGCCAGAGTTCAGAAATTCTGAAGATTGCGCAATTCGTTATGTCATCAAGGGTTATCCAGTTGGCAATTCTCCTATGCAAGAATGGATTTATGATGAAGAATCTTTTGAGAAGCCTCTCGTTTTGGATACCAGCGATTCTTATTACCTAAGCGTCAGTGTTCAAGTAAAAGGTCAAGGAATTGTGAAAATTGGACCATTCCACCATCGCCAGTCTCATTTGGGTTATGGGGACTTGTTGATTGGTGGAAATCGTGTTGTGGATAAAAATCGGGAGGAATTGATTTACTACTTCCATCCTGGTGATCTGAAGCCACCTCTCAATATTTATTTTTCTGGTTATCGTCCAGCTGAAGGATTTGAGGGATACTGGATGATGAACAATTTGGGAGCCCCGTTCTTGTTGATTGGAGATCCGCGATCTGAGGGGGGAGCTTTCTATCTCGGCTCAGAGGAGCTTGAGCAAAAGCTGATTCAAGTCATCCATCATTGTTTAGATGAATTAGGCTTTACAAGGGATCAGTTGACTTTATCTGGATTATCAATGGGGACCTTTGGAGCCCTGTATTATGCTTCCAAGTTAGAGCCTCATGCAGTGATTGTTGGTAAGCCCTTAGTAAATTTAGGCGATATTGCAGAGAATGAATCCACGATTCGTCCTGGAGGTTTTCCTACTTCTTTAGATTTGGTGCTTCGTACAACAGGAGAATTATCAGAGGAAGGAACAGCTCAACTTAATGAGCACTTCTGGTCAGCATTCAAAGAGGCTGATTTTTCAAGGACGAAATTTATTGTGTCTTATATGTATCATGATGATTACGATGGTACGGCCTACCCTGATATGTTAGAAGAGCTAGGGAAGCGAGCTTATCGCGTTAATGTCATTAGTAAAGGATTGACTGGACGACACAATGATGATACGCAAGGAATTGTCGAATGGTTCTTTAATCAATATAAAACTTTATTAGTGAATAGTTTTGAAAGGAAGTTTGATTCGTGAGATACAAGGAAGAAATCTATTCTGCTTATTGGGATATGCAAAGTGTATCTCAGTATCTATATGGATCGTCTGTTAAGCTGCTAGCAGATGGGCGTGTCTTATATGAGAATCAATTCATGCCATCTGGGACAGTTATTCATGAATGGCATTCGCAGGCAAACTATCAGGCTTTACGAAATACGAGCCAGCTTCCTGAATTGAAGCGAGGAGAAAAATATATCTTTGGCAGCCATCTGGAGACTCTTCCTGAAAATTCGACTTACTTGAAGATTGAATTTATGAATGCGCGTGATGAGGAGATTTTTAATCAAATCATTAAGCAAGGTGAAACCATGAGCGTTCGCGTTCCGAACAATACCCATCATTATAAAATTCAATTAGTGAGTTCTGGTTGCCATCGTTTCTTGTTTGAAAGCATCTATATTGCCGAAGAAGGTGTGGCAGATTATACAATCGATCGCTATTGGATTTCGAAATTGTTGCATAAGGATGTGAATGAAGATACGATTTACGTATGCTTTACAGAGCCTGATTTCAATCGGACGGGTTACATTCCAGAAATCGTTCGGGAACATTTTCCAAATTTGCTGGTAGTCAATTCTTCCTATAAAGACGCTCTTTTGTATATGGAAAAAGAGTTCTTCGAAATCTTGCTTGGAACAATTGAAAAGCTGTCGCGAGAATATTCTTTTGAAAAGGTAGCTTTTGCTGGCTATGGGCCGATTTCAAATATGGCAGCCTTACTCTACTCACAGCAATTTGAAAATGCCTATGCTTTAGTGACTGATGATTTTATGTCAGAATTGGATTATCAGCATGTTCTTGATCGCTATCGAAATAGGGTGAATTATCCTTTATTTAGAGATTTGCTACTGGAACGCTTCAACTCAGCTAGAGTAAAAGAATATGCCCATCTGAAAAATAGGCCACGGGTACTAACCAAAATTGATTATTTGTTGGATCAGTCCTTTTTGCTTCAAAAAATAGACTTGGGGAAAACGGAAGAGTGGATGAGAAAGAATGAAGCCTAAAAAATTACATTTAGCTAATTCCTTTAAACTAAGGCGGTATAAAAAGATCTTAGAAAAGATTAATCAGCTTTCTGACGATTATGCAGACATGTCAGATGAAGAATTGCAGTCTAAAACTCAATGGTTTAAAGGCCGTCTTTCTAAGGGAGAAAGGCTGCAGGAAATTTTACCAGAAGCCTATGCCACTATTCGTGAAGCGGCTAAGCGCGTCTTGGGGCTTTATCCTTACGATGTACAAATCTTAGGTGCCTTAGTCATGCAAGACAATCAGATTGCCGAGATGAGGACAGGAGAGGGCAAAACGCTGACAGCGGTTCTTCCCTTGTATTTAAATGCTTTGACTGGAAACAGCACCATCTTAGTTACGGCCAATGAGTATTTGGCGATACGCGATGCTAAACAAATGGCTCCTGTTTTTCATTACTTAGGGATGACAGTTGGGATTGGTGTTTCAGAAAATCCAGCTAAAAAATTGAAGGTTGCGCAAAAGCAGCGGATTTATCAAAGTGATATCGTTTATACTACACATAGTGCGCTGGGCTTTGACTACCTTGAGGAAAACTTAGCAACCTCTCAAGCAAAGAAATTCTTGCCTAAGTTCTATTTCTGTTTGATTGACGAGGTTGATGCAGCTCTCCTAGACAGTGCGCAAATGCCTCTGATTATATCAGGCTCTCCGCGGGTTCAGTCCAATCTATTTATTACCTGTGATGAGTTTGTTAAGACCTTGAAAGAAGGGGAAGACTTCAAGCTGGATTCGACTCGGACTTCAGTCTGGTTGACGAGAAAAGGTGTCAAAGAAGCAGAAGTATACTTCCGTGTACAAAATGCCTACGATCCAAATAACTACCAACTGATCCGCCAAATCAATTTGGCTTTAAGGGCCAATCATTTATTTGAAAAAGATCGTCAGTATACTGTAGAAAATGGCGAAGTCAAGTTGATGGATGAGGCAACAGGGCGAGTTTTAGAAGGGAATAAACTCCAATCTGGTTTGCACCAAGCATTGGAAGCGAGAGAACGCGTAAAGATTTCCTTAGAAACACGTTCCATGGCCTCTATTACCTATCAAAATCTGTTCAAGATGTTCCCTAAATTGGCGGGGATGACGGGTACAGGGAAGGTCTGTGAAGATGAATTTCGTGAAGTGTATGACTTGGGAGTGGTTGTTGTACCAACTAGAAAACCCAATCAACGGATTGATTATCCAGATGAGATCTATCTAACGATCCCTCAAAAACTTTATGCTTCTTTGGATTATATTAAAAAACTACACAAAAAGGGGCAGCCAGTTCTGATTGCGACAGGATCGGTAAGAATGTCAGAAATTTACTCCATGCTCCTGTTGCAGGAAGGAATTGCTCATAACGTGCTAAATGCCTACAATGCAGCAAAAGAAGCAGAGATGATTGCACAGGCTGGCCGGCGTTCTGCGGTAACCGTCGCAACTTCTATGGCTGGTCGGGGAACGGATATTATCCTAGAAGAAGGTGTTGCTAAATTAGGCGGACTGGCGGTTATTGGAACAGAGAGAATGTCCAGTGAACGAGTGGACTTGCAGCTTCGTGGTCGTGCAGGCCGTCAAGGCGCGCCTGGACTAAGTAAATTCTTTGTTTCACTTGAAGATGATATTATCACAAAGACTGGCAGTAAGTGGATCAATGATTTTTATCAAAAAGAAGTCGCCAAGCCAGAGGAAAAACAGAAGGTTCGTCTAAAATCGGTTCGTATTAAATATGAGGTAACAGAAGCTCAGAGAAACAGCGATAATGCGGCAGCTACTTCAAGACGATCAACGGAGCAGTATGACGAAAGTATCCGAATTCAACGGCAGATCATTTATAACAGGCGCAATGACATTATTGCTCATCCTGACTTTAAACTAGAATATTTTTTATCTGTTTTATCAGATGCTATGGACGCCTATATGAAGAAGCATCCATTTAGAGAGCAGGCCGATTTGTATCGATTTGTTTTGGATAACATTAGCTACTATTGTCAAGGCATTCCGAGAGATTTAGATGTGACAAACATTCGTCAAGTTAAAAAGTTTCTATCTAAGCTTTTCATTGAAGAATATCAGCGAAAACGCGATAGAATTGAGGATTCAGAACTGTTTGGGCAGCTTCAACGCATTGCAGTGCTAAGAGCAGTAGATGATTGCTGGGTGGAGCAAGTTGACTACCTCCAACAATTTCAAACTTTAGTGGTTAGTCAAGGTTATGCGCAAAAGAATCCGGTATATGAGTTTCATAAAGAGGCTTTTGAGTCATATAAGAGAATGAATGCAGACATGAATCTTAAAATTATAAAAAATATGGCGCTTAGCTATGTCAATGTTCAGCCTACAGGGAAATTAGAGGTTTTCTTTGGCTAAAGTTTTGACAGATTGTGCTATACACTTTATAATAAGGATATAACTGCATTCGGGAGAAAATGTATATTTATGGGTAAGAATAATAAAGCAAAAGCAAAGGGGTTTAAGCGCGTTATATCGAAGTTTAAACGATTGGTGACGGAGGATGATAATTATTATGATCCGGATGCAGCCATCTTAAAACCGATTAGCCGAAAACCTCAAGAACAGAATCAGGTTGTGTTAGGTGTTAATGAAGAATTAAAACCACAGACAGAACCAATTTCTATTATGGAAGACTTTGAGGATTTTCAAGCCAACAATAGCTTGATAGTAGATGATCTGATAAAAAATGTCAGCCAAAGTTTATCAATGAGCGTTTCGACCTCAATGAGTTTGTCTGCTGAACATTTCGATAGTGACTCTGTTTCAACAAGCGAGAGTTCTCTTCAAGATTCGCTGTGGGAGAATGATTCCTTAGAGGTCTCTTCTCAGGATTCTCTTGCTCACATTGTTGAACAGTCGGATGAAGATTATTTGGTAGGTCAATCTTCTTATCAGGATGCGGCACTTTCAGCGTCAACAGAAGTCTACAATGGTTCAAATGAATATCATGAAGAACTATGGACATCGGAAAGTTCTGATGACATTCATGAAGTTGCTTCCCATGAATCAACTATAATAAGCTCAGAATTAGAATCATTAAGTCTGGTAGAGTCTGAGTCACTCAGTCTTTCTGAGTCAGAATCAATTTATGCTAGCGCGTCACTTTCTGCTTCTATTAGCGAGAGTGAGAGTCTATCTGAGTCTATTTACTGGAGCCTGGTAGAATCTGAGTCAGAAGTAGCTTATGCTAGCGAATCATTTTCTGTTTCTATTAGCGAGAGTGAGAGTTTATCTGAGTCTGCCTACTGGAGCCTGGTAGAATCTGAGTCAGAAGTAGCTTATGCTAGTGAATCACTCTCTGTTTCTATTAGCGAGAGTGAGAGTCTATCTGAGTCTGCCTACTGGAGCCTGGTAGAATCTGAGTCAGAAGTAGCTTATGCTAGTGAATCACTCTCTGCTTCTATTAGCGAGAGTGAGAGTCTATCTGAGTCTACCTACTGGAGTTTAGTAGAATCAGAGTCAGAATCAGCTTATGCTAGTGAATCACTTTCTGCTTCTATTAGTGAGAGTGAGAGCCTATCTGAGTCTGTTTACTGGAGTCTGTTAGAGTCAGAGTCTCTCAGCCTTTCCGAGTCAGAATCAGTTTATGCTAGCGAATCACTTTCTGCTTCTATTAGCGAGAGTGAGAGTCTATCTGAGTCTGTTTACTGGAGTCTGTTAGAGTCAGAGTCTCTCAGTCTTTCCGAGTCAGAATCAGTTTATGCTAGTGAATCACTTTCTGCTTCTATTAGCGAGAGTGAGAGCCTATCTGAGTCTGAGTCTTTAAGTGCCTTAGAAGCGGCCTCAGTTAGCCTTTCAGATTCGAGCGAGTTTGAATCATCTTCAGTAAGTGAAAGTAATCCAGATACCTTCTTGACTTCTCTCAGCACTAGTCTGAGCCTCTCTATTTCTGAGTGGTTGGCTCAGTCTGAGTTTACTTCACTTAGCCTTTCGGCATCTGAATCTTTGAGTATCGGTCAATCTATATCCTTGAGTGAAGCATTTTCTCAACTTCTTTTCGAGTCTGAATCAGCCAAGGAGAGTCAGCAGCTATCAGAATCAGCTTATGCTAGTGAATCACTTTCTGCTTCAGAATCTTTGAGTAGATGGATAGTGGAATCTCTCAGTCTTAGCGAGTCCATCTCTTTTATCGAGTCAACATCCTTGAGTGAGTCTATTGCTGAATACACTTGGTTAAGCTCTTCATTGTCAGTCAGTGCCTTTGTAGCTCAATCTGAATTAGAGAGCAAGTTGACCTCAATTTCAGAGTCTATTAGTCAAAGTACCAGTCTTTCAGAAGTTCTTAGTTTGAGTGAATCGGCTTCCTCGAGCGAATATGAAAGTCTCAGTGTTTCTGAATCCTTGAGCCAATCCGAGCAAGATAGTCTCAGTCTTAGTGTCTCAGAATCTCTCAGTCAAAGTCTTAGCCTTTCAAGCTCTTTGAGTTTGAGCCAATCACTTTCTGAGTATACTTGGTTAAGTTCTTCATTATCGGTTAGTGCCTCTGTTGCTCAATCTGAATTGGAAAGCCAATTGACATCAATTTCCGAGTCTATTAGTGTTTCAGAATCTCTCAGCCAGAGTGTGAGCGTCTTCACTTCTTTCAGCTTGAGTGAGTCAGTTTCCTTGAGTGAATCCGAAAGTCTCAGTGCGTCAAGCTCCTTCAGTTTGAGTGAGTCAACTTTCTTGAGTGAATCTGAAAGCCTTAGTCAGAGTCTCAGCCTTTCAGAATCCTTGAGCCAGAGTGTCAGCACTTCACTCTCTTTGAGCCTCAGTGAGTCAATTTCAGTCAGTCAATCTGAACAAGAGAGCCAGAGCCTTAGTGTGTCAGAAACCTTGAGTCAGAGCGCAAGCATTTCGACTTCCTTTAGTTTGAGCGAATCGCTTTCCGAATATACTTGGCTCAGTTCGTCACTCTCAGTTAGTGCTTTTGTTGCCCAATCTGAATTGGAAAGCAAGTTAACATCGATTTCCGACTCTATTAGTCAGAGTGCTTCAATCTCTCTGAGTGTTTCAGAATCTCTCAGTCAGAGTGTAAGCCTTTCAACTGCCTTTAGTTTAAGTAAATCAGTTTCCTTGAGTGAGTCTGAGAGCCTTAGCCAGAGCCTCAGTGTTTCAGAATCCTTGAGTCAAAGCCTGAGTGTTTCAAGCTCCTTGAGTTTGAGTGAGTCTGAAAGTCTTAGCCAGAGTCTCAGTATCTCTGAATCATTAAGTGAAAGTGCAAGCCTTTCAACTTCTTTAAGTTTGAGTCAATCAATTTCAGAGTATAATTGGATCAGTTCTTCACTCTCAGTTAGTGCTTCTGTTGCCCAATCTGCATATGAGAGCAAGTTAATTTCAGTTTCAGAGTCAGTTAGTCAGAGTACATCAGTCTCTATTAGTCTTTCAGAATCTCTTAGTCATAGTGTCAGCATCTCAACTTCCTTTAGTTTGAGTGAGTCGATTTCCCTAAGTGAATCAGAGCACCTCAGTCAAAGTATTGTGAGAGTTTCCTTATCTGAGTTTTATAGTGTTTCAGTCTCAGAGTTGCTTTCTTACAGACAGAGTGTTTCAGAGTCTAAGTCAGTATCACATAGTTTACAAGTTTCAGAATCTCTGTCACTTAGCTTGTCTCGAACAGAATCAATGCTTCTTGCTTATCAACAAGAATCGCTTGATAGTATGAACCTTGCATCTCAGGAACTTTCAGAGGCAGTTGCACTATATCAAGAAAGCTTGTCTGTTCAAGTCTCTACAACTCCAAACTTGAGCGTGACAGATCAAGAGGCATATCAGATGGTAAGACCAGGTTTACAGCCAATTTCTCCTGACTTAAAAAATGTCGCTAGTACATTATCTGGATTGGCTTCTATCGCTCAAAATAAGAAAGATCAGCGATAATTTTAAAGATACTAGAGGATGCAATAGTATCCACATATATTCACAAAATCAAAAGGAGTCATTATGATTAGAAATACGATGCCCAACAGCAATAAAGGTTTGGGAACGACGGATGTATTACCAATTAGTGAACCACGTATAGGAGTACTGACAGGGGAAATCAACTACAAAAAAGTACCAATAGGTGCCTATGATCTTCTGGGACAATTTACTTTAGCGAGTCAACCGGATTATGTTAGTGATTTGAATATGATTCAATCGATGGGCTTCAATGTTTACAGAATTTCTATCTCTTGGGCACGAATTTTCCCAACTGGAGAAGAAGTGCAGCCAAGTGAAGAAGGTTTGAAATATTATGAAGCTATCATTGATCAAGTGTTGCAAAAGGACATTGAACCGATTGTAACTTTAAGTCATTTCGATCTTCCTCTCCACCTGTATGAAAAATACGGCGCGTGGAAGAGCCGCAAGATGATTGAACTTTATGAGCATTATACAGAAGCTGTTTTCAGACATTTTAAAGACAAGGTAAGATATTGGATTACTTTTAATGAATTTAATATTTTACACCATTTACCATATCTTGGTGGCGGTCTGTCTTTTGAGGATGGAGAAAATCGGAACCAACGAATCTGGCAGGTAGCTCACTATCAATTGGTCGCTTCGGCACGTGCTGTTAAGCTTGGAAAATCAATCAATCCAGAATTTCAATTTGGCGGCATGTTGGTAGTTAGTCGTAACTATAGTCAAAATCTAGATAGTGCGATTGATGCGATGGAAGCAGAAGTTAAGAACCGTGAAAACTATGTCTTTACAGATGTACAAGTTCGTGGTTCTTATCCAAACCATTTCTTGCGCCGTTTAGAACGTGAGCAGATTGCTTTAGATATTGAAAATGATGACTTCTTTGACCTACGAGTCGGAAAGGTTGATTTTGTTAGCTTTAGCTACCATGCATCTAGTAATTCTCAAGAAGTCTTTATCAATAAATATGGCTATAATAATACCGATAAAAATCCAATTGATCCTGTAGGTCTTCGCCTAGCTATGAATAATCTTTATGACCGCTATCAAAAGCCACTATTTATTGTGGAAGATGATCTAGTATTAGATGAGTCAGACAGCCGATCAATAGAAGAGCTAAAAACGAATATTCAAGAGATCGTTAAAACAGTAGAATATGATGGCGTTGAGCTTCTTGGCTATACACCTCTTAGCTGGGTAGATCTCAATTTCTAAACTAGATGCGTTTACATCTAGTTACCTTTTAAGAAAATACCTGAATGGATTATATGTCATCTATTCAGGTGTTTTTGCTTATAAAAGAATAAGGTTACAAAACTAAGAAAAGCATAGAGCTAGTGGATAAATCGAATCTTATTTGCTCCTGTGGTGTTGGATTTTTTTGCTCGGAGACTTATAAAACAATGGTAATAAGCGTCATTTTATGCTACAATTGATAAGATAGTATATAATTAGAATAAATGAAGAATAGAGGGAGCAGAATGAGACTTAAAAAGACCCTATTTGGTAACTATCGTGCCAAGGAAGTTGAAGAATACATTGAATCGTTAGAAGAAGGATTTGATAGTGAAATTCGTAAAAAGAATGAGAAAATTGAATCTTTACGTAAAAAAATTGATGCTTTAAAGAACCAAGAAAGAGAAATCGGTGAAGCCGTCGTTTATGCTAAATCGCTGATTATTGAAGCACATGAAAAGGCAGAAAAAGAGGCTCAAGAGGTTCTAGAAAAAGCTCAGAAAGACTTCTTACAAGTAAGATCGTCTATCCTTGAAGAAATCGATGAATTGACGAAAAAACGTCTTGAAACGGAACAGCTTTATAAGGCACAAAAGGAAAAAATCAAAGAGCTTCTTAGTCAAATTGGTCAGATTCTAGACGAAGAAACTTTAGAGGGTCAAATTGACATCGCAAGTCTAATCGAGGAAGCTTCGGAAGATGACGAATTTGCAAGCATATTTGATACTCCTTTAGAGGAAGATGAAGCTACGCGTTTGTTTGATACGCCTTTGGAAGAAGACGAGGCTTCAAATGAGCAAGTTGAAGCTGAAAGTTTATTTGATGAAGCTTCTCTTGAAGCGCACGAAGAAGAAGTAAATGAATCAGATGTTTTTGGTGAGGAAGAAGTCCCAGTAGAAATCTCTGCTCCACAAAAAGAAGTTGTCAATATCGAGCAAACATTTGCTAAGACAGGTACAGATAGCTCTGTTCCCGTTACTTACTTCACTTCTCCTGTCAAGAAGTCTAAAGACGAAGATAAAGAAAAAGACAAAAAGAAGAAAGGAAAAATCATCAAACGCCTTTCAAGAATTAAAAAAGATAATCTTTTGTAAGAGGAACATGGTTTATGACAATTTATAACATCAACCTAGGAATTGGTTGGGCAAGCAGTGGAGTAGAGTATGCGCAGATTTATCGTGCAAAATTGCTTCGCAGTGTGGGCTTAGAGGCAAAATTCATCTTTATGGATTTTATTTCAGCCGATAATATTGAACATTTGACGAAGAATATCGGCTTTGAAGACTCTGAGGTCATTTGGCTCTATCAGTATTTTACAGATGTTAAGATTGCTCCAACGACCTACACTCTAGCACATGTTTTAGCTAGTTTTAATAGAGAACCTCTAGAAATCGTTCGGAATCCTGAGAACAAGACCTTCCGAGTCATGTTTGGAGACAATGATTTCGTAACGTGCTATGCTTGCGATATGGATAATGAGCTGATTGAGCGGGCTGAGATTGTTTCGCGTGGCTGCCTCATTCAGAAAGAATATTATACATATACCAAAAACTTTATTGAGTATTATAGTCCTGTAGATGGTCGGGCTCGTCTCTACCAACGGACTTGGCTCAATGAAGATGGCAGCGTGGCTTACGAAGAGATTATCGATGAAGTAGACGGTAAGCCGGAAACTCAAGTTTATCGCTTTCCAGATCAGGTCTTTTACTCCAAGCAGGAGTTTGTTGCTCATTTCATGAGAAGCTTGAAGTTGACAGATAAGGATTTACTGATTCTAGACCGAGAGACAGATATTGGCCAGCCAATCTTCGCCAATAAGGGGGCTGCTAAACTAGCTGTTATCGTTCACGCAGACCACTTCAGTGAAAATCCCGCGGAACAAGACTATATCCTGTGGAACAATTACTACGAGTATCAATTTGAATACGCAGAAGAAGTGGACTACATCATCAACTCGACGGCTGCCCAAACAGAGCTTCTGAAAGAGCAGTTTGCTCAATATACCGACATCAAGCCGAAGAATATTTTAACTATTCCTGTGGGTAGCTTGGATCAGCTGCGCCGACCAGAAGGTCAGCGGAAACCTTTTGGTTTGATGACAGCTTCTCGTTTGGCCAGTGAAAAGCATATTGATTGGCTGATTCACTCTGTAGTGAAGGCGCATGAACAACTACCGGAAATCACCTTTGATATCTATGGTACAGGTGGTGAGGAAGCTATGCTGCGGAAGCTGATTGCGGATCTGCAAGCAGAAGAGTATATCCGTCTGATGGGGCATCATCATATGGCGGATATTTACAAAAATTATTCCGCTTATCTAGCGGCATCTACAAGTGAAGGTTTTGGTCTGACTCTGTTGGAAGCAGTTGGTTCTGGCCTGCCCATCATTGGTTTTGATGTTCGTTATGGCAATCCGACCTTTATCCGCGATGGAGAAAATGGCTACCTGATTCCTAAGGCTCGTCCAGATGATCTAGATGCTATGACGACAGAGTATGCAGAAAAGATTGTTCAGCTATTAACTCAACATTCTCAAGAAGAGTTGTCCCGTGTATCCTATGAGGTAGCTGAGCCTTACCTTGATGAGCATATTGCCCAGCGCTGGTCTGATCTGGTTCGATCGGCTCAGACCAAGTAAGTAGGATTCAGAAAGAAAGGCATAACCACTATGATTTGTTTGTTTGACCGCTATGATCAAGCAAGTTTTGATTTGTTACGTTCATTAAAAGCAACAGGACTTGATTGTCCTGTTGTTGTTGTACAAGACGATGGCTATCTTTCACCAGATGTCGAGTCTCCTTACAGCTATTTCACGGGAGATTTGGATACACCAGAAGGCCGGCCAATTTATTTTAACCTTGTCCCTAAACCGCACCTATGGGAGATTCGCTCCAGCAATGTAAATGGCGAAATCTTGGATATGGGCAAGAAGCGTGCGAATATTTTCTATCGCCAACCAACGCATGAAAGACGTGTACGGGCTGTCGAATGGTTGGATACAGAGGGGCAGGTTCGAGCAGCAGATATCTATAATCGCAAAGGACGCCTTTTCGCACAAATAACCTACGATCAGACACAACGCCCGACCCATACTCGCTATTTTGACCAGAACAATGTCGTGGTCATTATGGAAAATCATCTGACTGGTGATATCATCTTGACACTTGAAGGAAAGCGTCACATCTTTAAATCCAAACAAGAATTTGTCGTCTTTTATCTGCAATATCGTGGATATGATACAGATCGTATTATTTATAATTCTCTAGCAACCCCCTTCTTGGTGGCCTACGCTCTTCGTCCTAAAAATGGTCGTGCAGAAGATGTTCTTTTCTGGCAGGAGCCTATCGGAGAAGCCTTACCTGGAAATATGAAAGTAGCTATGAAAATGCCTCATCGCAATATCCGCATCGCTGTTCAGGACAGGCAGGTATATGAGAAAATTCAAAGCTTGGCAACACCAGAAGAAAAAATCTATTTCCACAATATTGGTTATATCTATCAATACCAACGCCTTAATAATATGAATCCAGAAGCCTTGATTTTGACCAATAGCGATCAGCTTGAGCAAATAGAGCAACTCTTGACCCAGCTGCCAACTGTGCATTTCCATATTGGAGCCATCACAGAAATGTCTGGCCATTTGATGGGGCTCAATCGTTATCCGAATGTTTCGCTTTATCCAAATATTCGTCCGGCAAAGGTTGCAGAGCTTTTTGAGAGGTGTGACTTGTATCTAGATATCAATATCAGCGATGAAATCCTCAATGCATGTCGCACAGCTTTTGAGAACAACATGCTGATTCTCAGTTTTACAAACACTTGTCATAGCCGTCGATTTATTGCGGATGATCACATTTATACACCAGAAAATGTCTCAGGAATGGTGGGTAAGATTCAGGGAGTCCTCTCTCTTCCGTCTGAAATGGAGGCTGCTCTTGCTAAGCAAAAACAGGTGGCGAATCAGGCTGATCTGGAAGCCTACAAGGCAATTTTATAAGCTAATAAGACAAGGGCTTGCTTTTGATGAAAGCAAGTTCCTTTCTATCAACAGAAAAGGAGGAGCAGATGTCTAACAAGGACAATGGCATTTTACAAGAACATATACGAGAACAGCTAGATAATCGAAAGAAACCCCTAAAAAGGGAGAAGCAAGATTTTAGCATGATTGCTGTGTTGGGCGGAGTTCTCTTTCTCATCACCCTTTTGGTCACGCTACTCATGCAGTTGGGACACTTTTTCTAGGATTTTTTCTGGATGGAGGAGGTCTCTGGAAAAGATGAACCTTGACGAGCAAATCGTCAAGGTTTTTTTTGCCTCTCTCTAATTGAACTAGTGTGAAAGGGGGGAGTAGGGGTTCAAAAGATAATAAGACGCTTTCAACAATTTGAAACTTAAAAGCGAATTTTAGGTAAAAATTAGGCGTTTTCATTGGTTATTTAGAGTATAAATACTTGAAAAGGAGGAGCCGTCTTGGTAAAATAATAGGTGGTATATATTAGATAAAAGCAACTGGTATATACCAGTTGAAATCTGCTTTTTCTGAGTCAAAGGGATAAAAACTGAGACTGACTGTGGCTTTTATTGGCTTTGGTTTTGAGAGGACAGCGCAACTACGCTTTGTTAATGGTCATGAGATTAACAAAGGGTCGCAATTGGATAAAAGAAAGGAATCGAATGTTTCGAAGTAAAAAATTTAACAAAGATTTCGAGATCGTAGATGAGAAAAAGCGTTATAAGCTTTACAAGTCGGGTAAAGACTGGGTAAAAGCCTCGAACTCTCAATTGGATCTCTTCCGTATCGGTGGGATGGGCGAAGTTGTCTCTAGTACCCTGTCAGACACTGAAGAACTTGATCACGCACACCTTAGTTTTAACACGCTAGCGGGTATAGGGGGAATCCTGGCCGCGGGGGCTGCAGGATTTGTGATGACTCAAGAGCAAACTGTTTATGCGGATGAAACATCTGAGTATGCAGAAAAGGATAAAACAGTCATCGCAGCTGAACCGAAAGCGGCTGAAACAACTGAAACAAGTACTAACTCAATCATCGCTCAAGCGCAAGCAGAAGTAAAGAAAGCTCAAGCAGAACAAGCATCTGCAACAGCTTCTGTATCAGTCAGTCAATCTGTTGAGGATCAAGCGAGTGCGAGTCAGTCAGTTTCAGTCAGTCAATCTGCCTCAGCAAGTCAGTCGGCATCTGCAAGTGCTTCAACATCAGCAGGTCAGTCAACTGCTCCATCATCTGAGTCAGCAAGTGCAAAAGCATCTGCATCAGTAAGCTCTACACCATCAGCGTCAGCAAGCGCTCAAGCACCTGCCTCTGTAGTTGAGAGTACATCAGTTGTTAGCGAACCATCAGCTCAGGCTTCTGTGTCTACCTCAGCTTCTGCATCGCTCAACCTTAAGGTCAACCCTGCGGCAAGTCTTGTATCAGGTAGTGCTAACCAAAGTTTGGCAAGTGCAGCTCTTAGCACAAGCCAAGCAGCAACGACTAGCAACAACATCGCAGCTGGTGTTGTAGCAGATAAGAACCAAGCCCAAGGTAAGGATACAACCAAGCAAGCTGAGAAAAACCAAAAGGTTGACAATACTGTAGCGACTGCACCAAAGACAGGGTATTCTGGATTTAGAGCAAATCCGATCGATACTGGATCAAAAGAACCTTTCTTTCTAAATACCGATCCATATAGCATCAACTCTCCAGAAACAAGTGGTCGTTTAAATAGACAACGGGTCTTTCTGGGACGAGCAGGTGTTCCTTTCTCAGTGACATATTATATGCATAAGTCTCAATTTGATGCGGACGAATATCCTTACGGTTCATATAAGGATAGTGAGTTTGCAGGACTTTCTCCAAGACAAACTCTAGAGACTCGAAACTGGCAAGAAGCACAAGAGAAATATAATATTACCTCGGAAACAGGTCGTGTGGAAGTGGCTCCTGGACGTTATATTCCATATGTAACTTTCAAGAGTGATAATCCAAAAGCATTTAGAAGTAGTATCAATCTGGATGTGACCTTTGATGGACGTAGCTTTCCTCAAACCAGCATATTCATAAACCTTACTACTACTCAGTTTAAGGGTCCTGCCGTAACGTATGATGCTGAAGGGAAAAAAGAAGCATTGGCTCCTCTTGCAAAATATAAAGTAGGCGAAAAAGTTAATGAAACTTTATATTTCCATAATGATAAACAGTATAGATATGAGCAAGATGCCAAAAATTCTATGCGTTTGTACACTGGTAATGGTGGTACAACCAAATATAGTGGCTTGAGGTTTGTTACAGGGGTGGAAAGGCGTGCTGATTTCACCTATGTTCCAAAACTCACTATTACAGGGACGGTTTTAACTGAAAATCCTAATATGCTCGTCAGACATACTAATGGATCGGGAGGTAAGGATGCTGAATTCTTTACCTATCTAGGCCGTCCAGAAGAAGTTGTAACTGAGGCTGCGCAGGAGTCAATTATCAACAAGAGCAAAGACTCACTAACTCCTTCCCCTGAACCACTAGTTCCTGAGGTTGAAGTCGGTAAACGAGTTAATGAAACTTTATATGTTCATGATGGTAATAACAAAGGAGATAAGTCTGTTGGCTCTTGGCAAAGTTCTTACCTTGCAGATCAAGCGGTTGAACTGATTCATGGTAAGAAAGAACTAGAAGCACTTGGATTAACAGTTACTACTAAAAGCAATGAACCAGGGGCTGGTAAAACTGGCTATATCCCATCTATCCAAATTTCTGGAACGCCTACTGGAACAGGAACTGTAACACTTAAATATAAGATCACTGACGAAGCGGGACAGCTTAACTTTAAGGACATTCAAGTAAATGTTAAAGAAAGCGGATCCCTTAGCCAATCAGTTTCAGCATCAGTATCTGCAAGTCAAAGTGCTTCAGCTTCAGTAAGTTCAAGTCAAAGTGCTTCAGCGAGTGCTTCACTTAGCGCCGGTCAATCTCACTCAGCAAGCTTGAGTGCTAGTCAGAGTGCATCAGCCAGCGCATCGCTTAGCGCAAGTCGCTCAGCTTCAGCTTCTGTAAGCTCAAGTCGTTCAGCCAGTGCTTCAGCGAGTGCATCACTTAGCGCAAGTCGCTCAGCTTCGGCTTCTGTAAGCTCAAGCCAATCAGCTTCAGCTTCAGTATCTGCAAGTCGCTCAGCTTCAGCTTCTGTAAGTTCGAGCCGTTCGGCCAGTGCGTCAGCTAGCGCATCGCTTAGCTCAAGCCGTTCGGCCAGTGCCTCAGCTAGTGCATCGCTCAGCGCGAGTCGTTCAGCAAGCACATCAGTAAGCTCAAGTCGCTCAGCTTCAGCGTCTGTAAGTGCAAGCCAATCAGCTAGCGCATCAGTATCTGCAAGTCGCTCAGCTTCAGCATCAGTAAGTGCAAGTCAATCAGCTAGCGCATCAGTAAGCTCAAGCCGCTCAGCTTCAGCGTCTGTAAGTGCGAGCCAAAGCGCATCAGCATCTGTATCAGCAAGCATCAGTGCGAGCCAATCAGCATCAGTAAGCTCAAGTCAATCAGCTAGCGCATCAGTAAGCTCAAGTCAATCAACTTCAGCATCTGTAAGTGCAAGCCAATCAGCTAGCGCATCAGTAAGCTCAAGTCAATCAGCTTCAGCGTCTGTAAGTGCAAGCCAAAGCGCATCAGCATCAGTATCAGCAAGCATCAGTGCTAGCCAATCAGCATCTGTATCAGCTAGTCAATCAGCTTCGGCTTCTGTAAGCTCAAGCCAATCAGCTTCGGCTTCTGTAAGCTCAAGCCAATCAACTAGCGCATCAGTAAGCTCAAGCCAATCAGCTTCAGCTTCAGTATCTGCAAGTCGCTCAGCTTCAGCTTCTGTAAGTTCGAGCCGTTCGGCCAGTGCGTCAGCTAGCGCATCGCTTAGCGCAAGTCGTTCAGCAAGCACATCAGTAAGCTCAAGTCAATCGGCTTCAGCATCAGTATCTGCAAGTCAATCAGCTTCAGCGTCTGTAAGTTCAAGCCAATCAGCTAGCACATCAGTAAGCTCAAGTCAATCAGCTTCAGCGTCTGTAAGTGCAAGCCAAAGCGCATCAGCATCAGTATCAGCAAGCATCAGTGCTAGCCAATCAGCATCTGTATCAGCTAGTCAATCAGCTTCAGCTTCTGTAAGTTCAAGCCAATCAGCATCTGTATCAGCTAGCCAAAGCGCTTCAGCGTCTGTATCTGCAAGTCAAAGTGCTTCAACATCAGTAAGTGCAAGCCAATCAACTAGCGCATCAGTAAGTGCAAGTCACTCAACTTCAGCATCAGTATCTGCAAGCCAATCAGCCAGCGCCTCTGTATCAGCAAGTCAAAGTGCTTCAGCATCAGTAAGCTCAAGTCAATCCGCTTCAGCGTCAGTAAGTGCTAGTCAATCAGCATCTGTATCGGCTAGCCAAAGCGCTTCAGCATCAGTAAGTGCAAGTCACTCAACTTCAGCATCAGTAAGTGCAAGCCAAAGCGCTTCAGCTTCTATCTCAGCAAGCATCAGTGCAAGCCAATCAGCCTCAAGCTCAGCAAGTGCGAGCCAAAGTGCCTCAGCAAGTGCAAGCGTAAGTGCTTCTGTAAGCTCAAGCCAATCAGCTTCAGCATCAGTAAGTGCAAGTCACTCAGCATCTGTATCAGCAAGCCAATCAG
>NZ_CAURYF010000010.1:0-51241 GCF_963529205.1 Streptococcus cristatus | reverse complement strand
AGACGCAGTGGTTGAGTGGACTCTACTACGCTGATTTCATCAGCTTTTACAGCCCTACTCAACTGTGCGGAGGTGGGACGACAAAATCGCATTCTAACGAATTACCGATCTCTGTCCCACTCTCCAGCCACCTTCACTGCATCTGCTTCTTAATGACTATATTGTAGCCAGAAATAATACTGGCTTGATGCACAGCCCAGTCTGGTTTTTTCGATTTCTTCCTTAGAAATTTTTTGCGCTATTTGTGTCTTTTGTTTATGGTTGAAGAGATTTGTTTTCATAGTGGGCCTCCTTATTATCTGAATATTATTTTTGATTTGTTTTTCCTTACACCTATATGATATAAAAATCCCCGTCCCGCTACCATCGAATAACCTTTCATTTTAAGCTTTAAACTTACATTTTTGTCATCTTAAATAGAAAATTTGACGATTGATAGTTCAGTTGCTCTATTCTCTACAATTTCCTAGAAAAACAGCAAAAAGACCAAGGCATCTACCTTGGTCTTTCATGCGACAACTTTAGTTGTCAAGATTAATCTTCTAGAGACTTAATCTTCTTTTTTCTTTAGTTTTGCTACAAGACTAGCTACTAAGCCTAACAGTCCCATTCCTGCCAGTGCTGCTAGCTGTGCAGAACGGTTCCCTGTGTTTGGCAAACGACCACTGTCGGTTTGACTTGCTTTTCTAGCTTCCGATTTTGTTTCTTCAGCCTTTGTTTTTGCTTCTTCAGCTTTTGCCGGTGCTTGAGCAGGTCTTTCTGTAGCTGGCTGAGTCGGACTTTGACCTTTCTCAACTTCTACAATCCGTGTTTCGCCCTTACCAGTCTCTTCTGGCTTTTGAGGAGTCACATGGTGATTATCAGGTGATGGCTGAGGCGTTTCTTTCTTCGTTCCGACCAGTACGATTCGATCTGTCGGAGCTTGGAGAACTTCTCTTAGTTTCTCTTCTCGCTTACCATCTGGATAAACTTCTGTGAGAACTCGTTCCTGACCATTTTGGCCTGCTTGAGCCACACGCTTTTCTCCTAGTTTGAGCGTCGGATCCTCTTTTTCAACTGTTTGGAAATTGAGCTCTTGTTCGAGGACTTCTAGACTTGGCAGTTCTTCTTGGACAGCAGCTGCAGTTTTCCCAGTCACTGATTTTTCCCTGGTCAATTGGATGCGGTATTCCTTGACCTGCTTACCATTTTCTAAAACAAGGCGCACCAAGACTGGCAAATGGTCATCTCCACTATCCACAACCGTCGAAGCTACTTGGTCACTTTCTGCTACTGTAATCTTCGGACGTTGACCTGTATAAGTCACTTGATAATTCTGACGCTCTTGAGAGAAGTCTGGCAGTTCTTTTCCATCTACCAAAATCTTAGAATTTGTACTTTCCTTAGCCAATTCACTTGGTGCCAAGAAGGTCATTTCCGTCAGAGCAACTCCATTCTTGTCATCTTTTCTTTCCATCCGCCATCTCATCGCTTTCGACTTGACAGCGTTAAAGCTTGCCGTAAGTTCAGTACCCGCCTGGATTTCTTGGTTGATGTTATATGGAACAGCTTCCCAGTTGTCAGGGTTGTTAAACGGATGATTCGGCTCGTAGGCTTGGTAGTTTGAGTAATAGACAGGAGCATCAAAATCCGGTCCAACATAGCGCTCTAAAACAAGTTTAGATGGTGCATCTGTTCCGCTATCGGAAAAGAAGCGCAGTTTGGCTTGAACGGCCGTCCGCTTGACAATCTTGCCTTGATTCTTGAAGATAACACCTGCTGAGACTTCTGGATTCGCTGATGGAGCAGCAGACCAATTGGTCCAACGACGACTGTCATCATGATCCCCATCATTGATATAGTCCACACGGTCATGAGAACCTGGGTCAATATCATTGGTTGCTGAAGCAAAGGCTTGATTGCCATTTTCATCATAATATGGATTGTCTGACACAGACGCGCCTTGCTTATCGATCACTCGGACAGAGAGTTCGACTGGTAGATCACTACCTAGAAGGCGCCCTCGAACAGTGAATTCACCAGCTTTTGCCAGATTTTCAGCCGGAACTGGCTCCCACTCAACAGTTAGGTCTTTGACTTCATAGTCTGATGTACCAGTGAAGTAAACAGGAACCTTGTTTGGCAAGTCTAGGCTTTGACCTAGGTGAAGCAAGCGAGACTGTTTCACCGCTGCTACTGGCTTGCGAGCCAGCAAGTCTTTATCATTTGTAAAGTAGAGACGGTATTCCCCGAGGATATCCCCATTTTCTGCCTTCACGACAACACGGACAGGATCTCCCTCATGGACACCTGGCACGACTGTTGCCAGACCATTATTGCTGACACTAGCAGTTACTGCTGGTACTTTTCCGTCGTTAGCTGGGAGATAATAGTCAGTCAAGCTTGGGTTAAAGTTTGGCAAGTCTTGACCAGCCACTTGGATACGAGTTGCTGCCTCTTTCGCTGCAGCCACTTGTTTAGAGAAGATTTGGACTTCTGTGATCGAGGTTCCCCACTTGTCATCCGCTCTCACCATACGAATCCGAAGGGCATAAGTATCTACTTTATCAAAGTTAAAGTGATTCATTTCCCCAGCTTTGAGCTGATCAGGAGCTTTAAGATTGGTCACCGGTTTCCAGTTGGCATTATCATTGAAGACATGCTCTTCGCTTTCGACAAAGCTAGGATTCTTAGGTGCAGTCGGCACGGTCTTGCCAGCATAATACTCGATCACGTAGGATTTCGGAGCCCCAACCCCGTGATCTTCGTGGAAAGCTACATTCAGATTGTCAACCGCTCGCTTGGTCATAATACCAGAATCTCCAAAGAGAACGCCCACTGAAGCCTCATCTTGACGGTTCCAGTTTGTCCAACGATTGGCTGGTTGGTCAGTGTAAGAAATCACCTTATCATTGACATAAGATACTAGGTCACTTGGATTAGAGTCCGAAGCAAAGGCCAGTGGCAACTCTGAACCTGTCCATTGGTCAGAAATATTGGCTCCATTTTCAGTCTTAGCAGAGACACGGACATGGAGTTTGGTTGTCAACTGAGTGCCTTCTACCTGACCAGTGACTGTGAAGACGCCTTCTTTTTGATATTGACTTGGCGAAATAGAGTCCCATGTGACTTTTGCTGAGGAAACTTGACCATTTGAATGGTAAGTTCGGACACTCTCTAGCAGGTGTGGTGCTTCCGCAAGTGGAGTTGTCACGCTGACTTCCTCTACTGTGACAATGCCTTCCACAGACACCTTAGCACGCGCTTCCTGCTCAATACCTTCAACTTTTCCGACTACTTCAAAAGTGTGGTAGCGATCAAGTTTTTCTTTTTCGACAGCCTGCCAAGTAACCTTGTGAACTTTAGGAAAGCCTTTATCGTACTCAACCGTCACAGTTGTTGGCAGTTTTGGTTCTTGATGCAAGTCTGTTACCACATGGACTGGGCGAACTGCTTGAACCACTTTCTTCTCCGTATTGGCTTGAATCACTAGTTCCACTTGCCCTTCAGCACCGTCATACTCGGCTTTCAAAGTCACATTTCCTGGCTTGTGTAGTTCCAAGCTTCCTTTACGAACGGCAACTTCTCCTTCACCTTTCGTAGAGAAGGCCACCTTATCTGCCTGTAAAACTGCCTGAGTGCCATCTTGATAGTGAGCCAAAACAGTTAATTGGACAGTCTGGTCTTCTTTGAGCTTATCAGCTTCTGCCACTTGGAGATTCAAATGATCAATTTTCGGTGCTTCTTCTAGGAATTGCACTGCATAAGTTTGCAGGGCTCCGCCATCTTTGGGCTGAACATAAATATTTGCGCGCATACCGTTTGAAGCACTGGCTTGAACCACAGTCACATCCGCATTTTCAGCTGTAGCTGCTACTGAAGGGAGCTGCGCTCCATAGGAAAGGCTCTGATAATGGACTGGTTTTTGACTAGTCAGGTCCGATACTGCCTCACCACCCACAGTCACTAGTGGCGTCACAGGTCCAGCGGCTTGCCCTTCTTCAACGAGCAAGGTAGCAGAAATGGTATCGCCTGCTAGATGGCCGGTCATTGGAATACGAGAACCTGCCACAGACAATTTAGCTTGATCTTCTGGCGCGATTTCCCATTTATCTACATCATAATGTTCAACACTGCCGTCAGTTAGAGCAAGCGGAATCGACTTATCTACACTGCTCAAGTCCGTTCCTGGAGCTACTCGTTTAATAACTGGCAATTCTCTTTCAACAGCTAAAACCTCCACACGTGCTTCTACTTGGCGGCCATCTGCCTCTCCTTTGATGGTTACAATACCTGAATGGCTAACGTCTGCTTGTGACCAAGTCACAGGACGTTCTGCACGACTACCGTCACTGTAAACAAAAGGAACTGTCGCGGGCAAGCTTGGAGCTTGTCCCAAAACTGTGCGAACTTGTGGCACTTCCGTACCCAAAACAGTCTTTTCTTTCTGCTCGTCCTTGCCAGTAAAGACCGTCACCTGGTCTGATTTTAATAAACCAGAATGGGCAGTCAGCGTAAATTTACCTGCTTGGTCTGTTGATTTGACAATGGCAACTCCCTTACCGTTAAAGGCTTTGCGGATCCAAGAACCGTCTGCTTGTTCCTTGTAACGTTCACGACTAGCTTGCTCACCATTGTCTACACCGACAAGCTGGCCTTGTCCATGCAACTGGAAGCGAACCAGGTTATTGGCCGTTAGCACGACATTGCCGTCACGGTCAACGATTTCATAGTAGATATAGGTCAAGTCTTTTCCATCTGCTGCGATAGCATGCTCTTCCTTGACCAAGCGTACACCTGCAGGCTGACCTGCAGTGACAATCTTGTCGCGGGCAATCTCTTTACCTTGATCGTCACGGGCTACAGCTTCCAAAGTGCCTGGCTGATAAGCCACTTTCCACTCAAGGTAAAGTTCTTGAGGATTTGCCCCTTCTTGATAGCTGCGACCGTCGCTGGTTTCTTTTTTATTAAATTTCTTGACTCCCAAAGATTGGTTGTTCAAGTACAATTCAACACTAGCAGCATTAGAGTATGCACGGACTGGTATTTTATTTTCAGCATCTGCAACATTGTCTGCCAAGTCTTGATTTTCCCAGTTCCAATGAGGAAGCAGGTGAACCATAGGTTTCTTCTTGGCTGAAACCCACTGACTTTGGTAAAGGTAGTAGTCATTTTTCGGAATGCCCGCCGTGTCCACTATTCCGAAGTAAGAACTTTTCACAGGTGTGTTGTTTTGGTTGTGCCAAGGAGTTGGCTCACCGATATAGTCTGTACCTGTCCATATAAATTGTCCTGCATAGCCCGCATTGTCTCGGTCAAAGGTCCAAGAAGCGGTTGCCGTTTTACCCCAGCCAACACGGTCATTTCCATAGTCAGACTGCTCATAGTTGCGCCAAGACTGATTGCTTCCAACCCATTCTTGCTCTGGATGGAAATAACTGCCACGCGTACGAGTAGCCGAAGAGGTTTCAGAACCATAAATCAACCAGTTTGGATGTTTGGCACGTAAGGCTTTGTAATTATCTTCTGAATAGTTAAAGCCAACTGCATCCAGTTCATCTGCGATCTTTTCATGGCCACCACTACCATCACCAAAGCGGAATTTGTCAGCCCCCATCGTGACATAGCGAGTCTTATCAACTGACTTGATGACCTTGACCAGACGTTTAACAGTCGCTAACGAATGAGCATCGCCATTTGCTTCACCGATTTCATTTCCGATCGACCACATAACGATGGCAGGATTATTTTTTCCTCTTTCAACCATGGTCCGCAGGTCATAGTCAGACCATTTTTCACCCTTTTTAGCTTCTGGGTGAGTCGCATCTTTTTCAAAGAAACGTCCGTAGTCATAAGGCTTCTTGCCTCCATACCAAGTATCAAAAGCCTCTTCTTGGACCATCAGACCCAGCTCTGCCGCAATCTGCAAAGTCTGTTCGCTGGCAGGATTGTGGGTCGTACGAATGGAGTTGACCCCCATTTCTTTCATTTGCTTGAGGCGACGATACTCTGCCTTATAGTTTTCTTCTGCTCCTAGAGCCCCGTGGTCATGGTGCAAGGATACTCCGTGGAACTTGACCTTCTGGCCATTGAGAGAGAAGCCTTCGTTTGGCGTCCAATTGTAATAACGATAGCCAAACAAGTCTTTCTTCGCATCGACTAGCTGCCCATCACGATAGACCCGTGTTACCAATTCATACAAGGCAGGCTTGTCATTGAACACAGTCCATAATTCCGGTTTTTCTACTTCTAAGCTTGCCTGGATGGTACTGCTTTCGTGGGCTTTTATTTTTTGGCTAGCAGTGCGAATAAGGTCTGTAACTGCCTCACCACCACGTCTGACAATCTGATACTCCGCTGTGATTTCATGGTCTTTATCGTCTGTATTGACAATCTTACTCGTCACATGAGTAGCAACCTTACCGTCTTGTTGTTTCTCAAGTTCTGGCGTTAAGATAGTTGTACCATTTTTCTCAACATGAACCTTATCTGTCACTTGCAAAGTCACATCACGGTAGATCCCGCTTCCTGAATACCAACGGCTGCTTGGTTGCTTGTTGACAACGTGCACAGCGATGACATTTTCTCGACCATCTTTGTGGAGGTATTTAGTAATATCGTATGAAAATTGGTTATAACCATTTGGATAATGCCCGACCAGTTGGCCATTGACAAAGACCTGCGAATCCATGTAGACACCATCAAATGTAAGGCGAACATTTTTATCAAGATCTTTTTCGTCTAATTTCAGAGGCTTACGATACCAAGCATCTCCACCATTGAGCTGGCCACCTTCATTCTGTGCAGGCGACTCATAGTCAAAATCAAAGTGGATACTCCAGTCATGGGGCAGGTCTAACTTTTTCCACGATGTGATATCCGTCTCAGCTTGGACAGCTTCCTTAGCATTAGCATTTAATTTAAAGTGCCAATTCTGATTAAAATTCACTTTTCTGTCTTCGATCATTTGGCTCACTTCTTCCTTGGTCGCAGATTTTATCTCAGGCTGCGCAGCTTTCTATTGAGTAGCTTCTTGGCCATTCTCTTTTGCTCCATTTTGAGACGCTGCTGAAATGTCCTCCGTCGCTTTAGCAAGCTGAGGGCTTTCTTCTTTGTTCTCCTCCTGAGAATGCACAACAGGCTCAGCTGCCTGACTTGTCACTGGTTCAGCAGCCACTTCTTCCTCAATGGGCTTTTCCTCCACAGGCTTTTCTGCAGCAACCAACGCAGTTGTCTCCTCGGCATAAACTGGACTTGCTCCTGCAACACTCGCTCCAAATAAAAGGAAGCACGTCCCAATAACTATCGAGCAAACACCAATAGAAAACTTTCTTATGCTATAAACTCTCTTTCGATTCCAATGATCCTTCTTTTTCTTTTAGTAACCGCTTCTATTTTTCAAGGAAGCGCTTTACTTTTTTATAATCGTTTCCCTCCTATTTTATAAAACAAGATAGCTTATCTCAATAAGGCAAGAAGCATTTTTATATTTTTGAGCGTTTTTCCTAAAATTAGGAGAAAAACAAACTTTATCGAACATTCCTATAAAAAAGATGAGTCATTGTCACCCATCCTTTTCCTATAGATTTATCATACAAATAATCCGTACTTAGAGTTTAGCCAGATATTCCTTCACAAGTTTGATGTCCACTTCCTTGCCACCTCGGTCAATATCGCAGATATGCGGCAGCCCATATTTTTCGATAATCAAAGCTGTCGCCCCGCAGAAGGTCCGTCCATGCTTCACCGAATCTCCATTATTGACAAAGCCTTTAATCAGGCTTGAGTGTTTCTTTATGAAGCGCTTGGTGGACCAGGGGATTTTCCCAGCCCCTGCATTTCGAGTAATGAGAATGCAGGGTTCTTCCAACTTTTCCTTGATGGTTTGTGTCGGATAGCCCAGCGATTCTGCAAATCGCTTCCCAACTCCCGTTACTGAATCATAAACTATTATCATTTCCTCTCCCTACTTTCTCAAAAGAAGTACTGCCAGAAAAGCAGCAAAGCCTACAACCGCCACATCCGATATCAGTTGTAAGAGAATTGCCAAATCAGGCATACTGTGAATATAGAGCAAGATACTGATCACCGTCAAGGCCAAGACCACCAGCTTGAGAACTACCGCCACGCCTGGTATCACAAGCAATCCAACCAAGATACAAATAAGACAACCAATCAGAAAAGACTGAAAGCCCAAACTTAGGCCAAAGCCAAATTCCATCCCACCATAACCAATGGTCAAAAAACCAATCACAACTAGGCAAAGACCAAAAATAGCCCTTCCACTCAACATATTTCCACCTTGTTTCATCATTATTTCCTCACTTTCTCATTTGAATGAATGAATTATGATATTCATTTATAACTTCTCAAAAAAAATATTTTTTCCAATTCACTTCCACCAAGACTTTATATCACACAAATCTACCTCCTTATCTGAATGAATATTTTTACAAATTCATTCACACCATCTTCCAAGAAAAGGAAATTCTTATTTAGCAAAAATTCCCTTTAAAAAATATTTCACCAAAGTCTCGATACTCTCAAAATAACCTGGAAAATCCTGCTCTGTCACATGCATGTCAATGTAGTAGAGCAAATCATAAGCCTTCATGATTTGGGCGACTTCCTCCTGTGAAAAGCCCTGCTCCTGCAAGCGCTGGCTGAAAGTCTGAATCAGAAACTGGTGAAAGGCATTAGCCGAGCGGCCAGCATCCTGATTATAGTAGTCGTGCAAGATCTGAGAAATCCCCGGCTTGCTCCACTCAGCCAAAATTTTGTTAGGTGAAATCAATTCAAAAGTGACTGCAAAAAGCTGTTCTACGACTGCCTCTGGCTCACCTTGCCAATCCACGCGCTGCATGGTTTCCTCACGTATGCGGTTATTCTCCGCCACATAGACCTCTAAAAAAATAGCTTCCTTGGACTCATAATACTTATAAAAAGAGCCAACAGCCATGCCAGCACGCTTGGTAATATCTGAAATATTCGTCTTTTTATAGCCTTTCTCAGCAAACACCTGCCTAGCCTCAGCCAATAATTCAGCTTTTTTGTCCATGACTCTCTCCTATCCTGAATGAATTAAATTTTCTGTTCATTCACATTATAACACTTTAAAAATATTTGTCAAGAAAAGCGGAAATCGTACTTTGAAAGGAAGACGACAGTTTGAGATAATAGCTCCTTTGTTAAATAAAAAAACAAGCAAGTTCTCGTTAAACTTGCTTGCGTCTTGGATACATTAGTGTTGTTTACGATTTTTCAAAGCTTCGTTGATTTTCTTAGTTTTGATCATCGAATCGACGGAGATAAGAAACCAAACCAAGAGGTAAATCAAAACAAAGTTTAGCCAGAAGAACCAGCCGAAAAGCATATTTCCCCAGCCATTGCAGATCACAGCCAGACAAACGATGGTCGCTGTCACTACAAAGTGGCAGAAAAGTAGGAAAGGAAATGGAAAGCGATCTGTCGCATCAAAGATATAGCTTGCTACTCCGATTAAGGCGCTGACAAGGAGAACACTGAGAATAGAGCTAGGAGTCAACGAAAATGTTTTTCCTGAGAACAGACCTACCAGCAGAAAGACCAAACTACCTGTTCTCAGACCATCCTGCATACCGATAAGAATTTTTTTAAAGGTCATGATTTTCCTCCTAAATTCCCAAATAGTCCATAAGCAGCTTGACATAGCGGCGACTGACGTCGGTTTTGAGCTGATTGGTCAGCTTAGCAGTCATATTGCCCGAAAAGCTATCCGACAAGGATTCCAGATGATCGATGTTAATGACTGCATGCCGCGACACCTGGATAAAATTGCGACTATTGAGACGATTTTGAAAGCGAGTCAGCGTTTCTGTCGTTGTATAAACGCCCTCGGTGCTGTAAATCATCAGTGTTGTCTGATTGATATCGGCTAAGATAATATCCTCTGTCTTGAGCATGACCAGCTTATCATCCGACTTGATAGGCAGGACGCCACTTGGACCAACCTTGAAGTTTTCCAGATAGTCTAGGACGGTCTTGGCCTCACCAGCTAGCTGATCCGCTCTCACGACCACCAGCGGGTCTTGAGAGGAAATCTGAGCATCTTCTTCAAATCTTGTCTGCAAACCTAAGCCTCCTACTTTCTTTACTTGAAGCTCATCCGTCGATTCAGCAGCCAATTTTGACCTAGCCAGAACAGGGCTGCTACCGTGAGCACTACTCCAACTATATAGTATGTTTCTTGGCTTGTCAAGAGCTTTTGCCATTCGATACGGATACCTAGGAGCTTCTCAAATTCTTGCTGGAGCTGACTCTGGTCCGCAAAAACTTCAGTCAGAGAATCCTTCATCAGGACCTGTCTGAAAAGGGAAGCCATGTAGGTTGAGGGAGTCAGTTTCATGAGATTTTGAGCTAGGCTAGGCAGAGTCCCAATCGGAATATAGGTTCCTACTAGAAAACCAGAAGCCGCACCGATGACCGTCGCGTATTGCCCCAAGGAATTCACTGATTTAAAATAAGGAACAATTAGCGCATTGAGGAGGCTAGCCAGCAAGCTATTGAGCAGCATGAGGCCGACTAGCTGGGGAATCAGTGTCCAGTCAAAGGAAATCTTGTCTGCTAGGATAAAGTAGGTCAGCATGACAGCAAACATGAAGACTTGCATGACAAAGCCAATCACAAGAGCACTGATCAAGTAGCTAAATTGCAAGCCCCATTGCCCCAAATCTGTGATAAAGAGGTCAGCGGTCACCTTTCTTTCTCGGTCTTCAGTTTGTTGTGAAAAAGCTGATAGGGTGGTTGTCAAGGCGGTGACAGCCAGTGTTCCGCTAATCAACCAAAAGTCGAGCAGTTCCGCCGCATGGCTACTGTCTGACCAAGAGCCTTTCATGTTGTTCTTTAGAAAAACTAGATATAAAACAAAGGGAATAATAGCTCCAAAGAGAGAGAGAACCACCCCACTATGATTGCGAAAATAAAGTAAAAAGTTTCGTTTGATCAACATTAACATTTAACGTACCTCTCTTCCTGTCAGAGCCATAAAGGCATCATCCATTGTCCCTGGTTGGAATTCAAATTGTTCAATATAGGAGCCAAGCTGCTTCAGCAAAGCCAATGCTTCTTGGGTCGTATCTGGATAAAAGAAAAACTCATTTTCCTTAGCTTGCTCCCATTCGCAGCGAGTCTGCAAAGCGACCTTCAAGCCCTCTGAATCTGGGGTCAGAATCCGCAAAACATTGCGGGCATAGCGCTCCTTGATCTGGTCAGCAGAGCCTTGCGCAATGACTTGACCATGGTCTACGATGTAAATCTTATCCGCATCATCGGCTTCATTTAGATAGTGGGTGGTCAAAACTACGGTCATCTTTTCCTTCTGCTGCAGGTCTTTGAGCAGCTTCCAGATACTTTCTCTAGTCTGGATATCCAAGCCTGTCGTCGGCTCATCTAGAAAAAGTAAGTCGGGACTGTTGAGCAGCGCACGGGCAATGTCCACCCGACGCTTTTGTCCACCAGAAAGGGTCCCGTAGCGTTGTTTTGCAAAGCTAGCCAGTCCTAGTTGCTCGATCAATTGCTCAATCTTACCAGTTTCCACCTGCTTGTACTGCTTGGCACGGATTCGCAGATTTTCAACTACTGTCAAATTGGCATCTAGCACACTATTTTGAAAGACTACGCCCAGCTTGGTTTGTTCTGCATAAATGATTTGTCCTGATGTCGGCTGCAAAAGCCCAATCAACATCTGAATTGTTGTCGATTTTCCTGCTCCATTTGGCCCTAGAATGGCTGTGAAACTGCCTGACTCAATTTCTAAATTCAGGCCATTTACTGCTACCTTGTCTCCATAAACTTTGGTCAGATTTTTTACTTGGACTAACATGATCTTTTCTCCTGTCTTAACTTCTGAGACTATGATAGCAAGTCTTTTTTAAAAAATCTCGGCTTTTTGGACAAGCGGTAAAATGAGGGAGATGAGAGGTAAAAATCCAGACATCAAAAAATCCCTGACCATCAGGCCAGGGATTTGCTCTTAGCGGGCGACAATCTTGCGGTAACTGCGAGAAGTTAGTAAGAATACTAAAATATAGGTCAGGAGGAAGACGCCGCAAGTTGCAAGTGTTGTCTGGATTAAGAGAGGAAGATTGGTCACTCCCAATAGAGCAACTATCAAGCGCAGCATATGAAAGACTGCTGCTATATGTAGAAAAGCAAAGATGAGAGGTAGGAAGAAAACAGTCAAAATCTGCTTGCGAATGGTACTTCTGGTTTGCTTTTCATCTAAACCAACCTTTTGCAAGATGATAAAGCCATCACGGTCCTCATAGCCTTCAGAGATTTGCTTGTAGTAAATCACAAGAACAGCTCCTAGAAGGAAGATAACTGATAGGAAGACTCCGATGAAGAGCAAGGTTCCAGTAAGTTCCTGATAGCTCTTTTCTGCGCTATGACGATCACTAGCCATTGCGTAGCTACCATCTTGGGCCTGTTCCTGATCCAAAGTGTCCCTCAGTCCCAGCTGGACTTGCTCGACAAATGTCTTACTACCCTTAGTCTCCGAAGCAACTCCAATGTAGTAATAGTGTGCAACATTAAGCCCTACTTCTTTACTATCATTGACCACCATATAGAGGCCCTGTTCCATGGCCACGTCGTTTGGATTAGGGATTTCCCCATGCGTGAAATTCGACGGTAAAAGCTGCTTAATCTTCCAGTCTTTACCATTTACTCGGAGAGGTTTATCCTTATTTAAGGAAACATTTTTTCCATAGACAAGAGTTTCATCATCTGCCAAGTCTATCTTTTTCCCTGTCATTTTTTCATAATCCTGGCGATTGATAACTGTAATCGTGCCGGCAGACTTGGTCAAGATACTTGGATCCGAATCCAGCTCGCTTTGCGCTGGAACCGTGATATCATTTCCAGCTAGTTTCATGATGAAGGCTGATTGATAGAGATAGGTAGTATAGCTTGGCTTCTTCAGACCTGTATCCTGAGCGACCTGCTGAACCTTGTCCAACAGAGCCTCCTTCTGATCGGTCGATTTCGGAAGGACGACGCTGACATTGTAATCCTTTGGATGCAAGGTAGTAATATAATCCTGACCTCCAACATAGATATTGATTGTACCGACCAGAGTCACCAGGAGCATAGTAGATAGAATGGAGATAGTTGCCAATCCTGCTGCATTTTTACGCATCCGCGAGATAAGATTGGAAACGGAAATGAAATTCTGCGTTTTGTAATAGTAGCCTTTGCGCTTTTTGAGAAATTGCAATAGTGTAATCGAACCGGCATTAAAAAGCAGATAGGTTGCTAGGATAACCATGATCACAGCTACAAAGAAATTGCCGATAGCAGCGACAGGTTTGGTAACGGTCAAAGCCATGTAATAAGCCACTCCCATGAGCAAGAGCCCCAGCAAGGTTTGCACCCAAAGGAAGCGTCCCTTCTTCTCGCCTGCTTTCTTTTCTTTCATTAGGTTAAGAGAGCTATAGCGTAGAAGGCGGGTCGAGTTGAGCAACAAAATCACCGCAAAAGCGACACCCAGACTGGCCAGAGTCATCCAAACATTCTGCCATTGGAAGGTCGAGGCAAGAACGGCCGGCATTCCCATCAATTTCAAAAGAACGGCGTAGAGCATCTTATCTAAAGCTAGACCAGACAAGATACCTAGACCAACTGTAGCTAGATAAAAGACACAGAGTTCAAAGAAGGTCATAAGCAGCAGGTGACGCTTTTCCATCCCCAGCACGCTATAAACACCGAGCTCCCGCGAACGGTTCTTCATGACAAAGCTATTGGCATAGGTGATAAGGATGAGCACCGCAATCTGAATGACCTGGATACCAAATTGCAAGGTCATGCGAGCTGCTGTACCACCATAAGAGGTCTCCATATTTGGACTGTGAGCCAGTGAGACAAAACTATACAGAATCGCTGTCGCCAGTACCGTCGCCAAGGCAAATGGATAATACAAACTGCGATTTTTGATCAGATTTGATAAAGCCAGTTTACTCGTTAGTTTGAACATAGTTGCCCACCTCACTTGCCATAACTGTCAGAGTATCAGAAATCTCTTGGAACATCTGCCGCTCGGTCTTGTTGCCGCGGAAAATTTGATTGTAAAGAATCCCGTCCTTGATAAAAAGTACCCGTTTAGCGCGACTAGCCGCTGAAGTCGAGTGGGTCACCATGAGAATGGTCTGGCCGCGGTCGTTGATATCGTCAAAGACATCTAGGAGAGCAGCCGAAGACTTAGAATCCAGCGCTCCTGTTGGCTCATCCGCCAGCAAAATCTCAGGCTCAGTGATAATAACGCGGGCTACCGCCACCCGCTGCTTTTGACCACCAGAAATTTCATATGGAAACTTCTCTTGGAGTTTATTTATCCCCAGCTCATTGCAGGTTGTGACCAGCTTTTGCATCATCTCGGTAATGGGACGGCGAGATAGAACCAGAGGCAGGAGAATATTATCCTTGACCGACAGGGTATCTAGCAGGTTGAAATCCTGAAAGACAAAGCCTAGCTTTTCTCGGCGGAAGCTGGAAGCTTGGCTATTTTTGATAGTTGCCGTGTCAGTTCCATTGAGGAAAACACGGCCTTCGGTCGGCTTGTCCAGCATAGCTAGGATGTTGAGCAGGGTGGATTTCCCAGAGCCTGATTCTCCCATGATGGCGACATACTCGCCTTTTTCTACCGTAAAGTGAATGTCCTTCAGTGCCTCTACTTGGCTACCCTGAAAGCGAGTCTTATAAATCTTTTTCACGTGTTGTACATCTAATAAGGTCATCATGATCTCCTTTTCTATAATTCCATTTTAATACAGAAACAGCTTTATTTCCATATTTTACTAATTTTTAAATGCCAATATTTTTATCTCTGCACTAGATATGCAATCAGTGCGATGATCCAGAGATGGGCTGGGTAAAAGATATAGAAGAAATACTTGCCCCACTTGCCATTATAGCCTCGCTCGCCATTGTAGAGATGGAGGAAGGGCAAGACGGTAATAAAGGCCCAGTCTGAATTGTAGAGCATCATCGAAATGGTGGCCCCCATGGTTGGGTAAATTTCAATGCTCAGACAGAAGAGCAGAAAAGCCAGAACCATGTAAGAGAAAGTTCTAAGAGCAGGCTGATTGCGGAAGATATAGCTAATCAGCATCAAAGGAATAATGGTCATGCCGCCTTCTGTCAAAAAGACTCCCGCCAAACCAATTAAGACTGCCGCTCCAATCCGCAAATAGCGCTTCTCATCCATAACCTCTTTACTATTTTTTGAAAGGTCAAATACAAGATTAAGCACCAGAACGCCACAGGCTAGGCTGAGAAAGATATTATTCTCAAGATGAATCCCCTTGCTATGAAAGAGCATGGTCAGAATGGTATTGCCCAGCTGCATGATAGCCGCCCAGATAAACAAGCGTGCATTGTAGGCCAAGCGATTGCGCGTATGCAGAAAGCCTTCTACTGCGCTAAAAGCAAACCAAGCAGCTACACAGCGGGTCAGCAGGTGAAAAATCCCGTCCCAGCCCGTCGGCAAAAGCCCTGGAATCTTACCAATATGATCAAAGACCATGAAAAAGGCCATGAAAAGCTTGAGTTGGAAAGCATTTAATCCTCTTGTTTTCATTTCATGTCTCCTTGTCTTCTTTATACATCTATCTTACAAAAAAAGAAAGGTCGGTACCATAACCTAACCTTTCAATTTCACTGGCCAACCTTACAAATTTGTAAGAATGCCTTATTCAAATATCATCTTCTTCTCTGAAAAGCTAATCATGACAGTTGTTCCCTGTCCGACCTGCGAAGCGATGCTAATCTGATGCCCTAGCTCATCTGCGATTTTCTTGGACAGATAAAGTCCCAAGCCAGACGATTGCTGGGTCAAACGACCATTATAGCCCGAAAAACCTCGCTCGAAAACCCGCAGCAAATCCGCATCCTGAATGCCCAAACCGCTGTCTTTGATATAAAGCGTATCCTCCTGAAAATAAATCTCAATCCCGCCTTGACTGGTGTATTTCAGACTATTTGACAGCACTTGCTCCAAAATCACGACAAACCATTTCCTGTCTGTGATGATGGTTCGGTCCAGATCATGCAGATTGAGGCTCAAGCCCTTTTGGATAAAGAAAATCGCATACTTCTTGACAATCTCCTTGATCAAGTCTTCAACATTTTCCTTTTTCAAGATCAAATCCTCGTGGAAACTCTCCAGACGAAGATACTGCAAGACGATATTGACATAGGACTCGATCTTGAAGAGCTCTTGCTCCAGCTGGTTCTTGACCTTCTTGTCCTCAATCTCTCCGACCAGCAATGAACTAGCTGCAATAGGCGTCTTAATCTGATGAGCCCAGAGCGTATAATAGTCCATCAGGTCATTTAACTTCTCCCTCTCCTCAATCGCACGGTTCTTCTTGTCCATTTCCAAAAGAGCTAGTTTCTCAAAAAGGAGAGCCTCTAAGGCTGTCTGAGGCCGACCTGAGGCATAAAAGAGCTGGTTACGATATTCCTTATAGGCACTAGCTAGATCCATTCCCAAGAAAAAGCTAGCAAGGAGAAAGGCTAAGAGCAACTGATACTCTAACAGACTGCGCCCATCCTCGAAAATAAAGGCAAACATCCCCATAATCGAAAATACAATCAGCAAGAGCAACAAAATGAAGCGACGGGAGTACAGATGATGCTTCAAAAAGAAAAATTTATCCTGCATGTCCATTGGTCAAACCATACCCTATCCCTTTTTTCGTCTCAATGAAATGCTTCAGACCGTGCTCCTCCAACTTCTTGCGCAGGCGGGCAACATTGACGGACAAGGTATTGTCATCAATAAAGAAATCGCTGTTCCAGAGCTCCTTCATCAAGTCATCACGCGCCACGATGCTACCAGAATGCTCAAATAGCACCCGCAAAATCTGAAATTCATTCTTGGTCAGCGTTACAAGCTCGCCCTCATAAACCAAATCCATGGATTTAAGATTTAAAATCACGCCCTGATATTCCAAAAGACTTTGATCCGTCCCAAACTCATACGAACGCCGCAGCAAGCCTTGAACCTTGGCCAGAAAGACATTATTATCAAAGGGCTTGGTCACATAGTCATCTGCGCCCATATTGATGGCCATGACAATATCCATAGACTGGTCACGCGAAGACAAAAACATAATCGGCACCGTTGAAATCTTCCGAATTTCCTGGCACCAATGGTAGCCGTTAAAGAGAGGCAGGCCAATATCCATCAGCACCAGCTGAGGCTCCTCCTTGACAAATGTTGTCAAAACCTGCATAAAATCCTCAATTGCCACAACCTGATAGCCCCATTGCTCCAGCATTTTTTTGATCATTTGACGGATGACCGCATCATCCTCGACCAGTAAAATCTTGTGCATTTCATTTCCTCACTCATTTTTCTTACTGCTATTATATCAAATTCTCCCTTAAATCACAGAGACTTTTTTGATCTGAGATTCATCTTATTTTCAGAAAGTTTCAAGAAATCCTTCAAGAAGTGTTGATAAAGACAGAGTAAAAAGATAAAATAACACTACATTCAGAATTATCTGAAAATTCATTTTTTATAATAAGGAGATTATTATGCTAGAACAAACTCAGACATCTACCTGGCAGTCCAAACTAAAAGCCCTAGGTCCTGGGATCCTCATGGCCTCTGCTGCTGTTGGCGGCTCTCACATTGTTTCCTCTGCTCAAGCAGGGGCCAAGTATGGCTGGGCTCTGATGGGACTGGTCATCTTGGCCAACCTCTTCAAATATCCCTTCTTTCGCTTCGGTGCTGAGTATACCTTAGAAACTGGTCACAGCTTAGTTGAAGGCTATGCACAAAAAGGAAAAGTCTACTTAGGCATCTTCTTCGTTTTAAATGTCTTCTCCGCTTTAGTCAATACAGCAGGAGTCGGGATTCTCTGTGCTGCTATTATCGCCAGCGCCTTTCCAAACGCCCTTGGACTCAGTATTACTCAATGGTCTCTGATTCTCATCATCCTGATCTGGGCAATGCTACTCTTTGGTGGCTACAAGTTCCTCGATGGCCTTGCCAAATGGATCATGTCCGCTCTAACCTTTGCAACTGTTATTGCAGTCATCGTTGCCATTATCAAGCATCCTGAGTACGGAGCAGACTTCGTTGAAAAGACACCTTGGCAGATGGCTGCCTTGCCTTTCATCGTTTCTCTAATGGGCTGGATGCCAGCTCCAATCGAGATTTCAGCAATCAACTCCCTCTGGACTGCTGAGAAAGGAAAATCTGTCAATATCTCTGTCACAGACGGTCTCTTTGACTTTAATGTTGGCTATATCGGTACGGCCATTCTGGCTATCTTCTTCGTCGCTATGGGCGCTCTCATCCAGTATCCAACTGGTCAAGCAGTTCAAGATGCTGGTGCTGCCTACATCCAGCAATTCGTTGGGATGTACGCATCCGTTCTTGGCGACTGGTCACGGATTCTGATTACTTTCATCGCCTTTCTCTGTATCTTTGGTACGGTTATTACCGTTATCGATGGCTATTCCCGTGTAAATGCTGAATCCCTACGCCTCCTTCTCAATGAAGATAAGACTTCTCAAAAAACTCTGCATATCTGGATGACAGCTACAGCTATTATCGGTGGCGTTATCATCTACTTCTTCCAAGGTAGTGTGGCTCTCATGCTTCGTTTTGCCATGATTGCTTCCTTCCTGACTACTCCATTTTTTGCTCTTCTAAACTATCTTCTCGTTACGAGCGAGAATAAACATCTGAGCAAATGGCTAAAAGGTCTTTCCATCCTTGGTTTGATCTTCCTCTTTGGCTTTGCCTTATTCTTTATCTACGCCATCCTCATCGGTAAGGCTTACTAGATCAAAAGAGCTGGAAATACTGAAGAATATCTTCAGGTTTCCGCTCTTTTCTTTTTCCCTTCCTAACAATCTACGTCCACTTATGCTATACTGGAAGAAGATAGAATATGGAGATAAATATGGGAATAATTTTTGATTACCTAGACCAAGTAGCTTACGACAGTATCTACGACACCCCCTTTAACGAACTGGATATGCTGATGCTGACGGAGATAACTTATCTGCCTTTTGACCAGATTGTGTCTGACCAGATGTCCCCTGATTGTACTTGCCGCTTGTTTGAAGCTGCTGAAAAAGTGCCCCAGGATTTGTCCATGTTGGTGACTAAAAATCGTCTGAAACTCTTGGAAAAAGCAGCCAGCTCCACCCGCTTCAAAAATATCAAACTCATGGGTTATGTCAATGACATTGATCCTGATGTTCAAAAGCAGTTTGCAGCTATGATTTTCAAAATCAAGCCTGATAGCTATGTCCTGACCTTCCGAGGAACCGATGATTCCATTATCGGCTGGAAAGAGGACTTCCACATGACCTATATGGATCAGGTCCCAGCTCAAAAAACAGCGGTCAATTATCTGCGAAAAGCCATGAATGCTCTGCCTGGTCAGTTCATCCTGACAGGTCACTCAAAGGGCGGCAACTTAGCTTCCTACGCTGCTAGTCAAATCGAGCCAGAATACCAAGAGCGGATCCAGAGTATTTACAGCTATGATGCTCCTGGACTGAATCACTCGATCATCACCAGTCAAGGCTACCAAACTATTTCAAACAAGATAAAGCGCTACATTCCACAGGGCTCTATCGTCGGAATGATGCTCGAAACGCCCAAGCAGGCTCAGATTGTCAAAAGTACAGCTATCGGCGGTCTGGCCCAGCACGATACCTTCTCTTGGCAGATTGCTGACCAGACTTTTGTCCTACTGGACAACCTCAATCCAGATAGCCTTCAAATGGATAAAACTCTGAAAAACTGGGTGGATAGCGTTTCTGATGAGGAATTAAAAGACTTTTTCGACCTCTTTTTTGGCCTCATCCTGGATGCTGGTATCAGCTCCATCAATGACCTCACCAAGCTGGAAAATTTCGACAAAATCTTGGCTGTTTTTGAAAATGCCAATGCTCTCACAGACCAAGAGCGGGAAATGCTGACGCGCCTGGCCAAACTACTGGTAGACATGCGCTACCAGTCTTGGAAAGACGACATGAACCTGCTGAAGCCTAGCAAACTTGTTCAAGAGGTTAAGGAAAATCTATCTGAATTGACTAAGAATCTTCCTTTCACAAGCAATGATCCCGCTCAAACAGATGAACCAAATGAGCAATAAGCTATAAATACAGCACTTGTAACTCTCTAATATAAAAGAAAAACACTCCTGTCTAAATCTAGAAAACTAGACTCAGGAGTGTTTTATTCTAACAAATAGGTTAATTTTCTAAAATTGGAAGCAGCATGTAGTATGATGGACAGTCAGTCTCTTGACGGCTTGTTTTTTCTTTGTTAGAATGTAACAAATATATTTACAACTAAGTAGTGATAAAAATCAGAAAGGAAACCATCATGAAATCTATCAAAGGAATCGCCCTTATTGCTGTCAGCATAATCCTGACCATCTATGCTTGGGCTTCAGCTGGGATGACCAACTTTATCGTACCCGGTCTGGCCTTAACTACCCTTTCGCTGACCTTTTTACTTGCGACTCGGAACGCCCTATTGGAAAAATGGTTCCATGGCATCGAAAAGATGTATGCTTATCATAAGTTTACAGCTATCTTTTCCGTCGTCCTGCTTGCTCTCCACAATGTTGCTATGGGTGGCAGCCTCTGGGGCTCTCATCTGGCGGCCCAGCTTGGGAATGTCGGCATCTATCTATTTGTCAGCATTGTTCTGGTGGCCTATCTTGGCAAGCACATCAAATATGAGGCTTGGCGCTGGATTCACCGTTTTGTGTATCTGGCTTATATCTTTGGTCTCTTCCACGCCTATATGCTGATGGGCGGTCGACTCCTGACACCGACCTTGCTAGGCTTCGTAGTCGGATTCTACGCTATCATCGGTTTAGCTTCTGGCTTTTACATCATCTTCCTCTATCAAAGTTTGGCCTTTCGCCATCTGGGAAAAATTCTGCAGGTCAAACGACTGAACCACGACACCGTGGAGTTGAAGATCCAGCTTAGTCAAAAGCTAGACTATCAGTATGGTCAGTTTGCCTTTGTCAAGATTTTCCAAGAAGGATTCGAAAAAGCGCCACATCCTTTCTCTATCTCTGGTGGCCATGACAATATCGTCTACTTTACCATCAAGAACTCTGGTGATCACACTAAAAAAATTTATGACAAAATCCAAGAGGGAACCAAGGTCTCTATTGACCGAGCTTATGGTCACATGATTCTTGACCAAGGGCAGGAAAAACAAATCTGGATTGCTGGCGGGATTGGCATTACGCCCTTCATCTCCTATATCCGTGAAAATCCTAATCTGAATCGTCCAATCAGCTTCTACTACGCTTATACTGGAGCAGAAAATGCTGTTTACCTAGACCTCCTCACAGACTACGCGGCCAAGAATCCGCAGTTTAACTTTCATTTGGTTGATAGTAAGGTCTCTGGCTATTTGGACTTCAAGAATTATCCTTTGGACGACAAAACCACCGTCTTCATGTGCGGACCTGTCAAGATGATGGATAAACTAGCCAACGAATTTAAAAAGACCAATCCTAAAGCAGATCTGGTCTATGAAGGTTTTAAGTTTAAATAAGAATTGGCATATCTTAGAACAATTATACAACACTGCCTCCTTATCCTCATTGCCATCAAATCGCTAGCCTAAACGATCTAGGAACTTCTAAATAAGCTAGATGAAAAGCAACTCAGTGAAGAATCTTCTTTTCTAATCTTATTACAGCAAAAGAATTTGGGACAAAAAGATTTCAATTTTTAAAAATCTCAATTATTAAGCCCTTCAAATCTATAATTAAATGCGAAAAGCGAACAAAGCAGAATTCTGATTACCAGAAAACTAGTTTTGTTCGCTTTTTATATTTGAGGTCGGACTTTTGTCCCAGACTCTTTTCATTAAATAAGATAGACAACAATATTAGCAATTAAAAGCATAAGCTACAAATGTCTCTACCCAATCAAACTTCCATTTGGGACTTTCTCGTCCACAGTTAGGAGAGTCAGTTGGTCGCCGTACTCGGCTGATAGAATCATACCTTGGCTGATGCGGCCCATCATTTTGCGCGGCTTGAGGTTGGCTACGATTTGGACTTTTTTACCGACCAGTTCTTGCTCGTTTGGATAGTATTTAGCAATACCAGAGAGGATTTGGCGGTCTTCGCCGTCTCCTGCATCCAAGCGGAATTGGAGCAGCTTATCAGAGCCTTCAACCTTAGAAACTTCTTTGACTTCTGCGACACGGATTTCCACCTTATCGAAGTCGTCAAACTTGATTTCTTTGCGGTTAAGTTTGAGCTCGACTTCTTCTGGCTTCCATTCTTTTTCAACCGCAGGTTTGTTGCCTTCCATTTGTTCTTTGATATAGGCAATTTCTTCTTCCATATCGAGACGCGGGAAGATTGGCGTCCCTTTTTCTACAACTGTCAGACCTGCCGGGAGCTGGTCAATTGCTAGATTTTCCAGTGAAACTGCTTGAGGCAAGCCGAGTTGACTGAGGACAGCCTTGCTGGTTTCCATCATGAAAGGCTCAATCATATGCGCCACAACACGAAGGCTGGCTGCCAAGTGGCTCATGACTGCTGCCAGTTCTTTGACCTTAGCTTCATCCTTGGCCAAAACCCAAGGAGCGGTTTCATCGATGTATTTATTGGTGCGGGAGATGAGCGTCCAGACTGCTTCTAGGGCGCGTGGGTAGTCCACTGCATCCATGTGTTTGTAGTAGTCAGCGATGGATTCAGCTGCCACTTGAGCCAGAGCTCCGTCAAAGTCTGTCACATTTTCTTCATAGGCTGGCACCTGACCGTCAAAGTACTTGTTAATCATAGAAACAGTACGGTTGAGCAAGTTGCCTAGGTCATTAGCTAACTCATAGTTGATACGACCCACATAGTCCTCAGGTGTGAATGTTCCATCAGATCCCACCGGAAGACTGCGCATGAGGTAATAACGCAGAGCATCCAAACCATAACGCTCTACCAGCATTTCCGGATAGACCACATTGCCCTTAGACTTGGACATCTTGCCATCCTTCATGACAAACCAGCCGTGAGCAATCAAGCGGTCGGGCAGCTTAATATCCAGCATCATGAGCAGAATTGGCCAGTAGATAGAGTGGAAACGCAGAATGTCCTTGCCCACCATGTGGAAGACTGTTCCATTCCAGAATTTATCGTAGTTAGCATGATCATCTTGACCGTAGCCAAGGGCTGTCGCATAGTTGAGAAGAGCATCAATCCAAACATAGACAACGTGTTTAGGATTGGATGGCACAGGCACGCCCCAGGTAAAGGTCGTCCGAGATACGGCCAAGTCTTCCAAACCAGGTTCAATAAAGTTTCTCAACATTTCATTGAGACGGCCGTCTGGCGTAATGAAGTCGGGCTGTGATTTGAAAAATTCTACCAAGCGATCTTGGTACTTGCTTAGACGAAGGAAGTAAGACTCTTCTGATACCCATTCCACTTCGTGTCCAGATGGAGCGATTCCGCCCGTCACATTTCCTGCTTCGTCACGGAAAACTTCTGCCAGCTGGCTTTCGGTGAAAAATTCCTCATCAGATACAGAATACCAACCTGAATATTCACCTAAATAGATATCATCTTGAGCTAAGAGTTTTTCAAAGACATCCGCTACAACCTTTTCGTGGTAGTCATCAGTTGTCCGGATAAATTTATCGTAAGAAATATCCAAGAGCTGCCAGAGTTCCTTGACGCCAACCGCCATGCCATCGACATATGCTTGCGGACTGATACCAGCTTCCTCAGCTTTTTGCTGGATTTTTTGACCGTGCTCATCAAGACCAGTCAGATAGAAAACATCGTAGCCCATGAGGCGCTTGTAGCGAGCCAAAACGTCACAGGCAATGGTCGTATAGGCAGACCCGATATGGAGCTTGCCAGACGGGTAATAAATAGGTGTCGTAATATAAAACGGTTGTTTTGTAGTCATTTTTTAATCCTTTCAAGGCTAATGAAACCTTTTTTGATAACACTTCATTATATCATATTTCCTAGCGATTGAAAGAGAGGACTCTTCCATCCTCTAACCTTTTTTATAGCCTTACAATCACTTTGCTATAAATCAACTCTATCTTTTGGTATAATAAACTCAGGAAATTTCTACTAGAAAAGGACATTTTATGAAACTCATCTCTTGGAACATTGACTCTCTAAACGCTGCCTTGACCAGTGATTCTGCCCGCGCTCAGCTCTCTCAGGCTGTCCTTCAGACCTTGCAAGCAGAAAATGCGGATATCATCGCTATTCAGGAAACAAAGCTATCTGCTAAAGGCCCGACTAAAAAACACCTTGAAATTTTAGAAGAGCTCTTCCCAGACTATGAAAACACTTGGCGCTCCTCTCAAGAGCCAGCTCGCAAGGGCTATGCAGGAACCATGTTCCTCTACAAAAAAGAACTGACGCCAACCATGACCTTCCCAGAAATCGGCGCTCCATCAACCATGGATGTCGAAGGCCGCATCATTACACTGGAGTTTGATGACTTCTTCGTCACTCAGGTCTACACACCCAATGCTGGCGATGGTCTCAAACGCTTGGAAGAACGTCAGGTCTGGGATGTCAAATACGCTGAATACTTGGCAGCACTGGATGAACAAAAACCAGTCCTCGCAACTGGTGATTACAATGTAGCCCACAAGGAAATCGACTTGGCCAATCCTGCCAGCAACCGCCGTTCACCAGGCTTTACCGATGAAGAACGTGCCGGCTTCACCAACCTGCTGGCTAAAGGCTTTACCGATACCTTCCGCCACTTGCACGGCGATATCCCTAACCAATACACTTGGTGGGCGCAACGCAGCAAAACCTCTAAAATCAACAATACTGGCTGGAGAATCGACTACTGGCTGACCAGCAACCGCATAGCTGACAAGGTAACCAAGTCTGATATGATCGACTCTGGTGCACGTCAAGACCATACGCCGATTGTCATGGAAATTGAACTTTAAGGAGGAATCCGATGGACTATCAAGCTGTCATTCCTGAATTTGTGGTTTCTGACATCGAACAATCACGCCACTTCTACTGCGACTTACTGGGCTTCTCTGTCGAATACGAGCGTCCCGAAGAGAAATTTCTCTTCCTCTCACTTGAAGACTGTCAGCTCATGTTAGAAGAAGGCAGCGCAGAAGAATTAGCACAACTGACCTATCCTTTCGGGCGCGGTGTCAATATTTCCTTTGGCATTGAGGATGTTCCTCAGCTCCACCAAAAACTGCTGTCAGCTGACTATCCCATCCATCGTCAACTGACAAAAAGAGAATTTCGCGTAGGAAATAGCTTTATTTATCCTCATGAATTTGCGGTTTTGGATCCAGATGGATATTTTCTACGATTTAGTGAATAAGAAGAGTCTGGGACAAAAGTCCGACCTCAAATATAAAAAGCGAACAAAACTAGTTTTCTGGTAAACAGAATTCTGCTTTGTTCGCTTTTCGCATTTAATTATAGATTTGAAGGGCTTAATAATTAAGATTTTTAAAAATTGAAATCTTTTTGTCCCAGACTCCTCAATTGTCTTTGGATTGTCGAGCAAGACGCAGTGGTTGAGTGGGCTCTACTAGGCTGATTTCATCAGCTTTTACAGCCCTACTCAACTGTGCGGAGGTGGGACGACGAAATCGAATTCTAACCAATTACCGATTTCTGTCTCACTCTCTATTTACAAGTAAATTTATCAAATCCATCTATACTATCAGAGAGTATTTTGTAGTGGAAAGTGTCCAAAATTCTGCTCCGTCAGTGCAGGATTGCCCAGCTGATAGACCTTGTCAGCCTGCTGGGTCAAACTGTCCCATGGCTCCTTGCCAATACGGCTGACCAGTTCAACTTTTCCCTTAAGCTTGGACAAATGCTGGCGTCCCTGCTCAGAAAATCCTAAGATATGGATTCCTGATGGAAGCTCTTCTTGTCTAGCTCCGACTAGGATATAGGTCAGCAGACGTCGGACCCTAGCCTTGGTGTAGCGCTTGGTCGCCACCTGCTCAACCAGCTCTTCCATGGTCACACTGTTTTTTAAGGCCTCTCTAATCCGAACAGCCAACTCCTGATTGACCTGATAGTAGTCCGTCAAATCCTGACAGGTCACTATCTGGTAACGAAGGTAAGGAAAGAGATCTGACCAAGTCACCTTGGGTGTAGTCTCAAGCAGCTTATAGCTTGGAGTAAATTTTTTGAGAAAGTCTGGCTGATCCAGATTCTGGCGAAGAGCAGTTGCGGAGGCGAATTCTTGATTAGCTGATAAGGAATGGTAGCCGGCTCCCTGACGTTGAATTGGACACAGTTTTATATCCTTTCCCGCCGTAGCCTTGGCATAAGCTAAGCCCAAGATATGGTTGGGCGTAGAGCCTGAGAAATTGAGCCCAGCAAATTCCTGCCACATGGCCTGAGTCTTCTGAGGATAGGATAGGGAGTCAGGCAGGTCAGCCAGATAAGCCTCCATCTGCTCAGCCTTTTGACCATAGACCCTCGAAATACCCTCATAGTCCAGCACTTCCTCGGTCCCAAAAGTCAGCTGTTCGACTCCTAGCCTCTCTAAGATGTCCACTGCCCCCATAGCGAAAAAGTCTGCCGCCTGAACGCTGACCAAGAAAGGCAGCTCAAGAACCAGATCCGCTCCAGCTTCCAAAGCCATCTGTGCCCGAGTCCACTTGTCCACGATAGCCGGCTCCCCTCGCTGAACAAAATTACCACTCATAGCGATAATTTTCAGACCAGAAGCCTGCTCCAGCAGATATTTGTGCCCATTATGAAAAGGATTAAACTCTGCGATAATACCAGTGATTGTCATCTCATTTCTCCGCCACAAAGAACCAGCGTCTACTTGTTTCTGTCGGCTCCTTATCCTCAAAGTCCGCGTAAACCTTGACATTCTTAAAGCCAGCCTGCTCCAGCAAGATATCATAGGTCAGAATCTCATAGGTCCGCTCCTCATGCACCTCGTCATGGCGCGTGAAGCGCCCATCTTCGTCTTGGACAAAGAAGGTCAGCTCATGCACGATGGAATGAGGCGGTTCGTCCGCATAAGAATCCCAGACCATGGCAAAGGTTTCAGCATTTTCATGATAAGAATAGCCTGGAAAAGCCTCGTCAATCTGGTAAATCGAGTGCACATCAAAGATAAAGCGGCCGCCCTCATTTAGATGCTGGTAAACCTCAGTAAATACTTGACCGACATCGACTTCGTCCTCCATATAGCAAATCGAGTCCGAATAGCAAGTCACCAAATCAAACTGACCGACGCCACTCAAATCCAGCATATTGCCCTGGATAAAAGGAATGTCCAAACCAGCCTCTTTGCTACGTTTCTCTGCCAAATCCAACATTTCCTGACTCAAGTCCAACCCCGTCACATCAAAACCTGCCTGCTTAAAATAAATAGACTGAATGCCCGTTCCACAGGCTAGCTCCAGCAGCTTTTTCTTATCCTTTGGAAAATGCCGCAGGCTGAAATCCGTCCACTTCTCATACAAAGAATCATCCATAATCGCATCGTAAACCGACGCGAAGGTTTCATAAGTTGCCATACTTTTCCTTTCAAAAATAGCCCAGCCAGCAGGCTGACTGAGCCGAATTTTGCTTTCTTGCCTCAGGGCAAAAAATCACTTGTTTTTTTCTTCCAATAAGGCTGCAACATCTACACCAGTTGCTTCGTGCCAAAGTTTTTCCAGATTGTAATGCGCCCGCATTTCCTCAGAAAAGACATGGACAACGATGCCGCCCAAGTCAAGGAGAACCCAGCCACCAGCTGCGTCTCCCTCAACATGACCAGCAGAAACTCCAGCCGCAGCAGCTTTCTCACGGATATTTTCAGCTACCGCATCCAGCTGACGACTGTTCATAGAGCTGACGATGACAAAGTAATCTGTTACAGTAGTCAGACCTTGCAAGTCCAACGCCACAATATCTTCTGCACGCTTTTCATCGGCCGCCTTCACGACCAGTTCCAATAATTCTTGTTCTTTCATAGTTCCTCTTTAATTTTCTTTTATTTCCTTCAGATATTCTACAAAGGCATTGTAAGTCTCCAGGGTCTGCGGGTAGATAGGGATTCCCTTGTGAGCCAAATGCTCCACCGTCCTTGCTGTTTCATAGGCCACAGCTTGATTGAGCGACTGCTGAGCCAGCTCCCTAGCCTTGTCCACTCCCGGAAAATCCCGGTTGTGCTCAATATAGTCGGCGACATAGACGACCTTGTCCAGCTCAGACATGGTGCCACTGCCCACTGTATGAATCTCGATGGCTCGGAGAATCTCTGCATCTTCGATGCCTAGGTCTTCCTGAATCTTGTAAATGCCCACCATGCCATGCCAGACGTTATTCCCCCAGTTTTTCAGGTCAGGATCCAGCTGGTATTTGTCAATCAAGGCCAGAAATTCCTCATCCGAGACCTTTTTCGCATAGTCGTGTAGAAGCCCTGCCAGACCCGCTTTTTCGACGTCAAGACCGAAGCGCTCCGCTAATTCACGGGCAGCTTTTTCCACACCTAAACAATGTCGCAGGCGTTTCTCGGGCATGACTGTTTCCATCTTAGCCAGTAAGGCCTCACGGCTCATGCTGATATAGCTTTCATAGGTCATAGATAAAGCCCTTCTTTCTCAATATAGTCTAAGACTGGCTGAGGTAACAGGAAATTAGGAGTCCGTCCCTGAACCAGAAAATCCCGTACCATACTGGATGAGATGTCCATGAGAGGCACATCTACCCAGATAACTGGATAGGAAGTTCCCGCCTTGTAGCGCGGCCGCTGAACACCGACAAACTGAACTAGCTCAACCAGCTCATCAATCCGGTACCACTTGGGCAGATAGTCCACCATATCTGCACCGATGATAAAATAATAGTCCGTATCTGGATGTTGCTCTGTCAGCAGCTTCATAGTGTCGTAGGTGTAGGAAATTCCCTTGCGCTCCAGCTCAATGGTTTCAATCCCTAGGCCTTCAATGCCCTCGATAGCCAGCTCCAGCATCTTCAGCCGATGCTTTTCATCGATGGTCTCTTTCTTATCCACATGGGGCGGCTCGTACTCTGGCATGAGCAGGACCTGATCCAAGCCTAACTGTTGGCGGACCTGATCCGCTACGACCAAATGAGCATGGTGGACAGGGTTGAAATTCCCACCTAAAATGCCAATCTGCTTGCGTTTTTTATCTTTAGCTTCTGGTTCTAATTCCACCTTGGTAAAGGGGGTCAGTAATTCAATAGCCATAGGCTGATATCTCCACAGAAATTTTTCCTTAAATTTGTTTCACTTTAACAGAGAGTTTGCGATTTTCCTTCTTACTAGACTGCTTGTAGAGAATCAAGATCCGGCCAATCTTCTGCACCGTATCCACTCCGATTTCTTCTTCCAAAATCTCAGCAACTTCATGGATATTCTCATCTGTATTCTGCAAGAGCGTAACCTTGATCAGTTCTCGCGCATCCAGTGCCTGACGAATGCTGGTTTTAATCTGGTCATTGAGACCGTTTTTTCCAATCTGAACGATGGGCTTGAGTGAGTGGGCCTGACTGTTGAGAAAGGCTCTTTGTTTACTTGTTAATGCCATAGTTTTCCTTATTCTTTTAAAAATAGCAGAGCTTATACTCAAAGAGTATTAGTCTTGCCCGCACATGAGATTTCTTTCCAAATCAAATGAATACCGTTTCTTTTGAAAATCTTGGACATAGTACCTCATCTTTGTTTTCCCTTTTTGAATAATGCTATGTCCTTCCGCTTCCAGCAGCCCTCTTTGTACTTCAAGGCCTCCAGGATACTTCGCATTGACTTCCCCGCCTGACTTGAGCACTCGCCAATAGGGGATTTTGGCATCTTCCTCAGACCAAGCGACAATCAAAGCAGCAATACCTGAAAAAAATGGAGCACTATTATCCTGTCCAAAGTGAGTACGCAAATCAGCCAAGGTAACCACTTTGCCGTATGGTATTTGCTGAATAGCTTCCACATATTTTTCTGGTGTGATAAAAGTTGACTGGGTCATACATCCTACCTTTCTTAGATAATCGCCTTGCGCAAGACCACGTCCACTCCTTTTGGAGCCCAAGCCGCAACCTTGGCTCTGTCATTGACGCGAATCCAACCCAGACCAGAGAAGACGATATCTGTCTTGTCCTTGATGGTAAATTCATGCTTGACCAAGGCTGGAAATTCTTCCTTTTCCTTGCCAACTGGCGGCACTAAGAGACTGCCGACATGCTTGTCATAAAAGCCGCTAGCACCTTCCAACTTGGTCCGGTGGAGCTTAAGCTCATTGTCAAAATAAGCTGTGAAGCCCTGCTTGTCACCTGCCACAAAGTCAAAGCGACCTAAACCACCCAAAAAGAGAGTTTGCTCTGGATTGAGCTGATAGGTTTTGGGCTTGATTTCCTTTTTGGGGCTGACATATTTGAGATTCTTAGCAGAAAGATAGTGAGCCATTTGATGACGATGGATGATGCCTGGTGTATCATAGATATGACTGCCATCCGCCAAAGGAATCTCGATTTTATCCAGAGTCGTGCCTGGGAAGCGCGAAGTCGTAATGACATCCTTATCACCCGTAATTTCCTGAATGATGGCGTTAATCAGAGTGGACTTGCCCACATTGGTCACGCCAACCACATACACATCACGTCCCTTGCGGCAATGCTCAATCTTATCAATCAAGTCCTTAATAGCCTGCTTGTTTTGAGCAGAGGTTAGGACCACATCGACTGGACGCAGGCCTTCTTCGTGAGCCCGCTCCGTCAGCCATTGGGTCACCTTGCTATCCTTGACCGACTTAGGCAGAATGTCCTTTTTATTCCCAACCAAGAGCACATCATTTCCTGCGACAAAACGAGGCAGGCCGGGGATGACCGAGCCATTGAAGTCAAAAATATCGACAACATTGACGACCAAAGCGTCGCTATCTCCAACCTCATGCAGAAGCCGCAGAAAGTCATCATCCGTCAGCTGAACATCGCTGATTTCATTATAATGGCGCAGGCGGAAACAGCGCTGGCAATAGAGTTCGCCTGTCTCCAAGCCTTTTTCTAGAGCCGACTGGGGCGTATAGCCTAACTGGCTCTTGTCTTCTGTCTGAATAGTGGCTCCACAGCCGATACAGAGAAGTTCTTCCATTCTTTCTTAAATTCCTTTTTTGTATTGAATTGGGCCGTATTTTTCAGTGATTTTCTTGAGCACACGGCGTTCACGCGCCCGATTGATCTGGGTCTTGATAGAGTCATGCTCGACCAGCGGTTTGACCAAAATCGAACGAATCCCAGCCCGATGCGCTGCCCGAATATCCGTCATGAGCTGATCGCCCACCATGACCACTTCATTTTTTTCAAAATGAAAAAGCTTGAGCGCTCGGTCAATGCCCCAAGTGAAAGGCTTCATAGCCCAGTAGATATAGTCAATTTCAAACTTTTCAACAGCCCGCTTGACCCGTTTTTGATTGTTATTGGACACCACGATAATCCGAATGCCTGCATCTCGCAAATCATGAAGCCACTTCTTCATCTCTGGGGTTCCATCAGGATTATTCCAAGCAATCAAGGTGTTATCCAAATCCACCAAAACCGCCTTGATGCCCTGTCTTTTCAAACTCTCTACTGTCAAATCGTAAACCGCCTCGACCGCAAAGTCGGGCATGTAATCTTCAATCGCCACATCTCTCTCCAAAAATCGTATTCGCACTATTATAGCATAAAATGGGCTTTTTGGCACCTATAACCCCATTTCTTCCAAGAGCCATTGGGAGATTTTCCCTTCTCTATTCTCCAAATAAACGAAAACAGCTTCCCAAGCGGGAAGCTTCATTTTAAAATGGGCAAAATTCATGCTCATAAGACCACTATCTATTTTTTTCACTCTCTAACTTTTTTTCATAAAGTTTTTGAAGTTTAGAAATAATACCGGTAGCACCCTCTGCTTCATCTTTTTTTATGTGAAGAACCTTAGAAAATTTCTGAAAATCCTTCTCCTTAATACCTGGTGCAATGCGAATGTCAACAGATTCCCATTCACTATCTTTCTCTTCGTAACCTACTAAAGCAACTAAAAATGATTTCCCCTCTATATGACCACCTGAAAAAAAATACGCTGTAGCACTAAAAAGACCATCGTGATATTGAGGATTAGCTTCTGCAAACAGTATAACATCTTCTTTCTTAAGTTCTCCATCAACACTAGATAAGGGTTGCTCATCTTCAATCTGTAAGCTCATTTCTACTGGAAATAACCAAAAGGATTGGTTATAACTTGAATCTGGACTCATAATTTTGCCATAGCTATTCACAAACTCTGCGACTCCTCCCAAAAGGAACAAAGAGAAATAACTAACTATAAATAGTAAAGTACATTTTTTTTCGAAATATACGTTACAGATTAAGGAAGAAATAATTAAAAATAATACAAAGAAAATAATTGTATGAGGGTGAAAAAATGTTCTTATGAGATTCTCATATGCAATCTCCCACAGTTTTTGATGATATAAGTTTAGAAATTCTTCCACTATAACTCTCCTAACTCTTAGAATTTTTAGTCCGAGCACAAGCACTTTCCTTGATTTTTGAATACTCATAGATTATTGCTCGCTAGTCACATCATTATATCATCTTTCATACTTTTTAGCACCTATAGCTTCAAAGCTTACAAAAAAGGCAAAAGATGCTATAGTAGATATAAGAATAATTCTCTTGGAGGTGCCTATGGCAAGCAAGGATCGAGAAATGAAAACTGTTTCTCCCTTTTTGCAAAAAATCATCAACTGGTCGTCCATCATCGGAGCTGTGGGGACAGTGGCCTTTTGCATCTGGGCCTACTATGCAGGGATTCTCCAGTCCAAGGAAACCTTGTCTGCCTTTATCAAACAAGCAGGCGTCTGGGGACCACCTCTTTTTATCTTCCTGCAAATCTTGCAGACTGTCGTGCCCATTATCCCTGGTGCCTTGACCTCTGTTGCAGGCATCTTTATCTACGGGCATATCGTCGGCACCATCTACAACTATGTCGGCATCGTCATCGGCTGCGCCATCATCTTCTATCTGGCTCGCACCTACGGACCAGCCTTTGTCCAGTCCGTCGTCAGCAAGCGGACCTATGACAAGTATGTGGGCTGGCTGGATGAGGGCAATCGCTTTGAGCGTTTCTTTATCTTTATGATGATTTGGCCCATCAGTCCCGCTGATTTCCTCTGTATGCTAGCCGCCTTGACCAAGATGACCTTCAAAAAGTATATGCTGATTATCGTGCTCTGCAAACCCATCACCCTCATCATCTACACTTACGGACTGACCTATATTATTGATTTCTTCTGGAAATGGCTCGCAAAATAAGAACCACAGGCATTAAAAATCGCTCAAGCTATCAAGCTTGGGCGATTTGTTTATTCTGAAGATGCTGATGTTGCGGGGTGATCGGCAGATGATGCTGACGGTGTCGGAGCTGGCGTAGATGCAGGCGCAGAACTTGCTGGCGGTTCACTGCTAGCGCTCGGCTCAGGAGCGGTCGGTGTCGAACTACTATAGTTAGCACCGCCATAATTGCTCTCCGTTGGTTGATTGTAAATCGGCTGCTCGTCATGCTGATAAGTTGTTGAAGAGCTAGAATTAGAAGAGCGCAAGCTTCGGCCTCCCATCAGATCTTCATACAGTACGGCATTGGTTTTCAGAGTCTTAACTGAAGACAAGCCCAACGTTTTCCGAATCAGATTTTGCATTTCCAGCAAATGATCAGACGTAACCAGCTGATAGCTACCGCCATCAGCCAAGGTAGCATCTTCCCCGCGCAACTGTTCAGACTGAATGCTTCTAAAGGCGTCTTTGTAGCCCAATAACTGAGGGATACTTCCCGCATCCAACGCTACATTGGTCTGCATATTCTTGCTGACTGCTCGCAAAATAGCTTGATAATGACTGATACTATTAAGGCTGAGCACCTTCTCAACGACCTTTCGGATCACCTCACGCTGACGTTTCTGACGACCGTAGTCACCCTCTGGATCCTGATAACGCATGCGGGCATAGACCAGAGCTTGGTCTCCATTGATCAAATGCTTGCCTGGCTCGACAGTTGCAGTATATTCCGGTTCATTTTCTTCGATGGAAATCGGGAAATCAAAAGTATTGTTGACTTCAATACCGCCAACTGCATCGACTAGCTGAACCAGTCCTTGCATATTGATCATCACATAGCGGTCAATATGGATATTCATCATTTTCTCAATGGTCGCGATGGCCAATTCTGCACCGCCATAAGCATAGGCTGCATTGAGTTTTGCTTCTGTCGTTTCGCCATTTTCATCGATTTGAGTCAGAATATCCCGCTCCAAACTCATCATGACCGTCTTTTTAGTCTGAGGATTGACAGATAGGAGGAGCATGGAGTCGCTATTTCCCTTCCAGGTATCAGACCGCGAGCCGCTTCCTGTATCTACCCCCATCAGCAAAATCGTCAAGGGCTTGGTTTCCGCAATAACGTTCGTCTCATTCCCAAACCCCTTGTAAGTATGGGACAAGGCGTCCGTTGACTGATTGTAAATAGTCCAAGCATAGCCTCCTACTCCAATAGCTGTGACAAGCAACAGGCTCAAAAACATTCGTACAATTTTTTTAAACATATTTCATCAATCTATCAGTTTTCCCATCAGGTAAACATCTAGAAATATCCCTTCTCTTAAATAGGCCCCTCTTTTTTGCAGGCCTTCGATTTCAAATCCTAATTCTTTATAGAGATGAACAGCTCGTTCATTTCGAACCTGAACAGTTAGTTCCAAACGGCGAAGACTACTTCCATTTTCTGCCCAGTCCACAGCTTCTTCTAGCAAGATACGACCGAGGCCTTGATTCCAAAAGGCTTTTTTGACAACGATAAAGACTTGCCCAATGTGGCGAATCCGCTCATGAAAATCCGCTGTGATACTGACAATCCCAGCGATTTCATTATCAAGCAAGGCTAAGAGATAAAACTGATTATCCGACTCAGCTTGGCACTGAATGAACTGAGTCATCTGATCTTCATCCATCAAAATCCCAGCCTCATCCAAAGTCATGTAGTCTGACTCGGCTCCGACTTGATTTAAAAAGCGAATCAAGTCAGCGGCATCCGTCTTTTCTGCCTCCCGCAAGGCCAATTCAAACTCAGCCATGTAGCAATTCCTCCAGCAGTTCCTGAGAACGACGCCCTTGACTTTCAAAGACTAGCTCGCGGCCATCTTCTTTCTTTAGAAGGGTCAGCTTCAGATAATCATCTGGTAAACTCTCACCTAGCAATTCTCCCCACTCGATGACCGTAACTCCCTCACCAAAGAGAAAATCATCCAAATCAATCGAATCTGGATCTTCACCAATCCGATAGACATCTAAATGATACAGTGGCAATCGTCCTTCATACTCCCGAACAATCGTATAGGTCGGACTTTTGATCATCTGCTTGATGCCCAGACCTTGGGCTAAGCCCTTGGTAAAAGTTGTCTTGCCCGCACCCAAGTCTCCTGTCAAAACCAAAACATCTTGCTCCTTAAGCAAGCTTCCGAGACGCTGCCCCCATTTGATTAATTCTTCTTCATTATGACTAAACATTCTTTTATTATACCAGAAGATTTGCGTTTGCGCTCAATTTTCTAATAGAGGAAGCAAAATGTTTGAAAAAAATTAGATAGACCTCCAAATCTTTTATCGAAAACAAGCCACTCACTTCTATCAAAAAGAAACTAAGATCATTCACAAATATTTTTCTCGCATAAAAAAGAAGCTGGAAGATTTCCAACTTCTTAATACTGATTCTTAAGAAAGAGCCAGGCTGATAAAGTTAAGGATGAAGAGCAGGTTTAAGATCCAAATCATTGGATGCACATCCTTAGCTTGACCTTTGATAACTTTCACAAGAGCATACATGATAAATCCTGCTGCAATCCCGTTCGTGATACTGTAAGTGAAGCCCATGAAGATAGAGGTGAAGAAAGCTGGGACAGCTTCTGCCATATCATCCCACTGGATATTTTTCAGACTGCCAAGCATCATGATCCCAACAACAATCAAGATTGGTGCAGTTGCTGCTGTTGGAACGATTGCCAAAAGTGGACTAAAGAAGCTAGATACCGCAAAGCAGACCGCTACAACCAAAGCTGTCAAACCAGTCCGTCCGCCAGCTCCGATACCAGCTGCAGACTCTACATAAGTAGTAACGTTAGATGTTCCGGCGATTGCACCGATAGTCGTACCGATTAAGTCTGAGTACAAAGCCTTGTCCAAACCTTCTGACTCATGGTTTTCACCAGAGCTTGCGACGATACCCACTTTTTCACCAGTTCCGATCAAGGTACCGATAGTATCAAAAATATCAGTCAGAGAGAAGGCTAGGATAGCCATAAATGTTTGAGGCAGACGAGCCGTATCAGCAAAGAGAGCTCCCAAACCTTCTGGACCAACTGCCACCCCGAACACTTGTCCAAGTTCTTTCAGAGCTGTTGACAGATTGTGCTGACCGAAGTCAATCGCAGACAGGTTTACCAAGCCAACAGCAATCGCTACGACTGTTGTTGTAAAGATAGACAAGATAATGCCGCCTTTGATGCCCTTGATTACAAAGAAAACTGTAATCGCTAGACCAAGTAAAGCGAGTAAAACTGCTGGATTATTAAAATCAACTAATCCCGGAGTTGCAGCTGAGTTTGCTGTAATAGCAGCTTTGGCTTGGTCAGCTCCCTTACCGGCTACTACATAGTTGCCTGGATCGATTGAAAACTTCAACAGTCCGGCATTTTTAATCCCTACATAAGCTAGGAAGACACCGATACCAGCGGAAATAGCTGAACGCAAAGCTGATGGAATAGACTCGATAATAGCCTTCCGAATCTTGGTCAGGGTAATGAAGAGTGAGATCAGACCACAGATGAAGACCATACCCAGAGCCTCTTGCCAAGTATAGCCCAGACTAAAGACAACCGTGAACGTAAAGAAAGCATTGAGACCCATACCCGGCGCCTGTGCGTAAGGGAGGTTGGCATAAAAGGCCATCATGAGTGTTCCAGCAACAGAACCGATGATCGTAGCCAGAAAGACACCTTGAGCTGGCATACCCGTTTGCGACAGCATGGCTGGATTGACAAAGAGGATGTAGCTCATAGCAAAGAAAGTTGTTAACCCAGCGAGAACTTCCGTACGAACATCCGTACCGTGCTCTTTGAGTTTAAATAATTTATCCATTATAGATAATCTCCTAAATTGTTTTATGGCAACTGTATAAAAGAGAACTCCTTATTTTCTTTAAAACAGTGCTGCTTATTCGTTATTTACGAACAATACTATGATTATACTCAAAAACATTCACTTTTTCAAGTCCATTGCTCCAAAAATTACTTTAAAGTGTCTTATTTTTTATTCTCTCTGCTTAAAAAGAGCAAAGTCATGATTTGGATAAAGGTAAATCCAAGGATAAATACCAGACGATCCTTCTGAAAGGTCTCCAGTAGCTTTTGGACAACTAGCTGGGGCCGCGTCACCAGATCCCAGGAGTTGAGGCGGTCATAACGGCCGATATAAATGGCTAGACTCGACAGATAAGACAGAGCCGCAACTGCAAGCATATCCAACCACCAAGTCCACTTCCAGCGCTCACGCAAAATATTCCAGCTTTCAATCCCGCAGTAAATGCCAAATAAAATGCTCGGCACAAAAGCCATAAATAGGCGCATGCTAACAGGGTTCCACAGAGTATCTCCCACCCAAGTCATGTGCACCAAGTCTGTCAGCATATAAAAAGTATTAGGATAAAAGGCCAGCCAAACCACCAACAAAAGTGGATAAAGCCATTTCTGCTTCTTAGATATCGTCGTTAAGACAGCAGCGTCATAGGCAATTAAGGCCAGAATCATATTCCAAATCAGGTCTGGCCCCTGAGCCGTAATCCCCTGAATATACACGACAAATGCAATCAGTAGGAAAAAAATGTGAATTAAAATTGGTTTACGCATACAAGATCCTCCCCTTTACTTTAACTCTCTTCGCTCATAGACTATCAGCAGACATCTTTCGTCTTAGCTATTGAGAAAACATTATACCACAACTTGTGGCATTTATTCTTAATTCTGTTATAATAGTCTTTACAATACTTCGCGAGACTGTATGAGGAAAAAGAATGACAAAAAAAGTAATTGCCGTAGATTTGGACGGAACCTTGCTCAATTCTGAGAGTAAGATTTCTGATTTTACCAAAGAAACTATCCAAAAAATATCGGCTAAAGGACACAAGGTCATCATCACCACTGGCCGCCCTTACCGCATGGCTCTGGACTTCTATAAGGAATTAGAGCTGAATACTCCCATGATAAACTTCAACGGTTCTCTGACCCATATCCCTGAGAAAAGGTGGGAATTTGAGCAATCCTTGACCGTAGACAAGTCTTTCTTGCTGGATATGGTCCAACGAAAAGAAGAAATCGAAGCTGACTTCATCGCTGGAGAATACCGCAAGAAATTTTACATCACCAATACCAACGAAGAAATCGCAGATCCCAAGCTCTTTGGCATTGATAATTTTAAGCCAGAAAATCAATTTCAGGCCCAGCTGGTCACTAAAAATCCAAATGCTATCTTGCTGCAAACACATGCCACAGACAAATACGCTCTAGCCGAAGAGATGAATGCCTTTTACCAGCATGAACTCTCCATCAATACCTGGGGCGGTCCTCTCAATATCCTTGAGTGCGGCCCTAAAGGTGTTAACAAAGCCTTCGCCCTCCAGTACCTGCTCAATATCCTCAATGTCGATCGCAAGGACCTGATTGCTTTTGGTGACGAGCACAATGATACTGAAATGCTGGAATTTGCGGGAACAGGCTATGCCATGAAAAACGCCAGTGAAACCCTGCTGCCTTATGCTGACCAACAGCTTGAACTCACTAATGACCAAGACGGTGTAGCTCACAAGCTAACTGAGCTCTACTTATAGAAATCAAAACAAATCAAACAAACACAATTTGAACCGCACCTCAACTGCCAGACTCTTTCTGTCTAACTGTTGAGATGCGGTTCATTTTTTAAGGTAAATTTTTCTACTTAACCAACGCTTCTATTCTACTTTTCCACCTTCGACAACGAGGTCATCCGCTTTTGCAGCATCACCGTAGGTTGGGTGAAGAGTTTTTTCATAAGCTTTGTGGAAGAAGTTTTCCTTGCCCAATTTTTCAATGTCTTTATTGATGAAATCAAGCAACTCTTTGTTTCCTTTTTGGACTGCTGGTGCGATAGTATCTGGGTCACCGAGAGAAGAAATCCCCACTTCATACCCTTTATTTTCAAGAGCCCAAGCTAATACTTCGGTATTGTCAGTTGAAAAGGCATCTCCACGTCCATCCAAGAGAGCTTGATAAGCGTCACTGTATTGGTCATATTTTTGAAGTTTGACTTCTGGGTGATTTTTCTCAAAGTATGTTTCAGCAGTGGTTCCCTTGGTTACAATCAAGGTCTTGCCTTCAAGCTGTTTAACATCTGTAATGACAGCTTTCTTAGGAGATACAACACCCAGTGAAACCTTCATATATGGAAGGGCAAAGTCAACTTGTTTCTTACGCTCGTCTGTGACGGTAAAGTTGGCAAGGGTGATGTCCACCTTGTTAGAAATCAAGTATTCCGCACGGTTAGCAGCATCAACAGAAACGTATTTCACCTTAACACCGAGGTCTTTAGCCAACTGATTTCCCAGTTCGATGTCATAACCTTGGTAAGAACCGTCGTTGTCTACATAACCAAAAGGTTTCTTGTCTCCAAATACAGCAATTCGAAGTTCACCACTTTTTTTGATTTCATCAATGGTGCGAGCTTTGGCGGTAGTTTTGCCAGATGAAGAAGTAGCATTTCCGCCTGAGCCACAAGCTGTGACAAAGATAAGGGCAAAGGCAAGTGCCAAAACAGTTAAGAGTGATTTGAGTAGTTTCATAAGAATCTCCTTTATAAATATGAGCCAAATTGGCTGAAGTCAAAAACGTTTAAAAATTCTTGTGCTCGTTTGGTTTGTGGATTGGTAAAGAAAGAATGAGCCGTTCCTTCTTCAGCAATCTTCCCTTGGTCGAGGAAGATAATCCGATCTGCAATGGCTTGGGCAAACTGCATTTCGTGGGTCACCAAGATCATGGTACGACCTTCTTGAGCTAGGTCGTTGATGAGTTCAAGGACCTCACGTACCATTTCGGGGTCCAGAGAAGCTGTCACCTCGTCAAAAAGGATAATTTCTGGATGCATGAGCAGGGCACGAACAATGGCAACCCGTTGCTTCTGTCCACCAGACAATTGGCGAGCGAAGCTGTGTTGTTTATCGAGCAGTCCGACGCGTTCCAATAATTGTAGGGCTTCTTCCGTCACTTCTTTCTTATCCCGTCCTTGTGCTTTGATAGGACCTAAGATAAGGTTCTGCAAAACGTCCAGATGGGGAAAGAGTTCATAACTTTGAAAGACCATGCCAATCTTTTGACGAACCAAGTGAAAGTCTTTCTGGTTTCCAATAATGGACTGGCCATCCAGAAGAATATCTCCACCCTGAATGGTTTCCAAGCCATTGAGACAGCGAAGGAGGGTGCTTTTCCCACAACCAGATGGTCCTAGAATAACCACTACTTCCCCTTTTTTGATTTCTAGGGAAAGTCCTTGGAGGATGGGATTGTCTCCGAAGGATTTTTTTAGATCCTTGATTTCTAATATGGTATCAGACATTTAGTTCCTCCAGTGTTTTTCTAAGTGAGTGGATAGCTTGGAAATAGGGAAGCAAACTGCGAAATACAGAACCAGTATGGTGCCGTAAATCCAAAAGGAGGCGGTTGGAATGGTCAAACGATTGCTATCGATGATTTGCTGCCCTACTTTTGTGACTTCAACAACCCCAATCAAAACAACTAGAGAAGTCGTTTTAATCATCCGAGTGACCAAGTTGATGGCCTGCGGAAGCAGTCTTCTCAAGACCTGCGGGATGATGATATGGTAGTAAAGTTGGAAGGTCGTTAAGCCCAGCGCCTGTCCGCTTTCAAACTGATGTTTAGGAAGGGAAGTGATAGCTCCGCGCACCAAATCTCCCATCTCGGCCGTTCCCCAAAGGGTAAAAACGATAACGGCAGATGTTTCTCCCGATATATTGATATTAAAGTTTCGAGCCAAACCGAAATAAACAATGAAGAGCAGCACCAGCTGGGGCATGATGCGGATAAATTCTAGATAAAAGCGTGTCAAAAAACGAACGACTCTAGAATGAGAGGTCATGATGATTCCCATGACCGTACCGAAAATCATGGATAAGAGAACAGAGAGGATGGAAATACCAATCGTAACTCCCAATCCCTGTATAATCCGCAAAAGATTATTTCCCTGAAAGAGTACTTGTATTCCCGAATCCTGCATGGCGGAGCCTCCTTTCTATCCAACTGAAGAACAATGATATAGGTAGGAGCATGATAAGATAGGCCACTACCAACATAGCCAGTGCAATGTCTGTCTCATAGTAAAGCCCAATCAAGTCCTTGGCAACATACATGAGGTCGGCTAGAGCAACTGCAGAAAAAACTGAGGTTTCCTTTATCAAGAAAATTACATTGGCACTGAAGGACGGCAGAGCCACTGCTGTGGCTTGTGGCAAGACCACGTAGCGAAAAACTTGAACGGGTGTCAGACCGATCGCTAAGCCAATCTCATGCTGGGTTTGACTAACTGCTTCTAGCCCGCTTCGGAAGGATTCTGCCATATAAGAGCCTCCTAAAAAGATGAGACCAAGGGTGGCGCAGACCTCTGAGGAAAGGACAATCCCAATCCGAGGAAGCCCGAAGTAGAGAAAGAAGAGTTGGATCAAAAGAGGCGTATTTCGCGACAATTCAATATAAGCTGTGGCTAGCTGTGCCAAAACAGGGATACGATAATGCCGGATAATACTAACAAGTAAACCAACTAGAAAAGCTCCCAAAATGCCCCAAATTGCGATATGAAGGGTTAGAAAAAATGCCTTTTGATATAATGGTAGATATTGTTCAACAATGGACCAATCCAAAAGAGAACCTCCCATCTAGGAATAATACAGCTATTGTAGCACTAAAAGACATGTTTGGATAATATGTATTTTCTATCACAATGATAAAAAATATTTATCGTCTCTATTACAATCTGAAACTTCCAGACAAAATTTTTGAAAATGACATGAAAAAGAGTTAAGATGTTCCTGTAAATCAAAAAAGTAAACGTTTACTTTTATCAAGGAGGACATTTTATGTCATACAAAACAAGCAATGCCGAAGGCCCTGTGGATTTTATCAATACCTATGATCTAGAGCCTATGGCGCAGCAAGTCATTCCTAAAGCTGCTTTTGGCTACATCGCGAGTGGAGCTGAGGACACGTTCACTTTACGCGAGAACATTCGAGCTTTTAATCATAAACTCATTGTTCCTCATACGCTCTGTGATGTGGAAAATCCAAGCACTGAGATTGAATTTGCTGGAGAAAAGCTGTCTTCACCAATCATCATGGCGCCTGTTGCAGCCCATAAATTAGCAAATGAGCAAGGGGAAGTCGCTACTGCGCGTGGTGTACATGAGTTTGGCTCTCTTTATACAACCAGCTCCTACTCCACTGTTGACCTTCCAGAAATTTCTCAAGCCCTCCAAGGGACTCCACACTGGTTCCAATTTTACTTCAGTAAAGATGACGGGATTAACCGCCATATCATGGATCGTGTCAAGGCAGAAGGCTACACAGCCATTGTCTTAACTGCGGATGCGACTGTAGGGGGCAATCGTGAGGTCGATAAGCGCAATGGTTTTGTTTTCCCAGTTGGCATGCCGATCGTTGAAGAATACTTACCCGAAGGTGCTGGTAAGTCCATGGACTTTGTTTACAAATCAGCTAAACAACGCTTGTCCCCACGAGATGTTGAGTTTATCGCTGAATACTCAGGTCTCCCTGTGTATGTCAAAGGTCCTCAATGCCGTGAAGATGTCGAGCGTTCGCTTGCCGCAGGTGCTTCTGGCATCTGGGTAACCAACCACGGTGGTCGCCAAATCGACGGTGGACCAGCTGCCTTTGACTCACTTCAAGAAGTTGCTGAAGCGGTTGATAAACGTGTGCCGATTGTCTTTGACTCTGGTATTCGCCGTGGCCAACACGTCTTTAAAGCCTTGGCTTCAGGAGCAGACTTGGTAGCCATTGGACGTCCTGCTATTTATGGTTTGGCTCTTGGTGGTAGCGTCGGTGTTCGCCAAGTCTTTGAACACCTAAATGCTGAACTAAAAACCGTCATGCAACTATCTGGAACTCAGACCATCGAAGACGTCAAACACTTCAAACTACGTCACAACCCATACAACCCAACCTTCCCAGTTGACCCTCGTGATTTGAAATTGTATTGATAAATAAAATAATTTATAACAATTTATAATGAAAAACCACACCCCAAAAGTTAGACATAAAATCTAACGATTGGGGTGTGGTTTTTAATCAGAGTGTATCTAAGCTGGCTCTATGGCATGGATTAGACAAAGCCTCTGGTAAGTTTGACTTGTTTCTCTAATATTTATTTCTTACTTTCTATTAAGCCTTTTCTTGCTCTAGTGGGACGACGACTAGGGTCTTGCCAAGGCTTGCTAATACTTTCAATACCGTATCCAATTGAGGGTTGGTCTTTCCTGTCTCCATTCGAGCGATGACAGGTTGACTGACCCCACTGAGTTCTTCAAGCTTCTTTTGGCTAATGCCTTTTTCATGTCTGGCCTCGATCAGCTCTGTCATAATCGCTACCCGCAGATCACTTTCTAGGATTTCTTCCTTGGTGAAAAGCTCTGCTCTTGCTTCTTTCCAATTACTACCGATGGCACTATTCTTCATCTTTTAGCCCTCTTTCTTTCAAATCTTGCAACTCTCGTTTGGCTTTCTCAATTTCCCGTCTAGGTGTCTTCTGCGTCTTTTTAACAAAATGATGCAGTAAGACAAAGCTTCCATCTATCCAAGCCACAAACAAAACCCGATCCCGTAAGGGTCGTAATTCCCAAATCTCTGCCTCTAGATGCTTGATGTAGGGCTCACCGGCACGAGTTCCCTGTTGACTCAAGAGCTCGATATAGTCATTGAGCTTGTTGAGTTTGATCCGGCTATCCTTGCTATTGAGACTAGCCAGCTCCTTCATATAGTCCAAAACTGGTTGATTCCCATGTTTATCTTTATAAAAATAAATAGTGTGCACAAAGCATCCTCTTTTCGAATTTATTATAACTCAAAAACTATCGAAAGTAAATACTTTTAAGTTATCAAATACTGATAAGCCCCTTTTGAAATATTCAAAAGGGACTCATTTATATAATTCGAAAATAGCGCCCTTATTGGTGCAATGAGGACAGTATTTATCTTTGTGAGAACTAATAAGATTAGCAAGGTTAGCGAAATAGACAACTATGCTTTGTAACCATATTTTATCAATACTTTTGTTTTAAACCTATGATAAAAAATCATAACTTCCGATTCGGTATAACTGCAATAGCAATACCCTTATAATCCTCAAAAGAACCTATAAAAACTAATTCTTCTTTTCAAGAAACTATAGTCTCTTGAGAGACCCTCATCTGGCACTTGTTTTTGACGACAAATGACCGAGGGGCGATGGTTCTTATAAATCGAAATGAAAAGAGGATTCGAGGCCTAGATTGCAATGATTCTATAGGAAAAGTGGCCGGCCGAGGCCTAGATTGCCATAATTCTATAGTAAAAGTGGCCAGCCGAGGCCTAGGTTGCCACGAAACTATAGGAAAAGTAGCTGGCCGAGACCTAGAATGCCAAGAAACTATAGGAAAAGTGACCGGCCGATGCCTAGGTCACTATAAAACTTCATTAAAGACTAATAACTAAGATATCGAGTAGCTTGATTTCAACTCAACTGATACACATCAGAGATCTAAAAATCCATCCCATCTGGATTAGGTGCTCCACCTTCCAAACCGCTGATATTTTTAAGAATTTCTAGGTCAGCTGGACTCAGTTCGATGTCAAAGCAGTCGAGATTGCTAGCAATCCGACTCGGAGTGACTGACTTAGGCAGGGGTAGAAAGCCTTCTTGTAGGCTCCAAGCTAGAGCGATTTGGGCAATGGTCTTGCCATACTTATCTGCTATCGCCTGCACAGCTGGATTTTGAAAGAGTTCGCCCTGGCCAAATGGTCCCCAAGCTTCAAGTAGGATATCATGAGCACGGCAGAAGTCCACTGCCTCTGTCTGATAGACACCTGGCGCTAGGCGGATTTGATTGACAGCCGGAATGATGCGCGCTGTTTCCAGCAGAGACTCTAGGTGATGAGGCAGGAAATTGCTGACGCCGATCGCTCGGATCTTACCAGCTTGGTAGAGGTCTTCCATAGCCCGCCAAACTTCTGCATTGCGCTTTTGCCAAGCTCTATCTTCTCGTAAAGGCTTAGGATTTGGCCAGTGGATAAGGTAGAGATCCAGATAATCCAGCCCCAATCGCTCCATAGAGCTGTCAAAGGCTTCCATGGCCTCTTCATAAGTGTGCTTGCTATTCCAGAGCTTGGTAGTGATGAAGAGCTCCTCACGTGGAATGCCGCTGTCTTTAATTGCCCGACCGACACTCTCCTCATTCTTATAGATAGCTGCTGTATCAATATGGCGATAGCCAGCCTTAAGGGCGGCCAAGACTGCCTGATAAGCCTCTTCTCCGTCCTGAGCCTTCCAAGTACCAAAGCCCAAGACTGGGATCTTGACGCCATTGTTAAGAGTATAATTTTGCATATCTGTTCTCCTTATTTTTTCTTTCTTTTGGACAATTTTGGCTTAAAGATATTTTCCTTGGTTGGAGCCATGCCTCGGCTGAAAAAGCTGTAAATGATAAAGGCCAGCCCAGCAATAAATATCAAGAAACGATGCAGTAATAATCCAAAGAAGAGGAACACCAAGCCCATTCCCATAAATTTATAATCAATCTTTTTCATCCTGTCCTCCTCATTTGTGATAACCCTATTATAACATCTTCTCTTTCATTGAGAAAGCCCTACCATCTGTTAAGAAAAATTTCTCAGAGACTTTCTAGTTGCGCCAACCATTCTAGCTTTGCCCAAGTCCCTCTAGCAAAACCTAGGGACAAAGCAGCAGCTCCACATTAAAAAGGACAGGTTACCCCATCCTTTCTAAAAATATAAGGAGACTCAATTAAAGAATACTGGAGGCAGCTTCAAAGCGCTTTTCGCCATCCAGATAAGTAGCAACCAGCTCCAAATCCTTGTCCAGCACGATAAAGTCGGCATCATAGCCTTCCTTGATCTGGCCACAGACATCGTCAATGTGGACGGATTTTGCTGGGATGAGACTGGCCATCATGACTGCTTGGTGAGGATTTGCGATGCCCCACTCAACCACATTTTTCAGACCGTCTTTGAGCTGCAGGATAGATCCTGCTAGGTTACCAGTCGATTTGAGACGAGCTGTGCCATTGGCTACCACCACTGGAAATTCTCCCAGCATGTAGTCGCCGTCTTCCAGCCCACCTGCAGTCATACAGTCTGTGATGAGAGCTACATGTTCATGACCCTTTTGCTTGAGCAAAATATCACAGGCCTTAGGATCTACGTGGTGGCCATCACAAATCAACTCTGCGTAAGTGTGAGGCAGCTCGTACATAGCCCCAACCATACCTAGTTCACGGTGGGTCAAGCCTCGCATACCATTGTAGGCATGCACCCAGACACTGGCTCCTGCTTCCACTGCTGCCTTGGCTTCGTCATAGGTCGCATTAGAGTGCCCCAAAGCGACTGTCACGCCTTCATCAGTGATGGTGCGGACAAATTCTTCCACGCCCTCGCGCTCAGGTGCCAAAGCAATCTTATTTAGCAGGCCATTGGCTGCCTTTTGCCAAGCACGAAATTCATCCATACGAGGGTCCTTCATGTAGGCTGGGTTTTGGGCACCCTTGTACTTTTCAGTGAAGTAAGGCCCTTCAAAGTAAAGACCACGAATCTTGGCACCACTTGCTTCTTGATAGCGCGCACCAATATTCTCCGTCACAGCTAGGAGTTGCTCGTAAGATGATGTCAGCGTGGTCGGCAAGAAACTAGTCACCCCAGTCGTCAAAAGCCCTTCACTCATGGTATGGAGGGTACCTTCGATGTTATTGTCCATGACATCGACCCCACCAAAACCATGGATATGTGTATCCACCAGACCTGGTGCGACAGAGTAGCCTGTGTAATCCACTACTTCCGCATCCGCAGGGACTTCCTGTACTAATTTTCCAAATTTTCCATCAATCACTTCTAAAAATCCACCCTTGCGAATCCCTTGAGGATAGAAGAACTGATCGGCTTTTATATACTTAGGCATTTGACTGCCTCCTCTTGTTCTATTTCTATTGACTCTATTATAACGCTTTCTATTTTATTTGTAAATGGTCTATACCTCTTTTTTAGAAAAATTTATTATATTATTTAAATCAAGAAAAGAGAGTGGGACAGAAATCGGTCATTCGTTAGAATTCGATTTCGTCGTCCCACCTCCGCACAGTTGAGTAGGGCTGTAAAAGCTGATGAAATCAGCGTAGTAGAGCCCACTCAACCACTGCGTCTTGCTCGACAATCCAAAGAAAATTGAGAGGCTAGGACTTTTGTCCCAGCCTCTTTCTGTCTTAAATTTGTTCCATCTGTACTTTCTCAGCCAAATTCATGGCGTGGTCAGCAACTCTGGTATAGTGGGAAATAATATCGATGAAGTTGACCCCAGCCTGAGGCGTACATTCTCCCTTGTTGAGACGGGCAATGTGAGTCTTGCGCAAGCTGCGTTCTAGCTTGTCAATAGCTGTATGCTTAGCTTCTAAAGTGTTGGCCAATTCCACATCATTTGTTTCCACAGAAGTCAAAGCTTCTTTGATAAAGTCCAAGGTCAGTTGATAAATGTTTTCCAACTCTGCTAAGGCAGCTGGTGAAAATTCCACTTTCTTACGGTGCAAGTAGTCTGTCAAATTCAACAAAGCTTCTGAGTGGTCACCGATTCTCTCCAAATCACGACTAGAGTCCAGAATGCTAGTCAAGACTTCACTCTCTTTTGGATTGAGCTGCTGACCAGAGAGGACAATCAGGTAGCGAGTCAATTCATCATCAATGGCATTGATAGCTTCCTCAGTCTTATGACCCTTCTCAGCTGATTTTTCTTCGTAGTTAATAATATAATCATAGGCCAATTCGAAAGATTTAGCCGCGTAGCCACCCAAGTGAAGGAGTTCCTTTTTAGCATTTCCCAAAGCCAGTGATGGCGCTTGGTCAATCAAAATCGTATCAAGGTAAAGAGATTCGTATTTAACAGTTTCATCTTCACCCGGAATCAACTTGGTAACCAAATATGCTAAAAAGCCAATAAAAGGAAACTGGATAATGGTATTGGTAATATTAAAAGTCCCGTGGGCAAAGGCAATGGTCATTTCTGGTGACAAATGCAAGGCTGTCTCAAACCACTGAATCAGCGATGTAAAAGGCAGCAGGAAGAGCATACAGATGACTGTTCCCACAACGTTAAAGGCCACATGGGCTCCAGCGACACGCTTGGCTGCGATATTAGCCCCCAAGGAAGCAATAATCGCTGTAATCGTCGTTCCGATATTGTCACCAAAGAGAACTGGTAAAGCTCCTTGCAAGTCAATGAGATTGCTGGCATAGAGATTTTGCAGAATCCCAATGGTCGCCGAAGATGCTTGAATGAGCAGAGTCAAGCCTGTTCCGACAAAGACACCCAAGACTGGATTTTTACTTAGCTGAACCATGTAATCTCGGAAGACTTGCAAGTCTTTGAGAGGCTCCATGGCTCCACTCATGAGATTGAGGGCGAAAAAGATCCCGCCGACACCAAAGAGGATGCGCCCGACATTGTTCACTGAGCGATTCTTAGTGAAAAAGAGGCAAACCGCACCTACAAAGAGCAAGGGCAGGGCGTAGTCACCCAACTTAAAACCAATGATGAAAGAGGTCACGGTCGTACCGATATTGGCCCCCATGACAATCCCGATAGCCTGACGCAGGGTCAACAGCCCCGCACTCACCAGACCGACAGTGATTACTGTCACACCTGAACTAGACTGGATCAGGGCTGTCATCCCGATCCCAACTAGCACACCTAAAAAAGGATTGCTCGTGTATTTATCAATGAAATAGCGCAGGCGGTCTCCCGCTGCCTGCTGCAAGCCGTCACCCATCATACGAATACTGTACAGGAACAGCCCCAAGCCTCCTAAAAAGCTAAATATAATTTCTTGCCAATTAATGGACATTTCTTTTCCTCCGAAAAATAAATAGCGGATAATCTCCTATACTATTTTAAAACATCCAGCCTAATCTCACAAGCCTTTTCTGAAAAAGAATCGAATTATTTTTTGCTCATTTTGAAACTTTTATTCTTATCACACTCAAGAGCAAACCAGAGCAAGTGACAAGGCCCGCTCACTACAAGAAAAGACAAGCAGGAAGAGCTAAATATTTTGAAATTTAGCTTGGTTCACCACTTTCTAGGATCAGGCTTAAAAGATAGAAATTATCTCAGTTTATTTCAGCACGATTCACATTCCACGCACACAAAGATTAAAAATCCCAGATAGCCTATGACTATCTGGGATTTGCTTTCCATCACTAAAATGTTGTTATCATTTTAGCTGGGTTTTAAGATTAGTCTTCCAAATTGACATCAGATGCTGATTCTTTCTTCTTTTTGTTCTTGAGAAAGGCTGATGCCCAAGTTGCTATTCCTAATCCAAGCGCTGCTAATGGATTATTGGCAGTTCCTGTATTTGGTAAAGCTTTAGTGTTTGGAGTAACCTTGACTTTTTCTGGTTGTGCAGGCTGTGGCTTAGGTGCTTGAGAATGATTTGTAGCACTAGATACAGATGCACTTTCAAACAGACTAGTAGAGATGCTTGCGCTATCACTCAGTGACACACTCGCGGATGTGCTCAATGAAGCAGAGACACTCATGCCCAAGTAGGCACTTGTTGAAAGTGATTCGTCAGAGATAGCATGGCTGGCACTGATGGAGCCTGAAATGCTTGCACTTGTACTCAATGAAGTAGAGATAGACTGACTATCACTTACAGAAGCTGAAGTACTTGCACTTACAGATGTAAGGTAGCTTGGCAGGTTAAACTCTGGCTTAGACTCGCTGGTTGGATCACCCATGCTATAGCTGAATGAGTTTGACTCCTGTGACACACTTGTACTCAAGCTGCTTGAAAGGCTATCGCTAAGTGATGTAGACGTACTTACACTTGCGCTTGCTGACTCTGACGCACTGACTGAAGCCGATACGCTGGTGCTTAAGCTTGCTCTTGCTGATAGAGATTCGCTTACGCTCAGCGATGCCAAATCATTTTCACTTGCCAAAGCAGACGCGCTAGCGCTCAATGATACTGAAGCGCTCTCGCTTGCTGAGGCTGATTGGCTACTGCTTACAGAAGATGATGCACTCTCGCTTGCTGAGATTGAAGCACTTAGGCTTGTGCTCAAACTTGTACTTGTTGAGTCAGACTCACTGATTGAAGCACTGTGGCTGGTGCTCAAACTCATACTTGCTGAATCTGAGGCACTGATTGAAGCACTTTGGCTCGTACTCAAACTTGTACTTGCTGAATCTGAAGCGCTAATTGAGGCACTGAGGCTGGTACTCAAGCTTGTGCTGGCTGAATCTGAAGCGCTAATTGAGGCACTGAGGCTGGTACTCAAGCTTGTGCTTGATGAATCTGAAGCGCTAATTGAGGCACTTAGACTTGTGCTCAGGCTCGTGCTTGCTGAATCTGAAGCACTAATTGAGGCACTGAGGCTCGTGCTCAGGCTCGTACTTGCTGAGTCGCTTGCACTGATTGATGCACTTAGACTTGTGCTCAAGCTGATGCTTGTTGAGTCTGAAGCACTGTGTGAGGCACTGAGGCTTGTACTCAAGCTGATGCTTGATGAATCAGACGCACTGATTGATGCACTTAGACTTGTGCTCAAACTTGTGCTTGCTGAGTCTGAAGCACTGTGTGAGGCACTGAGGCTTGTACTCAAGCTGGTGCTTGTTGAATCTGAAGCACTAATTGAGGCACTGAGGCTTGTACTCAAGCTGGTGCTTGCTGAATCTGACGCACTGAGTGAAGCACTTAGACTTGTGCTCAAACTTGTACTTGTTGAATCTGACGCACTGATTGATGCACTTAGACTTGTGCTCAAGCTGATGCTTGCTGAATCTGACGCACTGAGTGAAGCACTTAGACTTGTGCTCAAACTTGT
>NZ_CAURYF010000009.1:0-52470 GCF_963529205.1 Streptococcus cristatus | reverse complement strand
TCTTGCTCGACAATCCAAAGACAATTGAGAGGCTAGGACTTTTGTCCCAGCCTCGCTTTTAGAAATAGTGGGAAAAATATTAAAAAAGGCCTTTGAAATAAGGACTTTTAGGTGTTTTATGAGTTTTTGGTAGCCATTTTGGTAGCTAAGTAGATTTAATCAATAAAATCATTTCCTATAAGATTGAGTTTATCTGTTAATTCGGTATCTGCGTTCGGGTATAGATGACTATAAATGCTAAGTGTAGTTTTGACATCAGAATGACCTAAGCGTCTTTGAATATACAAGGCATTTACATTATACTCATTAATGAGTAGTGAGGCATGAGAGTGTCTTAGTCCTTTGGGTTGGATATACTTCACACCTGCTCGCTTAGAATATTTCAATATTTGGTCTCTAATACTGCGTTTAGGGTAAGGATTACCATCTGGTGATAGAATAAATGGTATTTTATCAACTTTTGCTTGTCGTTCTTTCCACTCTTTTAGAATAGATATTGTGTTGTCATCTAGTCCAATTGTACGTCTAGAACTTGTAGTTTTTAATATATTCCTACGTACCCAATTTTGCTTATTTATATACTGTAAATTATGATTTATTGTTAAAGTCTTTTTATTGAAATCAATATCTTTCCAATAGAGTGCAGTCGCTTCATTCACACGCATACCAGTAAAATAATATAGCCAAAGTAGAGTAAAGATAAAATGTTCAAAGTAGCTATCTTTATTTAGCGATTTAATTATAAGCTGAAACTCTTCTTTAGTCCAGAAATCTATTTGTTTTTTTATGAGGGGGATTGGAGTAATGTTTTTTGTCGGTATTTCGTGGAATATTAAACCGTATTTTTGAGCGCTAATAAAAACTTGATTTAATAAAACCATTTTATTGCGTGCATAAGTGTTAGAGTATTTCTCCAATAAATTTGTTCGATAATTTAGCACATCGTATGTTGTGATTTCTCTAGGCTTTTTTCTACCAAAATAGGATATAAATTCATCAAATATCACTTGACGTCTTCGTTCAATATCTGGTCTTGTTGTAGCATAATAGTTAGGTATAAAGATTTCTTCCATAAATTGCTTGAACGACCATTGGGTATATTTTATTCCTCCTTTTTGTTGAATCTTATTAAGTGCACTTGTTCGTGCTTCAAATGCTTCTTTAGCAGTTTTGAAACCACGTCTTCGTTCTTGATAAGGTTTTCCGGTTGCAAGGTCAACCCCAGCTTTAAAATAATAACTATATTTTCCAGTTTTATCGTCTTTGGTTACACCAGTATATCTAGTTTTTGACATGTAGTTCCTCCAATCCAAGTATCTCCGCAACAACTGATACTGGTACAGTACCTAGTCCCTTGTTATTATAGAAATCAAAGCCACGCTCAACCATAATATGTTTTGCTTGGCGTAAAATATTATATGCAGTCCATTTTGAAAAGCCTAAGTTCATGATGTCTTGAACAGTCATGGTTAATTTATCATTCATTTATTTTATTTCCTTTGTCTGTAAGTTCGAGAAATTCTCCAATCAATTGTTTCAGTTCGATATTAAGTCTGGGAATTTGTTCCCTTAATGCCTGTTGCAATTCAAAAGAGAATGAGTTGGTGTTGTAATCTTTTAGATGTTTTCTAATTCTTGTCTTCTTAACTCTTATAGTATTAGGTTTTAAGTAGGGGAAAAGTTCCGGTAGAAGGGCTGGTTCGTGTAAAAATATATAGGCGAAAGCTTTACTATCGTCTGGAACACTTGAAATACTGAAAAAACTAAAATTTTCTAGACGTTTAGAAACTTCTGTTATAGTATCTTCGTTAATTGCTTTAGTTCGTAATTGAAACTCCAATCGCCACCAAAAGGGTTTTTCTTTCAAGTTGAGTTTATCTGACCTTTTGTGTCCTATTATTTCTAAGTTCTTATCATACAATCTTACTTGTATATTACTCCCGCTTGCTCCCCAATATTTACTCTCTATATTGCCCTCTCTTCCAAAGAATACTTTATGACTTACACCACCCTTTATATGTTGTAAAAATACTATTTCAGGGCGATTGAAAATATCGAATGCAAGGTCTAATCTAGATAATCTAATATCTAAATTGCTTAATCTAGCAAATGTCATGACCTGCTTCCAGACTTTTAAACCTTGAAATTCTTTAAGGGAGTTAGGGTTAAAGTCAATACGAATAACTTCATACCCCCCGTATGTTGAAAGTTGAAAGAATACTAGGTTTATACTAGCGTCTTCTATCGGTTTGTACAATGTGAAATAATCTTCTCTTAAATTTTCTTGAATTTTAAAATCTTGAACAACAGTATTAAGTGAATGTCTTAATTCGCGAAATATTTTTCTTAGACTCTGCTTATCAGTATCAAGTAATACTGTTAAGCGGTCAATACTGATATAAATTGATTTGTCTAGATTTGTTAAATCTGCTTCACTCTGGTACTTGCGTAAAGTTTGAATTTTATATTGCACAATATACACCTCCTTTATTATTAAATTTGTTAGTTGTCTCTAGTTAGGACAAAGTTTTGCTCGAGACTCGTTATTCTGGCTTTAGCTCTTGGTGTATCTTTTTGCTGGCTGTTAGAATCGCCAGCTTACTGTCAAAGCTAGTCGAACTGCAGCCTTCGGGAGATTTGCCTCCGGCGATCTCCCTCGTCTTTGTCTCCTAGCTTTGACAGTTATTAACAATAACTTTATCACAAGCTAAACATTGATTATCATAGACTTTATATAACCATTTTGGTATAATTGATGTGATTTTACAATAAAGCTTCAAAATAGCTTAGTAGAGCTTTATTAGCTTGCAATTATACTATTAAGTACACGGCAATATATTACCATTTGGTTATAAATATAATACTATCCTTTTGGTTATAAGTCAATAAAAAAGTAAAGGAAAGCTTAAATATGCTAAAAGATAATTTGAAAAAAGAAAGGCTTAAAAATGGGTTAACTCAAGCTCAAGTTGCAGAAAGATTAGGGGTATCACAAGCTCAATATGCCAGGTGGGAAAATGGGGGAAGAAATCCTAAGTACGAAACAATCCAAAAACTAGCTGATATTTTTAATACCACAACGGAAGCATTAAATGGAAGATATGACGGAGTTGAAGTAATTGTGAGATTGCTTAGAGAATATGATTTGACAGATGAGGATAAAAACGAAATATATAATATGGTAGAGCAATACCTTAAGGAGAGAAAATATGAGTAGTTTTTATGATAAATATGTGCGTCCGGTTATAAATTTTTTAGTTCTCGCATTTGCTAAACTATTTGTTGATATTGTAGTCATCACACCTACTGGTTGGGAATATACTAATTTAATTTTTTTTGAGGCATTTTTTGCTTCTTGTTGTTTGTGTTTCAAATATATAAAACAAAGTAAAAAACAACAAGAAGAGGTAGGATTAAATACCCAATTTAATTTTTCATTTTTTAAAAATACTCATTATAAAATTTATAAATCACGATATATCAGGTTTTTAAAAGATAATAAACTCGTGTTGGTATTTTTATTTCTGTCTAATGGAAATTTGTTATCTATCGTTGAAAACGTAAATAAAGAATTTCTTCCTATGATTAGCAAAATAGAATTTAAGAATGAAAATTTACAAAATAATTTATTCGATTTTCTATTGTATTTGAACTATCATGAAGTTCTTGTTAACTTCTTGTTCAGTTGTTATTTTTGCCTGATTGTATGGATTTTTATTAACCAAATTGATTTTCAATTATTTGAAACAGAATCATTAAAAAAAGGGAGAGAGAATGACAAAAAGTCAATTAATTCGAGATATCGCTGGAAATAATATTAGTTTAGAAAATGCACTGTTAAGATTAAAAATAATTACATATTCACTAAATAATTTAAGTTTGCAAAAATGGATTGAAAATGAGTTAAGAGGATATAAGATAGATGATGAAATTCCTCAGTATAGGAAAGGTATTGCGTATAATATAAGATATTCAGGGATAAATGGAAATTTTACAGTTAAGTCAGTACCACTGTCAGAATCATTTTTTACAGATGAAATAAAAAAAATTTTAAGAGAACGGAAAATTACTAATGGTATAGGTACGATTGAACGTAATTTATCAATTAAAATGAGCTATGACCTAATTGAATTTGCCCCAATGGTTTATAGTGCAAGTAAAGGTGGTATTCAGTGTTATACATTAGAACAAGTAGTAAATAAAGCTAGTTTGGAGAATATCTTAAGTAATGTGAAAATAAAGTTGATAGACATATTGCTAGATTTAGAATCGACGTTTGGTGAACTAGACCAGTTAGATATTGATGTGAAATGTATTAGTAGTGAGGAACTACAAACAGTAAATGAAACATTGTTAGATAAAATTTATTATGATGGGAAAAGAGAAAACAATGAGTGAGTTCTTAAGTTACTTTTTGAATAATTCGACGTTATTAGGTGCATTTATTTCAATAATATCTTCATCTATTACTCTGCTTATACAAGCATATATTAAGAAGCATTTGATGGAACAAGGGGAAACCAATATTTACTATAAAACAGTTTACAATAAAATGACATCAAACCCTTGGGGGTTTTATAAAGAAAATAATGAACTATATTTTGACCTACCACTATGGATTGAAATCCATAATACAAAAGGAACTAGACAGATTGTGAGAAATCTAAATTTATCTTTATATTCGGCTGGAAAATTTGTTTCTAAAACAAAACAGTCAACGCATTCTGGGAGAACTGTTTTGGGAGATAACGGTTCATATTCATTCTTAGTTGATGCGGGAGAAATAAAAAGATATGACTTGGAATTCATTATAAAAGGGAAAGATATAGACTTTCATGACTTTGATGAAGTTAGATTATCTTATTTTGATACAAATGATAAGTATAAAGAATATAAAATATTTGAAATTAAAGATTCATGGAAACAGTCTAATTATAAAATAAGTGATGATTGGAAAAAGTTACATTAGGAGAAGAATATGGATTTTGAAAAAAATAATTGGTTTCAAATAATAAGAAATAGAATATTAAGAATGTGTGATGGTAATATTGTAAAACAAGATTTAATATCGGGATTAATGATATTAATTATAATTGCCTATATGGGTGGTACTATAAATTTTCTTTGGGAAATGTTTTTGGGAGATATTATTAAATTTTTTATTTCGAATATTCTTGTGCTAGCTAGAAATGCGGAATCTATTCTAAATTATTTTTTAGGTAAGTGCTCTTGGATTGTTATTGATGGATTTACTGATTTTAAATTTAAGAGTTTTTCAGATTTAGGGAATATTTTGAGAGAATTACTTGTCAGATTACTTATTTCTCTTATTCCACTTTGGATTTCTGGTAAGTTGTTTAATCGAGAAAGTTTTAGGAACCAGATTATTAGCAGTATTTTAATGATTATTTCTTCAGTAATTCTTTTCGGGGAATACAAATTTACAATATCTATTGGGGTGCTTATTATTGCAATCACATTAACACAATTTGGAAAGGGGAATATATATAGGTTTTTATGTAATTTACTTCTATATGTAAGACCATTCACAGTTTCGCAAGATAATGAACACTCAGACACAATCATAGATACGATAAAAAATTTTGTCCAGGTTTTTTCATGTTTTGTGATTCCCTTTATATTTTCTATCTTGTTTAACCTTCCATTTGCAATCTGTTTTTTATTAGTAATTGTTTTAATAATGAGATTCGGTATACAATTTCAAACAAACAATCCGCGAATAGAAACTCTAATTAAAGCTGTTGTCTACATTTTAGTTTTTGTAACCGTGTTGTATTCTAGTGAACAAATAAAGGATATGACAAGTGTTTTTACAGTATTATTTGCAATATACTTCGCAGTTGATAGATTGTTTAGTTTATACGATGAAATACTGACAGTAGTAAAAAAAGATGAAATTAATTATTATCTGTATTTTGATAATTCAATGGATATTTTAGAGCAAAAATATTTACCAAATGAATTTTTAATTGGTACAATATCTGAAATAGATGAAATAAAATTACTTGGCCAATTGATAATAAGAACAGAACTTGGCATGAAAGATAGTTTTGAAAAATTATTACGTCTAATCGAAGAAAAAAGAGAAAGAGAATATGAAGATTATCGATTATTGATACTATCACTTGAATATAAAATGCAGAAAAAAGAAAATGAAAAACTTGCAATAACAAATTTTATTGAAAACAATTTGAAAGATGTTATATTGTTTGACAACCAAAAGGTACTTCCCATTGAATTTTTAGTTCTCTACGGTGAGGAACTAAGAGTACAAAAGGAGTATGATTTAGCCATTCAATATTTGAAATTTTCAAAGTTTTATAGTTCGTATTATTATATAGAAAGCTATAATGAATGTATAAAAAATATAGATAAAGCACAAAATTAATTTTTTAAATATAAGAATCTTAATTTAGTTAAGTTCATGGTAGCTTTCTGGTAGCTAAAGAAACAAAAAAGACTATTTTTTTCTATGTTTACGTAAAAAGAATGTTGATTTATCAGCATTCTTTTTTATTTCAAATGTATTCTCGGAATTAGTATTTTTAGGGCGAGTAGAAAAAAATCCCTCCAAGATTAGATAGGAAATCTTGGAGGAACATGGATAATTATTTATCTAGAACGTTGTTTACCAGCGTTGCGATTCTTTTTCTTTTTATTGCTATGAGTGATTGCTTGGCTCGCTTTTGGCGTTACGTCCTTGATACGGCTTGCATTGCTCATGGCTTTCGGAGGATTCTTTTCATATTCTTCAGCCACTTGCTTTCTAATCCGAGGACGCATTAAGTAGTTAATGATGAATTGTTGGATAATTTGGATGAAACCACCGACTACCCAGTAGAGGGTCACAGCCGCTGGTGACATGAAGGAGAAGACAACAATCATAATCGGGCTCATGTAAGTTGCACTCTTCATCTGCGCTTTTTGGGTTTCATCTTCGATACCATGTAGGGAGAGAATTGACTGGATGTAGTAGAGTACACCGACAATGAGAGTCAAGGCCAGACTAGGTTTTCCAAGATTGATGCCAAGGAATGTACTGCTGGCTACACCGTTTGTGTATTGGGCAGCGAAGAAGAGGGCTGAGAAGAAAGGCATTTGAATGAGTAGTGGGAGGCAGCCGATACCGCCAAACATACTCAGACCATTTTCTCTTTGAGCAGCCATAAGTTCTTGCTGGGCTTCTAGCTTTTCTTCTTGAGTTTCGGCATTATTGATTCGTTCTTGAATAGGGGCAAAGATGGGCTTGAAGTAGTTCATCTTTTCTGACTGAAGAGTAGCCTTCCAAGACTGATAGATTCCCAGTGGGAAAATAATCAGCCGCACGATGAGTGTAACGATAATAATCGCTAGACCATAACCAAGACCTGAATTCTTGGCAAAGAACTGGATGCTATCTGCCATAGGACGACCAAGTACATCCCAAATTGGTCCAGCAGGATTACCGGCCTTATCTCGTCCGACACACCCTGTCAATAATAGTAGGAGGGACAAGCTCATTCCAGAGAATAAAATACGTTTAAATGTTTTCACGAGTTCATTTCCTTTGTTTCTAAAAAAATAATACCTATCTATTCTACTGTTTTTTAAGGAAATATACAATAGTTCTCCAGACCTAATTTGCAATTTTAAAGTCGGTATAGGCATCAAAATTGGCCATGGTGACATCTAAATAGCTGACTTTTGAAAAAGGAGTTGGACCTTTGCGGATTTCTTGAATGAACTTGGCCATGAGGGCAGAGCTTTCTGTTTGAGCTAAAATTTCGACTGTACCGTCGTCATTATTCCAGACGCGACCTGTAATCCCACCGATTTGCAGAGCGAGGGAGTAAACGCCCCAACGAAAGCCGACGCCTTGGACTCGTCCTTGCGCAATCATTCTTACTTTTTGCATAGTTACCTCCTTTTGTAGCGGTTTGAAACACAGTTCTTAGCCCATAGCACAGCGAGCAGTTGCTTGCTGGATATAAGATTTTCTCTGAGGATAAGTCTAGAGGATGAGTTCAAAACTGCTAGATTGTGTTATAATGTATTTATGAACATTATAACCTCAAAAGCCAATAATGTGGTAAAAAAAGCTAAAAAGCTGCAGCAAAAAAAATATCGTAGCGAGTCCTATTTGATTGAGGGCTGGCATCTTTTTGAGGAGGCTCTGGCCAGTCAGGCACGGATTCTTCGAATTTTTGCCTTGGCAGAGTACGAAGAGCGTTTGGCAGCATTTTCTCAGACGATTTTTGTCAGTCCAGAGATTCTGAGTGATTTGGCAGATAGCAAGACCCCTCAGGGAATCGTTGCAGAATTAGCCTTTGAGGAGCAAAACATTCCAGAAAAGCTGGAAGGTGCCTATCTCTTTTTAGAAGATGTGCAGGATCCTGGCAATGTCGGAACCATCATCCGAACAGCGGATGCGGCGGGTTATCAAGGAGTTTTTATCTCTAGTCACTCCGCTGACATTTACAATCTCAAAACCTTGCGTTCTATGCAAGGTAGCCATTTTCATCTGCCCATCTATCGCGTAAGCAGAGAGGATATGCTGACTCTGGCTCGTCAGAATGATTTACAAATTCTGGCTTCGACTTTATCAGAGGATTCCCTTGATTATCAAAAAGTCGAAAAAAATGAGAATTTCCTCCTAGTCATGGGCAATGAAGGTCAGGGAATCAGCCAAGAAATGACGGATGCGGCTGATGTTTTGGTTCATATTTCCATGAAGGGGCAGGCTGAAAGTCTGAACGTAGCTGTGGCAGCTGGCATTCTGATGTTTGCTTTAAGCTAGCTTTTAGAAATCTCTCTATAATAAAACTAAATGGAGGTGATGACATGCCTTACAGAGAAGATGATGAATTTATGGCCTATGTGGGGCATTTGATTGAAAAGCCCAGCGTCCAACGCTTAAAAGGGATTACCCATCATATTCATTCCAATCGGCTTGAACATTCAATCAATGTCAGTTATACTAGTTATAAAATTGCTAAAAAATTTGGCTGGAATGCCCGCAGTACAGCACGAGGTGCTCTTCTGCATGATCTATTTTATTATGACTGGCGTGAAACTAAGTTTAAAAAGAGTCATGCCTGGGTACATCCCCGCCTAGCAGTCCGAAATGCCCGTAAGATTACCAAGCTCAATCGAGTTGAGGAAGATATTATCATCAAGCACATGTGGGGAGCTACCTTAGCACCGCCACGCTACAAGGAGTCCTTCGTTGTGACCATGGTGGACAAGTATTGGGCAGTCAAAGAAGCGACAGCACCTTGGCGACAAAAGCTGAGCGGGCGTAAGAAGTATCATCGAAAGATGATGAAAAGTTAAAATGTAAAAAGGAGACATTATGAACAATACAATTATTCAAGAAAACAGTGGACTTTCTAGTTTTTATTCTAAAGTCTACGGATTTGTCGGGATGGGAATTGCCATCTCTGCTCTGGTTTCAGGCTTAATGCTGACAACCTTCCAGACAGCTCTAGTAGATATTCTGCTCCATTACCGCTGGATATACTACGGTGCGATTTTCCTTGAGGTGGCCTTGGTTTGGTCAGCTTCCAGTATGGGACTTCGCAATAGCCCAGCTGCCCTCCCCCTCTTTTTGAGCTACTCAGCCCTAAACGGCTTTACCATGAGTTTCATTGTGGCCATGTACACAGGAGGTGTGGTCTTTAAAGCATTTGCAGTTAGTGCGGCTGTTTTCCTTGTCATGGCAGCCATGGGCATCGTCATCAAAAAAGATTTATCTGGTATGGGCCGTGCTATGATTGCAGGTCTGATTGGGATTGTGATCGCGAGTTTTGTCAATATTTTCCTGGGTAGCGACATGATAGACTATATTGTCAGCTATGTCAGCGTCGTTATTTTCGCTGGTTTGATTGCTTGGGACAATCAAAAAATTCGCTATGTATATGAGCAGACAGGGGGACAAGCTGGACTTGGATGGGCCCTTTCTCTGGCTTTGAGCCTTTATCTCGACTTTATCAACCTCTTCCTCAGCATCCTTCGTATCTTTGGAAGAAACGACTAATAAAAGATGGATAGCTTCCTCGATAAATGAGGAGCTATCTTTTTGTTTGAAGGGGCATTTGGGAAGTTGAATAGAATTAGCAGTAAAAGTTTTGCAAACTGTTAATTTTTTGATATACTAACTAAAAATATATTTGGGCAATGTATTCGTCTATTGCTCTAGAAAAGAAAGGAAGTTTCTATGGATATGTTATTTATCCCAGGCTGGTTGATTTTTGCAATCGTTGCAGCCATCGTGCTTATTATTCTTTTGGCTAAGGGGTATGTCAATGCTAAGCCAAATGAAGTAGTCGTTATTACTGGTCTGCGTAAGCAGCGCCATTTGAGAGGTAAGGCTGGCTTCATGATTCCTTTTGTAGAGCAGCGCTCTTATCTGGATATTGAGCAGTTTTCTACAGACGTCCGTACTTCTGAGTCTGTGCCAACACTTGATTTTATCAACGTTCGTGCGGATGCGGCTGTTAAGCTGAAGATTGGTACTACGGATGAAATGATTGACCGTGCGGCAGAGAACTTCCTTAATTGGAATACCACTGATATTTCTAACTCTGTCCAAGATGTACTAGAAGGAAATCTTCGTGAAGTAATCGGTCAGATGGAATTGCGCAAGATGGTCAATGACCGTCAGGAATTTGCTTCTAAAGTGCAAGATAACGTAGCGCCAGATTTGGCCAAGATGGGTCTGGAAGTCATTGCCTTTACCGTTCAATCCTTCTCTGATGAAGGTGGCGTTATTGACAACCTTGGTATTGAAAATGTCGAAACGATCAAGAAAGACGCCCTGATTGCCAAGGCTAAGGCTGAACGTGAGCGCAAGGAAGTTGAGGCTGAGCAGGACAAGCTGGCTAACGACAAGCGCGTGGCAGCTGACTTGGAAATTGCTCAAAAGCAAAATGAACTCAAGCTGAAACAAGCTGCCCTCAAGCAGGAAGCAGATATTGCGCAAGCTAAAGCGGACGCGGCTAAAGGGATTGAGGCAGAAATCCAGCGTCGTGAACAAGAACGCGTGGCGGCAGAAGCCAATATCATGAAACAGGAGAAAGAAGCGGAAGTCAAAGAACGGGAAGTTAAGGTTCGTGAGCAGGAGTTGGATGCCAATATCCGCAAGCAAGCTGAAGCTGAAAAATATGCCCGTCAACAGGCTGCCGAAGCCCAATTGATTGAACGTCAGCGTCAGGCCGAAGCGGAACTCTTTGAAACACAAAAAGAAGCCGAAGCCCGCAAGGCTCAAGCCGAGGCTGAGAAATTTGCGCAACTGCAAGAAGCTGAAGCTATTGAAGCCAAGGGACGTGCGGAGGCGGAAGCCATTCGTCTTAAACTAGAAGCGGAAGCAGAAGGTTTGGACAAGAAAGCCGAAGCCATGAAGAAGATGCAGGAAGCTGCGATTACGGAAATGATTGTCGATAAACTGCCAGAAATCGCTCGTGCGGTAGCAGAGCCATTGACCAAGGTAGACAAGATTACCATGTATGGTGAAGGCAACGCTTCTAAAATGGTTGGTGACATCATGCAGAGCATTGACCAAGTTTCCCAAGGAGCAGGCTTTGACATTCGTCAACTGTTAGCTGGAGCACTTGGTGTCAACATGACTGTCAATAAGCTTAAACAAGATGAACAAGCGGTCATTGAAGTTGATGAGAAATAAATCTAAATGTGTCTAAGCTATACAAACAGCTGGGAGTCGGAACTTCTGGCTGTTTGTTTATCATCCGTCAGAAAAGCATTTCTATCAGCTAAATACTTTTCATTACCATGTAAAAATGTTAAAATATAACAGATTAAACAACTAAGATTATAGGAGTAGAAAATGACTAAAGCAAACTTTGGTGTCGTTGGTATGGCCGTAATGGGTCGTAACCTTGCCCTAAATATTGAATCTCGTGGTTATACAGTTGCCATTTACAACCGTAGTAAAGAAAAAACAGAAGACGTAATCGCTTGTCACCCTGAAAAGAAATTTGTTCCAAGCTACGATGTAGAGTCTTTCGTTCAATCTATCGAAAAACCTCGCCGTATCATGCTTATGGTTCAAGCTGGACCTGGTACAGATGCAACTATCCAAGCCCTTCTTCCACACCTTGACAAGGGTGATATCTTGATTGACGGAGGAAACACTTTCTACAAAGATACCATCCGTCGTAATGAAGAATTGGCAAACTCAGGTATCAACTTTATCGGTACTGGAGTTTCTGGTGGTGAAAAAGGTGCCCTTGAAGGTCCTTCTATCATGCCTGGTGGACAAAAAGAAGCTTATGAATTGGTAGCAGATGTTCTCGAAGAAATCTCAGCTAAAGCACCAGAAGATGGCAAACCATGTGTGACTTACATCGGTCCTGATGGAGCTGGTCACTATGTGAAAATGGTCCACAACGGTATCGAGTACGGTGACATGCAATTGATCGCAGAAAGCTACGACCTCATGCAACACTTGCTTGGCCTTTCTGCAGAAGACATGGCAGAAATCTTTACTGAGTGGAACAAGGGTGAATTGGACAGCTACTTGATCGAAATCACAGCTGATATCTTGAGCCGTAAAGACGATGAAGGCCAAGAAGGACCAATCGTAGACTATATCCTTGATGCTGCAGGTAACAAGGGAACTGGTAAATGGACTAGCCAATCAGCGCTTGATCTTGGTGTGCCATTGTCACTGATCACTGAGTCAGTATTTGCCCGCTACATCTCTACATACAAAGAAGAACGTGTGCATGCTAGCAAGGTGCTTCCAAAACCAGCTGCCTTCAAGTTTGAAGGAGACAAGGCTGAGTTGATCGAAAAGATCCGTCAAGCACTTTACTTCTCAAAAATCATCTCATACGCACAAGGTTTTGCTCAATTGCGTGTAGCTTCTAAAGAAAATAACTGGAACTTGCCATTTGCGGACATCGCATCTATCTGGCGTGATGGCTGTATCATCCGTTCTCGTTTCTTGCAAAAGATTACAGATGCTTACAACCGTGATGCTGATCTTGCAAACCTTCTCTTGGATGAGTACTTCTTGGATGTTACTGCTAAGTACCAACAAGCAGTGCGTGATATCGTAGCTCTTGCTGTTCAAGCTGGTGTACCAGTACCAACCTTCTCAGCAGCTATTACTTACTTTGATAGCTACCGTTCAGCTGATCTTCCAGCTAACTTGATCCAAGCACAACGTGACTACTTCGGTGCTCACACCTACCAACGTAAAGACAAAGAAGGAACCTTCCACTACTCTTGGTATGACGAAAAATAGGATAGGCCTATGGCAAAGCGAATTTTATTAGTAGAAAATGAAAAGAATCTTGCACGATTTGTGACTTTGGAACTGCAAAAGGAAGCTTATCTTCTGGATGTAGTTGAGACAGGAAGTCAAGGTTTGGCGTTGGCCAGAGAAAATGACTACGATCTGCTCTTGCTTAATTATGACCTGCAGGATATGACTGCTAGTGAGTTTGCTAGACAACTGAGTTTGTTCAAGCCGGCTTCAGTCATTATCGTCTTAGCCAGCCGTGAAGAAATCAAAGAACATGCAGATGAAATTCAGCGCTTTGCTGTTTCCTATACCGTCAAACCTTTTATTATCAGTGATTTGGTTGAGAAAGTCTCCGATATTTTTCGAGGTCGGGACTTTATCGACCAGCATTGTAGCAAGCTAAAAACACCGACTGCTTACCGCAATCTACGGGTTGATTTGAAAAATCATATCGTCTATCGTGGAGAGGAAGTGATTGTCTTGACACGACGGGAATATGATCTACTAGTGACGCTGATGAGCAACCAAAAGGTCATGAGCCGCGAGCAACTTCTGGAGCGTGTCTGGAAGTATGAAGGTGCCACTGAGACTAATGTGGTAGACGTCTATATTCGTTACCTACGCAGTAAGATTGATATTGCTGGACAGACCAGCTATATCAAAACTGTCCGTGGTATCGGCTATGCGATGCAGGAATAAAAAGAACAAGGGAGGCTGGGACAAAAGTCCGACTTCAAATATAAAAAGCGAACAAAACTAGTTTTCTGGTAATCAGAATTCTGCTTTGTTCGCTTTTCGCATTTAATTATAGATTTGAAGGGCTTAATAATTAAGATTTTTAAAAATTGAAATCTTTTTGTCCCAGACTCCTCAATTGTCTTTGGATTGTCGAGCAAGACGCAGTGGTTGAGTGGGCTCTACTACGCTGATTTCATCAGCTTTTACAGCCCTACTCAACTGTGCGGAGGTGGGACGACGAAATCGAATTCTAACGAATGACCGATTTCTGTCCCACTCTCTGATTTTTTCATTTTTAGCACAAATAATACAAGCTTGAGAAACTAAAATCCCTCTGCTCAGAGAACATGGCGCTCGAAAGCATTGTCAGAGATTCCTTGGCTGAGAATGAGTTTCGCCCATTCTTTGGCAGAAAAGAGGCTGTGATCCTTGTAATTGCCACAGGATTCGATGGTGGTGCCAGGGACATCCTCCCAAGTAGTTGTCTCAGCGATTTCTTCTAAGCAAGATTTGATGACTTGGGCAATTTCAGTCGCTGAGTGTTGCCCCCACATAATCATATGGAAACCTGTTCGGCAACCGAAAGGTGAGCAGTCAATCATACCGTCAATCCGCTTGCGAATGAGCATAGCTAGTAAATGCTCGATGGTATGCAGGCCAGCCGTCGGAATAGAGTCTTCATTTGGCTGCACCAAGCGAATATCAAAGTTAGAGATAATATCTCCTTTGGGACCAGTTTCCTCGCCAATGAGACGAACATAGGGTGCTTTTACGATTGTATGGTCAAGCTCAAAACTTTCAACGATAACTTCTTTAGACATGGTTTCTCCTTTAAAATCTAAAATTGGAACCTGAAAATGAGATCAGGTTTCAAAAGCGACATTTCAAACACTTCCTTTTGATTATAGCATAAAAAAATAAGAGTTAGGAAATAAAAAAATTTTATATATTAAATTCTTTGATTTAGCGCCTTTTCGCCCAATAATAGGCAAAAAACGGCCTTCTTTTTCAAAAAATTGATTTGTGAATTTTTGCTATTTATGATAGAATAAAAAGGAATTTTGAATTCAATAATTAAATAGATTTGGAGTAAAAACATGGGCTTATATACGATAGCTGCTTTTGTTTTTGCTGCCATCATTGGTTTAGTGATTGGGTATGTAGGAATCGCGGTTAAGATGAAAGCATCTAAAGAAGCCGCGGAACTTACTCTTTTAAATGCTGAACAAGAAGCAACCAATTTACGCGGTCAGGCAGAACGCGAAGCGGATTTGATTGTCAAAGAAGCGATGCGCGAAACCAGTTCGCTTAAAAAAGAAGCACTTTTGGAGGCAAAAGAAGAAGCCAGAAAATATCGTGAAGAGGTTGATGCAGAATTTAAGTCTGAGCGTCAAGAGTTAAAACAAATTGAAAGCCGCTTGACAGAGCGCGCAAGTAGTCTTGACCGCAAAGATGACAATTTAACCAACAAGGAAAAGACTTTGGAGCACAAAGAACAGAGTCTTACTGATAAAGCTAAACACATTGATGCGCGTGAAGCACAAGTAGCTGAGCTAGAGCAGCAAAAAGAAGCTGAGCTTGAGCGGGTAGCATCCCTGACTCAGACGGAAGCGCGTGAGATTATCTTGACCAAGACCGAGGACAAGCTGTCCAAGGAAATTGCAACTCGTATTCGGGAAGCAGAGCAGGATATCAAAGAGCGCTCTGACAAGGTGGCCAAGGATATCTTGGTTCAAGCTATGCAGCGGATTGCTGGTGACTATGTGGCTGAGCAGACCAATTCAACGGTTCATCTTCCTGATGACAGCATGAAGGGACGGATTATCGGACGTGAAGGTCGCAATATTCGAACCTTTGAAAGTTTGACAGGGATTGATGTTATCATTGATGATACGCCTGAAGTGGTTACTCTTTCAGGTTTCGATCCAGTTCGCCGTGAGATTGCTCGGATGACCATGGAAGCTCTTCTCAAGGATGGTCGGATCCATCCGGCTCGTATCGAGGAATTGGTCGAAAAGAATCGCTTAGAGATTGATAACCGTATCCGAGAGTATGGTGAAGCCGCAGCCTATGAAATCGGAGCGCCAAACTTGCATCCTGATTTGATGAAAATCATGGGTCGCTTGCAGTTCCGTACTTCCTACGGGCAAAATGTTCTTCGCCACTCGATTGAGGTTGCCAAACTGGCTGGAGTTATCGCTGGAGAGTTGGGTGAAAATGCGAACTTGGCTCGTCGTGCTGGTTTCCTCCATGATATTGGTAAAGCCATCGATCGAGAAGTAGAAGGCAGCCACGTAGAAATTGGAACTGAGTTGGCTCGCAAGTATAAGGAGCATCCAGTTGTTATCAATACGATTGCTAGCCACCACGGAGATGTGGAACCTGAGAGCGTTATTGCAGTCATCGTTGCAGCAGCTGATGCCCTAAGTGCAGCTCGTCCAGGAGCTCGCAGTGAGTCGCTGGAAAGCTACATCAAGCGATTGCAAGATTTAGAAGAAATTGCAAACAGCTTTGAAGGGGTTAAGACAAGCTTTGCCCTTCAGGCAGGTCGTGAAATCCGAATTATGGTCAGTCCAGAGAAAATCAAGGATGATAAGATTACAATCTTGGCGCATGACGTGCGTGAAAAGATTGAAAACAACTTGGAATATCCAGGAAATATCAAGGTCACAGTCATTCGCGAAATGCGAGCAGTTGATTATGCAAAATAAAAAGGTTGAGACATTTGTCTCGACCTTTTTATTTGTTTTAAATGAAGTAGTAAACTGTCAGCGTTTGGCAGAAGCTGGCTTGAACAATGCTCGACTAATCTTAGCTACCTGTCTCAGCAGGACTTCACCGTTGCCCTATACAAGACCATCAATCAGATTAACAACCCGCCTTTCTTAGTCATGATTGAGAAATTGAGAGAAGAAACTTGAGATACAATAAGGATACAGAGAGAAAAGCCAGATAATAGGAGCTTTCAGCACTGTATTTTTAATCGTGAAAATCAAATAATTAGGCCTAAAAGAAGAGAATTAAGGTGTGTGTAAATTTAAAATCTTATATTTCCTTACAAAGAAGATATAAGACTTTTGACATTTTTCAGTTTATATGATAATCTATGACTGTAAATTCAAAAAACGTCACAGTGTTTTTAGGAGGAAGTTATGGCTACTGCTTTTACTGCTGAAGAAAAAGAAGCAATTAGAAAGAAATTACATAAAGTTGCAAAGGAATGCCTTCAAAGATATGGGGTTAAGAAAACCACAGTTGACCAAATGGCAGCAATGGTGGATATCTCTAAAGGTTCTTTTTATAATTTTTATTCTTCAAAGGAAATGTTATTTTTTGCGGTCTTAGAAGAATATCAAATAGATGTTATGAATCACCTGACAGAACAATTAGGTATGGAAGTCAAGATAGATACAAATCGTCTGGTACAGTTACTTTATGATTTTTATCAAGATTTTCGCTATTCATTTATGTATACCATATTTAAAAATCATGAAATGGAATTACTCGTAAGAAAATTGCCAAAAGAGGTGATAACAAATCATCATCTGATAGATGATAGGATGGTTAAAAAAATTGTATCCCGAATCAACATTAGAGAAAATGTATCGGTAGAAATCGTCTCTGCTTTATTTAGAACGATTGCTATGACTATATTACACATCGAGGAAATCGGTGAAAAACAATTTGATACCACATTGAAGTTAGTCATACAAGGAATTGTGGAGCAAATTACTGAGGAGGATAGGTAATGGTGAAAGAAGCAATTAGAACCGCAAACCTTTCTAAAAGATATGGAACAAAAAATGTTGTCAACAACTTGAATCTATCAATAAAAAGTGGTGAAATAGTAGGTTTTTTAGGACTAAATGGTGCAGGGAAAACAACAACGATGAGAATGATGTTAGGATTGATAAAATCTACATCAGGAGAATGTTATATCCAAGGAAAAAAGTTAGATCTGAGTAATTTAGAACTTCGGAACGAAATAGGTTATATTATTGAGACGCCTTATTCTTATCCAGACTTAACTGTGAGAGAAAATTTAGAAATCGTTAGTAAATTAAGAGGGGTTAATAAAGATAATATTGACTGGGTAATTGAGAAATTAAAACTAAAGCAATATGAACATAAAGAGGTGAAACATCTTTCTTTAGGAAATGTTGCGCGTTTAGGAATTGCAAAAGCGATTATTCATAAACCTAAAATCCTAATTCTTGATGAGCCAACAAATGGATTAGATCCTTTTGGAGTTATTGAAGTGAGAGAGATGTTAAAGGAATTGGCAAATAATCTAGGTACAACTGTTCTTATTTCAAGTCATAATCTGGAAGAAATATCTAAAATTGCTACTAGAATAGTCATTATACATGAGGGCAGACTTATAAGAGAAGTTGAAAGCAGTCAATTAGAACAGTACTTAGAAAAGAAGTTACTAGTAAGTGGCTCTAATAATAAGGCCATGAAAGAAGTGTTATCTAACCATGGCTATCAGGTAAACATTCAATCAGACACAGAAAATAATATACATTTCTTAGAATTAACTGATAGAAAATCTGTGGAATATCCGGAAGATATTGCTACATTGCTGGTTCATGCAGGTTATCCACCCAAATCGTTGACTGTTGAGAAAGAAGATTTAGAGCATTATTTCTTAAGAATACTGAATGATTACCACGGAGGAATCTCGAATGAAAAAGCTTAGTTCATGTATTTTAATTGAATGGAGAAAGTTAATAAAAGCAAAACTTTCCATCGTAACTGCTTGTTCTATCTGTTTAGTTCCTTTTATTGTTGGGTTGTTTGCAACTATGATGAAATATCCAGAGAATTTCAAAAATCTTGGTTTGATTTCTGCAAAAATGGAAATGATGAGGATAACAGACTGGTCATCATACTTAATGACCATATCACAAGTCATTTCTGTTGGGGGATTGCTCATTTTTGGATTTACAGCATCTTGGGTTTTTGGTAGAGAATATTCTGATAAAACGATGATCGACCTATTAGCACTCCCGATAAGAAGAGATACAATCGTATTATCCAAGTTTATCGTTATCGCTCTATGGAGCTATACTCTATCAATTTTTGCACTTTTGTTAGGATTATTAGCTGGCAATTTGATTGGACTTGAGAGCGGGAGCTTAACGGTGATTTTCAAAGGTGTACTTACTTTTGTTTTTTGTACTACTCTTACGATCGTACTCTCTACTCCGGTGGCTTTTTTTGCTTGTTTAGGCCGGGGATATTTGTCTCCATTGGCATTTATCATTTTTACTATTATTTTTTCTCAGCTTGGTTCTGCTCTTAACTTTGGGAAATACATTCCATGGGCGATTCCTGCACTCGCAAGTGGTATTGCAGGAAAAGCACTATTGAATTTTGGGAGTATTGTTAGTTTATTTGGAGTGAGTATTCTAGGTCTTATCGCAACAATAGCTTGGTGGAGATATGCTGATTACGATTAAAATGAAGTGATGAGAATAGTAATAATACAAAGTTAAATCTGATTCATTTCAAATCAAAACAACCCCTCCTGTTCAGATTGAAGAACAAGAAGGGTTATTTTATGACAATTGATTGGGCGAGAGGAGACTATGTGAGTACCGTTGGCCCAAATGAAAAGATAGTTTCTAATATACGTGATTGGGAAAAAATGACCTTGCCCCTGATAAGTTAAATGTTAAAGCGTTCTCAGATGGTAGTTTTAGAACAAGGTGAAATCCCGTTGTTATGGCATTAGTCAGGTGAGGGACAAAATCCGAAAAAAATACTTGGTCTGAACTTTTTCTAGCAGGGGCCGGATTAAAAAGAGGCTGAGGAGAAAGAGCAGGAGGATAGGGTAGAAATACCAAGGATTACTGACGAATTGCCCCCCCTCAACAGTCCTCAAAGGGATGTAAGTATGAGACAGCAGGATCTGCCCAGACAGGAAAAGTAAGGCAATCACAGTCATGGTCAGAATCAGAAACTAGCCCAGACTGAAGATGGTGTTAGAAAATTGATTCATGAGGGCCTGTTCTCCACCTTGATGAAATAGCGGTCTTCTCCCAGCTCAATCAGCTCGACTGGCTGAGGATAAAATCGATCCATGACCTCTTTTTGAAAAATTTCTTCTTTAGGACCTTGGGCTATAATTTCACCTTCTTTTAGAAGCAGGACATGATCCATAGTAGCAATGATTTCTTCTACATGGTGGGTGACATAGAGGATGGTTGGAGCCTGGTCCATCTGTGTAATCTTACCAATTTGATCCAGCAGGCGCTCGCGGGCAAAGAGATCCAGACCACTGGTCGCTTCGTCTAAGATAAGTAGTTCTGGCTTTTCCATGAGACTGCGCGCAATCAGCAAGAGTTGCTTTTCTCCTTGAGACAGACTGATGTAGCTCCGGCCAATCAATTCTTGCCCGCCAATGGAAGCCAGCATTTCCCTAGCTTGGTTCAGTTCTTCTTGTCCGTAAGGAGCATAGAGAATACTGCTTTTATACTTGCCTGTCAGGACGACTTCTTCGGCAGTGAGATGGCTGGGCAGGCGCTCAGCAATGAAGGAGCCGACTACTCCAATCTTAGTTCTCAGATGAGGAATGTCGCCAGCACCAAATTCCGTACCCAGAACTGTCACCTTGCCCTGAGTCTTCCAATGCTCAGCCATAAGCAAGCGCAGGAGAGTAGATTTTCCTGAGCCGTTGAGACCGAGGATGGCCCAATGCTCCCCCTTTTTCACCTGCCAGTTGAGATCTTTTAAGATGGTTCGGCCTTGTTTAGCCAAGCTTACATTTTCCAGTTTGATAATTTTTTCCATTTTTACTCTTTCTTTCGTTAAATCTTCTTTATTATAACAAAATTTAGGATAAAATAACCGATAGGAGGAGTCAGATGTTTTATAAAAGTAAGTTGATGTAGGTCCTTTTGCTAATGATTATCTTCTTTATCTGGTGTCAGATGAGGATCTTCCTATTATCATCATGGTACTCTTGCTCTTATCCAGCAATATCTATGGTGTACTAGAGATGATCGAGGCAATCCCGACTTATTCTATTCTCAAAGAAATCGCCAAGTTCTTGGTTAATCGCTATGATAATCACAAGGAAACCCAGCAGCAGAAGAAGAACGAAGAGCTTGGAATCGATTGATTCCAGAGTTTCGAGACCAGAAATAAGACGGAAGAAGGGTCTTCCGTCTTATTTCATTATGTCTTCAAGTCAGTTTTTCTCGTAGAGAAAAACAAGAAAACCACCAGCTAAGCTGGTAGCTGCTAAGGATTTGACCTTTCATTTCTTTTTCCTGGTAGAATCTATTTGTTCAGGTAAGACAAAGGAGAAAAAGGAAATGGCTAAAACCAGTTGCAGTTTATTACATACCGAATGGATGTGCAAATATCATATCATCTTTACTCCCCAAGTACCGCAGAAAAACCATTTACTACAAAATAAGACGAGATCCCATTGAGATCTTTTGTCATCTATGTCAATACAAAGGTGTGGAAATTACTGAGAGACAGATGATACCAGATCATGTTCACATGCTTGTCTTGATCCCTCCAAAACTTTCGAATTTTGATTTCACGGGATATTTGATAAATATGTAAGTATCGTTGATCTAGATGGAAAGGCAGTTGCCAAATATGTTCGCGAGCAAGAGAAAAATGAAATTGTCCTTAAAAAGTTAAGTGTCAAAGCGTACGAGGTTCCGTTCTCAGATGGCAGTTTTAGAACAAGATAAAAGCCCGTTGTTACGGGCTTTAGTCGAGTAACGATAGCTATTTTCCTGCTATCTATTAGACCAGGTTCTTGGTAGGAATAGAAGTAGAATTGGATAGATTTCTAAACGTCCTGCAATCATGGCAAGAGAGAGGAGGAATTTAGAAAATGGGCTATAGATAGAGAAGGTCTCGGTTGTCCCAATCATTGGTCCGATATTATTGAAACAGCTGATGACAGCACTAGTAACAGTCATTAGATTGTTATTGTCCAGACTGATGATGAAAATCAAAGCTGCGATAATCAAAATATAAACAGCTAAATATTTGAGAACCTTGTGTTGGGTATCTTTATCCAAAACAGCGCCGTTGATATGCATGGTTAGAACGCGGTTTGGCGAAAGTGTGGAAAGGATTTGGTTTTTAGCGATGCGGCTGATGATAATGGCACGGATCACTTTGAAACCGCCAGCGGTGGAGCCAGCAGAACCTCCTAAACACATGAGCAGCAGCAGAATGACTTGTGAGAAGAGGGGCCATTGTACGGTATCTCCATAGCCGAATCCTGTCGTAGTAATGATGTTGGAAACTTGGAAAAATGAAATTTCTAAGCTTTTAGCAAATTCCCCGTAAACATGGAGAACATTGAAGCTAATCAAAATAGTGGCAGTGAGGACAATCCAGAGATAGCCTTTCAACTCCTCGTCATGAAAACAGGCCTTAAATCTTCGAATCAAGAGATAATAGTAGAGATTGAAGTTTACCCCAAAGGTCAGAACGCCGAAGCTGACAAGGTAGGTGATTAGAGAACTGTTGTAGTGGGCAATTCCGTCGTTAAAGACAGTGAAGCCTCCCGTACCAGCCGTTCCCATTGCGATGACGATACTATCAAAGAGTGGCATGCCAGCTAGGAAATAAAGAAGGGCAAAAAGGGCAAAGAGCGCTAGATAGATAATATAAAGAATCTGGGCGGTGTTTCTTAGTTTCGACACAACCTTACCAAAGACTGGTCCAGGAACTTCTGCTTTCATGACCTCTAAGTGGCCATTTTTAGCATTGTCCATGATAGCTAAGGCAAAGACCAGCACCCCCATTCCTCCGATCAAGTGGGTAAAACTACGCCAAAAGAGGAGGGAGTGGGAAAGGACAGATACATCATTTAAAATCGTAGCACCAGTAGTGGTAAAGCCAGAGCTGACTTCAAAGAAAGCATCAATTAGATTAGGAATCTGGCCAGAAAAGACAAAAGGCAGAGCGCCAAAGAAGGACCAGAGAATCCAGCAAAGGGCAACAATCAGGACCCCTTCCTTGGTGTAAATGTGGGCATCCTTAGGCTTAAAGGCTGAACCTAATCCACCCAAAATCACTAAAATAATCATTGTCGCGCCGATCGAAAGGAAGACTTCAAGATCTTCATGGTAGATCAGGGCAACGATTGTTGGAACCAACAAGAGGGCTGCTTCAATTAGCAGGAGTTTGGAGAGGAGAAAGCGAATCATAGATCTATTCATGGGGCTACCTCTCTAACAAATCGTAAATCTTATCGATGTTTTGAATCAAGGTCGTCACGATGATCTTATCTCCGACTTCCAAATAGTCATCTCCACTTGGGAAGATGGCTACGCCTTGACGAATGATAGCAGCAATCAGCACCCCGCTCCTTAACTTGAGCTGAGAAAGAGGCTGTTCGATCATTTTATTTCCTTCGTTGATCTGGAATTGGAGTGTTTCAATTTGGCCATTTGCTACATGGTGCAAGGCTTCTAGGCTGGAGAATTGTGCGTTATTCCGTCCGCGGATAAAGTGCATAATGGTATCAACAGCAATCCCTTTTGGCGTGACAATACTTGCGAAGTCTTGATTGTTGATAATCTCAAGCAGACTGGTCCGATTCACTTTGGTGATATTTTTTTGAACTCCCAGGTTATTGAGGAACATGGAAGTGATGATATTTTCTTCATCAACGCCTGTCAGAGTAGCTATTGCATCGTAATGCGCAGCTCTTTCCTCGAGTAAAATATCTTTGGCTGTACCGTCTCCATTGACCACGTAGAGCTCAGGGAATTCTTGGCTGAAGAACTCTGCACGCTGGCGATTGATCTCGACGACTTTGAGCTCAATCTTACTATTTTTGAGAATATTTAAGAGATAATAGGCAATCTTGCCTGCCCCGATAATCATGAGGCTCTTGATGACTCTTGGTCGGATTTTATTGTGGAAGCGGACAATTTCTGAACGATTTCCAGTCAGGAAGATTTTATCAGATGACTGCAAGGTGAAATCACCATCTGGAATGCTGAGTTTTCCTTCTCTCTCAATAGCACAGATGATAACGTGAGGGAAATGCTTCCTAAATTGCGAGAGATTCATTTGGCAGAGATGACTTTCTGGCTTGATTTTAAACTCCATCAAGGTCACTCGGCCATTGGCGAAATGCTCCAATGACAGAGCGTTAGGAAAATCAATAATATTGGCAATATAACGAGCAGCGAGGAGTTCAGGGTTGACCATCAGAGAGAAGCCTAGAATATTTTTTTCTTTAAAATAAGCATTTGAGTATTCAGGATTTCTCACACGGACAATGGTTTCTTTGGCCCCCATTTTCTTTGCGAGAACGGCTGAAACCATGTTAACCTCATCCTGCTCAGTCATGGCAATAAAGATATCGCAGTGGGCAACATCTGCCTGCTCCAAGATTTTAAAATTCGCACCATTTCCAACGATGCCCATAATATCGTAACGTTTTGTAATATGATTTAGAACAGCTTCATTTTGTTCAATTAAAACGACATCATGCTTTTCAGCAACGAGCGAGCGACAAAGGGCGGCTCCGACTTTCCCGCTTCCGACGACGATAATTTTCATATTATTCCTCCCGAATATGTATCTATCATACCTTTTTTTATATAAAATTTCATCTATAAATCTCAATAAAGCCGTTTTTTACAGAATAGTAAGCTGTTTCAAGAGAAATCCTACAAAAATCTCACTTTTTGAGGTCATTTTTATTGACTTGTCGGAAGAAAATGATATACTAGGAAGGTACCCTCATTGATTTACATCAAACCTGTTGTGATGTAAGTTAATGATGCCTTAACCACGCTGTTTGCTGAGCTTGACTCCGGGCAGTGTGGCTATTTTTTTATTCTAATGAAAATCAGGAAAAAATCATGTCTCAGCAAAATCATATCGTCCTTTTTGAACCACAAATTCCGCAGAATACAGGCAATATTGCTCGTACTTGCGCAGCGACCAATTCTCCCCTCCATATCATAAAGCCCATGGGCTTTCCCATTGATGACCGTAAGATGAAGCGGGCAGGGCTGGATTATTGGGATAAGCTAGATATTAGCTTCTATGAGAGTCTGGATGACTTTATGAAGCAGATGGACGGACGGCTCTATCTGATATCCAAGTTTGCCGAGAAGGTCTACTCGGAGGAGAATTTCGCAGCAGAAGGCTCGCACTATTTCATGTTTGGTCGTGAGGATAAGGGCTTGCCTGAGGAATTTATGCGTCAGCATCCAGAAAAGGCCTTGCGCATTCCCATGAATGACCAGCATGTCCGCAGCTTAAATGTCTCTAATACGGTCTGTATGATTGTCTACGAAGCCTTACGGCAGCAGAACTTTGCAGGACTGGACTTGGCGCATGAATACGAAGCGGATAAGTTGAAATAACCTAGCCTTGTCCCACCAGCTCAGGCTACAGGAAATTAGCCTAGAAAGTAGGTACATATGAAATGGATCAAACATAAATGGGTCATCAGCACCCTCCTTCTAATCAGTATCTTTTCTGCAGTGCTCCTATACAATCATTTCACTGCTAAGAAGGATGAAGTGAAGTATGATGATTTTTCAATAAAAGTAGATAAGATTTTACTATTTGGGGATAAGCAACAGTATGTGGTTGGCCTTGATAAAGAAGGTCGTGGAACGGCAGCAGATCCTACTCAAAACTATCTGGTATCTCAAGAGCGTAGGATGCAGGAACGTCTTGCCAATAATAATCATCAGCTAGAGGGAGATTATTGGTATTTGATTCTATATGACTTGCGTACGAAGGATTTTAAGGAACGGAAGATTGATCTCTATAAGGAACTATATAGATATGATTATCAGCTCCAACCATGGGGGTGGGATTCTGTCCACTATAAGGGGAAAGATTATGTGGCTGTGCAAGTCACTCATAAAGATGCCCCAAATACCCAAAACGGTCGTAGTCGTTACCTTTTTTGGGATATAGAGGCAGAGAAGTTTCAGGAAGCTCCACAAGATTTTGATGCCGATACTTATATAGAGGAGATGGCTCTGGGTTTTGGTCCGACAAACCTTCGTGAAGCAATGAAGCCGTATCATGCAGGCGTATCCTATTGGACACTCTCATTTTCTGGGTTTAATGATGAGGAGAAATTTCCGAAGACAGCTAATATCAATTTGTATCAGGAATATCCAGAGATGGTAAAATTAGTGCAGGAAGACAAACTATTTAAAGTATATTTGCGGAAGGGACAAAACACAAAAGAGTCTGTCTTTGAGGATATGCGTCATTGGTTTGCGCCAATCGGTCAAGACAAGATAGATGTGATAGCCACTGATCCTAAAACGGGAGAACAAACCCCCATCAACTCTTATCAAGAGATGGAAGCTTGGTGGGATCAGCATTAAGCCATACGTAAAAAGTAGGTATACATGAATGCCATCTATTGAACTATTTTTGATTACATCAATCAAAAAGCTTGCTCTGGCAGGCTTTTTTTGTTATGATAAGAGTGTCTTCAGGGCAGGGTGTGATTCCCGACCGGCGGTAAGTTTGACTAGCTATTTTAGCTTTCTCGTCGTTGTCTTGTCTCGATATACTTTAAGTATAATCTTTGACTGCGACGCCTAGATAAATCTAAAATATCTTAGCCAAATAAGTCCGCGAGCGAAAGCTGATGTGGTGCGATTCCACAACCGACAGTATAGTCTGGATGGGAGAAGACGAAAGGCGTTATTGCCTGGCCGGTTGGTCGTTTTAATTTTATTTTAAGGGGTATTTTATATACTCTTATAAATTCTGAAAGGATTTTTCGGGCCTTGTGTTAGCAGCCTTCCAGCTTCTCTAATTTTTATAAATTGGAGGAACCTGTTATGACAAATACGCGCAAAATGGCGATAGTAGCGGCTCTATCTGCACTATCATTCCTGCTCATGTTCTATCAAATCCCTTTGGTAGCCGAGTTTCTAAAATTGGATTTTTCGATTATTCCGATTTTATTAGCCTTGGTTCTCTTGGATTTTAAGAGTTCTGTAGCAGTTTTGCTCATTCGCTCTGTTTTAAAATTGGCCTTAAACGGTCATGGAGTGGAAACCTTGATCGGTTTGCCAATCAATATTGTGGCGATTCTGGTCTTTGTACTCTTCTTTGCTCTTTTCTGGGAAAAGAAAAGAGATTTGATGAGCTATTTGCTTGCATCTTTCCTAGGAATTCTTTCCTTGACTGCAAGTATGCTGGCGCTGAATGCTTTTTATGCCATTCCGCTTTATGCTCGTTTTGCAAACTTTGATATCGGTCAGATGATTGGTGTAAGTAAGTATCTGCTGACCATGATTGTTCCCTTTAACCTATTAGAAGGAGTAATCTGGGCGGTGGCTTTCTGGCTAATTTACACGCTTTTGACGCCCGTTCTAAAACGCTATGAAAAATAAACAATCTTATCTAACAAAGGGCTCTTTTGCCCTTTTACTTTTCGTCATACTAGGCTACATGGTCAAGTTTTATCCAGAGCAGCTAACCAGCTTTGACACTCCGATTCAGACCTGGCTGCGGGGAGACTTGCCTGTAGCTTTGACGACATTTTTTAAACTGGTCACCAGTTTCATTGACCCGCTAGGAATTATTATCTGGGTGTCTGCCCTCGTCCTATTTTTCCTTTATAAAAAATGGAAGCTGGAAGCTGCCTTGCTGGCGGGAAATCTGGTCTTACATGGGATTTTGATTAAGCTGATTAAACTCGTCTACCACAGAAGTCGGCCTAGTATTTTGCATTTGGTCGAAGAGGGAGGCTATTCTTTCCCAAGTGGGCATGCCATGGCGACAGCCATTGTGGTGGGGACTTTGATCATTATCGTCCAGCAACGGATGCAGAATCAACAAATTAAGCGTCTGGTACAGGGCTTGCTCTTGCTCTTTATCTTGACCATTATGGCATCCAGAGTCTATCTGGGCGTGCACTACCCGACGGATGTTATTGGAGGAGCCTTGATGGGCTTTGCCATTCTCAATATCGAATTTCCCTTTTATGACAAGCTGCGCTTTCAGTGGCGCTTCACGGGAAAGCAGAAATAAATAGAGATGAGAAGAGGCTGGGACAAAAGTCCTAGCCTCTCAATTGTTTTTGGATTGTCGAGCAAGACGCAGTGGTTGAGTGGGCTCTACTAGGCTGATTTCATCAGCTTTTACAGCCCTACTCAACTGTGCGGAGGTGGGACGACGAAATCGAATTCTAACGAATTACCGATTTCTGTCCCACTCTCTTTTGTCTTGACAAAGGTAGCTTCTTCTTTTAAGATAGGAGCAAGTGAGATCAGGAGGAGGTTGTCCGTTTTGAATCCAGAAATTATACAGTCGATTTTAGCTCTTGTAGATGAGATTCCTGCTGGGCGCGTGGCAACCTATGGCCAGATTGCCCGTTTGATTGGGCGGCCTAAAAATGCCCGCTTGGTGGGAAAGATTCTCAGTCAGTCGGAGCATTATGGCGGCAAGCATCCTTGCCATCGGGTGGTCAATGCAGCAGGGCGTCTGACACCGGGCTGGGAAGAGCAAGCGCACTTGCTTTGGGCAGAGGGAGTGGACTTGAAGGCCAATGGCTGTGTGGACCTCAAGTGTTATCAATGGGAGCGATGATTTTCTTCTTTCTTGGTGAAAGAGGAAATTTTTGTTTCTAGGCTCCTTTTTGTGGTAGAATGGAAGGTATGAAATCTTACAATTCTTTGAATGATTATTATCGAAAACTTTTTGGAGAAAAGACTTTTAAGGTACCTATTGATGCGGGCTTTGACTGTCCCAATCGGGATGGTACGGTGGCGCATGGGGGCTGTACCTTCTGTACCGTTTCGGGTTCTGGCGACGCCATTGTGGCGCCTGACGCCCCCATTCGCGAGCAATTCTATAAGGAAATTGACTTTATGCACCGCAAGTGGCCAGATGTTCGCAAGTATCTGGTCTATTTCCAGAACTTCACCAATACTCATGAGAAGCTGGAAGTGATCCGTGAGCGTTATGAGCAAGCCATCAATGAGCCGGGCGTCGTTGGACTCAATATCGGTACTCGGCCAGACTGTTTGCCTGATGAGACCATTGCCTACTTGGCTGACCTGTCTGAGCGTATGCATGTGACTGTGGAGCTGGGGCTTCAGACTACCTATGAGGAGACCTCGGACCTCATCAACCGTGCTCATTCCTATGAACTCTATGTAGAGACGGTCCAGCGAGTCCGAAAGCTGGCTCCCAAGGCAGAGATTGTTTCTCACTTGATCAACGGCCTGCCGGGAGAGACCCATGAGATGATGCTGGAGAATGTCCGCCGTTGTGTGACGGATAATGACATTCAGGGAATCAAGCTCCACTTGCTTCACTTGATGACCAATACCCGTATGCAGCGGGATTATCATGAGGGGCGACTGCAGCTGCTCAGTCAGGAGGAGTATGTCTCCATCGTCTGCGACCAGCTGGAGATTATCCCCGAGCATATCGTCATCCACCGTATCACGGGCGATGCTCCGCGGGATATGTTGATTGGCCCTATGTGGAGCCTCAATAAATGGGAAGTGCTCAATGCCATCGAGGCAGAAATGCGCCGTCGTGGCAGCAAGCAAGGCTGTAAAGCAAAGGAGCAGAAATTCGTATGTTAAGACCCTTACAGATGGCTCATGCATTTTTGGCAGAAGTCGTGACCAAGGAAGATGTTGTAGTGGACGCTACTATGGGCAATGGACATGATACCCTTTTTCTGGCTAAGTTGGCCAAGCAAGTCTATGCTTTTGACATTCAGGAGCAGGCTGTGGACAAGACTCGCCAGCGCTTAGCAGAAGCTGGCATGGACAATGCTCAGCTAATCTTGGCTGGCCATGAGACTCTGGACCAATACACGGACCATTTCAAGGCAGCGATTTTTAATCTGGGCTACCTGCCTTCGGCGGACAAGTCTGTCATTACCCGACCAGATACGACGCTGGAAGCTTTGGAAAAGGTCTGCCGAGGCTTAGAAAAAGGTGGCCGTGCAGCTATCATGATTTACTACGGGCATGAAGGTGGTGAAGTTGAAAAAGATGCGGTGCTAGACTTCGTCAGTCAGCTGCCCCAGCAGGACTTTACCGTTGCCCTCTACAAGACCATCAATCAGATTAACAATCCGCCTTTTTTGGTTATGATTGAGAAATTAAAAGGAAAATAAGATTTCCAAGGTTGCTAAAAACTTTCTAAGGAATCATTTGGAGAAGAAATGGACAAGCAATATTTGCATGAAAAATTGGCTGGCTTACGAAACAAATACGTCGAGTCTGCCAAGGAAGAAACGAATGCTGGCTTTTTGGGTGAGGCCAAAATGAATAAAAAAATGCTGCGAATCAAGAAAAAATTGGTGAATCTAGAGATGGAGCGCTGCCAAAAGATGATTGAGCACCGCGACCTATCCAAAATAGATCAAAAGATTTCAGCGCAAAAAGAATTGTTTAAAGAGTGCTGCCAGCAAAGATAAAGGAGGTTCAAAGTGGAAATCCTTCTCTACACGATTGTCTTTCTACTCCTGTTGGTTGTATCGAATGTGACCAATCGCTTGCTGCCCCAGCTTCCCCTACCTCTAGTGCAAATTGTGCTGGGGATTTCGCTTGGTTTTCTCCTTCCTCAGGGGAAATTTCATTTAGATACAGAGTTATTTTTGGCCTTGGTGATTGGGCCATTGCTCTTTCGGGAGGCTGAGGAAAGTAATATTACCAGTATTCTCAAGCACTGGCGAATCATTTTATATTTGATTTTTCCAGTTATCTTTATTTCAACGGTTGGTTTGGGTTATCTGGCTCATCTTCTCTGGGCTGCCTTGCCCTTGGCGGCCTGTGTTGCCGTAGGAGCAGCTCTGGGACCGACAGACTTGGTTGCCTTTGCTTCCCTATCAGAGCGTTTTTCCTTCCCCAAGCGGGTGGAAAATATCCTAAAAGGAGAGGGATTGCTTAACGATGCGTCTGGTCTAGTTGCTTTTCGTGTGGCTCTTTTGGCCTGGACTACAGGAAGTTTTTCCCTAGGAAAAGCTAGTATATCCTTAGTTCTTTCCATTATTGGAGGATTTTCTGTTGGGATGGCCAGCGCAGCTCTTAATCGCTGGTTGCATAAACTGCTGATGAGTGCCCAAGTATCAGATATTGCCAGTGAGCTCTTGCTGGAGCTGAGCTTACCCTTGGTTACCTTCTTTTTAGCAGAGGAGATTCATGTCTCAGGGATTATCGCAGTAGTCGTTGCAGGTATCTTTAAGGCTAGCCGCTTCAAGCGGATAACGCTTCTGGAAGCTCAGGTGGATTCGGTCACGGAAACCATCTGGAATACGGTGAACTTCATGCTCAATGGCTCTGTTTTTATCATCTTAGGAATAGAGCTGGAGATGATTGCAGAGCCAATTTTAAAGAGCCCGATTTACGATAATCTCTTGCTACTCGTGAGCATTGTTCTTTTGACTTTCCTGCTCTTTGCCCTTCGGTTTCTTATGCTGTTCACTTTTTACTTCATTCGAATCAGAAGATTGCACAAGAATGTTGGAAACTACCTGAAGGAAATGCTGCTGCTGACCTTTTCAGGTGTCAAAGGAACTGTCTCCATTGCGACTATTCTTTTGATTCCGAGTCAGTTGGAGCAAGATCATCCTTTGTTGCTTTTCTTGGTAGCAGGTGTGACCTTTCTTAGCTTTCTGACGGGTTTGCTCACACTTCCTCATCTGTCTGAGGAAAGAGAAGAAGAAAACGAGCACCTCATGCACATTGCTATTTTAAATGAAGTGGTGAGTGAGCTGGAAGCAGGCCTCAAGCAAACCAAGGCTAAGGCACCTCTCTATGCGGCTATTGACAATTACCATGGTCGTATCGAAAACCTAATCCTTGAACAGGAAGACAAGGCTACTCAGCGAGACTTGGCAGCTCTGAAATTATTGATTTTGAGTATCGAAAATGATGGTTTGGAGCAAGCTTTTGAGGAAGGAAAAATCAGCGATCGTAGCTATCATCTTTATCAGCGTTACCTACATAATATTGAGCAGGGCATCAATCGAAACTTAGTTTCTCGCTTTACCTATATGTTTCTCGTTACACTGCGCGTATTGCGCATGTTGCTCCATGAAATCGTCACCCTTGGTGCTAGATGGCGCTCTTGGAGGCAAGGTGGAGCTAAGCATCTAACTGCTGAGGATATGGAGGATATAGCAGAGCTTTATCTGTCCAATACCGAAGTCATTATCGAAAGTTTGGAACATCTAAAGGGTATCTATAAGCCTTCTCTAATTACTTTTTTGCAGGAATCTCGACTAAGAGAAACGGAGATCATCGGTAGTGGTGCCTTCGTCGAGCGTGTTATTGCGCGATTCAAGCCCAATAACATCTCAGAAATGATCTGGGGCTATTATTTGGAGAGAAAAATTATCTTTGAATATGAGAAAAAGAAATTGATCTCAAGTAGCTATGCTAAACGCCTGCGCCAAAATGTCAATAATTTAGAAAATTACTCACTGAAAGAAAGAGCCAATACTCTACCTTATGACATGGTTAATTACGCTAGAGAGCGCTAGAAGATAAGGCTATCCAGTGAGCTCCACTAAAAATTAATAGAATTCAAAAAGAGAACAGAATACTTTATCCGTTCTCTTTTTGGGCTCTATAATTTCTGTAGTGGGTAACACCACTGTAGGAATTATGGAGCCTATTTGTTGTAGAAAAAAAGTCCCATAAGACTTATAATGAAAAGCGACCAAACCATCATTAGAAAGACTCTTATGGAACAGTTAAATTTTATCACAAACTTACTCGGAATAAAAGACCCTAACATCACTATCTTGAATGTTCTAGATGCTGGAACTCATAAAGAAATCATCGCTAAGCTAGATTATATCGCACCTAAATGCCCTCACTGCCAAGGACAAATGGCTAAATATGACTTTCAAAAAGAATCGAAAATTCCCTATCTAGAGTGTGCGGGTTACAAGACATTGATTCGTCTAAGAAAACGTCGTTTTCGTTGTAAATTTTGCAGGAAAATGGCTGTCGCAGAAACGTCATTAGTCAAAAAGAATCACTAAAATCTCAACTCAACGATTATCAATCAGAAAATCACTCAAAAATTAATCGAGAAAGTCCCTATGACGACCATCGCGGAAAGCCTGGCTGTCTCCACTTCCACCGTCATTCGCAAACTAAAAGAATTCAAGTTCAAGACTGACCTCAACGACCTTCCAGCGCACATGAGCTAGGATGTGGAAACAGTCAGGGAAGTGACTGTTTCAATCGGCAGATAGAGATGAGCTTCATTGCGCAGGATTTCGATTCAAGAAGGATTATAGCTATCCTAGATGGGCGGACACAAGGGACGATTCGCAATCATTTCTTTCGTTATTCTAGACAAGTGAGAAGTCGAGTCAAAATCATTACCATGGACATGTTTAGCCCCTACTACGATATTGCCAGAAAACTATTTTCAAACGCTAAAATTGTCCTCGACCGCTTTCACATTGTACAGCATCTCAATCGGACTATGGACCGCCTCCGCATCCAAATCATGAATCAGTTTGATAGGAAATCACACGAATATAAAGCACTCAAACGCTACTGGAAACTCATTCAACAGGATAGTCGGAAACTAAGTCACAAACGATTTTATCGTCCAACTTTTCGGTTGCACTTGACCAATAGAGAGATTCTAGAGAAGCTACTTTCTTACTCTCCAGAACTCCGAGAACACTATGAACTCTACCAACTCTTGCTTTTTCATTTTCAAGAGAAACAGGCTGATCATTTCTTTGATCTCATTGAAGATATCATTTCTTGTGTAAATCCCATCTTTCTAACTGTTTTTAAGACCTTTTTGAAAGATAAGGACAAAATCTTGAACGCACTGGAACTTCCCTACTCAAATGTAAAACTAGAAGCTACGAATAACCTCATCAAAATCATCAAGCGCAATGCTTTGGCTTTCGGAACTTTGACAATTTTAAAACTAGAATTCTCATCGCTTTGAACATCAAAAAGGAGAGAACCAATTTGGTCCTCTCCAGGGTATGACTTTTTGGGAACCCACTACAGTTGACAAAGAGCTCACTTTTTATTTGCTGATCATTAATTGTATAATAATTACGATAAATCTTCGCTTTCTTCATGTTTTTCACTATAAATGAGATTAAATAAATCTCTTTTTAAGCTGTCTAACTGCTAAGGTATAGAAGACAAAAATATAAGCACTATTGACAACTAAGAAAAGGATAAATTCAGATAAGGTAAAAGGGACTAAGGAACGAGCTCGATCACCAACAGCAATCTGAGCATAAGGGAAAATTCTAAAAAGACCTTGTCCAATAAAGAGGGTCATAAGTCCTGCCATAGCCAAAATAGCTGATATAAGAATAGGCACTGCGAAATTTTTTAAGCGAATACTAAGAAAAATTTGAATGGTGACAATAGTAATGGTTGCTAGCCAACCTGTGATAGACCAAAGCAAAAAGTCCAGTAGATAATTTGCAAAAGGTACCTTCAAAACCAAAGCGCTGATAATATATAAGAGAAGAACTATCAGTTGACTAATAGCCATGACTAGTGATAAGCTGGTGATTTTTGATAAAATGATACGATTGGCCTTAACCGGAATACTTAATAAGCGCTGCCAGTTTTTATTACTTTCCTCGAATTGACAACTGATGGAACAGATAATCCCGATCAGAATAGGAGTAAATACCTGCGAGGAATAGAAAACTGTTTGTCCCCAAAGGACGCGAGCTTGTGTACCATCTAGGAGCACCTTTTGATTGAGAGCGTAAATCATTGCTCCCAATAAGGACCCAACAAGGTTAAAGAAGATTAGCGTTATCGGAATAGCACTTTTTTTGATTTTTTTAAATTCAAAAGTAATCATAATAGATCCGCCTTTCCAATGAGTTTTTTACTGGCAAAGATGCTTAAAAAAATGATAAGCAATAATACGACTAATTTAAAGGGATAAGCATTATCGTATTGAAAAAGATAAGTGTTAGTTCCAGCCACCCGTTTAGCGATTCCCATCATAGAGAAATATTGCCAAGGAATGAAAATACGAATAGGAACTGGTAACGCACCGATACCTACAAATGACAGGAAGGAACCAATTAAGCCTGTTACTACTGTCACACTTGGCTTTGGATAGATAAAAGCTAAGCAAAGATGTAAACAAGACAGAAAGAGACAAACCAAAAAAGTTGTGAACAAAAAGAGACTCAATGAAACAGGTGTCACACTGACCTGCATGCCTTGAATAATAAATTTCAGAAAAAGCGTTTGAATCAAACTGACAACAAAGGCAAAAATAGCCATCACAGTCAATTTAGCTTTAAAAAGTTGCCAAGGACTTTCGTTACTGGTTTGCAAGAGTTTAAAAGTTTTGCCTAGATGTTCCAATTCCAGTAGTCTAGACGCTAAAACTGCAATGAAAAGTGGCAAAATAAAATCATTCAAGTAAGTCATGGTATAAATGGCATTATAGGCCTCATGTGTTTTAGGTAATTCATATTTGATAACAACGCTACTCCAAATCAAGCCCACTGCTACAATAGCAATCAAAGATAACAAGAAAGACCGTCTTTTTAGTTTGATAAATTCTAATTGTAAATTCAGCATTACAAGACACTTCCTTCCCGTCCTGTCATATCAAGGAAAACATCTTCCAGCGATCGACGAATCATACGAACTTGATAAATATCAACATTATTTTCAACTAAGAGTCGAATAGCAGTGGCTATATTAACTTTATTGTTATCGTTGATAATCAATTTTGGGTCATCATCTAAATTAAAACCATTGAACATTAGTATTCTTTTAGCAGTTACATCATCACTGGTCTCAAACAGATATTTTTCATCTTCTTCAAGGTCAGATAGGTGGCCTTCAAAAAGTAATTGACCATGATTGATAATGCCAACAGTTGTAGCCATCTGTTCAATTTCTGAAAGAATATGGCTAGAAACGATGATAGTCATATCGTATTTTTGTGGTAAAGACTTGATAAGCTCACGAATTTCTTGAATACCGGCAGGGTCTAAACCATTAGTTGGCTCATCCAAAATCAGTAATTTAGGAAATTTAACAATAGCTAACGCAATTCCTAAACGTTGTTTCATGCCTAGTGAATAGTTTTTAACTAGCTTGTCTTTTTGATCGAAAAGCCTGACAATCTTTAAGACTTCATCAATATTTCTTTTTGGTAATTTAAGCAATTTTTGGATAATTTCAAGATTTTCATAACCGGTCAAATTAGCATAGTAAGAGGGCTCTTCAATGAGGGAACCTACATTTGAGAGGAGTGATATTTGATTGCTATTAAAGGTTTTGCCAAAGAGCTTAATGGAACCATGGCTTGGTTGCAACAATCCTAAAAGCATTTTCATAGCAGTACTCTTACCAGCACCATTTGGTCCTAAAAAACCATAAATTTCATTTTTTCTAATATGAATAGAGAGCTGATTAACGGCTACTTCACCTGAAAAATCCTTACTTAATTGGTTGGTTTCAACGATATAATTGTTCATTTGTTTTCTCCTTTAAAAATCTTAGAGTGATGTTATATCCTTTCGCTATTTTTATTATAATGAAACTCCTTTATTTTAACCTGTTCATTACTTTAATTCTTCCTTAATTTTTACTTTAAAGTCCTTGACTAAGGAAGCAATGTGTTATACTAGTCTTGTTGAGGTAATAGTATGAATTATAAAGAAAAGAAGATTTTAATTTTAGACGATAACCCAGAAATTTTAGAAATGGTGCAAGAATCATTGATCATTGCTGGGTTTAGCAATCTAACAAGTGTACAATCACAAAAAGAAGCTTTGGAGCAATTTGAAGAAAAATCTTTTGATTTAGTTATTTTAGACATTATGCTGCCTGAAGGATCAGGATTTGAAGTTTTAAAAGGTATCCGTAAGACTTCAACGGTTCCTGTTTTGTTTTTGTCGGCAATCTCCGATATAGAAAAACAATATCAGGGCTTTGAGCTAGGGGCAGATGACTATATTATCAAGCCTTTCCGCCCAAGAGATTTGGAGCTGCGTATTCTTTCCATCTTAAAAAGAGCCTATCCCGAAAAGGAAGATACCCTTGTTTTGCCTGCTTGCCAGGTGCATTTTAGCCAAGCCTTGATTACCAAAGGAAAACTAGAGATTCAGCTGACAGCTAAGGAATACAGTATTCTTAAGATCCTATATGATAATAAGAATCGCATTGTCACTTTTGACCAACTCTTAGAAAAGGTCTGGGGATTACAATACCAAGGCTATGATAATACCCTAATGGCTCATATTCGTAAGATTCGACAAAAGATTGAAGCCAATCCTTCTAAACCAGAAAGCTTAATAACGGTTAAAGGTTTGGGTTACAAACTAAAGGTGAATTAAATGGATACCGTTAAATTTTTTACTAAGTTATTAACCAGGTATGTTCTATTAATCTTGGCTTTAATCATAGGACTTGTTTTTGTTTATGGTTTGGTTTTCTCAGCCTATTTTAGTTTCTATGGAAAGGAAAAACCGGAACTACTTTACACTAAAATCGCTCAATCGAGTCAAGAGAATAATTTCAATTTTGATAAAAGCAGCAAAATTGAAATGGATAAACAAAATACTTGGGCTATGGTACTGAATCAAGATGGCAATATTGTCCAATCTTATCATTTACCTAAAGGACTCAAAAAGCATTATACGAATGCTGATATGGTTAAATTTTCACGTTGGTATTTAGAAGATTACCCTGTTTTCTCCTATGTACGTGGTCAGCAAATTTTAGTTTTGGGCTATCCTAAAAAGCATTCCTTAGCAAAATTTAATTTCTATGCTAATACGCAATTTATTAGGAATTTTCTCAGTTTGGGACTTGTTTTCTTGGGTATTATTCTTTTACTTATTTTTATTCTTTTGAGCCGATCAAAGTTGCGTATTAAAAAGGAGATGGAGCCGATTATTACTGCTGTCACTTCTTTATCTCAAGGTCAAAATATCGTTCTTAAAGAAAAGGGAAATTTCTCTGAAATTAAGACGGCTCTCAATGAGACATCTCATATTTTGGAAGAAAGCAACACGATGAAAGAGCAATGGATTAGAGGGGTCAGTCATGATTTACGCAATCCTCTTATGCTCATATCAGGTTATAACAGTCAGTTAGAGCAGCAATATGGCAAAGGAAAGCAGACAGAGGAAATTGAAAATCAGATTCAAACTATGAAAGAAATGATTTCTAATCTCAATATGAGCTACTTATTGGATAACCAAAAGCGTCACTCCGAATTTTCCAATCTTGATTTGGTTACTGTCCTACGAACAGTAATTGCCGATATATTGAATAATTATGAAACAATTACACTTCATTTTGATTTGCCTGCCGAGACAGTGTTGGTAAAAGGAGAGGTAACTTTATTAGCAAGAGCTTTTAGAAATCTCTTACTTAATAGTATTATGCACAGCGGCTCTAACCAGATTGATCTGACTTATCAATTATCTGATAATAAAGTGCTCATCGTCATTGCGGATCAAGGAGATATTACAGCTCAAAAAATTACTGAGCTAAATCAAAAATCAACTAATTATGAATCACATGGTATGGGAACAGTTATCACCAAACAAATTATTAAATTACATCAAGGTGAAATTGTTTTTTTAGACAATCATCCAGGCTTAAAAGTCACCATTTCTTTACCTTTAGTAAAGGAATAATGACCTGCCCCTAAGAACAAGCTTACACTTAGAACACTAACCATTTAGAGCATTGCGACACATTATTTATCTTCTAAATATTTCTAAATGCTATTTTTGGGGCAAAGTATTCTTTCGTCTAATCATCGTAAATTTTTGATAAATAAGTAGCAATACTATTCTATTTATCAAAAATTTTTCTGTTATACGCAAAAAAAGAGTGAACAAATAAAGTTGCACTCTTTTACTGTTAAAATGTTTTGTCAACAACTATATACGAATTACACTAAAAACGCTTTAGATACTGTCAATAATTATGTGTAAACACTCAAGTAGAGTTATGGAGTGCTAATCAAATAAGCTTTCAAGTGTGTCAGAACATTGACCAAACCCTTTATGGATTCGTTGACTTTGCTTGAAATTATAATCTTCAAACAAAGTAACTAAGTAACGGTCCAGGGCTTCTTCGTTAGGAAAAAGAACCTTCTTTTTCGTTTGACGTTTAATTTCTTTGTTGAGAGACTCAATGAGCTTTGTCGAATAAATGCTGTGCCAAATTTGGTAGGGAAACTAGAAAAAAGTTAAAAGATTATCCGTATTCTCCAGACTTTCTATGACTTTCCTATACTTTGGCTTCCATTCAGCGATAAAGTTCTCTAAAGCTTGTACTGCCATTTCTAAATTTTCAGCACGATAAATCGTTTTTAATTACCCTAGAATAACCACTCGATTAGATCGTTTCACCTTACTAGCCCTTTTCATCAACCCACTACAGTTGACAAAGAGCTCCTTTTTGCTTTGTTTTAAAAAGTTTATCAAGACGCAGAGTTAAAGTCAGTTAGCTTTGGCTTTCATCGGGCTTGGTTTTTTCTGCTTCAGCCTTTTTGGCTGACTTGATGAGAATCTTGCCATTGCTGGTCATGATAGCTTTGAGCTCTTTTTCGCTTGGATTTTCCAGATAGAAGTCAGTAATAGCATCTTCGATATGGTCTTGAATGGTGCGGCGCAATGGACGAGCACCCATTTTCGGATCGTAGCCAAGATCAACCAATTTTTCTTTGACTTTCTCTGTAACATCCAGATGAATGTCGTTGGTTGCTAAGCGCTGGTTGACATCGTCCAGCATGAGGTTGACGATCTGCAGCAGATTGTCCTTGCTGAGTGGCTTGAATTCGATAATGCCGTCGAAGCGGTTCATAAACTCAGGACTGAAGAAGTTACCCAGCTCACCCAAGACGGAATTGGTACGGCCTTCACGAGCTGCCCCAAAGCCAACGCTGGCTTCAGCTTTGCCCGTTCCGGCATTGGATGTCATGATGATAATGGTGTCCTTGAAGCTGACAGTCCGGCCTTGGCCATCGGTCAGGCGGCCATCATCCAGAACCTGTAGGAACATGTGCATAACGTCAGGGTGGGCCTTTTCTACCTCATCCAGCAGAATGAGCGAGTATGGATTACGACGGACGCGCTCAGTCAACTGGCCAGCTTCCTCATAGCCGACGTAGCCTGGAGGGGCACCGACCAGCTTGGCCACGCTGTGTTTTTCCATGTATTCACTCATATCAAAGCGAATCATGCTGTCAGCCGAGCCAAAGAGCTCAATGGCCAGTTGCTTAGAAAGCTCAGTCTTACCGACACCAGTTGGTCCGACAAAGAGGAAACTTCCGATTGGGCGATTAGGACTTCCTAGTCCGACCCGATTCCGGCGGATGGCCTTGGCAATCTTATCCACTGCATCGTCTTGACCGATGACATGGGCCTTTAGGTCGCTGGCGAGATTGACTAGTTGAGACTGTTCTTTTTCCTTCAGGTCGCCAACTGGGATATTGGTCTTTTGCTCCACGATATGCTCAATGGTCTTCTCGCTGATAATTGGAATATCGTTATCCAGCACGCTCGTCTTTTGGAGTTCCTTGTATTTGGCAATCTGATCACGGAAGTAAGCCGCTTTTTCAAAGTCTTCGTCGCGAGTAGCCTGAGCCTTGAGATTTTCTGCCTCAATCAGCCGCTGGTCAATAACTTTAGGATCAACAAAGTTGAGGGTCAGATTCATCTTAGAGCCAGCCTCGTCCAAGAGGTCGATAGCCTTGTCTGGCAGGAAGCGGTCTTGGATGTAGCGGTTGGAGAGAAGGGCAGCTGCTTCAATGGCCGCGTCTGTGTACTTGACATGATGGTAGTCTTCGTATTTTTTCTGAATCCCTTTGAGGATGGTAATGGTTTCTTCTACTGTTGGCTCATCTACCTTAACGGGCTGCATGCGGCGCTCGAGGGCTGCATCCTTCTCGATGATACGGTATTCATTGAGGGTAGTCGCTCCAACCATTTGGAGTTCTCCGCGAGCCAGAGCTGGTTTAAGGATATTTCCGGCGTCCATATTGCCATCGCCAGCAGAACCCGCTCCGACAATTTCATGGATTTCATCAATGAAGAGAATGACATCTTGACGAGAGCGAATCTCGTCCATGAGCTTCTGCATCCGCTCTTCAAATTGACCTCGGATACCAGTCCCTTGTACTAGGCTGACAACGTCCAGGCGGATAACTTCCTTGCCTTGGAGTTTATGAGGTACATCCCCATCCACAATCTTCTGGGCTAGGCCTTCGACCACAGCCGTTTTTCCGACACCGGGCTCTCCAATAAGGACAGGATTGTTTTTGGTGCGGCGGTTGAGGATTTCAATGACACGAGTAATCTCTTCGTCCCGACCGATGACAGGGTCAATTTCTCCTTTACGGGCGATCTCAGTCACATTGATACCAAACTCTTCTAGGAGACCTTTTGGCTTTTGCGGAGCCTGTTGGCGTGCTCCGCCTCCATGATTGGAATTGCCACCATAGCCACCGCCACCGTAGCCTCCTCCAGATTGAGTTGGCGGGATATTTGGTTCTTGGGGTTGTTGGAAATTACCAAGACTGTTAAAGAAATCGTCAATAGGATCAATTCCTTGGTTGTTAGCCTGAGTCAGTCCTCGAAAAAGGCTATTGTTAGGGTCTGTCTTCATGATTTGGTAGCAGTTTTGACAAAGGTCAATCTGCTGCTTGTTTCCGTTTACATTTGTATAGAGATGGATGGTTGATTCATTGATTTTACAATTTTGACAAAGCATATTCTACCTCTTTCTTTGGCCGTAGATCCACCTATTTTTAAATGGTCAAAAATAGTCAAAGTATTATAGTTTCATTATATCAGTATTCTTGCACAATGCAAGAATTTACTACAAAATCCTCCCTGAGACTGATTTTTTGAGAAATTATAGTGCGAAAAGAGAAAAAAATGGTCTTTTACTGGTATTTCAGTTTCTTTTTATGGTAAAATAGGAGAGAAGCAAGTAAATAGGAGAAATAAAATGGAATCACATTTAGTTAGAATCATCAATCGTTTGGAAGCTATGGCCAAAGATGGTGGAAATTTAAAACGTAATTTTGAACGTGAAGGAGTGGTTGTTGCCGAAGTAGCGTACAGCTACGACGAAGAAAATGGACCAATTTTTACTCTGCGTGATGTGGCAGCGCGTGAGACTTATACTTTCGATAGTATTGACTTGATTGCCATGGAAATTTATGAATTATTATACTAAAAAGCAGGCTTCTGCTTTTTTATTTTGCTCGTCAAGATCAGTCTTTAATCCTATAACTTTATATAAGAAAAATGTATAAGTAGGACAAGAGGATTTCTGATATAATGAATAAATATAGTGAAAAAGAAATGAGAAAAGAATGGCAAACATTATTGACGGAAAAGCTTTAGCAGAAAAGCTTCAAGCGAAACTTGCAGAAAAAACAGCAAAATTAAAAGCAGAGACAGGTCAGGAACCTGGTTTAGTGGTGATTTTGGTGGGCGACAATCCAGCCAGTCAGGTTTATGTGAGAAATAAAGAGCGGTCTGCACTAGCTGCAGGCTTCCGCAGTGAAGTTGTGCGTCTGTCTGAGTCAACAAGTCAGGAAGAATTACTGACCTTGATTGCTAAATATAATCAGGATCCAGCTTGGCACGGAATCCTAGTCCAGCTTCCTTTGCCAGCCCATATTGATGATGAAGCGGTTTTATTAGCCATTGATCCAGACAAGGATGTAGATGGCTTTCATCCAACCAATATGGGGCGACTTTGGTCAGGACATCCCTTGATGATTCCTTCTACACCAGCAGGAATCATGGAAATGTTCCGCGAATATAAGGTGGACTTGGAAGGCAAGAATGCGGTGGTGATTGGTCGTAGTAATATTGTCGGTAAACCTATGGCTCAGCTTCTGTTGTCTAAAAATGCGACCGTTACTTTGACGCACTCAAGGACCCATCATTTAGCGAAAATTGCAAAGAAAGCTGATATTTTGGTGGTGGCTATCGGACGAGGACACTTTGTAACCAAGGACTTTGTCAAGGAGGGAGCTGTCGTGATTGATGTCGGTATGAATCGGGACGAAAATGGCAAGCTGATTGGTGATGTTAAATTTGACGAAGTGGCAGAAGTGGCTAGTCTCATTACGCCGGTTCCAAAAGGGGTCGGGCCGATGACCATTACCATGCTAATGGAACAGACTTATCAGGCCTTTTTTAGAAGTTTAGAGAAATAATAGAAAAATAGCATTTGGCTGATCTATTTCTTCTTTCAATTGTTTTTGGTCATCTTGTCGCTAGTGGTATTAGACAAGAAACTATAGAGATAGGCTAAAGCGAGGTTGGGTCAAATATTCCCCCTCGTTTTCTCATAGGCGAATCTAACTTTTTTATAGGTAGCCTGCCTGATTTTTCTAAATTTTGAAAACATAAGAGAAAACTGTGAAAGCGTTTGAAATTAGTTGGAAAATACAGTATAATAAGATTAGAAAAAGAAATTAGAGGAGGCTTCTCATGGCAGTAAAAGATTTTATGACACGCAAGGTTGTATACATTAGCCCAGACACAACGATTGCACATGCGGCAGATATTATGCGCGACCAAAAATTGCACCGCTTGCCTGTGATTGAAAATGATAAGCTGGTGGGTCTTGTGACAGAGGGAACAATCGCAGAAGCAAGTCCATCAAAGGCAACGAGCCTATCTATTTATGAAATGAACTATCTTCTGAATAAAACCAAGGTAAAAGATGTGATGATTCAGGATGTCGTTACTATTTCCCAGTATGCTAGTCTGGAAGATGCGACTTATTTGATGTTGAAAAATAAAATTGGAATCTTACCAGTTGTTGACAATGAGCAGGTCTATGGAATCATTACGGATCGTGACATTTTCAAAGCTTTTCTAGAAGTGTCTGGTTATGGCGAAAAGGGCGTTCGAATGCGCTTTGTCACAGAAGACGAGGTTGGTGTCCTATCGCATATTATCGCCTTACTTGTCGAAGAAAACCTCAATATTTCAAACACAGTTAATATTCCTCGTAAGGACGGTAAAGTTGTCATTGAGGTACAAATTGACGGAGACATTGACTTGGTTTCCTTGAAGTCCAAGTTTGAAGCACACAATATAAAAGTAGAAGATATTACCCGCACTAGCGCAAAAGTTTTATAAAGTAAGAGCCTCAGTTGAGGCTTTTATTTTCTTGCCAATTGGCTTCCTAAGATGGTATAATCAAGGAACTGCAATCAATGATAGAGGAGAAAAGATGAGTATTTTAGAAGTAAAAAATCTCAGCCACGGTTTTGGTGACCGGGCTATTTTTGAGGATGTATCCTTCCGCCTGCTCAAGGGGGAGCATATTGGTCTAGTCGGTGCCAATGGTGAGGGAAAGTCAACCTTTATGAGCATTGTGACGGGTAAAATGCTGCCGGATGAAGGCAAGGTCGAGTGGTCCAAGTATGTGACGGCTGGCTATCTGGACCAGCATGCTGTATTGGAGCAGGGCCAAACTGTCCGCGATGTGCTGCGGACAGCCTTTGACGAGCTGTTCAAGACTGAGGCCCGTATCAATGAAATCTACATGAGCATGGCTGAGGATGGAGCGGATGTGGATGCCCTGATGGAAGAAGTAGGCGAACTGCAGGACCGCTTGGAGAGCCGGGATTTCTATACTCTAGATGCCAAGATTGACGAAGTTGCACGAGCACTAGGTGTCATGGACTACGGTATGGAAAGCGATGTGACAGAGCTATCTGGTGGGCAGCGGACTAAGGTTCTCTTGGCTAAGCTGCTTCTGGAAAAGCCAGATATCCTGCTTTTGGACGAGCCAACCAACTATCTAGATGCGGAGCATATTGACTGGCTCAAGCGTTACCTCCAAAACTATGAAAACGCCTTTGTCCTGATCTCCCATGATATTCCTTTCTTGAATGACGTCATCAATATCGTCTACCATGTGGAAAATCAGCAGTTAACCCGCTATTCTGGGGATTATTACCAGTTCTTAGAGGTCTATGAGATGAAAAAATCTCAGTTGGAAGCAGCCTACGAGCGCCAGCAGAAGGAAATTGCGGACCTTAAGGACTTTGTAGCTCGTAATAAAGCTCGTGTAGCGACCCGTAATATGGCCATGTCTCGCCAGAAAAAATTAGATAAGATGGACATTATTGAGCTGCAGAGTGAGAAGCCTAAGCCTTCCTTCGACTTCAAGACTGCCCGTACACCTGGTCGCTTTATCTTCCAAGTTAAGGACTTGCAGATTGGGTATGACCGTCCACTGACCCAGCCTCTTAATCTGACCTTTGAGCGTAATCAGAAGGTGGCCATCATCGGAGCAAATGGGATTGGGAAAACAACCCTACTCAAGAGTTTGCTGGGGATTATCCCGCCTATCGCAGGTCAGGTCGAACGTGGGGACTATCTAGAGCTGGGTTATTTCGAGCAGGAAGTCGAGGGCGGCAATCGTCAGACACCGCTCGAAGCCGTTTGGAATGCTTTTCCTGCTCTAAATCAAGCAGAAGTCCGAGCAGCTCTGGCCAGATGTGGTCTGACTTCCAAGCACATCGAGAGCCAGATCCAAGTTCTGTCAGGTGGCGAGCAGGCTAAGGTCCGCCTTTGTCTTCTCATGAACCGAGAAAATAATGTTCTGGTGCTGGACGAGCCGACCAACCACCTGGATGTAGATGCCAAGGAAGAGCTCAAACGCGCTCTGAAAGAATACAAGGGCAGCATTCTCATGGTCTGCCACGAGCCTGATTTCTATGAAGGCTGGATGGATCAGATCTGGGATTTCAATCAACTAACTTAAAAAGCTATTAAGGCGGTTTTGCTTGCAGAGACGAGGGTATCTTCTCAGTCACTTGCAAGCAGCCGCTTTTAATAGCTTTAGTTTTTAATATCACATGGTTGCAAATGCAACTGTTTTGTGTTATACTTCTTCTTGTCGGGAGTTTTGAATTTTCTGTAGGATATGATCCAACTGAAAGAGTTCAGATGAAGTCAGTTGATGCAGACTAGTCTGAATATATCTGTCCTCGTAGCTAATCAGCTTATCATATACTTTTAGTGCAGGAGTCAGTGGATAGAGCTCCTTGAATTTCTTATTCTCTTGCTTAGTTTTCTTGACAATCAAGCCCCTTTCCTCCAACTTTCGAAGAGACCTGCTCAGGGTAGTCTTGTCAATCTGAACCAGCTCTGCTAGCTGAGATTGATGGATGGCGGGGTGTTCGACAATGCGAGTAAGAATGAGAAAGAGATTATTATCAAGCCCGTATTGGCCAGCTTCTTGATTCATTTTCATCATAGCTTGACGGGAGATGAAACCCATTTGACGAAATAACTGACGGTAATCCATAAGAACTCCTTTGATAGTTGCATTTACAATGATTATATAATAAAGCAAGGACGAAAACAAGCATGTGGCATAAAAAATATTTGCAAGAATTGGATACACTAGAGTTTTACAAGATTCTAAAACTGCGGATCGATACCTTTGTCGTCGAGCAAGAGCGAATCTATCATGAATTGGATGAAAAAGACTTAAAAGCTGTTCACATTTTTCATGTTAATAAACAAGAGGAAGTAGATGCCTATGCCCGCGTGTTTGAGAAAGCTGAAAAAGTCGTTTTTGGTCGTCTTGTGACAGCCCCGTCAGCCAGAGGAAAGGGTTTGGGGAATAGATTAGTAGAGGAAATCTTGATTCTTTGTGAGAAAAAATGGCCGGGAAAAATGATTGAAATTGAAGCTCAGGAGCAAGTCGTGGGACTTTATGAAAAATTCGGTTTTGTGACTCAAGGAGAGCCTTTTATCTTTGAATCGACGCCTCATATCAAAATGATTTACAAAAAATAAGAAAATCCAGTTGAAGAACCGCTCATAATGATGGTGTCTCAACTGGATTTTGCTTTCTTAAAACATGGAATATTCGTCTGCTAACATGACTGTTTCTCTGCCGTTATTATCCACAACGTAGATCATGCGAGGGTAGAATGGGTCAAATTTATAGGTGAAATCAAAGGAGATGAGTGTATCGAGATGGTCCTCAGAAAAACGAAAAGTCAGCTTTCCTTCGTTATTGATCAACTCGAAGCGAATCAGATTATTCAAAGGGAAGACATCTTTAAGGAAGTTGTCGATGATGTACCAGAAAGTGTCAATCACATCATCTGGAAGGCTAGTGATAGCGCCAAAGCTGGCATAGCGACCACGAGTATTGGTAAAAGCCATGAGACTCACTCCTTTCTAGAAATTTGCTGTGGAGGACCAGAAATTGATCCTCTAGTGCTTTACTAGCAGCATTGATGGTTCTATCATACAAGAAATAAGTAGGAATTGCAAGAAATTGCTTCCTTGCTGGACAAAGGATTTTTGGAAAAGAAAGCAAGAAAAAAGAGCTTGCGCTCTTTGACAACTTTATCGATTCTTTAGTTCAACATAACGTTTGTACCAAATTTTCACATAAGCATCGGAGAAGGGACCGCGTTCGTTGTTGATCCAGTCAACCAGAATCTTGACGTTTTCCTTGAGAATGAAATCCAAATCATCCGAATAGTTCATTTGCCTTTTATGGCGCTCATACTCTTCTACATCAAGCAGCCGTTTTTCTCCGTCTGTGAATACCTTAACATCTAAATCATAGTCGATATACTTAAGGGCTTCATTGTCCAGATAATAGGGGCTGGCAAGGTTGCAGTAGTATGAAGTGCCATTATCACGAATCATGGCAATGATATTAAACCAATATTTCTTATGAAAATAGACAATGGCAGGCTCTCGTGTTACCCAGCGCCGGCCATCACTTTCTGTTACCAGTGTGTGGTCATTAACGCCAATAATGGCATTTTCTGTTGTCTTTAGTACCATGGTATCTCGCCAAGTACGGTGAAGATTCCCATCATGCTTATAACTTTGAATTGTAATAAAGTCGCCTTCTTTGGGAAGTTTCATAACCTACCAACTTTCTACAATTTTTAAGTTTATCCTCTTTATTGTAACATATTTTCATAAAAATGCCTAAGTTTTCATAGAAAATCTTAAAGATATTCTCTCAGAGCGCTGGCAATGTCCGAAAAATCATAGCCTTTGCGGGCCAGAGCTTGAGTCAGACGCTGTTTTAAGTCGTAGCCCTCGTACTTTTTTGAGTACTTGCGGTATTGCTTGTCTAGCTCTTTATAGAGTAGTTCTTGTTGGTTTTCCTGGTCTTCTTCGATTTCCAAATGCTGATAGGCGGTTTTGGCTTGTCCATAAGAAAATCCTTTGTTTATCAGAGCTTGGAGGATTTTATCTTGCAAGGCCTTGCTGGGCAGTTTTCCTTGGTATTTCTTTAAAAGTTTCTCAGCAACTCGCTCGGCTGGCTCAGTGAAATCAAACCGGTTCAATTCTTCTTCTATGATAGTGGCAGAAATCCCTTTTTGACTGAGTTTTTGTTTTAGAACAAAAGCGCCTTTGTCACCAGTGAGAAGGTTGGATTGGATAAAAGAATTGGCATATTTTCTATCATTAATCCAATTATCCTTTTTTAGATTGTCCAAGACCTGACTGATGATTTCTGGTTGGATGTCGTGCTGGGTTAGGTAGTCCTTGATTTCCTTGGCAGTCCTTTGCTTGAAGGAGAGATGGTAGAGAGCTAGATTTTTTCCATAGGAAAATTGGGCGTAAGTTTGAATTTCTTTTAGTTCCTGCTCCGTGATTTCCATTCCTTTAGACAGCATGAAGCGGACGATAGTGTCTTCTGTAATATAAAGCTTTTCGCTGTCGTCCAACTCCAAGAGGTAGAGTCTTTTTTTCTTTTCGATTTTTGTGATTTTCATAAGAGATTTTGGTAAAATCCTTTCTTTTAGCCAAATGCTTCAAAGGCAGCAATCAAGGGCAGTTTGTCTGTATCAACATCCTTCCGGCCATAGTAGTCAAGAAAGAGCTCTGCGTATTTGGGGTCAGATAAATTATAAGTAAGAGACCAGATGGCCCAGTAAAGGTCAATGTGGCGATCACTGAGGCTAGCGAGACCAACGTCAATAAAGCAGGAGAAGGTGGAAGCGTCTTTCAGAATGAAATTAGGCAAGCAGGCATCTCCGTGAATCAAGGAGTCTGACGTCAGTAGGTGTCCCTGTTCTTGGATAAGCTGGTATGCTTCCTCACGACTTTGGATATGAAATTGAGGCAGCAAGGCTTTTTGATAAAAGCAACCTTTCTGATAATTTTCCTCTGCCTGCTCTTTATAGTGTTGGAGGCGATGCTGGATTGGAAAATGCTGGGGTTGGATGCTATGAAGTTTTCTGAGCGCGGCAGCCATCGTTTGGCAAAGTTCTTCTGGCTGTTGGAGAAAGGCTAGGGCGTCCTTGCCCTCGGCTTCTCTAGTCAGCAGGAAGTCATGGTCTGCTGACAGGTAGTGAATGACAGGTACACCGAGTTTTTGCTTCTCAAACCATTTGGCAAGTGTGGCTTCTTGGGATAACTTGCCTTTTTGGTCGATTTTCAAATAATAGCCCGTATCGGCATAGAAAACACGGGCGCTTGAATGTGAGGAGCTGTCGTAAAAGTTGGCTCCCTCTAGATAAGTTCGGATTTGCTCAGGGAAATATGCGAGTGGAAGAGATATTTTTTCTGCTTTCATACTTTTATTGTAACATATTCTCAACGAATCGACTCTAGCGTGGTATAATAGAGGCATGAATGTAAAAGTGAAGCAAAGAATCCCCCTAAAAATCAAGAAAATGGGAATCAATGGGGAAGGAATTGGGTTTTATAAGAAAACACTGGTCTTTGTGCCGGGGGCTTTGAAAGGCGAGGAAGTCTACTGTCAGGTGACCAAGGTGCAGCGGAATTTCATCGAAGCCAAGCTCTTGACCATCAACAAGCGGTCGAAATTTCGGGTGGAAGCGCCTTGTGAGATTTATGATAGCTGTGGGGGCTGTCAAATCATGCACCTCCACTATGACAAGCAGTTGGAGTTTAAAGAAGATTTGCTGCGTCAGGCTTTGAAAAAATTTGCGCCAGATGGTTATGAAAACTATGAGATTCGTCCAACCATTGGTATGCAGGAGCCGCTCTATTATCGGGCCAAGTTGCAGTTTCAGACTCGCAAGTTTAAGGATGAGGTCAAGGCGGGACTCTATGCCCAGAATTCCCACTATCTGGTCTCGCTGAAAAACTGTCTGGTTCAGGACAAGGTAACGCAACAGATCATAAATAAGGTGGCTCGGCTTTTAGGTAAGTATAGGCTACCCATCTATGATGAGAGGAAGACTGCTGGAGTACGTACCGTCATGATTCGTAGATCCAGAAAGACGGGTCAGGTGCAGATGATTTTTGTGACAGGGCGCAAGCTAGACTTTTCTCCAGTCGTTCAAGACCTAGTGGCTGAATTTCCAGAGCTAGAGACAGTGGCGGTCAATTATCATACCAGCAAGTCCAGCGAGATTTATGGGGATAAGACAGAGATTATCTGGGGCGAGGAAGCCATCCAAGAAGGAGTGCTGGACTATGAGTTCTCCCTGTCCCCTCGGGCTTTTTATCAGCTCAATCCTGAGCAGACAGAGGTGCTTTATGGGGAGGCAGTCAAGGCTTTGGATGTGACGAAAGAAGACCATTTGATTGACGCCTATTGCGGAGTGGGGACCATCGGCTTTGCCTTTGCTAAAAGGGTCAAGTCTCTGCGAGGCATGGACATCATCCCTGAGGCCATTGAAGACGCTAAGCGCAATGCGAAACGGATGGGTTTTGACAATACGCTCTACGAGGCTGGAACGGCAGAGGAGATTATTCCTCGCTGGTACGCTGAAGGTTATCGGGCGGATGCCTTGATTGTCGATCCGCCGCGAACAGGTCTGGATGATAAGCTGCTGGAGACGATTGTCCGCTATGCACCTGAGAAGATGGTCTACGTTTCCTGCAATGTCTCAACCTTGGCGCGCGATTTGGTCAAGCTATGTCAGGTATACGATGTCCACTACATCCAGTCGGTTGATATGTTTCCCCATACCGCTCGGACGGAGGCAGTGGTGAAATTGGTCAAAAAAGTATATTGATGTGAACGTCTGTTTTGATGTCGACTGCGTAGACAAAAAATAGATACGTCAGTAATAAATTAACTCAACGAGAACATTTTAAATTGAAGTAATTCTTCATCTGATGGACTGATCCTCGAATCCATTGTGTGTAGAATGAATTTTACCATGGTTTTTTTAAAGGAATTTAAGGTGTAATTTGAGGAGTCAGAAAGTAGACATTTTATATTATTGATATTTTGTAATATGTATTGTTTACGAATATATTGAACTAAATTGACGAATGATTCTGTATTGGAGTAGTCTTTATCATGTAAAATAAGAAATTCATCTAGGGTAACGTGCAACTTGTCTAAAATATTGATAAGCCTAATACAAGATATTTCTGATTCTCCACGTTCGAATCGAGATATTTGAGATTTAGAAAGATGCTCGTCAGCAACGGAAGATAAACTGATCTGTTTTCCTTTACGAACTTTTCTGAGTGTGATGCCAAGTTTTGATTTCATAATTTTCCCATTTTCCCAACAAAAAAAGTAATTGATTTTTATTTATTGTACAATAAATAAAAACTGAAAGGAAGTCTAAATATGAAAATGGCTATTGGTGGAGAGTACTACAGCTTATATACAAAAAGGAAATGAGGTGTAAAGAAAATGAAGAAAGAAAATGAAGATGTGATTTCAACAGCAGCCTCACTAGGGATGATGATTGGAATAGTGTTTGCAATTTTTTTAGATTCTCCAGTTGAATATGGTATTTCTTTAGGATTGTTGAATGGAATATTATTGGGTTCGCTGATTTCTTACAAAAAACGATAAGAATTAAGCATAATTTCTTGCTGTAAGCTAAGGAGTAGGGATGGCTATAGTTGAAATTATTAATGTAACAAAAAGCTTTAAAGATACTGACGTTATTCATAACACTTATTTTATTTTAAAAAGGGAAAAGTATATGGTTTTGTTGGACCAAATGGAGCTGGAAAAACTACAATTATCAAAATGATTCTAGGGATTTTAAAACCATATTCTGGGGAAATAACTATTTTTAATCAAACCGTATAACAGAATTCCGTAAATATATTATCTAGGATAGGATTAGTTTTGGAACCTTTATTTTATGGTCATCTTGATGCTTATAAAAATTTGAAGTTAATAGCAAATATAAGGGCTTAGTTTAGATATTGAAAAACTTAATGAATATCTATCAATGGTAGGATTAAAAGATGTTATTCTCAAGGGAAAGACAACACGAACCTAAGCAGTCGTGAAATTGGTCAAAAAAGACAAGTAGAAGAGCGATTTGTTGAAGCATATTTGAGGCAGCGACAAAAACAAGTCTAAATGAACAGCAAAAGAGGCTGGGACAAAAGTCCTAGCCTCTCAATTGTCTTTGGATTGTTTAGCAAGACGCAGTGGTTGAGTGGACTCTACTACGCTGATTTTATCAGCTTTTACAGCCCTACTCAACTGTGCGGAGGTGGGACGACGAAATCGAAT